>NZ_JBHJYK010000004.1:101766-410497 GCF_042269865.1 Streptomyces sp. NPDC055966
GCGTCACCCCCGACCGCTGGGGCCCGGTGGCGACCGGAGGGTTTCCGGCGCGGCTGGCCGACGACCGATAGACACCGCTCGGCCCCACCCGACGGACGGAGTCCGGCGCAGCGCCTCGAAGCCTGCGAAGCAGTGCGAGAGGCGCCGACAAAAGGGGCCCGCGAGGCGATGCTGAGACAGGGCAAGTCCCTCATCCGCGTCACCCCCGACCGCTGGGGCCCGGTGGCGACCGGAGGGTTTCCGGCGCGGCTGGCCGACGACCGATAGACACCGCTCGGCCCCACCCGACGGACGGAGTCCGGCGCAGCGCCTCGAAGCCTGCGAAGCAGTGCGAGAGGCGCCGACAAAAGGGGCCCGCGAGGCGATGCTGAGACAGGGCAAGTCCCTCATCCGCGTCACCCCCGACCGCTGGAGCCCGGTGGCGACCGGAGGGTTTCCGGCGCGGCTGGCCGACGAGGGGTGAAGGGGGTCAGCCGCGGCTGACCATCGCCTCGATGCCCGCGATCAGCAGGTCCAGGGCGAAGGTGAAGTCGCGGTCCAGCATCTCGGCGACCGTGTCACCGCCGCGGGCCGCCACGAGGTCCCTGGACTCCTCGATGGCCCCGGCGGTCTCCGGGGTCTCGGCCACCATGGCCATGGCCTGCTGGTAGTACTCGTCGGCGGTCAGCCCGGAGTCCGCGATCCGGGCGCTGAAATGGCTCTCGATCGTGCCGTAGCCGTAGACGAACTGGAAGACCGCCGAGATCGCCCCCATCACCCCGTGCGCGGGCAGCCCGGCCCGGCGCACGACCCGCTGGACCACGCGGGAGAAGGCCAGCGAGTTCGGGCCGATGTTGAGATAGCTCCCCGCGAGCGGCGACAGCCAGGGGTGCCGTACCAGCAGCGCCCGGTACTCGGCGGCCAGCGCGCGCAGCTGCTCGCGCCAGTCCTCGCCCCCGGCGTCCGGATCGGGCAGCGGCAGCTCCCCGAAGGCGGCGTCCAGGGCGAGTTCGAGCAGGTCGTCCTTGGTGTCGACGTACCAGTACAGGGACATCGCGGTGACGTTCAGCTCGGCGGCCAGCCGGCGCATGGAGAACTTCGCCAGCCCTTCGGCGTCCAGCAGCCGTACGGACGCGTCGGTGATCCTCTTGCGGTCCAGCCCCGAGGGCTGGCCGCCGCGTCCGCTGCGCTGTGCCTTCTCCCCCTGGAACCAGACGCTGCCCCGCGCCGACCGCGCACCCTGCTCCACCATCGGCGCCTCTCCCTCCGCGGACTCCGGCCAAGTGGTCCAACTTTAGGGGCGCGGCCTACGCCGCCGCCCGCTCCGCCCTGCGCAGCAGCCCCGCCGCCACGAACCCCCCGACGAGCACGGCCACCGCGCCCACCAGCTGACCGGCGCCCAGACCGGCGGACAAGGACGCCCCCGACGCGACGGAGGAGCTGAGGACCGCGCCCAGAACGGCCACGCCGAGACCGTTGCCGAACTCGGCGAGTGTGCCGTTGATCCCGGCCCCCACGCCCGCCTTCTCCGGCGGGATCGCGCTCATGATGGCGTGGGCCATCGCCGGGTTGGCGACCGCGCAGCCCGCGCCGATCAGCAGCAGGCCCAGCAGCGTACCGGCATAGCCGTTCGTGTCGATCTCGGCGATGGTCACCAGTCCCGCCGACATCAGCACCATGCCGAGCGCGATCGACACCGGCGTGCCGAGCCTCGTGGACCACTTCGCCGCGACACCGGTGAAGTTGAGCAGCACGACCGTCAGCGCCAGCGGAGCGGTGCGCAGCCCGGCCTCCAACGGCTCGTAGCCGAGCACGAACTGCAGGTGCTGGGTGAGCAGGAACAGCGAACCGGTCATGCCGAAGCTGAGGAGCACGGCCCCCGCGACCGCACCCGTGAACCGGCGGTCGCGGAAGAAGTGCAGGTCGAGCATCGGCTCCTCGGCCCTGCTCTCCCAGAAGGCGAAGGCCCCGAGCACCAGCACCGCCACGGCCGCGGTGGCGAGCACCCGCGGCGAGGTCCAGCCGTGGAGCGGGCCGGAGATGATCGCGAAGACGACCGCGGCCATGCCGACGGTGGACAGCAGCGCGCCGAACAGGTCCGGACGGTCCCCGCGGGGGTCCTTCGACTCCGGTACGAGGGCCACGACGGCGACCAGGGCCAGCGCCGCGACCGGGATGTTGACCAGGAACATCGAGCCCCACCAGAAGTGGCCGAGCAGGAAGCCCCCGATCAGCGGGCCGGTCGCGAAGCCGAGGGCGTTGACCGCGCTCCAGATGCCGATCGCCCGGGGCTGCTCCTCGGGCGTGAAGATCTGCATCGCGACCGCGAGCGTGGTGGTCACCAGCAGCGCGCCGCCTATGCCCATGCCGGCCCGCGCGGCGATCAACTGCCCGGTGGAGTGGGAGAGTCCGGCCGTGAGCGAGCCGATGCCGAACAGGGCGAGACCGGCCATGAGCATCTTCTTGCGGCCGTAGCGGTCGGCGGCGCTGCCCGCGGTGAGCAGCAGACCGGACTGCACCAGAGAGTAGGCGTTGATCATCCACTGGATGTCCGAGGTGGCCGCGTGCAGCTCGCGGGTCAGCGAGGGGATGGCCACGTTCAGGACGGTGTTGTCGAGCAGCACGGTGAGCTGCGCGAGGCAGATGACGCCGAGGATCAGCCACCGCTGGGGGTGACCCTGGTGGCCCTGGGGGCCTTGATGACCTTGGGGGGTGGACATGTTGTACACCGTATAGCGGTCACTATACGGTGTACAACGCGTTATCGGTTCCGGTGTGTCAGCCGCTCTTCTTCCGCGTGAGGTCGTAGAAGGTGGCCGAACCGACCGTCACCTTCTCGAAGTTCCTCTGGACCCACGAGCTGATCTGCGAGGCGGAGCCGTTGCTGCTGGTGCCCATGCCGCCGCCCATGCCGCCGCCGGCGATGAAGTAGTGGATCCTGCCGTCCGCCACGTACTTCTCGAACTGCGCCAGTGTCGGGGACGGGTCGGTGCCGTTGAAGCCGCCGATCGCCATCACCGGGTCACCGGTGGCCAGCTGGTAGCCGGCCGCGTTCTGGGAGCCGATGGACGCGGCGACCCAGGTGTACTTCGAGGCGTCCTGTGCCAGCAGCTTCCTGGCGGCGGAGGAGACGTCCGCGCCGTTCAGCAGGCCGCCGGCACCCATGCCGCCGCCCATGCCGCCCTCGCCCGTCCGGCCCGCGCCGGGGAAGCCGTTGCCGTTGTGCCGGCCTTGGGTGTTGCCGTTCCGGCCCGGCATGCCCCCGCCCGGGAAGCCGCCGGTGCCACCGCCCGGGAAGCCGTTGCCGTTCTGCTGACCCCGGCCCTGCTGCCCCTGCCCGCCGGGCGTGCCGCCGCCGAAGCCGCCGCGCATGCCGCCCTTGCCGCCGCCCGGACCGCCGCCGAAGCCCATCATGCTCGCGCCCGCCGGACCGGCCGTCGGGATGGAGCCGGTGTGCGCGGAGTCCACCGTGCTGAGGGTGTACGCCGTCGGACCTGCGAGCGCGGCCACGAGGCCCACCGCCGCGGCGCCGAGGGCCAGTTGCCGGGAGATCCGGCCCGCGAGGACCAGGCCCAGCGCGGCGGTCAGACCGCCGATCAGCACCAGCCACTTCAGCCAGGGAAGGTAGTCGGCGGTGCGGTTGAGCAGGACGTAGCCCCAGACCGCGGCCGCGACCACGGAGGCGGCCAGCGTGATCGACGCCCACAGCTCCTGCCGCTTCTCCCACAGCAGCCCGGCGCCCATGCCGATGACGGCCGCGAGGCAGGGGGCGAGGGCCACGGTGTAGTACTGGTGGAAGATGCCCGCCATGTAGCTGAAGACCACCAGGGTGATCAGCAGCGAGCCGCCCCAGACCAGGAACGAGGCCCGGGTGACGGAGGTCCGCTTCAGCTTGCGGGTGGCCACCAGGCCGGCGGTCAGCAGGATCAGCGCGGCCGGGAGCAGCCAGGAGATCTGGCTGCCGATCTCGGAGTTGAACATCCGGTCCCAGCCGGTCGCCCCCCACCGGCCGGTGCCGCCCGCGCCGCCCATGCCGCCGACGCTGCCGGTCTCGTCGCCGTTGATCCGGCCGAGGCCGTTGTAGCCGAAGGTCAGCTCCAGGAAGCTGTTGTTCTGCGAACCGCCGGTGTAGGGGCGCGAGGAGGCCGGCCACAGTTCGACGACCGCGACCCACCAGCCGCCCGCGACGACGAGCGCGAGGGTGGCGGCGGCCAGCTGGCCGAACCGCCTCTTCACCGGGACCGGGGCGCACACCGCGTACACGATCGCCAGCGGCGGCAGGATCAGGAACGCCTGGAGCGTCTTGGCGAGGAAGGCGAAGCCGATCGCGGTCCCGGCCCACACCAGCCACCTCGTCCGGCCGTCCTCCACGGCCCGTACGACGAAGTAGCAGGACAGAGCCATCAGCAGGGCCAGCATCGCGTCCGGGTTGTCGAACCGGAACATCAGCGCGGCCACCGGTGTGAGCGCGAGGACCGCGCCCGCGATCAGACCGGCCCCGGGACTGAACCGGCGCCGTACGCCCGCGTAGACCACCGCGACCGAGCCCACGCCCATCAGCACCTCGGGGGTGAGGATCGCCCAGGAGTTCAGGCCGAAGATCCGGACCGACAGCTCCATCGGCCACAGGAACGCCGACGGCTTGTCCACGGTGATGGCGTTGCCCGCGTCCAGCGAGCCGAAGAAGAACGCCTTCCAGGACCTGCTGCCCGCCTGCACGGCCGCCGAGTAGAAGGAGTTGGCGTAGCCGGAGGCGCTGAGGTCGTACAGGTAGAGGAGCAGGGTGGCGGTCAGCAGGGCGAGGAGGGCCGGGCGCGCCCAGCGCGGGTCCTCGGGCCGGCCGCGCCACAGCCTGGGGAAGAAGGGCCGCTGGGGCTCACCGGCCCGCGGGGCCGGCGGGGGAGCCGCGGCGGACGGCACCCACGCGGCCGTGCCGCTGTGCTGGTCGACGGTCATCGGGGGTCCCTCGGATCGGTGTCGTGGGGGCGCGCCGGCTGCAACCGCAGGGTGGCGTCCCGCCAGGTGCCGTCCCCGGCTTCGTACGACCGCTGGTGCGGCGACGGTGCGTACGGGGTGTGCCCGGCGACCACGGTCGAAACAGGGCCGGGGCCGGCGCCAGGGCCCGAACCCGGGCCGGAGTGGCCGCGGTCCGGGAAGACCCAGGCGCGGAAGAGCAGGAAGCGCAGCACGGTCGCGGCGAGGTTGGCGGCGATGAGCACCGCCAGCTCCGTGGAGTGCGCCGGGCTGGAGCCGGCCGCGTTCAGGGCGGCCAGCGAGCCGCTGGTCAGGACGAGACCGATGCCGAAGACGACCAGGCCCTGCGCCTGGTGCCGGACGGCGCCGCCCCGGCCGCGCACCCCGAAGGTGAGCCGGCGGTTGGCGGCCGTGTTGGCGACCGCCGAGACCAGCAGGGCCAGCGCGTTGGCGACCTGGGAGCCGGAGAACTGCCGGAAGAGGCTGTAGAGCACCAGGTAGAAGAGGGTCGACAGGCCGCCGACCACGCAGAAGCCGACGAGCTGGCGGGCCAGCCCCTTCGGCACGTCCTGGATGTCACGGTCGCGCGGGTCGTCGCCGAAGGGCCGGGTGAGCCGGTCCAGCGACAGCGAACCGGTGGCCAGGGCCTTGCCGACCCGCCAGACGCCCTTGAGGTCGTCGGTCGCGGTCTTCACGAGGTGCACGGTGGAGTTCGGGTCGTCGACCCAGTCGACCGGCACCTCGTGGATCCTGAGCCCCGCGCGCTCGGCGAGCACCAGCATCTCGGTGTCGAAGAACCAGCCGGTGTCCTCCACCAGCGGCAGCAGCACCTGGGCCACATCGCGCCGGATGGCCTTGAAGCCGCACTGCGCGTCCGAGAAGCGGGCCTGGAGCGAGCCGCGCAGGATCAGGTTGTAGGTGCGGCTGATGAACTCCCGCTTGGGGCCGCGCACGACACGCGAGCTGCGGGCGAGCCGGGAGCCGATCGCGAGGTCGGAGTGGCCCGAGATCAGCGGCGCCACCAGCGGCAGCAGGGCGTTGAGGTCGGTGGACAGATCGACGTCCATGTAGGCGAGGATCGGCGCGTCGGACGTGGACCACACGGTCGCGAGGGCCCGGCCGCGGCCCTTCTGCTCCAGGCGGAAGTTGGTGACCTCGGGGATCTCCTGCTCCAGCCGCGCCGCCACCTGGGGGGTGGTGTCCGTCGACGCGTTGTCCGCGACGGTGATCCGGAACGCGTACGGGAACGTGCGCTTGAGGTGGTCGTGCAGTCTGCGGACGCACGGCTGGAGGTCCTTCTCCTCGTTGTAGACGGGGATCACTACGTCCAGGACAGGCGTACCGGCGTCTGTGGCCGGGAGGTGCTCCCGCGCCGGCAGAGTGCCGGGAGAAGAGTCGGTTCGCATGGGACCGACTCAACTCAAACCCCCTGTTGCGCCCATGTGGTGGCACTGTGCTGTGCCTGTGAGTGCGATTGCCGGTCGGTTTCGGGGGCCGGGCGGGGAACGACGGGAGTGAGGGCGGGCAGATGCACGGTGAACACGGTCCGCCCGGGAACGCTGTCCACGGTCACCGCACCGCCGTGCGCGGTCGCGACGGCCTGCACGATGGCGAGCCCGAGCCCGGTGGACCCGGTGGAGCGCGAGCGCGCGGAGTCGCCGCGCGCGAACCGCTCGAAGACGTGCGGCAGCAACTCGGGTGGTATCCCCTGCCCGTTGTCCTCGACATCGACGCACATCCAGGGCCCGCGCCGCTGCACGCGCGCGGTGACGGTCGTCCCCGGTGGCGTGTGTTTACGGGCGTTGCCGAGCAGGTTGACCAGCACCTGCTGGACGCGGGCCGCGTCCGCCGACACGAGCGCGGGCTCGTCGGGCAGATCGAGCCGCCAGTTGTGGTCCGTGCCGGCCGCGCGGGAGTCGCTGACGGTGTCCACGACGAGCGGGATGAGATCGGTCTGCTCGAACTGGAGCGGCCGTCCGGCGTCGAGCCGGGCGAGCAGCAGGAGATCCTCGACGAGGAGGGTCATCCTGCCCGCCTCGGACTCGATCCTGCCGAGGGCGTGCCGCGTGTCGGGCCCGACCTGTTCGCGCCCGCGCCTGGTCAGCTCGGCGTAGCCGCGGATCGACGCGAGCGGCGTGCGCAGCTCGTGGCTGGCGTCGGCGACGAACTGCCGTACCCGCATCTCGCTCTGCTGCCGGGCGTGCAGGGCGCCGTGCACATGGTCGAGCATGCGGTTGAGCGCGGCGCCGACCTGGCCGACCTCGGTGTGCGGATCGCACTCGGACTCCGGGACCCGCTCGCTGAGCCTCACCTCGCCGGTGTGCAGCGGGAGTTCGGAGACGTGGGTGGCGGTGCCCGCGACCTTGCGCAGGGGGCGGGTGGCGACACCGACGAGCACGTAACCGGCGATGCCCGCGGCGACGAGACCGGCGGCGGTGACGCTGATCTCGACGAGGATCAGGGTGTCGATGTTGTCGTCGACGTCCTTGGTCGGCAGGGCGATGTAGTACGCGTCGCTGCTGTCCCGGCTCGTCACGTACTTCACGAGGTAGTCCCCGAGCCCGGGGATCTCCACGCTGTGCGCCTTGTTGTCCTTGGGCACGGCGTTCAGCGCGTTCTTCTGCGCGGCGGTGAGGTCGTCGGCGCGCATCCGCTTGAAGAGGCCGTAGTCGTCGTTCTGCTGCTGGGCGACAGCGCCGGAGCTGATCGAGCCGTTCTGCACGTACGCCGCGACGGTACGGGGCTGCGTCGGGCCCTTGGTGAGCAGGTTGTCGACCTTGTCGCTCGGTGTCACAGCGTGCAACGCCGACGGGTCCGGGAGCGCACCGGGCCTCAGACCAGCCGGAGCCTGCAGATGGCCGACCGCCCGCGCGGCGGTCTCGTCCACCTTGCCCTCAAGCTGCCCGTACAGATGCGAGCGCAGCGCCAGCGTCGTCACCGTGCCGATCACCGCGCACACCACGGCGATCAATACCACCGACGCGACGACGAGCCGGGTCCGCAGGGTGCGCGGCTGTCCGGGCCGTCGCTTCAGTCGTTTCTGTTGCTTGCGGGAACCCGGCCGTCGTCGTCCGCTCATGACACGGCGGGCTTGATCAGGTAACCGGCCCCACGCCGCGTGTGGATCATCGGCTCGCGTCCGGCGTCGATCTTCCGCCGCAGATACGAGATGTACAGCTCGACCACGTTGGCCTGACCGCCGAAGTCGTACGACCACACGCGGTCCAGGATCTGCGCCTTGCTGAGCACGCGCCGCGGGTTGCGCATGAGGAAGCGCAGCAGCTCGAACTCGGTGGCGGTGAGGTGGATGTTCGCACCGGCCCGCGACACCTCGTGGCTGTCCTCGTCCAGGGTCAGGTCCCCGACGACGAGCACGGAGTCCGAGCGCCGGTCGGCGGCACCGGACCGGCGGATGAGCCCCCGCAGCCGCGCCACGACCTCTTCCAGACTGAACGGCTTGGTGACGTAGTCGTCCCCGCCCGCGGTGAGCCCGGCGATCCGGTCCTCGACGGCGTCCTTGGCGGTCAGGAACAGGACGGGCACGTCGGGCAGTTCGCGGCGCAGCCGGCCGAGGACGGCGAGCCCGTCCATGTCGGGCAGCATCATGTCCAGGACGACGGCGTCGGGCCGGAACTCCCGGGCGGTCTGTATCGCGCCCTGTCCGTCGCCCGCGCTCCTGATCTGCCAGCCCTCGTAGCGAAGGGCCATGCTCAGCAGTTCGGTGATCGACAGCTCGTCGTCCACCACAAGCACGCGGACGGGGCTCCCGTCCGGCCTCAGCAGTTCGGTGCGCCCCTGGGGCGAGGTCGTGGTCATGGTGCACACCTTGTCCGGGCCCTCTGAGAAGACGCTTTCCACACTCTGTGATTTCCCTGAGAAACGCACAGGCGGCTCTCAGGCGGCGCCTGGGAAGCGCCCCGGCCTCACGCCGGCCGGCTGAAGGCGTGGCTGTGCTCGACGCGGGCGATGTGGATCACGTACCGCTCGTACCACCGCTCCCGTCCGCGCCGCTTGGCGTCGAGGTGCTCGGGATGCTCCCGCCACCGCTCGATCCCGTCCAGGTCCCGGAAGTAGGCCACCGATATGGCGAGTCCGTCCGGACCGGGGCCATGGGCGAAGTCCTCCCCGAGGAAGCCGGGGATCTCCCGGACGAGACCCGAGAGCCGGGCGGCGGTCCGCTCGTACGCACCGGGTTCGTCGTCGACGCGGCGTACCGAGGTGAACACGACGGCGTAGTAAGGGGGTTCGTGGGCGGGAGTGGGAACGACAGTGGTGTCCGGTTGCTCGCTCATGACGACCACCGTCGGCCAACGCCCTGCCGCGCGTCCATGGACCTTGCCGAAGGGGATCCGTCCGGGATCCGATTCTTTACGTCCGGTCAGAACAACAGGTCCGGCTCCTGTCTGAACTCCCGCACCGGAAAGCCGAGTCGGCCCTCCCCGGACTCGCCCGGCACCAGCCCCCACCCCGCCATCAGCCGTGTGTCGAGCACGACGACCCCGCGCCCGCCGACCGCCAGATGCAGATCGGGCCCGGCGGCCGCGACCAGCTCACCGCTCACGGCGCCGCCCGGCACCAGCTCCAGGACCTCGCCGAACGCGCCCGGGGCCCGGTCGAGCCCGAACACGCCGAGATGATCGGTGACATGGCACTCGGCGGCTCGCAGGGACTCCGGCCACGCCGGGAGCGCCACGGCCCGCGCATGCAGCTCCCGCACCTCGGCGGCGCGCTCCGCCGCGGCCCGGGGCAGCGCCGCCCGCACCGCCCGCTTCTCGGCGTACGGAATCCGGTCCGGCACCCGCAGCGCGGCTCGCAACAGCTCCTCGGTGCGCCGGGCGGCCATCAGCGGGCCGGTGCCGAGCCAGCTGAAGCAGACGGCACCCTGCTCCAGCAGCCGGGCGTCCCCCCGCTCGACCGCGGTGATCCCGACCTTGACCAGCCCGGGCCCGAACCACGCCAGATACACCCGGTACGGCCGGGGGTCGTCGGCGATCGTGTCGGCGGCCACGGAGTGCGCCCGGTCCAGCCGGGCGCACTCCTCGCACCGGGCCCCCGTACTCCTGCCCGGCACGCCGGCCCGCACCGGGCAGCTGTTCCCCCGCGCCCCGACGCAGGTCCGCACCCCGCCCCCGGGCACGGCGAAGGCGATCCGCTTCCCCCACGCCGGCGCGCTGCGCCGCCCGCCGTCCCAGACCAGCACCGGCCCGTCCGCCGACCAGCGCAGTCCCGAGCATTTCCATTCGCGTGCCATCCCTTCCGAGAGTAGAGGGAGGGTCTGACAGCGGGCCGGGAGCGGCGGACGAGGGTGTTCACTCGGCGAGCGCCGGGGCGACCGGTTCGGCCGCCGAGCGCGCGGCCACCGCGGCGACGCTCCGGCCGCGCCCCGCCAACCGGCAGCTCACACACCCCGGATGCCCCTCCCGTGCCCGCGTGTCGCGGACCCGCATCCCCCACTGGTCCCGCGGCCGCACCCCCGGCGGCTTCCCCCAGCCGGACAGATGCAGCACCCACGTCACGGCGACGCTCACCGCCACCACGACCAGCCCGCCCCCGACCACCGGCAGCGAGGCCGCGCACACCCCGAGCCCCACCACGGTGCCGCCCACGGTCGCGACGCCGAAGCCGGTCCAGCCGGCGATCGTGTGACCCTCGTCGTACAGACTCATAGCCGCCTCCAGAGACGAGCCGAACTCTCTCACGAACTAAGAAGTTACGCCGCCGAATATCTCACGAACTAAGGGATCACGAAAGATGCACGGCACGCCGCGACCGTCCGCCACCCCGGCCATGGCACTGTCGGCGATGGACCACCTCATCGCCGCCCATGTGATCGGACAGCAGGAGCTGGCCCGGCGACTGGGCCTGAACGTCACCGACCTGACCTGCTTCGCCTTCGTCCTGGAGGCCGGCGACGCACTGCTGACCGCCGGCGACCTGGCCGCCCGGGCCCACGTCACCACCGGCGCGGTGACCGGCATCCTCAACCGCCTCGAACGGGCCGGCTACGTCACGCGCCGCCCCGACCCCAGCGACCGGCGCCGGGTCCGCGTGGCCGCCGTACCGGACGCCGTCACGCGCGTCGAGGCGGTGTACCGGGGTCACTACAAGCGGCTGACGGACCTGTTCTCCGCCTACTCCCCCGAGGAACTGGCGGTCATCACCGACTGGTTCTCCCGAGCCACGGACCTCGCGCACGCGTACCTGGAGAAGCTGAACCGGAACGACCCCGACGAGGAGTGCTGAGCGGGCGGGTGGCCGGCGGCACCACACGCGCTGCGCACGCGGTGCGCACACCGTTCGAGCAACCGACCCCGTGACGACCGGTGGATCAGCCCGCCAGCACCCCAACTTGTCCAGACACCTTTTCTCCACGGATCGATCCATCGATGTTCGCGTCGATGTTCTTTCCGCCGTACCGGCGAGTATCTAGAGTCTGTCGCGCTGTCATGGACGCGCCCCGATCGTCGGCCACGCACCGGCCGGCCGGGGCCTCCTCCCCCTTCCTTCTGGAGAGCGCATGGTCTCGCGTCGTACCGCTACCGCCCTCACCTCCGCGGCGGCGGCCCTGCTGCTCGGCGCCGGCGGCTACACGGCCCCCGCCGCGAGCGCGGCCACCGGCACCGAGCTGTCGGTGTTCGCCTGGAACGTCGACCTCGGCACCCCGGTCGTCGACACGACCCAGAACGAGAAGGCGGCCCAGCGCACCCCGGTCATCGAGTCGGTCATCCGCAAGCACAGCGCGGACGTGGTCGTGCTGGACGAGGACTTCAACAACACCTCGACCGCCGACATCACCAGCAAGCTCGCCGACCTGTACCCCTACCACACCCCGGTCGTCGGCCAGACGTGTTCCGGCGGCGGCTGGAACGGCATCAGCGGCGACTGCTCCAACTCGCTGTTCGTCATCAACGGCGGCACGATGATCCTCTCCAAGTACCCGATCACCGCCCAGTACGCCCACGTCTTCAGCAACTCGACCTACGGCACCTGGGACTACCACGCCAACAAGGGCGCGGCGCTGGCGCAGATCGACAAGGGCGGGGTGAAGAGCTGGGTCGTCGGCACCCACCTCCAGGCCGACGAGTCCGACACCTCCACCGACACCACCCAGGCCACGCGCCTCGCCCAGCTGGGGGAAATCCGCTCCTGGGCGGACGGCATCGCCGGCACCAGCGGCCCGGTGCTGATCGGCGGCGACATGAACGTGGAGTACTACGGCGGCCAGTCGCGCGGCGACTACGCCCACGCCCAGAGCGCGGTGAACGGCGTCCTCGGCACCCCCGCCACCGACTCCTCCCAGACCCTGCGGACCATGGACTGCCCGGTCTCCGCCTGGTGCCAGTACATGTCCGGCGTCGAGTCCTTCCCGAAGGACTACCGCGACGACCTCGACTACATCGGCTACCTGAACGCCGACGGCCGCCCGGTTCCGGCCGCGATGTCCGCGGTCAAGGTCGACTTCGACCCCCAGTCCGGCTGGACCAGCGGCCAGACCGACACCAACGCCCCCAGCGACCACTACCCGGTCGAGGCGGCCTTCCAGCTGAACTAGTCCGCCGAACTAGTCCGCCGAACCGTTCCGTCCGGCGCCGACGGCCCCGGATTCCCTCCGGGGCCGTCGGCGCCGGTGACCGTTCGGCCCTGTGGCAGTGCCGTTCGGCCCTATCGCCCCGGCCCGGGACCGACCAGCCTGAAGAGATCGGCAAGGGAGGTCGTCATGGACGACCGCGACTTCCAGGCACATGGCCTGATCGACGAGTTCTTCGACCGGGGTCTGCCCGTGTACGAGGCGGCCGGCCCGCGTTGGCGCGAGAGCGGACAACTCGACCCGCTCACCGTCGCCCAGATCCGCATGTGGGCCGCCAACCGCACCCTTGCCGCCTTCAGACCCGGAAGGTCCGACACCGCGCGGGCCCTGCGGGAGGTCGAACGCAACTCCCTGGACCGATGGCTCACCGACCAGGGCTTCATCTCCCCGACATGACGACGGCGGCCTGGGCGGGTGCCTCGTCCAGTCTCGCCTCACCGGGTCTCGAAACCGCAGGTCAGCGGCATGAAGCGGTTGTTCCCGTCCGGATCTGTGCCGACGGCCACAGCGAACGGGACGGATGTGGGCGCATACTGAGCCATGACAAAGCCTGCTACGCCGAAGCGTCATCTGCCTACCAGCCCCTTCAAGGCCCCGGCGACACCGGCTCCCAAGCACTTCGCCTTGGGCGACCAGGTCACGCACGACATGTACGGCCTCGGCCGAGTGATCGGCATCGAGGACGGGGTCGCGGCGCTCGTGGATTTCGGCTCGGCGCAACAGCGGATTCTGAGCCCGTACGCCAAGATGACCAAGCTGTAGGACCGCTGTGCCCGGTCACGGCACACCAGGACCCTTCAGGGACCTGTAACGAAAGAGAGTCCTCTCATCGATCTGACATCGCTGTTCTCCGCCCTGGAAGGGCAACCCCGCTGCTCCACTGCAGCATCGCCGCCTCCGGCGACCAACCCCTTCCAGGCCCCCGATTTCGGGGAAGACGAGACCTTGCCCCTTGAGGACGCACAGGAGCCCGCCCCGGGCATGCGGGCGGCACGACCCAAGGCGGCTTAGCTCCACCAATGATGGTGGCTCCGGCAACCGGCAGGGGCCATCTCGTGTGCCGCGGTGAGAAGTGCGGCCGTCACGGTTTCCGTCTCGTTCAGCCCCGTTCACCGTCGTTCGGACGAGACCGTATGCCGGGTCCTTCCCGTAGCCAGGCCACCCATGAACGCAGGTGAACAGCCCTGGATGTACTGACCGCGTGCGCGTGGGACCCCGGGTGCCGCCTGCCATGCGCCCTCCCATACGTCTGCACGGTCACGCACGCTGGTTGTCGACAGGCGAGCTGGACTGCCGGGGGTGGGCGGTGGGCGAGTGGAAGCAAGGGAAGTGCGGTTGGCCAACGGCGGTCGGCGGTCGCTGCCAGAACAAGACAGTCAAGGGCACATCGCGTTGCTACCTCCACCAAGGTGACTGGACGAAGCGCGGCCAAGCCGAGTTGAAGAAGAGGGCGAGCAAGCGCCGCAAGAAGTGAGCCGGAGCCGCGGCGGTCTGACTGCGTGACAACGCTGACGAACATCGGCGGACGAGCGCGAACGTCTGTGGACCATCAGCGCAGGTGAAACGCGCAGCAGCCCAAGTCAGCACCCCGTCCCAGTTGCTTCGGGACGAAGCGGTCCCGTAGGCAAGACAGGGTCAGTCAGTCAGGCACGCCCAGGTCCTCACGCATGATCCGGCGCATGGCAGTCAGTGCGGGTTCTGCCGCCTTCAGGTCGATGAGTGCCTGATCCGCGCTCTCCCTTTCCCGAGCCAGACCCCGATCAATGCGCTTGGCAGTAGCGTCGATCGCGGCCAGGACGACGTTCAACTCGCGAGAAGCCCGGAGTACCGCTTCAGGGACGATCATCTGAGCCTCGGCGTAGCGATCCCGGTAGTCCCGTCGCGCCTCCTCGACCTGGGCACGGTCGTCGTCGGTGTAGACACCGTCTCGCATGCGATGGAGGGCGTCTTTCAGCATGGTGTGGAAGTGACGGGACGCACGGTTCATAGCGCTGTACGCAGCGCGCCGTTCCTCAAAGATCCGTCTTCCCTCCTCAGCCTGCCTCTCTTCCGCCCGCTGGCGCTTCGTCGTCCAAGTCGTGATCACAGGCGCCAGGAGCGTGCCGAGTACTCCAACGACGGCAGTGACCATGGCGGCAGTCGTGGCACCCATGCGGGCGACCCTAGCGGCTGGCCGCTTTCGCTGGCCCCAGAACGGCCCGCTGACATCCATGCCTGACATCAACGACACCAGGCAGGGGCGCACGCAGGCGTCTCTATGCAGCTGGGAAGACGGCCGGCATCACCGAGCCCACGGACTCCGGATCGAACTCCTAAAGCGGTTGTCGCAGGTTCGATCAGCCGAGGTAGGGCCGCTCCCGGTGCTCCAGGAAGTGACGGATCCGGAGCCGCTGCGTGTGGTGCATCGGCAGTTGATCGATCTCCTCCGGCTGGACGAACCGCAGCTCCGTGGACTCATCCGAGATCGCGAGCTGGCCCCCGACCACACGGGCGGTGAAGCAGACGTTGAACTGTCTGCGCACCTCACCGTCCGAGTAGGCGATGATGTGGCGAGGATCGGTGTACATGCCCACGAGCCCGGTGATCTCCACGTCCAGGCCCGTTTCCTCCTTCACCTCGCGAACGGCCGTTCCCGGGAGTGAGTCGGTCATCTCCATGCCGCCACCAGGGAGCGCCCAAAGGTCGTTGTCCCGTCGGCGCTGAAGGAGTACGCGCCCTTCATCGTCGGTGACCACGGCGGACGCGGCGACCACCAGGCTGTTCGGCTCAGGCGCCGCTGGGTCGTCGTAGTACTCGGTCCGTGCCATGGTCAGCCCTCTCCTACTGGCGTCGCGGTCTCCCACACCGCGTCGAAGCTGCTGGCGTAGGTGTCGAACATGCCGCCCTCTCCGTTGCGCCGAAGATGCCACACGGGAGCACCGTGGGCGTTCAGGCCCCAGACATGGGCATTGACCAGCGCCTGGTCATCCGCACGGTAGATCGAGTTGTAGAGCGTGGTGGCATGGGTCCGCACCTCGATGCCAGGCACCCCGGCAAGGGGGCGATAGTGCATGAGGGCGAGTCGGCAGCGGGACTCGAGTGATCTTGTAGACGGATCACCCGGTCAGCTCACAACAGCAGGGGAGCGACCAGCACCGTATTACACAGCGTGCCGGTCCGAAATGCAGCGTCCGAGTCCGACTGCGAGCCTGGGCGCAATCCCCCCGCCCACTCAAGGAGTGACCCCATGGGCATGAAGGACGAGATGCAGCAGAAGGCGCAGCAGGCCAGGCAGAAGGCACAGCAGGCCAAGCAGCAGGCTCAGCAGCGCGGCCAGCAGACGCAGGACAAGGTCCGTGAACAGCAGCAGCAGAGGCAGCAGCAGAGCCAGCAGTCTCTCGATGACATCCAGGACGACCTCGGCGACTGACTTCCAGGACAACACTGCTGCAGTCAGCGCGCCCTCGGACGTAGCTGCTGAGCTTGCGAGCCTCCCTCACCGTTGTTGGGTGAGGGAGGCTCGGCGTTTTCCACCCAGCATGAGCTGGCCGCCGTTGCCTCGCATCGGCCCCGGCAGCGGTTGCCGTCAAACACTGCCGTCAAAGCAAAAGCCAGAGGCCCTGTGGATCACTCCACAGGGCCTCTGATTTGTTGTGCACTCGGCAGGATTCGAACCTGCAACCTTCTGATCCGTAGTCAGATGCTCTATCCGTTAAGCTACGAGTGCTTGTTCTTTTGTTCTTGTCTTCGTTTCGGCCCTTTCGGCCCGTCCCGGCGACAGGAAGAACATTACATGACTGCCGCCGCCATGTGAAATCCGTTCCCCAAACCCCATCTGACCTGCGGAAACGCCAAACAGGGGCAGTGGGTGGCGATGATCCGGGAACGCCGAAGCCCCGGTCCTGGGGACCGGGGCTTCGGGATCGGTGCGGAGGCGGAGGGATTTGAACCCTCGATGGGCTTTAAGGCCCAAACCGCATTAGCAGTGCGGCGCCATAGACCGGACTAGGCGACGCCTCCAGCACAACCGCTCACGCGAGCGCGTGAGTGGTGCGTGCAGATGATGACACAGCCTCGCGGCCCGTCACCAATCGAGCTCCACGGTACTAGGCACGGGGGCCGCAGGGCAAAGGGCTTCCACCCGGCGGGGCGCAACGTCCTGACGGCGGAGCCGTTGGGCAGGGCATGGTCTTTCTCTCTCAGCGGGGGTCCGTACGCGTCCCCCTCCGGCACGGGCGCCGCGACGGCGAGCACACCGTCCTCGCCGTGTCCTCCCTCGCCGCCGTCTCGGCCCTGGTCTCCCTCGCCGCCGCACCCGCCGTCGCCGCGCCCGCCGGGCCGCCGCCCGTGCGGCCCGAGGACCGGGCCGGCGATCACCTGACCGTCGCCGTGCAGCACGCCGGGTCCGGGAAGGACGGGGCGTACGAGCTGTTCTGTCATCCGGACGGCGGAACCCACCCGGACCCGGCCGGGGCCTGCCGGGCACTGGACGGGACCACGCAATGGGGGCGGGACCTCTTCGCCCCGGTGCCCCCCGACTCCGTCTGCACCATGATCTACGGCGGTCCGGCCACCGCCCATGTCACCGGCACCTGGGCCGGCCGCCCCGTCGACGCCGTGTACGACCGCAGCAACGGGTGCGAGATCGGGCGGTGGGACCGGATGGTGCCGCTGCTGCCCGCTCCGGGATCGGCCTAGGACCCCCGGCCGGTCCACCCGGTCCGCGCGGCGCGCCCGATCCACCCGGTCCGCCCGTGCGCCCGGCGTGCCCGGCGCGCGGGCGGTTCCCGGAAGTCTCTCCGGTGCCTGCCGGCCGGATCACTCCCGCATCACCCAGGCCGTAAAGGTCCCGCGAAGGTCTTGCGGAGCACGGGGCGGAACGGGGGCCGGAACCGGCGCCGTGGCCGGTGGTCGTGCACAGGTTCGGTGTCACTTCCTCGTGGGACCTCCCTCTCATCCGGCGCCGCGAGCGCAACACGTGCGCATAGACTCCCTCGCGTGACACGTCGCGGGCCGGTTGGCAAGATGGCCCGAGCGGTCGGCAAGGTGCGGTAACAGGGAGGAAGGCGTCTCGTGAGCAGCAGGCCATCCCGAGGCGCTGCTCGCCTCGCAGCCATACTCGACGCTCTGCCGGACGCGTTGGTCCTGGTCAACGCCAACGGAACCGTCGTCAACGCCAACACCATCGCGCTTGAGGCATTCGAGGCGCCGGGTACGGCTCTCGTGGGGCGTGGGCTGCTCGATCTGCTGCCCGAGTTCGACTCGCGGCTGATCCCGGGCTCGATGCGGCGGCCCGATCACATGGACCCGCACGGCCGGACCAAGCCGACCCGGATGATCGCCCGGCGGACCGACGGCTCGTCGTTCCCCGTCGAGGTCACGAGCGCGAACCTGGAGAACGGGCAGCAGGCGTACGACGGTTACGGCTACACCGGCGACGAGCTGCTGATGATCGTCGTACGGGACCTGTCGGGGACCGTGGACACCGAGGCGGAGCTGGCGCGCTCGCAGCGGCAGACCGAGATGATTCTGCGCGCGGCCTCGGAGGGTGTCGTCGGCACCGACACCGACGGGCGGATCGTGCTCGTGAACCCGGCCGCCGCGCAGATACTGGGCTACCGGGCCGGTGAGCTGGGCGGCAAGGAGCTGCACGGCCTCGTGCTGCACTCGCGCGGCGACGGCACGCCCTTCCCGTACGAGGAGTCGCCGCTCGCCGACACCCTGCGCTCCGGGCGCAAGCACCGGGTGCGCGGGCAGGTGATGTGGTCCAAGGGTGAGCAAAAAGTCTCCGTCGATCTCACCACGGCTCCCGTGCGCGACGGGGACCAGCTGGTCGGCGCCGTGATGACCTTCACCGACCGGCGGCCGTACGAGGCGCTGGCCGAGGAGAAGGCCGCCCAGGAGAAGACGCACGCGGAGGAGATCGAGCGGCTCTCCGAGGAGCACGCCTCCGATCTGACCGCGCTGCGCCAGAAGCACGTCACCGAGGTCGAGGAGCTGCGCGAGGCGCACGCGGAGGAGACGGCGGCGGCCGAGGAGCGGTACGCGGCGCTCGGCGAGCGGGAGAAGGACCGGTACGAGGCGCTCGCCGGCCGGCACGACCAACTGCTGACCCTGCTCGGGCAGTCGCTGCGCGGGCCGCTGGACGAGCTGCGGCGCGAGCTGTCCGCGCTGGCCGCGGACGACGCCGGACAGCTGTGGCCCGAGGCCAACCAGGTGCTGCATCACCTGTCCGCCGGGTACGCGCGCATCACCACCCTCATCGACAACGTCCTCGGCTACCAGCGGCTGGACACGGGCAGCGAGAGCATCACCCGTACCAAGGTGATGCTGGACGCCGTCGTCGCCGCCGGTGTCGACGGCGCGGTGGAGCTGATCGGTCCCGGCCGGGTGCAGTTCGCCGTGCACGCGCCGCCCATCGAGGCCGAGGTCGACCCGCAGCGGCTCGCGACCGCGCTCGCTCACCTCGTGGCGGACGTGGCCGGCGTCGACGCCACCGGCAACGCGCCCGCCTCCACGGGCGGTTACCTGGACAACACGGTCGTGGTCGCCGCCGCCCAGCGCGGCGAGGTCGTCCGCATCGAGGTGCGCGGGCCGTACTCCGGGGGAGACCCGGTGCACGAGCCGATCGTGCGCGGGATCGTGCGGGCCCACGGCGGGGTGCTCCAGACGCACGAGGTGCCGGGGATGAGCGGCAGCGCGTACGTGCTGGAAGTCCCGATCGGCGGGGGCGCCGGGTCCGTGGCCGCCCTGCCGGCCGTGGCCGAGGCCGGCGCGGACGAGAGCGGCGCGGCCGACGGGCACACGGCGGACGGGCACACGGCCGGCGGGAACACGTTCGGCGGTGGCGGACGGCGGCGGGCCCGGCGGGCCTCCACGGACGCCTTCCTGGAGAGCGGTGACGGGCCCGGCGGGGGCGAGACCGGTGAGGCGGAGGCGCCCGCGCCGACCGGGCGGCGGCGCCGGCGTGCCGCCGCGCCCGCCGAGGAGGCCGCCGTCGCCGTGGTCCCGGCCGAGGGCGAGCGGACGGCATCGGCATCGGCATCGTCCAGCGGCTCCGGACGGCGCCGCGGCCGGCCCGCCGAGAACGGCGCCGGTGACGCCGGTGACGGTGCGGGCGTCAGCGAGGGCGCCGTGGTGACCGCGGCCGAGCATGCCGCGGGAGCGGCCGCCGCCGGTACGGGACTCGGCGCCGCCGTGCCGCCGCAGGGCGTGCCGGTCCGCCCCGACGCCGGGGCACCGGCCCAGGCCGCGCTGCCGGCCGCCCTCCCGGCCGGGCAGAACACCGCGGGCGACGCTCCGGGTGCGCAGGACGCCCCGGGCGAGGGCGCGCAGCCGACCGGGCGGCGCCGACGGGCGCTGGCCGCCGCGGCCGAGCGCGCCGCCGCGCAGGAGGCGGCCGGGCCGCGTCCGGTCTTCGCCCTGCCGCCGGCCGAGGCCGACCGCGCACCGCGCTCCGCCGAGCCGGTGAGCCCCGAGGCCCGGCCGCAACCGCAGCCGCAGGTACCGCCGCAGCTCCCGGCGCCCGTCGAGGCGGCGCCCGGTGACGCCGGCCGGCACGACGCCGTACCGCTCGACCAGTCCGAGGACCACACCCCGCCGCAGCCGCACCCCACCAGTGCGCCGACCGGCCGGCGCCGCCGTGCCGTGGCCCCGCAGGCCCAGGGTGCGCCCGCGCCGGAGACCGCGCAGGCCCAGCCTGTTCCCGCCGCCGTTCCGGCGCAGGGTACGGCCGGTCAGGGTGTCCCCCTCCCCGCGCAGGCCGGTCCCGTGCCGGTGCCGGCCCAGCCGGTCGCTCCGGGGCAGACGGCGCCCGGTGCCCAGCCCGCGGCACCGGCTCAGGGCGGCGCCGCCACCGCCGCGCCCGCCGTACCCGGTCAGCCGCTGCCCGCCCAGACGGCCCAGGCACAGGCCCCGGCCCCGGCGCAGACGTCGACCCCGCCCGGCGGTACCCCGGCCGCGCAGCCACTGCCCGCCGAGGCCGCCGCGGCGGCCGTCGCCGCCGGTGCCGGACGGGCCCCGGCGCCCGCGACCGCGGTCCCGCAGCAGTGGCCCGGTGCCGACGACACGTCGGGCGCGGGCACTCCCGTGGCCGCCGCGGCACGGCCGGCCCAGCCGTTGCCCGCCGACGACGCCGCGGCCGACCCGAACTCCACGCAGGGGCGCGCGATCAGCGTCCGTACTCTCGGACAGGGCGTGCCGTTCGCGCGGCAGGCGGCGCAGGTGCAGCAGCCGACACAGACGCAGACCCCGCCGCCGCACGCGCCCGGCGGTTCCGGCCGCCGGCGCAAGCTGGGCACGCCTCCCGACCCGGCGACCCGCCCGGAGGCGGCCGAGGGGGCGCCCGCGCAGCCCGCCGTGGCGCAGCCGTCGCTCGGCGGGCAGTCCCGGCCCGCGCCGGGCACCGAGGGCGCCGGACGGTCGTACGCCATAGGCGCCCCGGACGCCGACGCCGCCGAGGGGCCCGAGCCGCTCGACGGTCCCGGCGGGGCCGTCGAGGTCGCGGACCCGCCGCGGCCGCAGCCGATGGACGACGAGCTGCCCCCGGAGCCGCTGGACAACCCGCGCCGGCTGCTGGTGTGGCCCGCACCGGACGTGACGACCCAGCAGGCGCTGAGCGACCGCGGCTACCGCCCGGTGATCGTGCACTCCCGTGAGGAGGTCGACGCGCAGATCGCGGCCTTCCCCGCCGCGCTGTTCGTGGATCCGCTGACCGGGCCCATCACGCGCACGGCCCTCCAGTCGCTGCGCCAGGCCGCCGTGGCCGCCGAGGTGCCGGTGCTGGTCACGGCCGGGCTCGGGCAGGCGACGCGCGAGGCGGCGTACGGCGCCGATCCCGCCGTGCTGCTGAAGGCGCTCGCGCCGCGCGACAGCGAGCAGCACCCGCCGCGCGTCCTGCTCATCGAGGAGCACGCGGAGATCGCGCTGGCGCTGACCGCGACGCTGGAGCGGCGCGGCATGCAGGTGGCGCGCGCCGCGAACGACAACGACGCGGTGACGCTCGCGGGGCAGTTCCGGCCGAACCTCGTGGTGATGGACCTGATGCAGGTGCAGCGGCGGCAGCCCGGAGCCGGGTTCGCCGGGATCATCGACTGGCTGCGGGCGAACAGCCGGCTCAACCGCACCCCGCTGGTCGTCTACACCGCCGCCGTCGACCAGGCCGACCTGCCCCGGCTGGCCTCGGGCGAGACGGTCCTGTTCCTCGCGGAGCGGTCCACGAGCGCCGAGGTGCAGAGCCGGATCGTGGACCTGCTGGCGCGGATCGGCACCAACTAACGTAGCGCCCCCACACGTCACCGGCCGGTCAGGAACCGTTCGTTCCCGACCGGCCGGCGCACCCGCCCTGCGGGGTCAGAGGCGGGTGACGTCCAGGGCGCCGTCCGCGTACTGCCGGCGCAGCACCTTCTTGTCGAACTTGCCCACGCTCGTCTTCGGCACCGACTCGACGATCGTCCAGCGCTCGGGGAGCTGCCACCTGGCGATGTGGCCCTCCTCGGCGAGGAACGTGCGCAGGGTCGTGAAGTCGGCGTGCGCGCCCTCCCTGAGGACGACCGTGGCCAGCGGGCGCTCGCCCCACTTCTCGTCGGGTACGGCGACCACGGCGGCCTCGGCGACGTCCGGGTGGGACATCAGCGCGTTCTCCAGCTCCACGGAGGAGATCCACTCGCCGCCGGACTTGATGACGTCCTTGGCGCGGTCGGTGAGGGTGAGGAAGCCGTCGGGGGAGATGGTGCCGACGTCGCCGGTCTTCAGCCAGCCGTCCTCGCTGAACTTGTCGGCGGGGCGCAGCGGTTCGGCGTCCGGGCCGTTGTAGTAGGCGCCGGCGATCCAGTTGCCGCGCACCTCCAGCTCGCCCGCCGACTCCCCGTCCCAGGGCAGGCGCTCGCCGCCGGGGCCGCTGAGCCGGGCCTCGACGCCGGCCGGGAAGCGGCCCTGGGTGAGGCGGTAGGCGAACTCCTCGTCGGTGCCGACCGCATGGGCCGGCGGGCGGGCCACCGTGCCGAGCGGGGAGGTCTCCGTCATGCCCCAGGCGTGGCAGACCCGCATGCCGAGCCGGTCGAAGGCCGTCATCAGGGAGGGCGGACAGGCCGCGCCGCCGATGGTGACCTGGGTGAGGGAGGAGACGTCGCGGGGCTTGGCGGTCAGCTCGGCGAGCAGGCCCTGCCAGATGGTGGGCACGGCGGCCGCGTGGGTCGGCTTCTCGCGCGCGATCATCTCGGCGAGCGGCGCCGGCTGCAGGAAGCGGTCCGGCATCAGCATGTTGACGCCGGTCATGAAGGTGGCGTGCGGCAGGCCCCAGGCGTTGACGTGGAACTGGGGGACCACCACCAGGGAGGTGTCCTGGTCGGTCAGGCCCATCGACTGCGTCATGTTGACCTGCATGGAGTGCAGGTAGATCGAACGGTGGCTGTAGACCACGCCCTTGGGGTCGCCGGTCGTGCCGGAGGTGTAGCACATGGCGGCGGCCCGGCGCTCGTCCAGCTCGGGCCAGTCGAACGTGGTCGGCCGGTCCGCGATCAGTTCCTCGTACTCGTGCACCCGCGCGCCGGCACCGGTGAGCGGGGAACGGTCGCCCGGGCCGCAGACCACGATGTGCTCGACGGTCGGCAGCTCGGACAGCAGCGGCGCGAGCAGCGGGATCAGTGAGCCGTTGACGATGACGACCTTGTCGGCCGCGTGGTTGACGATCCACACCAACTGCTCGGCGGGCAGCCGCAGATTGAGGGTGTGCAGCACCGCGCCCATGGACGGGACCGCGAAGTACGCCTCGACGTGCTCGGCGTTGTTCCACATCAGGGTCGCGACCCGGTCGTCGTCCCGGACGCCCAGTTCGTCCCGCAGGGCGTTCGCCAGCTGTACGGCGCGGGCGCCCGCCTCGGCGAAGGTGCGGCGCTGCGGCTCGCCCTCGCCGGTCCAGGTGGTGATCCGGGACTGTCCGTGGATCTTCATCCCGTGTTCGAGGATCCGAGTCACGGTCAGCGGTACGTCCTGCATGGTGCTCAGCACGGCGGTCCTCCCGGGGCGGCGTTGCCCTGCGCGGCAGTAGGGGTAGGGCAGATTCTGCTCACATACCGCGCGGTATGTCACTAGGGAGTACGTCACCACGCGAACGGGAACTCGACGCCGGTGAGGGTGCGCGTGGGGTGCCGGGCTAGCGGGCGAGGCCCAGCTCCGGGTCCTCGCGCAGCTTGCCGAGCGCGCGCGACACCGCCGACTTCACGGTGCCCACCGACACGCCGAGCACCTCGGCGGTCTGGACCTCGCTGAGGTCCTCGTAGTACCGCAGGACGACCATCGCCCGCTGCCGCGCCGGCAGTTTCATGATCGCCCGCCACATGGCGTCGCGCAGCGCCTGCCGCTCGGCCGGGTCGTCGTCGCCGGGCACCGGCTCCGGCTCGGGCAGCTCGTCGCAGCAGAACTCGTCCACCTTGCGCTTGCGCCACTGCGAGGTACGGGTGTTCAGCAGCGCACGGCGCACATAGCCGTCCAGCGCCCGCTGGTCCTCGATCCGGTCCCAGGCCACGTACGTCTTGGCGAGCGCGGTCTGCAACAGGTCCTCGGCATCGCTCGGGTTCGCGGTCAGCGAGCGTGCGGTGCGCAGCAGGACCGGCTGGCGGGCCCGGACGTACGACGCGAACGACGGGTACGTGGGGGCAGCGCCGCCCTGGCGCACTCGGGCGTGGGGGAGGGTCTGTCCCGCTGGTGCGGCGGCAGCCGAGGCGCTGGTGCAGACGGGTGTGGTCATGGCTCCACGCTAGGAGCGGGAGCCGCCCCGGCGGATCGCCCGCAGGTCCCGAAGCGGCGTCCCCCTCAGGTTGTAGGGGTGGGGCGGGCTCCACCTCCTGAAGGTGGAGTACGACTACACCCGGTCTGCGGGTTCGACCCTGAGTCGGACCCTGAGGCGGGGCGTGGGCGGCCGCCGGGGCTCTCCGATCCCCGCGCCCCCGCGCCCCCCGTGGCCCGCGGTCACCGGCGCCCTGGCTGCCGTCGCCGACGCCCTGGCCCGCGGTCACCGACGTCCCTCGGCTCACCCGTCCGACGTCAGGACCAGCCCCGACGTCGGAACCCCGGTGCCCGCCGTCACCAGGGTGCGGGACGCGCCCGGTATCTGGTTGACCGCCGTGCCGCGCAACTGGCGCACCGCCTCCGCGATGCCGTTCATACCGTGCAGATACGCCTCCCCCAGCTGGCCCCCGTGCGTGTTCAGCGGCAGCCGCTCCTCGGCGACGAAACCGGCTGCCTCCCCCCTCCCGCAGAAGCCGAACTCCTCCAGCTGCATCAGCACGAACGGGGTGAAGTGGTCGTACAGGATCCCCACGTCGATGTCGGCCGGGCCGAGGCCGCAGGCCCGCCACAGCCGGCGGGCCACCACGCCCATCTCCGGCAGGCCGGTCAGGTCGTCCCGGTAGAAGCTGGTCATCTGCTCCTGTGCCCGCCCGGCTCCCTGCGCGGCCGCCGTGATCACGGCCGGGGGATGCCGCAGGTCCCGGGCCCGCTCCACCGAGGTGACGACAAGCGCCTGCCCGCCGTCGGTCTCCTGGCAGCAGTCGAGCAGTCGCAGCGGCTCCACGATCCAGCGGGACGCGGCGTGCTCGGCGAGGGTGAGGGGACGGCCGTGGAAGTACGCCGCCGGGTTGGTCGCCGCGTACATGCGGTCCACCACGGCCACGTGCCCGAACACCTCCGGCGTCAGTCCGTACGTGTGCAGATACCGCTGGGCCGCCATCGCCACCCAGGAGGCCGGGGTGAGCAGCCCGAACGGCAGCACCCAGCCGAGCGCCACCCCCTCCGCCGACGGCTCCCGGTGCTGCACGCCCGCGCCGAATCTGCGGCCCGAGCGCTCGTTGAAGGCGCGGTAGCACACCACCACCTCCGCCACGCCCGTCGCCACCGCGAGCGCCGCCTGCAGGACGGTCGCGCAGGCCGCGCCGCCGCCGTAGTGGACCCGGGAGAAGAAGGACAGCTCGCCCATCCCGCAGGCCTGGGCCACGGTGATCTCCGGGCTCGTGTCCATCGTGAACGTCACCATCCCGTCCACGTCGGCCGGCGCCAGGCCCGCGTCGTCCAGCGCGGCCCGCACCGCCTCCACCGCCAGCCGCAGCTCACTGCGCCCCGAGTCCTTGGAGAACGCGGTGGCCCCGATCCCGGCGATCGCCGCACGGCCGCCCAGGGTGTCCCGCGTCCGCGTGCTCATGACGCACCTCCGCCGGGATACGTGCCCGCGCCGGGAGACGTGCCCCCGCCGGGGAGGGTGACCGTCACCGTCCCGGTCACATGCCTGCCGATGCCGTTGGCGCCGACGACCCGCACGGTCGCCGTGTCGCCGTCGTCCCCTTCGACGAGCTCCTCGACCCGGCCGGTCAACACCATCGTGTCCCCCGGGTAGTTGGGCGCGCCCAGCCGGATGGCGACCTTGCGGAGCACCGCCGACGGCCCGAAGTGGTCGGTGATGTATCTGCCGACGAGGCCGTTCGTGGTCAGGATGTTCATGAAGATGTCCGGCGAGCCCTTCTGCCGGGCCAGCTCAGCGTCGTGGTGCACGTCCTGGTAGTCGCGGGACGCGATCGCCCCCGCCACGATCAGCGTGCGCGTGACCGGGATCTCCAGCGGCGGCAGCTCGGCACCCACCCGCGGCGCCGCCGCGCCCTCACTCGCCATGCGCGATCAACTCCCCCAGTTCCTGGAGCACTTCGGTCCCGCAGCCCAGATACGCGTCCAGCTGCCGGCCCCACAGGAAGTGCCGGTGCACCGGATGGTCGAGGTCGGCTCCCGCCCCGCCGTGCAGGTGCTGGCCCGTGTGGACCACACGGTGTCCCGCCTCGGACGCCCACCAGGCCGCGGTCAGCGCGTGCGTGGCGTACGGCAGCCCGGCGTCCCGCCGCCAGGCCGCCTCGTAGGCCGTCACCCGGATCGCCTCGACGTCCATGTGGGCGTCGGCGGCGCGCAGTTGGACGGCCTGCCGGGTGGCGAGCGGGCGCCCGAACTGCTCACGGGCGCCCACATGCGCCACGGCCCGCGCCAGCGAGCCCGCGCACACCCCGGCCTGGAGCCCGGCGAAGGCCGTACGGGCGGTGGCGAGGACGTCGGCATGGGCCTCCGGGCCGCCCACCGGCTCGGCGGGTGCCCGGTCGAGGGTCAGTCTCCCCGCCGACCAGGGTGCCGTCAGCTCGACCGGGGTGACGGCCGTGCCCGGACCGAGGGGGACGAGCCACAGCCCGCGGCCGGCGTCGGCGACCAGCACATGGGTGGCGTCCCGCAGCCACGGCACGACCGGGACCGTGCCGGTCAGCTCCCCGCGCGCCGAGGCCCGCACCGCACCCTGCGCGGGAAGCGCCCCGGCCACCACGGCCGAGCCGTCCTCGACCGCCGGGAGCAGTGCGCCGCGCTGCGCGTCGCTGCCGTGCGCGGTGAGGGCCAGCAGGCCGTACACGCAGCTCGCCGCGTACGGCACCTGGGCCGTCGTCCGCCCCTGTTCCTCCAGGAGCAGCACCAGCCCGAGCAGGCCCAGGTCCGTCACCGCGCCGACCAGGCCCGCCGCGCACAGGGCCTGCCAGAGCTCCGGGTCGCTGCCGGTCCCGGCCGCCTTCAGCCGGTCGGGGCCGGCCAGGTCGCCGAAGATCCGCGCGGCCAGGTCACGGGCCCCGGCCTGGGCCTCGGTGGGCGTGAAGTCCATGTCAGCCCTCTCCCTCGACGATCCGGAAGACCGGCAGGACCAGCGCGCCCTCGTCGCCCCCGGCGTCCCCGGCGTCCTCGTAGCGGCGGAACTCCACCCGGACCGGCAGCCCGATGCGCACCTTGTCGTACGGCACCCCGACCACGTTGCTCACCATCCGCACGCCCTCGGCGAGCTGGATCAGGCCGACCGCGTACGGCGGATCGAAGGCCGGGAAGGGCGGATGGTGCATCACCACGTACGAGTGGACCGTGCCCTCGCCGCTCGCCTCGACCGTGTCCCACTCCGGGCAGCCGCAGGCGTTGCAGCCCGGCAGCCAGGGGTGGCGCAGGGTGCCGCAGTCCGCGCAGCGCTGGATCAGCAGCCGGTGCCCGGCCACGCCCTCCCAGAAGCCCGCGTTGTCCCGGTTGACCACCGGGCGCGGGCGCCGGGGGCGCGGAGCGGGCGGATTCCGGTGCGCGGGGGCGTACTTGAGGATGCGGAAGCGGTGCGTGCCCACCAGCTCGCCGGCGACCCGGACGTCGGTGCGGGTGGTCACGAAGTAGCCCGTGCCCAGCTTCGTCGTCTTCCGCTCCGACACCGCCTCGATCACCGTGTCGAAGGCCACCTCGTCGTCCGGGCGCAGGGGCCGCAGATACTCCTGCTCGCAGTCGGTGGCCACCACGGACGTGCAGCCCGCCGCGTCGAGCAGGCCGATCAGTTCGTCGTAGGCGCCCGTGCGCCCCGCGTGTCCGGACAGGCCGCCCATCGTCCAGGCCTGGAGCATGGTGGGCGGGGCGACGGCGCCAGGGCCCGCGTACACCGGGTTGGTGTCGCCCATCGCCTCGCACCAGTGCCGGATCATCGGCAGGTTCACCGGGTCCTTGCCCACGGCGGCGACGGCGGCCGCCCGCCCTGCGTACCCCGCGAGCCGGGCGCCCAGCTCGTCCGCCTCCGGAACCCGCGCCCTTGCCTCCGTCCCCTCCGGGACCCGCGCGCTCACCGCTGTCCCCTCCGCGTCCCGGCCGCTCGCGCCGTCCGTGCCATCCCGAGCCGCGTCGTCGCGACGATCTCCCGCTGCACCTCGCTCACCCCGCCCCCGAACGTGTTGATCTGTGCCGCCCTGTTCAGCCGCTCCAACTCGCCGTCCCCGAAGACCCCCGGGGAACCCGCGCGGACCAGTCCCGCCTCGCCCGCGATCTCCTGACACATGCGATACGTCGCGACAGTCGATTCCGTTCCCGCGAATTTCACGCCGCTCGCCTCGCCGGGAGCCAGTCGGCCCGCCCCCACGTCCGCCACCAAACGCCAGCTGAGCAGGCGGTTCGCCGCCAGGCGGGCATGTGCCTCGGCCGCCCGCAGACGCACCCAGGGCTCGTCGATCCGGCGGCGCAGATTCACTGGATCGGGTGTACGGGCGGCGGCGAGCGCGGCTTCGAGACACTCCTCGGCCTGCATGCCGAGCGCGGCGAGCGCGACGCGTTCGTGGTTGAGCTGGCCGGTGATCAGCGACCAGCCCTCGTGCTCGGTGCCGACCAGGTTCCGGGCGGGGACGCGGACGCCGTCGTAGTAGGTGGCCGTCGTCGTCTGCCCGCCCACCGTCTCGATCGGCGTCCAGGAGAACCCGGGCGCGTCGGTCGGGACGAGGAGGATCGAGATGCCCCGGTGCCGGGGCGCCTCGGGGTCGGTGCGGCAGGCGAGCCAGATCCAGTCGGCGTGCTGGGCGCCCGAGGTGAAGATCTTCTGCCCGTCGACGCGCCAGCCGTCGCCCTCCCGCACGGCCCGGGTGCGCAGCGAGGCGAGGTCGGTGCCGGCCGAGGGCTCGGTGTAGCCGATCGCGAAGACGGCCTCGCCGCTGAGGATCCGGGGCAGGAAGCGGGCCTTCTGCTCCGCGCTGCCGTACCGCATGAGGGTGGGCCCGACGGTGTTGAGCGTCACCATGGAGACCGGGGCGCCGGCCCGGTGGGCCTCGTCGAAGAACACGAACTGCTCGTCCGCGCCCCGCCCCTGGCCCCCGTGCTCGACCGGCCAGCCGAGCCCCAGCCAGCCGTCGGCGCCGATGCGGCGCAACAGGGCGCGTGAGTCGGCGGGTTCGCCGCGCTCGGGCAGCACGGTCCGGAAGTAGGCGCGCAGTTCGGCGCGCAGGCGCTGCTGTCGCTCCGTGGGGGCGAGGTGCACGGCGGGCCTCCCTGCCTCGCGGACCTTCCCGGGAAGGTTTCTGACTGTCCGTCAGATACGAGGAGGTGTCAAGGTCGCCGACGCCACAGGCCGGGCCCGGACTCCCGGGCTCCCGACTCCCCGGGAAACGCCGACGCGGCGGCACCGAAGTGCCGCCGCGCGACGTGTTACGACCCCGAAGCACACCCCACGAGGGCCCTCACCGGGAGGGACCTCGTCCCGGGCTCACCAGAGGTTGGCGAAGTTGACGGACACGTCGTCATTGCCCTGCTGGAGGGCGGTGAAGGCGGAACCGTTGACCTGAGCGGTGTTGCTCCGGTTCGACGCGCCGTCGCCGACCGCGCTCTGCTGGGTGGTCGACGAGTTGCCGAAGTTGTCGTGGCCGACACCGCTGCCGATGACGCTCGCCACACCGGCGTTCGATCCGTGACCCGCGATGGCGCCGTTGTCTGCGGCGGCGACACCGCTGAACAGGGCGGCGGCGAGCGGGAGAGCAGCGACGACGGCGACAACGCGGGCGGTACGGATGCTTGCCATCTTGTTCCTCCAGAAAGCGGCCCGAGAGGCCGGACGTTTGTGAACTGTGGCTGGTGTCAGGGCAGTTGGCCGACTGCCTCGACTTCGTGGACGACGTCGCGAATCAAGAGTTGCCCACCGAATCCCCGGCGAACCACCCGGGAAGCGCCGATTAGCACGCAAGCGTGAGGACAAGTCGATAAACCCCTATCGCCACTGTTCGTCTCCTCTCCACCCAGGAGGCGCGCGTCGGCACTTTCACACCCCAAGCGGCACAAGGGGTGAACCGTTCCGCCGCGCGCCGCGCCCCACCACCGGCTCCGCCCGCACACCGAACGCACCCCCTTCCCTTTTTCGAACGCACGTACGAACATGGATCCATGGCCACCACCGACCGGCAGGCCACGACCCTGGCCCTCGCACACGCGCTGTCCGCCGCCGAACGCGGCCTGGCCGTCATCCCGCTGTCCCGGACGAAGCTCCCGGCCCTGCGCTCCCCCCACCGCGACGACCCCGACCCGGCCGGAGCGCGCTGCCACGGCGCGTGCGGCCGCTTCGGCCACGGCGTGTACGACGCCTCGGCCGACCCCGCCCGCATCCGCGCGCTGTTCGCCGCCGCCCCCTGGGCCACCGGCTACGGCATCGCCTGCGGGCTGCCCCCGTACCACCTGATCGGCGTCGACCTGGACACCAAGTCCGGCACGGACTCCTCGGCCGCCCTGCGCGAACTGGCCCTGCGGCATCTGTTCACGATTCCGGAGACGGTCGTCGTCCGGACCCCGAGCGGCGGCCGCCATCTGTGGCTCACCGGCCCGCCGGACGCCGTCGTACCCAACTCGGCCGGCCGCCTCGCCCCCGGCATCGACATCCGGGGCGCCGGCGGCTACCTCGTGGGCCCCGGTTCACGCACCGACCACGGCGTCTACACCGCCGCGCCGGGCACCGCGCACCTGGCCCCGGCCCCCTGCCCGCCGTCCCTCCTGCGCCTGCTCCTGCCCCCGCCGCGCGCCCCGCACCCGGCCCCGGCCGTCCCCGGCGACCACGGCCGCGGCCTGATCCAGTTCGTCCTCTCCGCCCACGAGGGCCAGCGCAACACCCGCCTGTTCTGGGCGGCCTGCCGCGCCTACGAGAACGGCCTCGGCCCCGCCCTCACGGACGCCCTGACCGAGGCGGCCCGGGGCACCGGCCTGACGGAACGCGAGGCCCGCGCGACGATCGCCTCGGCGGCCCGGATGACGGGACACCGACCGTGAACCAGCCGTGAACCGGGCACGGAAAAGGGGCGCCCCGCACCGGGGCGCCCCTTCTGACCTGCACATCTACGAACTGTGCGGAGGCGGTGGGATTTGAACCCACGGTGACATCGCTGCCACGACGGTTTTCAAGACCGTTCCCTTCGGCCGCTCGGGCACGCCTCCCCGCGCCGTCCACCTGGGACGGAGCGGGTAACAGCGTACCGGGAGCGGGCGTTCGGCGGGCGCTGTGGTCCGGTACCGGGCCCGGGAGGCGGTCACACGCGCGTGCCGGTGCCGGCGGTGGGTCAGCTGTCGCCCGCCCGGGCGCCCAGGGTCAGGTCCACCGTGTGCTCCTGGCCGCCCCGCTTGTAGGTGATCGTCACCTTGTCGCCGGGCTTGTGGGTCCAGATCTCGCCGATCAGGGTCGGGCCGCTGTCGATCACCATGTCGTCCAGCTTGGTGATCACGTCGCCGGGCTTCAGGCCCGCCTTGTCGGCGGGGCCGCCCGACTCGACCGCGGCGGAACCGGCCGTGCCCTGGTCGGTGATCTTCGCGCCGTCGCTGGAGTCCTCCAGCGAGACGGACGCGCCGATCTTCGCGTACACCGGCTTGCCGGTCTTGATCAGCTGCTGGGCGACGTACTTGGCCTGGTCGATCGGGATGGCGAAGCCCAGGCCGATCGAGCCGGACTGCCCGGAGCCGCCGAAGCCGCCGCCGCTGTTGGTCGACTGGATCGCGGAGTTGATGCCGATGACCGCGCCCGAGCCGTCCAGCAGCGGTCCGCCGGAGTTGCCCGGGTTGATCGGCGCGTCGGTCTGGAGGGCGCTCATGTACGACGCCTTGCTGCTGGAGCTGCCGTCGCTGGAGGCCACCGGGCGGTTCTTGGCGCTGATGATGCCGGTCGTCACCGTGTTGGACAGGCCGAAGGGGGCGCCGATGGCGATCGTCTCGTCGCCGACGACCACCTTGTCGGAGTCCCCGAGCGGGAGGGGCTTGAGGTCCGACGGGGGGTTCTTGAGCTTGACGACCGCCACGTCGTAGCCCTGGGCGTGGCCGACGACCTCGGCGTCGTACTTCTTGCCGTTCGGGAACGTCGCGGTCAGCTTGCCCCCGTTCAGCGCGTCCGCCACCACGTGGTTGTTGGTGATGATGTGGCCCTGGGTGTCGAACACGAAGCCCGTGCCGGTGCCGCCGTCGCCGTTGGTGCCCTGGGCCTCGATGGTGACCGTGCTGGGCAGCGACTTGGCGGCCACGCTGGCGATCGTGCCGGGCGCGCGCTTGACCTGCGTGGCGCCGCCGCTGTCGGAGGCGGAGACGGTGGTGGAGCCGCTGTCGTCGTGGTTCTTGGCCAGGGTGTAGCCGAGGCCGCCGCCCAGGCCGCCCGCGACCAGCGCGGCCACCAGGACCGCGGCGACGAGGCCGCCGCGCCCGCGCGGCTTCGGGGCGGGCTGCTGGTACGCCGCGCCCCAGACGGGGGCACCCGGGCCGCCGAAGCCGCCGGCACCGCCCGCGCCCGCGTCGCCGTAGGACGGGGTCTCGGGGTGCGGTGGGGCGGCGGGCCGCGGGGGCGGCCAGGAGCCGTCGGGGGCCGGGCCGGAGGGGTGTGCCGCGGCGGCTTCGGGGGCCGGGCCGGCCGGGGCGTCCCCGGGGAGCGGCGGGAGGGGGGTGGTCGGCGCGTTCCCGTCGGGCGCGGGGCTCTGCGGGGAAGCGGCGGAAGAGGCCACCGGCACAGGAGGTGCGGACGGGGCCGCGGGTACCTCGTTGCCCTCGTTCTCGGTGCTCACAGCTCTTCTCCTCGATCCACGGCTGGTGTTGTCGGTCGCACTCGGTCACGCTCGGCAGCTTTGCGTGGTGCTGTGTTCGGTCTTCGCTGTTCCGTTTGTATGGAGACAGCTTTTCCCACGGGCCGTCAGAGCACCATAAGCGGTGGCTGTGGGTCCAGGGCCAGTCTTTATATAAGGTTTTTCCGACAAAAGTTACATAGCCCTGCATTGGGGATTCCCTCACCACCCCGAGCGCCACCGGACGGTGGCACGATGACGCGGTGACCCACGCACCACAGCGCTCCGTCCAGGTCGTCGCCCACCGGGGCGCCTCCGAGGACGCGCCCGAACACACCCTGGCCGCCTACAAGAAGGCCATCGAGGACGGCGCCGACGCCCTCGAATGCGACGTACGACTGACCGCCGACGGCCACCTGGTCTGCGTCCACGACCGCCGGGTGAACCGTACCTCCAACGGCCGCGGGGCCGTCTCCGCCCTGGAGCTGGCCGATCTCGCCACCCTCGACTTCGGCTCCCGCAAGACCCGCGAGACCTGGCGCGGCCGGGCCGCCGACAGCGAGGAGCCCGACTGGGAGCACAGCCCGGAGGACCGCGCGGAGACCTCGGTGCTCACCCTGGAGCGGCTGCTGGAACTGGTCTCGGACGCCGGGCGGCGGGTTGAACTGGCCATCGAGACCAAGCACCCCACGCGCTGGGCCGGGCAGGTCGAGGAGCGGCTGCTGACGCTGCTGAAGCGGTTCGGACTGGACGCGCCGGTCTCCGCCGCCGAGTCCCCGGTGCGGATCATGAGCTTCTCGGCACGCTCGCTGCATCGCGTGCGTGTCGGCGCCCCGACACTGCCGACGGTCTACCTCGTGCAGTTCCTCACACCGCGGCTGCGCGACGGGCGGCTGCCCGCGGGCGTGGGGATCGCCGGTCCCTCGATCCGCATCGTGCGCAACAACCCCGCGTACGTGGAGCGGCTGAAACGAACCGGCCACCAGGTGCACGTCTGGACCGTGAACGAGCCCGAGGACGTCGACCTCTGCGTCGAGCTGGGCATCGACGCGATCATCACCAACCGCCCGCGCGCGGTGCTGCGACAGCTGAACCGCAGGTGACCCCGGACGCCTTCGTCACAGGGAGTGCACCGGCGCATTCGCTCCGTACGTGAGCGTTACGAATGCGTCACCGGAAGGGGATTGGCCGGTTTCCCCCACAGGTCCAAGGGGCATCCACACCGTGGCGTGGGGCGAAGGAGGTCTCGGGGGTGGCGTTGGTGGTGGCACAGGAGGTGCCCACGTCGTCGAGCATGGCCGTACCCCATGGCCCTGCGGGCGTGGGGAAGGCGAGGCACCGGATGCGCGCGCAGCTGCGCAGCGGCGGCGTGTCGGAGTCGGTCATCGACGACGCCGTACTGATCCTTTCGGAACTGCTCAGCAACGCCTGCAGACACGGGCGGCCCCTCGGTGACGCACCGGCCGGTGACGGCGACGTGCGTGCCGCGTGGCGCGTCGATCCGCGCGGGCGGCTCACCGTCGAGGTGACGGACGGCGGCGGTCCGACCCGCCCGGCACCGGCCACGCCGTCGGTGACGGCGCACGGCGGCCGCGGGCTCAACATCATCACGGCCCTCGCCGACGACTGGGGCGTACGGGACGACATCCGGGGCGAGGTGACGGTCTGGGTGGTGGTCCACGAGGACGTCCACGATCCCGATGCCGGGTGCCGGCGCGGCGGTTTCGCTACGCGCGTCACGGCCCCCGTACTCACCGGCATGGACATGGAGATGGCCGGCCTGGACTTCGCGGACGCCTTCGACGATCTGGACTGAGCCGCGGACCGGGATCCGGCCCGTCAGGTCCCTTTGGCCCTCCGCAGGTTCACACCACTGGCGTCGAGCGCGCGTGCGTTGTCCACAGGTTCCCGTCGGCGATGGCCGAAGAGGCTAGGCTCGCGCCCGTACGAGAACAGCCGTAACCGGGAGACACCCACGATGGCCAAGAAGCGACCCCAGACGAAGGCCAAGCCACAGATCACGGACGGAGAGATCCCGGTTGTCGGCGCCCGCGAGCCCTGCCCCTGCGGCAGCGGCCGGCGCTACAAGGCGTGCCACGGCCGGGCCGCCGCGCACGCGGTGACCGAGCTGGTGCACCGCCCCTTCGAGGGCCTCGGGGGCGAGGGCGACTGGGTCGCACTGCGCGAGCTGGTCCCGGCCGCGACGGTCGAGCTGACCCTCAAGGACGGCCTGCCCGAGGGCGTTCCGTCGGTCACGCTCGCCACGGTGCTGCCGATGGCCTGGCCCGCGCTGCGCCGCGACGACGGCTCGATCCTGCTCGGCCTGCAGAACGACACGGCGTCCGGCGACATCAGCCGCGACCTCGCGGACACGCTCCTGCGGGCGCTCGAAGCGCAGCCGGGCACGCCCGTGCAGGGCCGCCGCGCCCCCGCCGAGGGCCCCCGGCTCCAGGACCTGCTCGACGCCGACGCGCCGTTCGAGCCGGTCGTGCACAGCGGCTTCGAGTTCTGGGTGCCGGACGCGGAGAACGCCGCCCCGGACGTGGCCGCCTCCCTGGAGCGGGCCAACGCCGCCGCGATCCCGACGGCGAAGCTGTCCGGCGTGGACGCGGCGTACTGGTGCGAGACGCCGGAGAAGAACCATCTGCGGTGGGTGATGCCGCATCCCGAGGAGCAGCTTCTGGACGCTCTCGCGCGACTGCACGCCGCGGGCCGCTCCAGCCTGGGCGAGGGCACCCGGCTCGTGGGCTCCTTCCGTGCTCACGGGCTCACGGTTCCGGTCTGGGACCTGCCGAGCGGGATGTCGGCCGAGGACGTGGAGAAGCCGGCCGCCGAGTTCGCCGAGCGGCTCGCCGCCGCCCTCGCCACCGCCGAACCGCTCACCGCGGACGAGCGCCGGGCCCGCGGCGGTCTGACCAACCGGCAGGTCACGCTCAGCTGAGGCCCCCCTCGCGGGCGTCACGGCTGACTGGTCGGTCAGCCGTGACGACGGCCTCCGGCACGGGTGACTCCTGTCACAACTCGCCGTCGCAGCAGGGGAATCGGTGGCCGAATGCCCCAGCCGGAATTTGCGAACCGGCGATCTCTTGTTACCGTTCCCGTATCCCGGTTGCTGGTGCATCCCCCGTCGCCAGCAACCGGGTCTTTCCATGTCCGCGTGATCCCGGCCGCTTCGTCCGCATGCGGCGGACGTTCCGCAGCCGGGCATCAACTCGCCGTCGGATCCCCGGAGTCGGCCGCGGCGTCGCCCGCGGACCCGTCCCCGGAGTTCGCCGGATCGCTGCCCGAACGCAGCAGCAGGCCACCGTCGTCCCCGTGCTTCGCGAACTCGGTGACGGCCGTGTAGGCGTCCGCTCCGCCCCGGCTGGGCTCACGGGGCGTCTCGCAGGTGGCGGGCTCGTCGTCGGCGCCGGTGACACAGCGCATCTCAAGACTGTGTCCGCCCGGGCCCATCAGGCTCAGCACGGAGTCGAGCGACGTGCCGGTGGCGTTGCGGTAGTAGGTGCGCGCCCAGGTCTCCGCTCCCTGGGTCAGCACACAGGTCTGCGCCTCGATGCCGTCGGGCGAGGTGAGCGCGGGACCGCAGCGGGCGGCGGTGGCGAGGCCGAGCCCGAGCAGCCGGGGAGAGACGTCGGAGGAGGGGACCTTGGCGTCCCCGTCCCCTCCCGCGTGCGCGGAGCCGCCCGCATGCCCGTTCCCGGAGCGTCGCAGGGCGTCGTCCCGTCCCGGCACCGGCGGGTGCCCGGCGTCCTGTGACTGGTCACCCGCCACGTGGTGGGCCTTCTCGTCCACCTGCCCGGCGGACGCCACGGCCAGCGGCAGCGCGACCGCGGCCGTCACGACGCCCATGAGGGCGAGCAGACGGAGCGTGTGCGGGTCCGGTCGGCCACGCTGTGGCGGGCGGCGTCGGTGTTCCCCGGATGGTCGGTTTCCCCCGGATGGTCGGTTTCCCCCGGAAATTGGCAGCATGTGCGGAAGATAACGAGCGAGCGGGGCCCGACCACCGCACCCGCGCCGACAGCCCTACAACTCGGGCGCGCTCACACCCGTACGAGTGAGGGCGTCGACCACGGCGTCGACCACCGCCTCCACATCGGGCACCCAGGGTGCGGCCGAGCCGGGCAGCGGAGCGCGCTCCCAGCGGACGGCGCCCTCGCCGGTCTCGGACGGGGGCAGGGCGAGATAGCCGCCCTCGCCGTGGAAGCGCAGGGAGCCGGGGACGAAGTCCTTGGCGTAGAGCAGCTCGCCCAGCTGCTCCATGGAGTACGGCTTGACCAGCAGCGCCCAACGGGTGGGCGAGGCGATCACCGGGCCGAGGCGCATGCCCCGGCGGTCGAGCAGGGCGAGCGCGTGTGCGGCGGCGAGCGCCGGCAGGCTCACCGCGCAGGGAGCCCTGCCCCCGGTCGCGAGGACGATCGGCGCGCTCGGCCGGTTGGTCCACCACCAGCGCACCATGCGAGCGTCGGTGGTGGCCGCGAGCAGGCCGGGGTCGAAGGGGTGCGCTCCGGGCACTGTGCACTCAGGGTCGGGGCAGCCGCAGCGGGCCCGCCCCCGCGGGGCCGGGGCCACACCCGGGAGTACCGGCCACTGCCACTCGGTCGCGAAGGTCAGGGCCGCGTCGATCAGCTCAGGTCCCCCGCCGTTCCGCCTGGACAGGAGCCTGCGTCGCCTTCCGAGGATCTCGCGCATGAGCGCTCGTTCCTTTCCGTTGCACCGCTGGCAACACCGTGGTCCACATCACACCATGTGTCGATCACTTCACTGTGCGTACCTATTGGCGCATCACACCCCCGCGCACGGCAGGGGGATCCCCAAGGGGTCGAGCATGGGCCGCGTCCGTAGTGCGTCGGTCAAAAGCACGGCTGCGGCGTGAGGGGTGGCGAAGTATGGCGTTTTTGCCGTCGCGCGTATTTCTCTCCGCCTCCGCCAGGGAGGATGGGGCTCGGCCGTCGGTGGCTATGACGCCCGGGTCCGTCGCCAGGTTCCGGGTAGCCCCCAACCACCCCTGGCCTTCTCCGAGTACGTACCCATCACGACCGCTGTGACGCTCTGTGGAGCAAGGCCAGTCGACCGCAATGAACCGATACCCGAGGTAGTTTTCAGCCAACTTGGCAGTAAGGCAAGGGGTTCGGGGGAAACCTCGTCAGACTCATGGACACCAGGAATCCCCGCAGGACAATGCTGGACATCCCCTCACGAGTGCGTGTACATGTGGAGACACTGCTAGCGGCGCAGAATGACATGGGGGTTTGCGATGCTTCTGAGCAATACGCACCGGTCTGGAAGCCGGACACCATGAGTGCCCCGCACCCTCCGAAAGTGGCTGGAATCGATTCAACGGTTCCGACGCCCACACACACTGTCGCGCCCACTCCCCCCGCCCCGGACGCCCCCTCCTCCACGGACGCCGCTTCCGTCCCCGCGCCCGACTCCCCCGCCCCGGGCGCCCCCGCCCCCGGCACCCTCCTCCAGGACCGGCTGGCCGGCTGGGTCTCGGACCTCACCACCCTGCACGAACTCACCGAGCGCATGTCCCGCACGGACCGGCTGGAACCCGCCCTGCACGAGCTGCTGCGCGCCGGATCGACCCTCGTCGGCGCCCGCCGCGGCCTCGTCGTCCTGGAGCCCGCCGACGGACTCGGCCCGCACACCACCCTCGGCCTCGGCCTCGGCCGCGCCGACCTCGGCCACATCGAGACCGTCCCGCGCGGCGCCCTGCCCTACGACACCGGCGCGGGCACCGAGATCGCCCACCCCGACCTGCTCGCCGAGGACGGCCTCGACCCCCGCCACCGCGAGGTCGCCGCCCGCCTCGGCTACGCCGCCAGCTACGCCCTGCCCCTCGCCGGCGAGTCCGCCGGCCGCCTCGGCGCCGCCGTCTGGCTCTACGACGAACCCGCCGAGCCCGACGAGCGCCGGCGCCACCTGACCGGCCTCTACGTCCGGCACGCCACCGAGCACCTGGCCCGGCTGCTGGAGGTGGAGCGCGCACGCGCGCGCGTGGCGACCATCACCGCGGAACTGCTGCCCGCCCGGCTGCCCCGCGTGCCCGGCGTCCAGCTCGCCGCCCGGCACCGCACCGGCCCGCGCGGCGGCGGCGACTGGTACGACGCGCTGCCGCTGCCCGACGCCGCCCTCGGCCTGTCCGTCGGCTCGGTCACCGGCTCCGGCCCGAGCGCGGTCGCCGCCATGGGCCGGCTGCGCGCCTCCCTGCGCGCGTACGCCGTGATGGAGGGCGAGGACCCGGTCGCCGTCCTGTCCGACCTGGAGCTGCTGCTGCGGCTGACCGAACCCGCCCGCTCGGCCACCGCCCTGTTCGCCTACTGCGAGCCCGCCCTGCGCAAGGTCACCCTGGCCGGCGCCGGACACAGCCCGCCGCTGCTCATCGGCCGGCGGCGCACCGAGTTCGCCGAGACCTCCGTCTCCGCCCCGCTCGGCATGCTCGCCTGCTGGGAGGCGCCCAGCGTGGAGATCCAGGCCGAGCCCGGAGAGACGGTCCTGCTCTACACCGACGGACTGCTGCACCGTACCGGCGACCCCATGGACCGCGCCTTCGCCCGGCTGCACACGGCTGCCGCGAGCATCCCGCGCGCGCTGCGCCACGACCCCGACGCGGTCGCCGACCACGTCCTGCGCACCGTCCTGCCGGACGGCCTGGACGCGGCCGACAGCGAGGAGGACGTGGTCCTGCTGGCGGCCCGCTTCGACTGAGCGTCCGGAATGCATGACCGGGCATAACAGGTCATCCGACCCTGGTCCGCCCGCGGTACGACCGTACGATGATGGAGGCCCCCGCTCGGAGACGATCGCGAGCGACGCGGGCCGCCGGGGGAGATCACACGCCGTACCGAGGAGGATCACGTGTCCGACGAGCTCAACCCGGAGACCCCGGAAGAAGCGTCCGAGGAGCCCATCAAGCAGCGGAAGAACGGCCTGTACCCGGGCGTCTCCGACGAGCTGGCCGAGAACATGCAGTCCGGCTGGGCCGACACGGAGCTGCGTGACCTGAAGCCGATCGCGCAGGCCGCCGAGACCGCGCGCCGCCGCGCCGCGCTCTCCGCCCGCTTCCCGGGCGAGCGTCTGGTGATCCCGGCGGGCAACCTGAAGACCCGCTCGAACGACACCGAGTACTCCTTCCGCTCGTCCGTCGAGTACGCGTACCTCACCGGCAACCAGACCGAGGACGGCGTTCTGGTCCTGGAGCCCACTGCCGAGGGCCACCGGGAGACGATCTACCTCCTGCCCCGCTCGAACCGCGAGAACGGCGAGTTCTGGCTCTCCGGCCAGGGCGAGCTGTGGGTCGGCCGCCGCCACTCCCTCACCGAGTCCGAGGCGCTCTACGGCATCCCGGCCGCCGACGTGCGTGAGCTGACCGACAAGCTCCGCGAGGCCACCGGCCCGGTGCGTGTCGTGCGCGGCTACGACGCCGGCATCGAGGCGGCCCTGACCGACAAGGTCACCGCCGAGCGCGACGAGGAGCTGCGCGTCTTCCTCTCCGAGGCCCGGCTGGTCAAGGACGAGTTCGAGATCGGCGAGCTCCAGAAGGCCGTCGACTCGACCGTCCGCGGCTTCGAGGACGTCGTCAGGGTCCTGGACAAGGCGCAGGCCACCTCGGAGCGCTACATCGAGGGCACGTTCTTCCTCCGCGCGCGCGTGGAGGGCAACGACGTCGGCTACGGCTCCATCTGCGCCGCCGGCCCGCACGCCTGCACCCTGCACTGGGTCCGCAACGACGGCCCGGTCCGCTCCGGCGACCTGCTCCTGCTCGACGCCGGCGTGGAGACCCACACGCTCTACACCGCCGACGTCACGCGCACGCTGCCCGTCGACGGCACGTACAACGAGATCCAGAAGAAGATCTACGACGCCGTCTACGAGGCCCAGGAGGCCGGTATCGCGGCCGTGCAGCCGGGCGCCAAGTACCGCGACTTCCACGACGCCGCCCAGCGCGTGCTCACCGAGAAGCTCGTCGAGTGGGGCCTGGTCGAGGGCCCGGTCGAGCGCGTCCTGGAGCTGGGCCTGCAGCGCCGCTGGACCCTGCACGGCACCGGCCACATGCTCGGCATGGACGTCCACGACTGCGCCGCCGCGCGCACCGAGACGTACGTGGAGGGTGTGCTGGAGCCGGGCATGGTGCTGACGGTCGAGCCGGGCCTGTACTTCCAGGCCGACGACCTGACGGTGCCGGAGGAGTACCGGGGCATCGGCGTCCGCATCGAGGACGACATCCTCGTGACCGAGGACGGCAACCGAAACCTTTCGGCCGGGCTGCCGCGCCGGTCCGACGAGGTCGAGGCGTGGATGGCCTCGCTGAAGGGCTGATCTGCGTTTCAATGGCCGGGTGCCGGGGAGGCGCCCGGCCATTGGCATGCCTAGGGGGAGGGTATTCGTGGACGACTTCTGGTCCGGTGCGGGTGTGGACCTGCATCTTGAGACCGACGCGGGGGACGGCCGTCGGATCGGGCTGGAGCGGGCACTCAGGGACGCCGTCCGGGACGGACGGCTCGCGCCCGGGACCCGGCTGCCGGCCACCCGGCGCCTCGCGGCCGACCTCGGAGTCTCCCGGGGCACGGCGAAGGCGGCGTACGACCAGCTGGTGGCGGAGGGCTATCTGACGGCGCGGCAGGGCTCGGGCACCCGGGTCGCCGCACTGCCGCCCGCCCTGGACGCCACGGGCCCGCAGGCCGCCGCACACGCGCGTGCGCCGCGTTTCGACCTGCGCCCGGGCAGCCCGGACGTCGGCGCGTTCCCGGCCGCGGCCTGGCTGCGCGCGCTGCGCCGCGCCATCGCTACGGCACCGTCCCTGGCGTACGACTACGGCGACCCGCGCGGCCGCGTCGAACTGCGCACGGCCCTGTCGGGTTACCTGGGCCGGGCCCGCGGCGTCGTCGCGCCCCCGGAACGGATCGTCATCACCTCCGGGTACGTCCAGGGCCTCGCGCTCCTCACGCGTGTGCTGGACGGCGCCACCGTCGCCATGGAGGACCCCGGGCTGCCGTTCCACCGGGAGGTGGTGCGGCGCAATGGCGGGACCGTGCGCCCGGTGCCGGTCGACGCGCGCGGGGTGCGCCCCGGGGAGCTGGGCGAGGCGGCCGCCGTGGTGGTCACGCCGGCACACCAGTACCCGACGGGGGTCACCCTGCACCCCGAGCGGCGGCGGGCGCTCGGCGACTGGGCACGCGCGCGTGGCGGGCTGATCGTCGAGGACGACTACGACGGCGAGTTCCGCTACGACCGCCAGCCGGTCGGCGCGCTCCAGGGCATGGCGCCGGGTCAGGTGGTCTACCTGGGCACCGCCTCCAAGACCCTCGGCCCCGCGCTCCGCCTCGGCTGGATGGTGCTGCCCGCGCACCTGGTCGACGCGGTCGCCGACGCCAAGCTGCACAGCGACCACCACACCGAGACCATCGGCCAGCTCGCACTCGCCGAGCTGATCGACAGCCACGCCTACGACCGGCACGTACGCGCGTGCCGGCTGCGCTACCGGCGCCGCCGCGACCAGCTGCTGGACCGGCTGGGGACGGGCCGGGGCGTGCGCGGGATCGCGGCCGGACTGCACGCCCTGATCGACGTGCCCGACGAGGCCGAGGCCCTCGCTCGTGCGCAGGCGCAGGGCCTGGCCCTCGGCGTCCTGGGCGACCACTGGCACACCCCCGGCGCCCCCGCCGACCGCCCCCAGGGCCTGGTCGTCGGCTACGGCACACCGCGGGAACGGGCGTATCCGGAGGCGCTGGAGGCGCTGGCGAAGGTGCTGGACGGCTGACGGGCGGCTGCGGCGCGCCCACCCGTCACGCCGTCAGCAGTGACGGGTCCTTCGTCCACTTGAGGATCTTGTCGAAGCTGACCACCGTCCCGCCCCGGCCCGGCTTGGCGCCGATGTGCACGTGATCGGCCAGCTCCCGGATCAGACACAGCCCTCGGCCGTGCTCGGCGTCCGCGCGGGCGGGCCGGATGTCCTGGGTGCGGCTGAATCCCGGGCCGAACCCCGGGCCGAACCCCGGCCCCGAATCGGCCACTTCGATACGGCACTTCTCGCCGTCGAGGTACGCCGTCACCCGGTACGCCTCCACCGAGCCGTCCCGGGATCCGTCCCCGCCGTGCTCGACCGCGTTCGCGCAGGCCTCGCTCAGGGCGACGGACAGGTCGTAGGAGATCTCGGGGTCGACGCCCGCCGTCTCCATGGTGCCGATCAGCAACCGCCGGGCGAGCGGCACGCTCGCTGCTTCGCGACGCAGATGGAGTGACCACCAGATGCTCATGCTCCAGCCTCCTGGCCGCGGCTCGACATACCGATACCTATTGCCGCCCATAGGGGGCCGTAAGCACATCGTTGACGTGACACCGCCCATACAGCCGATGCGCGTCGGGAGGAATCGGTGTATGAGGGACGGCCGGGGCGCGCTGGCGCGGGCCGGCTCCCGCGTCCTGCCCCCGGCCGGCTCCCGCGCCCTGCCGTAGGGAGCCGATAAGGGCAGTGCGATGATGAGGCCGCCATGACTGCCCCAAACGCGCGCACGGCGCACCCCGGAGCCGGGCTCCGGATCCTGCGGGCCGCGGTGTTCGCCGCGGTCTGTGTCGTGCTGGCCGCGTGCGGACACGCCCTGGCCTCCTGTGCGAGCGTGCCGCTGTGGACGCTCGGGGCCGGGTTCCTGGGCTGTCTGCTGGTGGTGGTACCGCTCGCCGGGCGGGCCCGCTCGCTGCCCGGCATCGCCGCGCTGCTCGCGCTCGGCCAGACCGCGCTGCACGCGTTGTTCGGGCTGGGCCAGCACGGGGCCGCGATGGCCTCCGGCGGCATGGTGATGACCGCCCCGGGGGCGTCCGGCGCGCCGGGCGCGCCAGGTTCGTCGCTGAGCGACACCGCACTCGTCGAGAACGCCGCCCGGCTGCTGTGCGGCTCGAACGCCGCCGCGCTCACCCCCGGGCACGCCTTCCACCTGCTGCTCGACGCGCGCCTCATCGACCGCGCCGGCCGGCCCGTCGCCGCCCTGCACGTCCTGTCCGGCGCGCACGGTGCCACCGGCTCCGCCGCGGGGCTGCTGCCCTCGCTGCCGATGCTGCTCGGCCACGTCCTCGCGGCCGTCGCCGCCGGCTGGCTGCTGCGCCGCGGCGATCTGGCCCTGGTGCGGCTGATCGAGCTGTCGGCGCACGGGGTCGCCGAGGGAGCGCTCGTACGGTCCCTGCGCGCGGCGCTCGCGCTGGCGTGCGCCCTGTGTGCCGGGCTGCTGCCCGCCGCCGGTCCCTTCCCGCGCGGCCGTCGTACCGCCCGGGACGAGGCACCCGACCCGCACACCACCGCACTCCGGCACGCGGTGATCCGGCGCGGCCCGCCCGCCGCCGCCTTCCTCCTCGCCGCCTGACGCGACGCGCGCACTCCGCCCCGGTTCCGACCGGGAACCCGGTTCCGACCGTGAAGAGGCCGCCGTCGCGCGGCACGCACGCGTGCGCACGCGTGCCTCTCTTCGTCACCGGAACTCTCACCAGTGGAGTGCTCCTGCCATGCAGGCTTCTCGTATCGCCTCTCGGGTCACCGCCGCCACCGCCGTCGCGGGCACGGCCGTCCTCGCCCTGTCCGCCCCCGCCTTCGCGCACGTCTCCGTGCAGCCGGAGGGCGCCGCGGCCAGGGGCGGCTACGCGGTCGTCGACTTCAAGGTCCCCAACGAACGCGACAACGCCTCGACCACCAAGGTCGAGGTCACCTTCCCCACGGACCACCCGCTCGCCTCGGTCATGCCCGAGCCGATCGCCGGATGGAACGTGAAGGTCACCAAGTCCAAGCTGGCCAAACCGCTGACCATGCACGGCGAGAAGATCGACGAGGCCGTCTCCCAGGTCACCTGGACCGCCGCCGACGGCAAGGGCATCCAGCCCGGCTACTTCCAGAAGTTCCCGCTCTCTCTCGGCGCCCTGCCGGACAACACCGACCAGCTCGTGTTCAAGGCGCTCCAGACCTACTCCGACAAGGAAGTGGTGCGCTGGATCGAGGTGCCGCAGGCGGGCCAGGACGAGCCGGAGAACCCGGCCCCCGTCCTCCAGCTGTCCGCCGCGACCGACGGCCACGGCGGCTCGGCGAACGCCAAGGACACCTCCGACAAGACCGGGACCGCGACCGCCGCCACGGACTCCGGCGCGCACGACACCGACACCACCGCGCGCGTGCTCGGCATCATCGGCATCGTCGTCGGCGCCGCGGGCGTGGCCTACGGCGTCTTCGCGGGCCGCCGCCGGACCGCCTAGCCCCCCTCCTTCCGGAGCGCGCACCGGGGCCGTACGACAGGTTCGTACGGCCCGCCCGCAGGACCCGCCCGTCCGGCCCCGGTGCGCACCGGAGCTCTTACATCTGGGACATTTCTCTATGCGCAAGAAGACGTTCGCAGCGGCCGTACTGCTCGCCGCCACCGCCGGCCTGGCCCTCTCCGCGTGCGGCAGCGGCGACGACAAGTCGCCGGTCACCGCGGTCTCGCAGGAGTCCGACTCCGGCAAGCCCGCCACCGTGCTCGACCAGCCCTTCGCCAAGCCGGACATGGTCCTCACGGACACGCACGGCAAGAAGTACGACCTTCGCAAGGAGACCCAGGGCCACCCGACCCTGGTCTACTTCGGCTACACGCACTGCCCCGACATCTGCCCGACGACGATGAGCAACATCGCCGTCGCCAAGAAGGCGCTGCCCAAGGCCGAGCAGGACGACCTCCGGGTCGTGTTCGTGACCACCGACCCCGGCCGCGACACCCCCGCCGAACTGGGCACGTGGCTCAAGGGCATCGACCCCCAGTTCATCGGCCTGACCGGCGACTTCGCCACCATCCAGGCCGGCGCCCGCTCCCTCGGCATCTCCGTGGAGCCGACGACGAAGGACAAGAACGGCAAGCTCGTCTCCGTCCACGGCACCCAGGTCATGGCGTTCTCGCCGAAGACGAACGGCGGTTACGTCCTCTACGGCGAGGACGCCACCGTCGACGACTACACCAAGGACCTGCCCAAGCTCGTCAAGGGAGCCAATCCGTGAACCGTCCCGTGACGCGCCGCTCCGCCCTGGTGAGCACGGCCGCCGCCCTCGCCGGTGCGCTGGCCCTCGCCGGCTGCTCGGACTCCGGGTCCGGCTCCGGATCCGGTTCTTCGAAGCCCGAACTGTCGGTGAGCGGGCCGTACATGCCGCAGCCCGTCGCCGCCGACATGGCGGCCGGCTTTCTGACGATCACCAACAAGGGCGGCGCCACGGAGGAGCTGACCTCGGTGACGAGCGAGGTCGCCGACCAGGTCACCATGCACAGCACCACCGGCGGCACCATGCAGGAGCAGACCTCCTTCGCCATACCCGCCCACGGTCAACTCGTGTTCAAAAGCGGTGGCAACCATCTGATGTTCGAGAAGCTGAAGCGCCGGCCGAAGCAGGGCCAGACGGTCACCGTGAAGCTCACCTTCGCCACGTCCGGACCCCTCACCGTCGAGATGCCGGTGAGGTCCGCCACGTACAACCCGGCGACCGGCCACTGAGGGAGGGACCACCTTGACGCGGACCATCACCCCCAAGGGGAGGAGCGGCGCCCTGCGCAGCCTGGTGCTGCTGCTGTTCGCCGTCGCCGGCGTGCTGCTCGCGGGCGCCGCCCCGGCCTCCGCCCACGCCGCGCTGACCGGCAGCGACCCGGCGCAGGGGGTGGTGGTCAAGCAGGCACCCGGCCAGGTGGCGCTCACCTTCTCCGAGAAGGTGGCGATGAACGACGACTCCCTGCGCGTCCTCGACCCCCGCGGCAAGCCGGTGCAGACCGGCAGGCCCGCCAACCTGAGCGGGACGACGTACGCCGTCAAGCTCAGGAGCGGGCTGGGCAAGGGCACCTACACGGTCACCTACCAGGTCGTCTCGGCCGACAGCCACCCCGTCTCCGGCGCCTACACCTTCTCCGTCGGGGCGCCCTCGCCGACGGTCGTCAGCGGCACCGGACCGACCGCGGGCGGCGGCACCGTGGGCGCGCTGTACGCGATCGGGCGGTACGCGTCGTACGCCGGCTTCATCGTGCTCGCGGGCGGCGCCGCCTTCGTGCTCGCCTGCTGGCAGCGCGGCGCGGGCGTACGGCCCGTGCAGCGCCTGGTCGTCGGCGGCTGGCTCACGCTCACCGCGGCCACCCTGTGGCTGCTGCTCCTGCGCGGCGCGTACACCACCAGCGGGAAGTTCGGCGACGTCTTCGACCTCGGGCTGCTCGGGCCGGTGCTCCAGACGAAGACCGGCGCCGCCCTGGTCTCCCGGCTGTTGCTGCTCGCGGCCGGAGCGCTCTTCATCGCCGTCCTCTTCGGCGCCTACACGAAGCGGGACGAGGGCCAGGAGAAGCGCGATCTGACCTTCGGGCTGGCGATCGGCGGCGTGGTCGTGGCGGCCGGGCTCGCGACCAGCTGGGCCATGGCCGAGCACGCCTCGGTCGGTCTCCAGCCGGGCATCGCCATGCCCGTCGACGTCCTCCATCTGCTCGCCGTCGCCGCCTGGCTGGGCGGGCTCACCGCGCTGCTGGTCGCCCTGTACCGGGCGCCCGCCGAGACACCGGTCGAGGCCGCCGCCGTCCGCCGCTACTCCCGGCTCGCCTTCTGCTCCGTCGTCACGCTCGCCGCGACCGGCACCTATCAGTCCTGGCGTCAGCTCGGCTCCTGGTCGGCCTTCACCGACACCCGGTACGGCCAGCTGCTGCTGGTCAAGATCGGTCTGGTGGCCGTGATGGTCGCCATCGCGTCGGTGTCGCGGCGCTGGACCCGGCGGCTCGCCGGCGTCGCCGTCGCGGGTGCGCAGACCGAGGCGGAGGAGGCGGCCGCCGACGAGGCGGAGAAGGCGACGGAGGCCGAGAAGGAGCGGGTGACGACCGGCGCGGCCAAGCAGTCCGCCGACAAGAGCCCCGGCAAGGGCAGGACGAGCGGCAACCCGCAGCGGGCCGAGCAGCTCGCCCGGCAGCGGGCCGCCATGGCCGCCGCCCGGCAGAAGCGGCTGCGCGACGGCGACGCCCACCGCTTCGGGCTACGCCGCTCGGTGCTCGCCGAGGCGGGCGTCGCGGTCGTGCTGCTCGCCGTGACCACCTGGCTGACCCAGACCGAGCCCGGCCGCACCGAGCTGGAGGCCAAGGCCGCCACCTCCTCCTCGGCCGGTGCCGCCACCGCGCCCACGAACGGCGCGCTGACCCTGGACATGCCCTTCGACACCGGCGGCACCAACGGCAAGGGTGTCATCAGCATCGACCTCGACCCCGCGGGCGTGGGCGCGAACGAGATGCACCTCTATGTCCAGAACCCCAGCGGCAAGCCCTTCGACATCCCTGAGGTGAAGGTCGAATTCACCCTTGAGGCGAAGAAGATCGGCCCCCTTCCCGTGACCCCCGAGCACATCACCACCGGCCACTGGTCGGCGAGCGGAGTGCAGATCCCCCTGGCCGGCGACTGGAAGATCGCCGTCACCGTGCGGACCTCCGACATCGACCAGGTGACCGTCTCCAAGAACGCGCAGATCGGCTGAACCACACGATGACCGACCAGTCCGTCCCGCAGGCCCGCACCTCCGCCGAGGTGCCGCAGACCCCCGAGTCCGCACGCGGCCACGGTGTCTCCCGGCGCGCGCTGCTCGGCACCGCCGGCGCCACCGGGCTCGTGCTCGGCGCGGCCGGCGGGGCCGTGGGCTACGCCACCGCGCCCGCCTCGGCCACCCCGCTCACCTCGGTGGGCTCCGACCGGGCGATGTTTCACGGGAAACATCAGCCCGGCATCACCGAGGGCCTCCAGGCGCGCGGTCATCTCGTCGCCTTCGACCTGGCGGCGGGCGCCGGCCGCAAGGAGGCGGCGGCCCTGCTGCGCCGCTGGTCGGCGACGGCCGAGCGGCTGATGGCGGGCGAGGCCGCGCCCCACGACGACACCGACGTGGCCCGCGACGCCGGCCCCTCCTCGCTGACGATCACCTTCGGGTTCGGGTACGGCTTCTTCGGGAAGACCGGCCTGGACAAGCAGCGGCCGGGCGCGCTGGACCCGCTGCCGGACTTCTCCTCGGACCACCTGGACAAGGCGCGCAGCGACGGCGACCTGTGGGTGCAGATCGGCGCGAACGACGCCCTCGTCGCCTTCCACGCCCTGCGCGCGATCCAGAAGGACGCGGGCGGCGCGGCCCGGCTGCGCTGGCAGATGAACGGCTTCAACCGCAGCCCGGGCGCCACCGCGCACCCCATGACGGCCCGCAACCTCATGGGCCAGCTCGACGGCACCCGCAACCCGAAGCCGGCCGACTCCGACTTCGACCGGCGGATCTTCGTGCCCGCCTCGGGCGAGCCCGCCTGGATGGCGAACGGCTCCTACGCCGTCGTACGCCGTATCCGGATGCTCCTGGACGACTGGGAGAAGCTGTCGGTGGCCGCCCAGGAGCAGGTCATCGGGCGTCGCAAGGCCAACGGGGCGGCGCTGTCCGGGGGCGACGAGACGACCCCGATGGACCTGGAGAAGACCGACTCCCAGGGCAATTACGTCGTCCCGCTCAACGCGCACGCGCGGATCACCCGGCCCGACAAGAACGGCGGCGCGGCCATCCTGCGGCGCCCGTTCTCGTACCACGACGGCTTCGACGCGGACGGCACGCCCGACGCCGGTCTGCTCTTCGTGTGCTGGCAGGCGGACCCGCTGCGCGGCTTCGTCCCGGTGCAGCGCAAGCTCGACCGGGGCGACGCGCTGTCAGCGTTCATCCGGCACGAGGCGAGCGGTCTGTTCGCGGTGCCGGGCGGTGCGGCGCAGGGCGAGTACGTGGGGCAGCGGCTGCTGGAGGGCTAGCCCGGGACCGGGCCGGTCCGGAATGCGGTCGGCCCGGAACCCGGTCGGTCCGGGATGCGGCGAGGTTACGGGGTTTACCGATTTTGCTGGGCTTTCCGGGTTCAAACCATCCGGTCGAGTGGCTCTCGTGAGACCGCCGGGCCGGGGCGGCCTGCGGCCATTAGGGTGAGGGACATGCCAGCGAGCTATGCGTATCTCGGCCCCGAGGGCACCTTCACCGAAGTCGCCCTGCGGACACTCCCGGAAGCGGCCACCCGGGAGCTGACCCCGTACGTGTCGGTGCAGTCCGCGCTGGACGCGGTGCGGGCGGGCGAGGCCGAGGCCGCGTTCGTGCCGATCGAGAACTCCGTCGAGGGCGGCATCACCACCACCCTGGACGAGCTGGTCGCGGGCGAACCGCTGACCATCTACCGCGAGGTGCTGCTCTCGATCACCTTCGCCCTGCTGGTCCGGCCCGGCACGAAGCTCACCGACATCAAGACCGTCTCCGCCCACCCGGCGGCCCAGCCGCAGGTGCGCAACTGGCTGCGCACACACCTCCCGGACGCGGTCTGGGAGTCGGCCGCCTCCAACGCGGACGCCGCCCGCCTGGTCCAGGAGGGCCGCTACGACGCCGCGTTCGCGGGCGAGTTCGCCGCCGCCCGGTACGGACTTCAGGCCCTGGAGACCGGGATCCACGACGCGGAGAACGCGCAGACCCGGTTCGTGCTGGTCGGCCGCCCGGCCCGGCCCGCCGCGCCGACCGGTGCCGACAAGACCTCGGTGGTGCTGTGGCAGCGCGACGACCACCCCGGCGGCCTGCGCGACCTGCTCGGCGAGTTCGCCTCGCGCGGGATCAACCTCATGCTGCTCCAGTCCCGGCCGACCGGCGCCGGGATCGGCAACTACTGCTTCTGCATCGACGCCGAAGGCCATATCTCCGACCGGCGGATGGCGGAGGCGCTGATGGGGCTGAAGCGGATCTGCCTCCAGGTGCGTTTCCTGGGCTCCTACCCGCGCGCGGACATCGCGCCGGCCGGGGCCCGGCCGACGCCGGCATGGGCCTCGGACGAGGAGTTCATGGCCGCTTCGGACTGGGTGGCGCGCTGCCAGGACGGCCGGTTCTGATCGGGCCGCAGGACCGGTCGACACTCGCTTCGAGCCAGTCCTACCTGCATATCGTCGTTATCCACAGAAGTTATCCACAGGTCCGCTTCTCGACCTGGGGACAAGTCGACACGAGTGCATGAGTCGGTCGATAAATCGCCCCTCACGCCCCCGATGCGGCCATCGAGCCGCACCTCACCCTTCGTCCACCCGTTTCCTTTGATTCATCTTTTGGAGCGACCGCTTTCCACTCGAAAGTGGGTGTCACCCAGGTTTGTCCTGGGAATTCTTCACTCGGCCACGAAGTTCCGGAGTGATCAATTCCGAAGTCCACAGACCTTCCACACAGCCTGTGGATAACTCTCGGAAGGGTGTGGATTTCTGTGGACAGCGGGGCCGTGAAGTCCCGTTCTCCACAAGGGAATCCGGTCAACCCGGCGCCGAAAGCATGCCTCGTCCCAGGGAGTGAGACACTTTCCCTTGACTTGTTCCGACACGTTCCGCAATTCGTCCATAACGGAACGTAAGTGACAAATAGTGGCGCATCGGAACTCCACGGAATAGTGATTCGTGAGCGGCGAGCCCGCACCGGTAGCCTTGGCCTCGTGATTGACCTTCGCCTGCTTCGTGAGGACCCCGACCGTGTGCGCGCGTCCCAGCGCGCCCGTGGAGAGGATGTCGCGCTCGTCGACTCCCTCCTGTCTGCCGACGAGCGGCGCAGGTCCTCCGGCGTCCGCTTCGACGAGCTGCGTGCCGAGCAGAAGCAGCTCGGCAAGCTGATCCCCAAGGCCACCGGCGACGAGAAGGCCGAGCTGCTGAAGAAGGCCGGCCAGCTCGCCGCCGACGTCAAGGCCGCCGACGCCGACCGCGACGCGGCCGACGCCGAGACCCACGAACTGCTCCTCCGGCTGGGCAACCTCGTCCACCCCGACGTGCCCGTCGGCGGCGAGGAGGACTTCGTCACGCTGGAGACGCACGGCACGATCCGCGACTTCGGTGCCGAGGGCTTCGAGCCCAAGGACCACCTGGAGCTGGGCCAGCTGCTCGGCGCCATCGACGTCGAGCGCGGCGCCAAGGTCTCCGGCTCCCGCTTCTACTTCCTCACCGGTGTCGGCGCCCTGCTGGAGCTGGCCCTGGTGAACGCGGCGATGGCCCAGGCCACGGCCGCGGGCTTCACCCCCATGCTCGTCCCGGCCCTCGTCCGCCCCCAGTCCATGGCGGGCACCGGCTTCCTCGGCCAGGCGGCCCAGGACGTCTACCACCTCGACAAGGACGACCTGTACCTGGTCGGCACCTCCGAGGTCGCCCTCGCGGCGTACCACATGGACGAGATCATCGACGCCGACAGGCTGCCGCTGCGGTACGCGGGCTTCTCGCCCTGCTTCCGCCGCGAGGCCGGCTCGCACGGCAAGGACACGCGGGGCATCTTCCGGGTGCACCAGTTCGACAAGGTCGAGATGTTCTCGTACGTCGACCCCGAGGACTCCCAGGGCGAGCACCAGCGCCTGCTGGAGTGGGAGAAGCAGTGGCTGACCTCGCTGGAGCTGCCGTTCCGCGTGATCGACGTCGCCTCCGCCGACCTCGGCTCCTCGGCCGCCCGTAAGTACGACTGCGAGGCGTGGATCCCGACCCAGGGCAAGTACCGCGAGCTGACCTCGACCTCGGACTGCACCGAGTTCCAGTCCCGCCGGCTGTCGATCCGTATGCGGGACGGCAAGCAGGTCAAGCCGCTCGCCACGCTCAACGGCACGCTGTGCGCCGTACCGCGCACGATCGTGGCGATCCTGGAGAACCACCAGCTGGCCGACGGCTCCGTCCGGGTCCCCGAGGTGCTGCGCCCCTACCTGGGCGGCCGCGAGGTCCTGGAGCCGGTCACGCAGTGACGGGTTTTCCGTACCGGCTGATCGCGACCGACCTCGACGGAACGCTCCTGCGCTCCGACGAGTCGGTCGCGCAGCGCACCCGTGACGCGCTCGCCGCGGCCACCGCGGCGGGCGCGGCCCACATCGTCGTCACCGGCCGCGCCGTCCCCTGGACCCGGCACATCCTGGACGACCTCGGCTACGACGGTCTCGCCGTCTGCGGCCAGGGCGCACAGGTCTACGACGCCGGCGCCCACCGCCTGCTGACCTCGGTCACCCTGGACCGCCAGCTGGCGGGGGTCGCCCTGGCCAAGATCGAGGCCGAGGTGGGCCCGCTGTACCTGGCGGCGAGCCGGGACGGGTTGGACGGCGACGTGCTGGTCGGGCCCGGCTACGCGGTCACGGGCACGCTGCCCGCGGTCCCCCTGACGGACGCGTCCGACCTCTGGACGGCCCCGCTGAACAAGATCTACATACAGCACCCGACGCTGTCCGACGACGACCTGGCGCAGGCGGCCGAGCGCGCGGCCGGCGGCTTCGTCACCGTGGCCATGGCGGGCGAGGGCATCGTCGAACTGCTCCCGCTCGGCCTCTCCAAGGCCACGGGCCTGTCCCTGGCGGCCCGCCGCCTGGGCCTGAAGGCCGCGGACACGATCGCCTTCGGCGACATGCCCAACGACATCCCGATGTTCGCCTGGGCCGCCCGGGGCGTGGCCATGGCCAACGCCCACGAGGCGCTGCGCGAGGTGGCCGACGAGGTGACCACGTCCAACGAGGACGACGGGATCGCGGTGGTCCTGGAGCGGTTGCTGGGCTGAGGGCCGGGGAGGCGGCCGCGCGGCCAACCGCTGTGGGCCGTCGTTCCGCAGAACGGAACGGGTGGGCACAGCCTGCAGCGCGGGGCGCCGACATGACCAACCCCTGCTGAAGACCGGCCGTACCACAGCGGCAGCGCCTCGCGGCCGCCCCGGACAGCTCCTGTGGCTCCACGGCGGGGTAACTACACCGGAGCCGGCCTCGGGCTGTCCTGTCGGGAGCCGGGCGTACTGCCGTGCATGGGCATCGCCCACCTCCACTCCCGGATCAGGGCGCCGGGACGTTCCCGGCGGATGGGGCACAACCACTCTGCCCCGCAGCCCGGTTGGGCGCCACCGAATTACCGGCGGCGCCACCTGCGGCGCCGGGCCTTGCCGAAGAACCAGCCCGCCGGCGGCTCGTCGGAGCGCCATGGCTGCGGCTCGGGCGCCTCGGCACGCCAGCGGGCGGCGAGCATACGGGCCCGCGCGGACGGCTCGGAGGTCTCGGCGCCGCGTATGAAGGCCTCGTCCAGGACCAGTTCGTCCAGTCTGTCCCCGGCGTCGCCCCCGGACCGTCCGCGCCCGTCGTTCTCCGGTATCTCCTCCGTCATCGACGACCTCCTCGCCGTGCATCCGCTTTGCTCAGTTCGCCCGGACCGGTGTGAAGCCCCCGTCAAGCCGCCGGAGGTCTACTCCTCGCCCGCGAGCTTCAGCGCCCGCAGCTTCTGGCCGGCGTACCAGGTGGCCAGCACGGTGACCGCCACCAGCAGCACCATGGCCGTCGGCAGGCCCACGGTGGAGGTCACGAGGTCCCCGCCGGCGACCTTGTGGGCGACGGCCAGCGACCACTGCTGGACGCTGAGCGTGCGCGCGCCGGGCACCAGGGAGCCGAACAGCGCCTCCCAGACCAGTGCGTACACGAGCCCGAAGACCACGGCGTGCCGGGAGACCGTGCCGAGCAGCAGGAACAGCGCCGAGTAGGCGATGGACGAGACCAGCGCGGCGACCGTGTAGGCGACGGCGATCTGCTGGCCGTTGCCGTTGAGGATCAGGCCCGCGATCAGGGTCGGCAGCGCCGAGAAGACCATGGTCACGGCGATGGCGACGATCAACTTGGTGAAGATGATCGTGGGCCGCTTCAGCGGCTTGGCCAGCAGGTAGACGACGGAACCGTCGTCGATCTCCGGGCCGATCGCGCCCGTGCCCGCGATGACGCCGATGATCGGCACCATCGTGGCGATCGCGAAGCCGCCGAGGACGTCGGCCGCGGTCTGGTCGTCGGCGCCGGTCAGGGCCCGCACGGCCACGGCGAGGACGATCAGCAGCACCGGCAGCGCGCCGAGGATGAGGGCCCGGCGACGGCCGAGCAGGGCCCGGTAGGTGAGCCGGGCGACAGTGGGGTCGTACATCTTCGGCCTCCTACGCCGCGACCAGGTAAGAAAAGACGGACTCCAGGGACTCGTCGGACGGCGAGACCGTCAGGAGCCGGATGCCGTGGTCCCGGGCGACCTTCGGCAGCAGGGCGGTGAAGCGGCCGAAGTCCACGGCCTGGATGCGCAGCGCGCCCTCGCTGTGGTCCACCTCGATGCCGGCCGTCGAGGGGTCGGCGATCAGCGCGGCCGCGAGGGCGCGGTCGTCGCTGGAGCGGACGAGGTAGCGGTGCGGGCGGTCGGTCATCAGGCGGCGGATCCTGCGGAAGTCGCCGCTGGCCGCGTGCCTGCCGGCGACGACGACCTCGATGTGCCGGGCGAGCTGCTCGACCTCTTCGAGGATGTGCGAGGAGAACAGCACCGTGCGGCCCTCGTCGCCCATCTTCCGCAGCAGGTCCATCAGTTGCATGCGCTGGCGTGGGTCCATGCCGTTGAACGGCTCGTCCAGCAGGAGCAGCGACGGCTCGTGGACGAGGGCGCTCGCCATCTTCACGCGCTGGCGCATGCCCTTGGAGTACGTCGAGATCTTCCGGTCCTGCGCGTACTCCATCTCGACCGTGGCCAGGGCCTTCTGGGCCGCACCCGCGCCCAGGCCGTGCAACTCGGCGTTGGCCACGACGAATTCGCGGCCGGTGAGGAAGTCGTACATCGCCTCGCGCTCGGGGACGATGCCGATGTGCCGGTAGATGGCCTCGTTGCGCCACACCGGCTGTCCGTCGAGGGTGACCGTGCCGGTGGAGGGGGCGAGGAAGCCGCCCATCATGTTGATCAGGGTGGACTTTCCGGCACCGTTGGGGCCGAGCAGGCCGGTGACGCCGGGGCCGATCGTCATCGTGATGTCGTTGACGGCGACCACGTTGCCGAACCAGCGGGAGACGTGGTCGATGCTGAGCGTGGTCACAGTCCCACCTTCTTGTAGCGGCGCATCAGCAGGCCGTAGCTGCCGGCGATCAGGGCGAGCACGACCAGGACGTAGACCACGCCCTGTCCGGCCGACGGGTTGATCGCGCCGGGGTTGCGGGCGGTCGCGCCGAGGAAGGCCGACTGGACGCCGTCGATGAGCGTGACGGGCGAGAACAGGCCGATCCACGGGATGGCGGAGGTGTGGTTCTGCACGTTGGCGATGGCTTGGAGCGTGGAGACCGCGCCGTAGGAGATGACCATCACGGCGATCACGGCGGCGATACCGAAGCCCCGGCGCGGGGTGACGGCGGCGATGACCAGGCCGATGCCGGCGAACAGCAGGGAGAGCAGCGCCACGGAGACCAGTCCCTCGGCGAATTCCTTCGTCTGGTGTGCGAAGCCCAGCTTGGCCAGCAGCGCGCCCACGTACATCACGAGCAGGGGAGTGGCGGTCAGGATGAAGACCGCCGAGGCCAGCGACGCGTACTTGGCGCGGACGTAGTCGGCGGTCTCGATGGGCCGCGAGAAGTACAGCGGCACGGTCTTGAAGCGCAGGTCGCGGGAGACGGACTGGGGTGCCTGCGCGGCGACGTACAGGCTGATCACGGCCTGCATGATGATCGCGTAACGGGTGTACGTCACGGGCAGTTCGTGCGCCTTGGTGAAGACGGTGACGGCCACCATGATGGCGGCGGGCACGCACATCACCGCGAACAGCACCATCGGCAGCACCTTGGACTTCACCGAGCGGCCGAGTCCGTAGGAGCCGCGCAGGGACTGCGCGTACAGCGAGCGGCGGGCGTAGGCGCGGCCGAGGCGGGGGCCGTCGTAGCCGCGGTAGCCGATGTCGTGGATGCGGGTCTGGTCGCCGGCCGGGGCCGGCAGGGGGCGCTCAACCGCCATGTCCGACGGCCTCCTTCCGCTGCTTGTCGCTGCTGTGTCCGTCGTCGGTGAACACCTCGGAGATGTGGTGCCGGCGCTGCTCCATGCGCACCAGGCCGAGGCCGAGGTCGGCGACGACGTCCCGGACGAGGTCGTAGATCTCCTCGCTCTCGGCGGTCAGCAGCAGGACGTGGCCCGCGCCGGGCAGTCCGGCGCCCTCGTCCTGCGTGTCCAGTCCGCGCGCGTGGAGCGCCTCGCGGACCGCGCGGGTGCCGTCGGGGTGGGTCTCGCTGTCGGTGACCTCGATCGCCAGGGTGGTCGTGGTCTGGGTGAAGTCGGTGGTGGAGCTGGAGCGCAGGAGCTTGCCGCCGTCGATGACGACGACGTGGTCGCAGGTGCGCTCCAGCTCGCCCAGCAGATGGGAGGTGACCAGGACGGAGATGCCGAAGTCGGTGTGGATGCGGCGGATCAGGCCGAGCATGTCGTCCCGCCCGACCGGGTCGAGGCCGTTGGTCGGCTCGTCCAGGAAGACCAGCTCCGGATCGTGCACCAGCGCCTGGGCGAGCTTGACCCGCTGCTTCATGCCCGTGGAGTAGCCGCCGATGGGGCGGTAGCGCTCCTCGTACAGGCCGACGTGGCGCAGGGTGTCCGCGGTGCGCTCGCGGGCGGCGGCGGGCGGCAGGCCGGACATGCGCGCCATGTGGACGACGAACTCGGTGGCCGAGACGTCGGGCGGCAGGCAGTCGTGCTCCGGCATGTACCCGACGCGCTCGCGGATGGCGCGGCCCGACGACGGGGCGGCGACGTCCAGGCCGAGCACTTCGGCGCGGCCCTCCGTGGCGGGGGACAGACCCAGCAGGATCTTGATCAGGGTGGACTTGCCGGCGCCGTTGGCTCCGACGAGTCCGGTCACACCGGGTCCGATGTCCACGGACAGCCGGTCGAGAGCGGTCACCCGGGGGAACCGCTTGCTCAGGCTTTCGGTCGCGATCACAGTCACGCATACGACCGTAGTGATGCGGGCCACGCCGGTCGTCAGACCTCAGAGCCGTCTTCGTGTCAGTCCCAGGTATTACGGGGCCCTAAGGGATGCCCTGCCTAAGGGTTACCGCGGGTTTTCCACAGCCTGTCGTCCCTCCTATTGACGCCGCCTCTAACAACTGTCACATTCACCAATGTCAAGTTACGGACGCGTACCGCAGTCGGCGAGGCGACGCGTCGAGTCGGCGGCACGACGGGACGGGGCGGCATGACGACGGCAGTGAGCAGCGAACTCTCCGTGGAGCTGCGGGGGTTCAGGCGGGTGCAGCGCCTCGCCTACGAGTGCGCGGAGGCGGTCGCGGCGCGCCTGGAGCCGGGTGTGACGGAGCGCGAGGCGGCGCGGATGCAGCGCGAGTGGCTGCGCGAGCGCGGGGTGCGGGACTGGTTCCATCTGCCCTTCGCCTGGTTCGGCGACCGCACGGCGTTCGTGAACTTCCGCGTCCCGCTCCAGTTCTTCCCCACCGACCGCGCCCTGGCGCCCGGGATGCCGTTCATCCTGGACATGGCTCCGGTCTACGAGGGGTACACGGCGGACATCGGCTACTCGGGCTCCCTCGGAGTCAACCCGGTGCAGGACCGGCTGATGGCCGACCTGGAGGCGCACCGGGAGCTGATCCTGCGCGAGGTGCGCGAGCGGCGCCCGCTGCGCGAGATCTACGAGGACGTGGACCGCCTCATGGTCCGCCAGGGCTACGCCAACCGGCATCGCGCGTACCCGTTCGGCGTGATCGCCCACAAAGTGGACCGGGTGAAGCAGCGCCGTTTCTCCCCGCACCTGTTCGGGTTCGGCACGCAGTCCCTGAAGGGGCTGGCCGCCGACGCGCTGCACGGCCACCGCGAGGGCTGGTCGCCCCTGTGGTCGCCGTACCGCTTCTCCGACCACCCGCCGCAGCCGGGCCTGTGGGCGGTCGAACCCCACCTCGGCTTCCGGGGTACGGGCGCGAAGTTCGAGGAGATCCTCGTGGTCACCGACTCCGGGGACCCCGAGCAGAGCGCGTTCTGGCTGGACGACGATCTGCCGCACGTGCGGCGCTGGGCGGAGGAGAAGTGACGGCGGACGGCGCGGGAGAGGCGAGGGCGGGCGTGACGCTGAAGGGGGCGCGGGAGCGCCGGATCGCGACCGGCGGGGTCGAGCTGTGCGTGGCCGAGCTGGGCGATCCGGAGCAGCCGACGGTGGTGCTGGTGCACGGCTACCCGGACAGCAAGGAGGTCTGGTCGGAGGTGGCCGGCCGGCTCGCCGGCCGCTTCCACGTGGTGCTGTACGACGTCCGGGGCCACGGCCGCTCGACGGCGCCGCAGCCGCTGCGCGGCGGCTTCACGCTGGCCAAGCTCACCGACGACTTCCTGGCCGTGCTGGACGCGGTCAGCCCGGACCGGCCGGTGCATCTGGTCGGGCACGACTGGGGCTCGGTGCAGTCGTGGGAGTTCGTCACGGTGGGCCGCACGGAGGGCCGCATCGCCTCCTTCACCTCGATCTCCGGCCCGTCCCTGGACCACTTCGGACACTGGATCAACGCGCGCGTGAAGCGGCCGACGCCCCGCCGGGTGGGCCAGCTCCTCGGCCAGGGCGCCAAGTCCTGGTACGTGTACATGCTGCACACGCCCGTGCTGCCCGAGCTGGCCTGGCGCGGCCCGCTCGGCAAGCGCTGGCCGCGCATCCTGGAGCGCGTCGAGCAGGTCCCCGGCGGCGACTACCCGACCGCGTCCCTGTCCTCCGACGCGGCGCACGGCGCCTGGCTGTACCGGGACAACGTCCGCGCCCGGCTGACCAGGCCCCGCCCCGACGCGTACGCACACGCGCCCGTGCAGCTCATCACGCCGCAGGGGGACGCGTTCCTGTCCGAGCGGCTCTACGACGACCTGGAGCGGTGGGCACCGCAGCTGACCCGCCGCACGCTCCCGGCCAAGCACTGGGTGCCGCGCACCCGGCCCGACCACGTCGCCTCCTGGATCGAGGAATTCATCATGTCCGTCGACGGCGGCCGGCCGGAACCGAAGGCCACCGGCCGCCACGCGGCCCGGTTCGGCGGGCAGTTGGTGCTGGTCACCGGCGCGGGCAGCGGCATCGGCCGGGCCACGGCCTTCGCCTTCGCGGAGGCCGGCGCGCGCGTGGTCGCCGTGGACCGCGACGCCGAGTCCGCGGCCCGCACCGCCGAGCTGTCCCGGCTCGTCGGCGCGCCCGAGGCCTGGGCGGAGACGGCCGACGTCTCCGACGAGCAGGCCATGGAGAAGCTCGCCGAGAAGGTGCACCGCGAGTACGGCGTGCTGGACGTGCTGGTCAACAACGCGGGCATCGGCCTGTCCGGCTCCTTCTTCGCCACCACGACCGACGACTGGCGCAAGGTCCTGGACGTCAACCTGTGGGGCGTGATCCACGGCTGCCGGCTCTTCGGCACGCGGATGAGCGAGCGCGGCCAGGGCGGCCACATCGTCAACATCGCCTCGGCGGCGGCCTTCCAGCCCTCCCGGGCCCTGCCCGCCTACAGCACCTCCAAGGCGGCGGTGCTGATGCTCTCCGAGTGCCTGCGGGCCGAACTCACCGGTCAGGGCATCGGGGTGAGCGCGATCTGCCCCGGCATCGTCAACACCAACATCACCTCCACGGCCCGCTTCGCCGGGGTCGACGAGACGGAGGAGCGGCGCCGGCAGAAGAAGTCGGCGCGGCTGTACGGCAAGCGCAACTACCCGCCGGAGAAGGTGGCCGAGGCGATCCTGGACGCGGTGACCGGCGACAAGGCGGTCGTCCCGGTGACCCCGGAGGCGCGCGGCGCCCACCTCATGTCCCGATTCCTGCCCGGGGCGCTGCGGCGCATCGCGCGCGTGGAGCCGAGGCTGTGAGATGACCGGACCGCCGCCCGCGCGGACGTACCGCATCGAGGACCTGGCGCACCACACGGCCACGACGGTGCGGACCATCCGCGCCTACCAGGACCGCGGTCTGCTCCCCCGGCCCGAGCGCCGGGGCCGCGCCAACCTCTACTCCGAGGCGCACCTCACCCGGCTGCACCAGATCGCCCACCTCCTCGACCGCGGCTACACCCTGGCGTCCATCAAGGAGTTGCTGGAGGCCTGGGACACCGGCCGGGGCCTCGGCGGGGTGCTCGGCCTGGTCACCGAGGTGGAGGGCCCGTGGACGGACGAGCGCCCCGCCCGGGTCACCCGGGCCGAGCTCGACGCCCGCTTCGGCGCCGCGCCCGACGACGACGCCGTGGCGGAGGCGGTCGAGCTGGGCGTCCTGGAGCGGATCGAGGGCGACCCGGACACGTTCTCGGTGCCGAGCCCCCAAGAGCTGGCCGTGGCCGTCGAGTTGCACGCGGCCGGGGTGCCGCTGTCCGCGATCTCGGACCACCTGCGGGAGTTGAGGGGCCAGGTCGAGCACATCGCCGCCCGTTTCCTGGAGTTCACCAGCGAGTACGTCTTCGCGCGCTACCTGGACGATCCCGGGCGGCGCACGGACGCGCACGCGGCGGAGGCGGCCTCGCTCGTGCGCCGGCTGCGACCGCTGGCCCAGCAGACGATGGAGGCCGAACTGGCCCGGGCCATGCGCACATTGGCGACCAGACATCTGCGCACCCACCTCGTGACCGAGAAGCCGGCGCCGGAGGCGTCCGCCACCCGTTCCGTGCCCCTGCCGACCGAGACGATCTCCGCCGTGGAAAGGCTCGTTGGTCCGAGGCATGTCGCCGAGTTCATCGCGCTGGCGGCCGAACGGGAGGCGAGGGCACGGTCCTTGGACCAGTTGGCCTCAGTCTCCACTGCGGACAAGGAACTTCCCGAACCATCATAAACCGCCCGTCACTTATCCACAGTTTCACCAATTCCCCTGTGGATAACCACAGTTGGTTGTGGATCAAACCTGGGGACAAAAAAGACCTGCGTGATCCGCGTCTCTCGCGCACGCTGGACACATGAAGGAAGAGCATGACCAAAGACGCACCGTGAAGGTGTCGAAATACCTCTCCAAGCACCTGCGCCACCAGCCGGAGCGGATCGGGCTCACCCCGGACCCGGCCGGCTGGGTGGAGATCGACGCGCTGATCGCCGCGGCCGCCGCGCACGGGTTCCCGGTCACGCGCGAGGAGCTGGACCACGTGGTGGCCGCCAACGACAAACAGCGCTTCGCGGTCGACGGCGACAGGATCCGCGCCAGCCAGGGCCACAGCATCGAGGTCGACCTCGGCCTGCCCCCGGCGACCCCGCCGCCGTACCTCTACCACGGGACCGTCGCCCGCGCCCTGGACGCGATCCGCGCACAGGGACTGCGGCCCATGAACCGGCACGACGTGCACCTGTCCGCCGACCGCGAGACCGCGACCCGGGTCGGCGCCCGGCGCGGCCGCCCCGTCGTGCTCGCCGTGGACGCCGGCGCCATGCACCGTGACGGCCACGTCTTCCACGTCAGCGCCAACGGCGTCTGGCTGACGAAGGCGGTACCGCCGCGACACCTGCGCTTCCCCGGCTCCCGCTGACCCCTGGTGACCTGCGCTCTTTCCCTCCCTCCGAGGAACCTTCGCGCGCGTGCCGCCGTCCTCGGTGGTATGGACCACTCGCCCGTACACCTGCCGACCACCCAGGCCGCCGTCGACGCCCTGCGCGCCCTCGCCGCCCGCTACGCGCGCGAGATCGAGGTCAGCGACGACATCGGCGCCGACCGGACCTCCCGCCGCGACGCCGCGGGGATCGGAGTGATCACGGATCCCGACGGCTCCCTGCCGCACGAGGCGTACGTCGAGTTCGGCGGCCTGCCCCGGGTGAGCGTGCGCCTCTATCCGGACGACGACGCGCTGATCACCGTCGAGGGCGTCGAGTGCCCCGACATCGCGCGCGACGACGTCCCGGCCTTCCTCCGCTCCGTCTTCGACGGCCTCGCCCACGTCAGGATGCGCCGCTTCCCGCCCGGCTACCGCCTGGTCGTCCCGCTGCCCGGCGACCGTACGCACACGGAGTACGTCCCGATGATCCTGCTGAGCCCGTGGCTGAGCCGGAACGTCCGCTGATCGTTTGGGTCGTTGTCCGTGGGGCCGCTTACTCTCGAACGCATGAGCCTGCGTCTGAGCACCGTGATCCTGCCCCACCGCCGCTGGAGCGAAGGCGGCCGTTCGACCTGGACACGGGCCGAGCAGCTGGGCTTCCACACCGCGTACACCTACGACCACCTGTCCTGGCGCACCTTCCGTGACGGCCCCTGGTTCGGCGCGGTCCCGACCCTGACCGCGGCCGCCGGCGTCACCGAGACCCTGCGCCTCGGCACGCTGGTGACCTCGCCGAACTTCCGGCATCCGGTGACCCTCGCCAAGGAGCTGATCTCCCTCGACGACATCTCCGGCGGCCGGATCACGCTCGGCATCGGCGCCGGCGGCACCGGCTTCGACGCGACGGCGCTGTTGAACAGCAGCCAGGAGCCGTGGAGCCCGCGCGAGCGCGCCGACCGCTTCGCCGAGTTCGTGCCGCTGCTCGACCGGCTGCTCACCGAGGACGCGGTGACCCACGACGGCCGGTTCTACTCGGCGGACGAGGCGCGCAACATCCCCGGCTGTGTGCAGCGGCCCCGGCTGCCGTTCGCGGTGGCGGCCACCGGCCCGCGCGGTCTCAAGCTCGCCGCGCAGTACGGACAGGCGTGGGTGACCACGGGCGACCCGAAGCTCTACGAGACCGGGACTCCGGAGCAGTCCGTCGAGGCCCTGCGCGGCCAGCTGGGCAAGCTGTCCGAGGCCTGCGCGGCCGCCGGGCGGGACGTGGCCGAGCTGGACAAGATCCTGCTCACCGGCTTCACCCCGGACCGTGCCCAGCCCCTCCGGTCCGTGGACGCCTTCGTGGACTTCGCCGGCCGGCACCGGGAGCTGGGCTTCACCGAGATCGTGATCCACTGGCCCATCCCGGACTCCGACTTCGCCGCGGACGAGAAGGTCTTCGAGAAGATCGCCATGGAGGCGCTCGCTCAACTGGGCTGACACGGAAGGCCCTCCGGTGCACCGGATGCCGTCCGTGCCGCTGAGCGTCATCTGCGTCTCATCTGTGCGGAGTCCCGCACGGGCGTGCGGGCATATGCGCGAGAATGGCCGGGTGACCTCAGCGACCAGACAGCCCGGGACCCCGTCCGCCGCCCTACGGCCGCGGCTGATCGCCACCGACCTCGACGGCACGCTGCTGCGGGACGACAAATCGGTCTCCCCACGGACCGTCGCGGCGCTGGCCGCCGCCGAGGAGGCGGGCATCGAGGTCTTCTTCGTCACCGGCCGCCCGGCCCGCTGGATGAACGTCGTCAGCGACCACGTCCACGGCCACGGCCTGGCGATCTGCGGCAACGGCGCCGCCGTGGTCGACCTGCACGGCGGCCCCGGCGCCCACCGGTTCGTGAAGGTGCGCGAACTGGCCCGCCCGAACGCCCTGGACGCCGTACGGCTGCTGCGCGAGGCGGCGCCCGGCACGGTGTTCGCGGTCGAGCAGACCTACGGCTTCCACCAGGAGCCCGACTATCCCAAGCTGCACCTGGAGATACCGGACAACCTCCAGCCCGCCGAGCGGCTCCTCGCCCCCGACGGTCCGGACGCCGACCAGCCCGTGCTCAAGATCCTGGCCTACCACCCGGACCTCGATCCCGACGCCTTCCTCACCCTCGCCCGGATCGCGATCGGCGACCGCGCCAACGTCACCCGCTCCAGCCCCAGCGCCCTGCTGGAACTGAGCGGCCCCGACGTCTCCAAGGCCAGCACGCTCGCCCTGTGCTGCGCCGAGCGCGGCATCTCGCACGACGAGGTCGTCGCCTTCGGGGACATGCCCAACGACGTCGAGATGCTGACCTGGGCCGGCCGCTCGTACGCGATGGGCAACGCCCACCCCGACGTCGTCGCCGCCGCGTCGGGCCGCACGGTCGCCAACAACGAGGACGGTGTGGCGGTCGTGATCGAACAGCTTCTGGCGGACCGCTTCTAGGTCCTGCCGGCCCGGCGTCTCAGGTTCTCGCCGGTGAGGTCGCCGACGGCCGCGTCGACAGGGCCGAGGAAGCGGTGCGAGGGCGTGAACGCGGCGGTACGGCGGCCATGTTGATCTGCGCGGCGAACTGCAGCATCCGGAAGTCGGTGGCAGCGACCGTCTCACCGCTCCGGTCCAGCGTGGTGTGCCGTTCCAGCCCGCTGCCCACGGACCGCATCGCCGCCGGCAACTGCGGCATCCGCAGGGCGGGCTCGACGGCCCGGGTGACGGTCACCGCGCCGCCACCAGCGACTCCGCCGCCTCCTCCCGCAGCGCCATCGCCCGCAGCGGCCCGTCCACGGCGACGAGCTCCGCGTACCCGCCCCGCTGCACAACCCGGCCCGCGTCGAGCACGATCACCTCGTCCACCGCGTCCAGGCCCGCCAGCCGGTGGGTGATCAGCAGCGTCGTACGGCCCTCGGTCGCGGCCAGCAGATCGGCGGTGAGCGCGTCGGCCGTCGGCAGATCCAGGTGCTCGGCGGGCTCGTCGAGGACCAGAACGGGGAAGTCGGCCAGCAGCGCACGGGCCAGCGCGAGCCGCTGGCGCTGACCGCCGGACAGCCGCGCCCCGTGCTCGCCGACCAGCGTGTCCAGGCCGTTCGGCAGCGAGTCCACCCAGTCCAGCAGCCGGGCCCGGGCCAGCGCCCGGCGAAGATCGTCCTCGGTGGCCTCCTTCCCGGCCAGCAACAGGTTCTCGCGCACCGAACTGTCGAAGAGATGCGCGTCCTGCGCACACAGCCCGACGAGCCGCCGTACGTCGTCACCGGCCAGCGCGTACGCGTCCACACCGGCGAGCATGTACGCGCCCTCCTCCGGGTCGAGGAACCGCAGCAGCACCTGCGCGAGGGTCGTCTTGCCGGCACCGGAGGCCCCGACCACGGCGATCCGCCTGCCCTGCTCCAGCGTGAGGTCGAACCCGGCCAGCGCCTCCCGCCGCTGCCCCTCGTACCGCGCGGCGAGCCCCTTGACCACCAGCGGGAACGGCGAGGCCGGCGCCTGGCGCGGCCGCTCCGGCTCACGTACGGGCTCCGGGGTGTCCAGCACCTCGTACACCCGCTCCGCGCTGCGCCGCACCCGCTGCCGGTGGCGCACGGCGAGCGGCAGCCCCAGGACGCCCTCGAAGGCGGCCAGCGGGGTGAGGACGACCACGGCCATCGCCACGCCGCCGAGTCGGCCCGCGGCCACCGCCTGGGCGCCGAACAGCGCGGTGGCAGCGACGGTCAGGCCGCAGATCAACGCGGTGAGCCCGTCGCCGAGCGCGCTGGCCACGGCGGCGCGCGAAGCGATCCGGGTGAGCGTGCCGTCGGCGCGCCGGGCCGCGTCCTTACGGGCGGGCAGCGCACCGGCGACGGTCAGTTCGGCGGTGCCGGTGAGCAGATCGGTGACGCGGGTGGCGAGCACGCCCCGCGCGGGCGCCAGCCGCCGCTCGGCGCGCCGGGCCACGGAGGCGGTGACGAGGGGAACACCGACCCCGGCCGCCGCCAGACCGACCGCGAGGGCGGTCCCGGCCTCGGGCAGCAGCCACGCCGTGAAGCCGACGGAACCGGCCGAGACGAGGACGGCCACGGAGGCGGGCAGCAGCCAGCGCAGCCAGTAGTCCTGGAAGGCGTCCACGTCCGCGACCAGCCGGGTCAGCAGATCACCGCGCCGGGCGCTGCGCAGTCCGGCAGGCGCGAGTCGCTCCAGACGCCGATAGACCGCAACCCGGGTGTCGGCCAGCATCCGCAGCACGGCGTCGTGCGACACCAGCCGCTCGGCGTACCGGAAAACGGCCCGCCCGATCCCGAAGGCCCGCGTCGCCGTCACGGCCACCATCAGATACAGCACGGGCGGCTGCTGCGAGGCCCGCGAGATGAGCCACCCGGACGTCGCCATCAGCCCGACGGCACTGCCGAGCGCGAGAGCCCCGAGCACCAGCGCCAGCACGAGCCGCCCGCGCAGGGGCCGGGCAAGCCCGCGAACCCGGGCAAGGGGGCTGCGGGGCTGGGCGGGGGTCTGCTCCGGCAGGTCTGTCGCGGCTGTCGGGTCACTCTCCAGCCGAGAATGGCGGGTGGTGGGCAGGCAAGGGCGAGGGTCCAGGGAGTGGAGCTCCCCGGCATGCTCACGGCCGGTCAACCGAACGACCCGGTCGGCCACATCCAGCAGCGCAGGCCGATGGACCACAAGAAGCACAGTCCGGTCCACCGCCAGCCGTCGCACCGCTGCCACGACCTCCGCCTCGGTCTCCCCGTCCAGCGCGGCCGTCGGCTCGTCCAGCAACAGCACAGGCCGGTCGGCGAGAAACGCCCGAGCCAGCGCCAGCCGCTGCCGCTGCCCCGCCGACAGCCCGGCCCCGTCCTCGCCGAGCACGGTCTCCGCCCCCTCGGGCAGCGCGTCCACGAACTCCAGCGCGCCCGCGTCCCGCAACGCCCGCCGTACGGCACCGTCGTCCGCGTCGGGCCGGGCCAGCCGTACGTTCTCCGCGATGGTCCCGGCGTACAGGTGCGGCCGCTGCGGCACCCAGGCGATCCGCGAGCGCCACTCCTCCAGGTCCAGGCCGGCCAGCTCCGCGCCACCGATCCGCACCCGGCCCTCGGCGGGCTCCACAAAGCCCAGCAGCACGTTCAACAGTGTCGTCTTGCCCACACCGCTCGGTCCGACCAGCGCCACGGTCTCGCCGGGCTCGACGGTGAACGACACGTCGCTCACCGCGTCGCCGGAGCGGCCGGGGTAGCGGACGGTGACCCCGTCGAAGGCCACCGCGCCCTCGGGCACCGCACCCGTGCCGGACGCCGGGACCGGCGTCTCCAGCACCGCGAAGATCTCCTCCGCGGCGGCGAGCCCCTCGGCCGCCGCGTGGAACTGCGCCCCGACCTGGCGCAGCGGAAGGTAGGCCTCGGGCGCCAGCACCAGGATCACGAGACCGATGTACAGGTCCATGTCGCCGTGGACGAGCCGCATGCCGACCGTCACCGCGACCAGGGCCACCGACAGCGTGGCGAGCAGTTCCAGCGCGAAGGAGGAGAGGAAGGCGATCCGCAGGGTCTGCATGGTCGCCTGCCGGTACTCGCCGGTGATCCGGCGGATGGACTCGGCCTGCGCCTTGGCCCGGCCGAACACCTTCAGTGTGGGCAGACCCGCGACCACGTCCAGGAAGTGGCCGGACAGCCGGGACAGCAGCCGCCACTGACGGTCCGTCCGGGACTGCGTGGCCCAGCCGATCAGGACCATGAAGAGCGGGATGAGCGGCAGGGTGCCGACGATGATCGCCGCCGAGACCCAGTCCTCGGTGACGATCCGCGCCAGCACCGCCACCGGCACGACCACCGCGAGCCCCAACTGCGGCAGATAGCGCGAGAAGTAGTCGTCCAGGGCGTCCACGCCCCGCGTGGCCAGGGTGACCAGCGAGCCGGTCCGCTGACCGCCCAGCCATCCAGGACCGAGCGCCGCCGCCCGGTCCAGAAGGCGACCGCGCAGTTCGGACTTCACCGCCGCGCTCGCCCGGTGGGCGGCGAGTTCGGTGAGCCAGGCGACGACCGAACGGCCCACCGCCACGGCCACCAACAGCAGCAGGGGAGTGCGCAGTTCAGCGACGGACCCCCCGTGCTGGAAGGCACCGACGACGACCTCGGCGATGAGCATCGCCTGGGCGATGACCAGCCCCGCACCGACGGCTCCCAGGCCGACGACCGCCACGAGGAAGAACCGGGTGGCGCGTGCGTAGCGCAGCAGACGCGGATCGATTGGTTTCACGTGAAACGTGCCCTTCGGCCCAGAGGGTGTGTTTCACGTGAAACACACCCTCGGCGGACTCAGTGCGCGATATCGGCGATGTGCTGCGTGCCGATCCGCTTGCGGAACACCCAGTACGTCCAGCCCTGGTAGAGCATGACGAGCGGGGTGGCAATCGCCGCACACCAGGTCATGATCTTCAAGGTGTACGGGCTCGACGAGGCGTTGGTGACCGTCAGGCTCCAGTCCCCGTTCAGGGTGGACGGCATGACGTTCGGGAAGAGCGACAGGAAGAGCATCGCCACGGCGGCCACGATGGTGAGGCCGGACAGGGCGAACGACCATCCCTCGCGCCCGGCCTGGTTGGCCACCAGAGCGGCGACCAGCGCGGCGACGGCCACGATCAGGGCCACCAGGCTCCTGCCGTTACCGCTGTGGTCCTGCGTCCACAGCAGGAAGGCGAGAGCCACGACGGCCGCGACGAGACCGACCCGCAGGGCCAGCTTCCGTGCCCGCACCCGGATGTCCCCCACGGTCTTGAGCGCGGTGAACACCGCGCCGTGGAAGGTGAAGAGGGTGAGCGTGACCAGGCCGCCGAGCAGGGCGTAGGGGTTGAGCAGGTCCCAGACGGTGCCGACGTACTCGAAGTGCTGGTCGATCTTCACGCCCCGCACGATGTTCCCGAAGGCCACGCCCCACAGGAAGGCCGGGATCAGCGAGGTCCAGAAGATCGTGTGCTCCCAGTTGCGCTGCCAGTTCTCCTCGGGCCGCTTCGCGCGGTACTCGAAGGCGACGCCCCGGAGGATCAGGCAGACCAGGATGACCAGCAGGGGCAGATAGAAACCGGAGAAGAGGGTGGCGTACCAGTCCGGGAAGGCCGCGAAGGTCGCACCGCCGGCCGTGAGCAGCCACACCTCGTTCCCGTCCCACACGGGCCCGATGGTGTTGATCAGCACCCGGCGCTCCGGCCGGTCGCGGGCCAGCATCTTGGTGAGGATGCCGATCCCGAAGTCGAAGCCCTCCAGGAAGAAGTAGCCGGTCCACAGGACGGCGATCAGGACGAACCAGACGTCGTGAAGATGCATAACTGTTCCCCCGGCCTAGTAAGAGAAGGCCATCGGCTTGTCGGCGTCACGGGTGTCGCCGCCGATCTTCGTGGGCGGGTTGAGGTCGGCCTCGGTCAGCTCGGGCGGACCGGCCTTGACGTACTTCGCGAGCAGCTTGACCTCGACCACGGCGAGGATCGCGTACAGCGACGTGAAGACGATCATCGAGGTGAGGACCTCGGCCTGGGAGACCCCGGGGGAGACCGCGTTGCGGGTCTGGAGGACGCCGTAGACGGCCCACGGCTGGCGGCCCGTCTCGGTGAAGATCCAGCCCCAGGAGTTGGCGATCAGCGGGAAGGCCAAAGTCCAGGTCGCGATGCGCCAGTACCAGGGGGACAGCTTCGAGCCGAGTGCCTTGTTCTTGAACAGCACCAGGTGCGGCACCTCGTCCTCACCGACCCGCAGATGCTGCGGCAGCATGAACTTCTTGCGGGTCAGCCACAGCCCGGCCAGGCCGATCGCGAAGGAGGCCATCCCGAAGCCGATCATCCAGCGGAAGCCCCAGAAGGCGACCGGGATGTTGGGCCGGTAGTCGCCCGGGCCGAACTTCTGCTGCTCGGCCTTGTTGACGTCGTTGATGCCGGGGACGTACGAGGTGAAGTCGTCGTTGGCCAGGAAGGACAGCAGGCCGGGGATCTCTATGGCCACGGTGTTGTGGCCCTTCTGCACGTCGCCGTAGGCGAAGATCGAGAAGGGCGCCGGTTTCTGCCCGTCCCACAGCGCCTCGGCCGCTGCCATCTTCATGGGCTGCTGCTTGAACATGACCTTGCCGAGGGTGTCGCCGCTGATCGCGGTGAGCATGCCGGCGATGACCACGGTGATCAGGCCCAGCCGCAGCGAGGTCTTCATCTCGCGGATGTGCTTCTTGCGGGCCAGATGGTAGGCGGAGACACCGACCATGAAGGCGCCACCCGTCAGGAAGGCCGCCGTCAGGGTGTGGAAGGCCTGGCTGAGCGCGGTGTTCTGGGTCAGCACGGCCCAGAAGTCGGTCAGCTCGGCACGCCCCCTGGCCTTGTCGATCTTGTAACCGACCGGGTGCTGCATCCAGGAGTTGGCGGCGAGGATGAAGTACGCCGAGAGGATCGTGCCGATCGAGACCATCCAGATGCAGGCCAGATGGATCTTCTTGGGGAGCTTGTCCCAGCCGAAGATCCACAGGCCGATGAAGGTGGACTCGAAGAAGAACGCGATCAGCGCCTCGAAGGCGAGCGGCGCACCGAAGATGTCACCGACGAACCGCGAGTAGTCGGACCAGTTCATGCCGAACTGGAACTCCTGCACGATGCCGGTGACCACGCCCATGGCGATGTTGATCAGGAAGAGTTTGCCCCAGAACTTGGTCGCCCTGAGGTACTTCTCCTTCTCCGTGCGCACCCAGGCCGTCTGAAGCCCGGCCGTGAGGGCGGCCAGGGAGATCGTCAGCGGGACGAACAGGAAGTGGTAGACGGTGGTGATGCCGAACTGCCATCGCGCCAGTGTCTCCGGCGCCAAAGCCAATTCCACGTCGTCAGCTCCTTACTTCGCCGTGGTAGCGGCAGTTTGCCCCTTTTGCCACACACATCATGGGAGCAATCGGGACGCGCTTGTGAACGCGTTCACATTCACAAGCCATTATGACGCACTGATTTTCAGCCTGGCGAGGCGGGGTGGCTGTAGTGCCACGAAGTCAAGACCTTGGCAGCGACTTCAACATCTTGTTGAATTGCGCGCCATGCAGATACGGATCTCCTGGCCCGCGGGGCACATCACCGCGACCCTCGACGCAGCCACACCGACCACGCAGGCCCTCGCCAAGGCACTGCCGTTCTCCTCCAGCGCCCACACCTGGGGCGAGGAGGTGTATTTCGACACAGGTGTCTCTGTTTCACGTGAAACGGACGCCCGGCAGGTCGTGGAGCCGGGCACCGTGGCCTTCTGGACAGACGGCGACGCGCTCGCCCTCCCCTATGGCCCCACACCGATCTCGCGAGGCGACGAGTGCCGCCTCGCGAGTCCGTGCAACATCCTGGGGCGCCTCGACGGAGACCCCCGGGCCCTGGCGACCGTACGGGACGGCGACCCCGTCCGCGTGGAGCTGACCCGAGACCAGGACTGACCCTCCTGCCGGGGGCTACAGCTCCTTGCGGAACGACTCCGCCACCTTCAGGAAGATGTCGTTCGCCTCGGTCTCGCCGACCGTGACCCGCACACCCTCGCCGGGGAACGGCCGGACCACCACTCCGTGCTGCTCACAGGCCTGGGCGAACGCGACCGCACCCTCCCCGAGGCGCAGCCAGACGAAGTTGGCCTGCGTCTCCGGTACCGTCCAGCCCTGGCCGCGCAGCGCGTCGACCACGCGTGTGCGCTCACCCACCAACGAGCCGACCCGGCCCAGCAGTTCGTCCTCGGCCCGCAGCGAGGCGATCGCCGCCTCCTGTGCGAGCTGGCTGACGCCGAAGGGCACCGCCGTCTTGCGCAGCGCCGCCGCGACCGGCTCATGGGCGATCGCGAAACCGACCCGCAGCCCGGCGAGCCCGTAGGCCTTGGAGAACGTGCGCAGGACGCAGACGTTGGGGCGGTTCCGGTAGATCTCGACACCGTCGGGCACCTCGGGGTCGCGGATGAACTCCCGGTAGGCCTCGTCCAACACCACCAGCACATCGCCGGGCACCCGGTCGAGGAACCGCTCCAGCTCGGCCCGCCGCACCACCGTGCCGGTCGGGTTGTTGGGGTTGCAGACGAAGATCAGCCGCGTCCGGTCGGTGATCGCCTCCACCATCGCGTCCAGGTCGTGCACATCACCGGGCGTGAGCGGCACCTGCACCGACCGGGCACCGCTGACCTGCGTGATGATCGGGTACGCCTCGAAGGACCGCCAGGCGTAGATCACCTCGTCGCCGGGGCCGCTGGTGGCCTGGACGAGCTGCTGGGCGACGCCTACGGAGCCGGTGCCGGTGGCCAGGTGGGAGAGCGGAACGCCGAAACGCTCCGACAGCTCGTTCATCAGCCCGGTGCAGGCCATGTCCGGGTAGCGGTTGAAGTCGGCCGCGGCCGCCGTGACGCTCTCCATCACGCCGGGCAGCGGCGGGTACGGGTTCTCGTTGGAGGACAGCTTGTAGGCGACCGGCCCTTCGGCCGTGGCGGGCTTGCCCGGCTTGTAGGTAGGGATACCCTCCAGCTCGGCGCGCAGCTTCGGGCTCGTCTCGCTCACCGCAGTCCTCCTCGCGACCGCCGGCGGACCGTCGACACCGCCGGCTTCCAATACTCCACACCTTATGAGGATTCGGCCCCGGTGCGTACAGGTTGCCGGGACGGCGACAGGAGAACCTCGCCCCCCTCGGCGCCATCGCGGGCATCCCGGCACGAAGGCGTACGTTTCCGGGGGCGCGCCGTACATATATCTATGCGCCGGTGGCTTGCGCCGTGGCGCGCATCCCCCGTCCAGGTGAGTTGAGACCTCTTCGAGACATCAGGCACTTAGCAGGCCCACACGCGTCGCCGCGTCACGTCTTACCCCTGGATCGTTCAACTGTCTTTCTTTCTAAGGCAGTTGACCCCGAATGACCATGCAGAAACGTGCCTGTCAACGCGTGCATATGCGTCCGCACTACCCCACCGCATGAGCCCTACTATCGGCTCGCCATGACAGCAGCAGGGAAGCACCAGGTGAGCCGCGCGGAAACCTCACGTCGAGGCAGTCGGCCGGGCCGGGCGGGCATCAGAGACGTGGCCGCCGCCGCCGGAGTCTCCATCACGACCGTGTCCGACGCCCTCAACGGCAAGGGCCGGCTCCCGGATGCCACCCGGCGCCATGTCCGCGAGGTCGCCGACCGGCTCGGGTACCGCCCCTCGGCCGCCGCCCGCACCCTCCGTACCGGCAAGTCGGGCCTCATCGGCCTGACCGTGACGACGTACGGGGATGAACCTTTCACCTTCACGGAGTTCGCCTACTTCGCGGAGATGGCCCGGGCCGCCACGTCGGCGGCGCTCGCCCGCGGCTATGCCCTCGTCATCCTGCCCGCGACCTCCCGCCACGACGTGTGGTCCAACGTCGCCCTGGACGGCACGGTCGTCATCGACCCCTCCGACCAGGACCCGGTGGTCAGCGAGCTGGTCCGGCAGGGGCTCCCGGTCGTCTCCGACGGCCGCCCGGCCGGCGCGCTGCCCGTCACCGCCTGGGTCGACAACGACCACGAGGCCGCCGTACTCGGGATCCTCGACCATCTCGCCGACGCCGGCGCCCGCCGTATCGGCCTGCTCACGGGCACCTCGACGGACACGTACACGCATCTGTCGACCACGGCCTATCTGCGCTGGTGCGAACGGGTCGGCCAGACCCCGGTCTACGAGGCCTATCCGGCGCACGACCCGTGCGCGGGCGCCGTCGCCGCGGACCGGCTCCTGGCCCGCCCCGACCGGCCCGACGCGGTCTACGGCCTGTTCGACCCCAACGGCACCGACCTGCTCGCCGCTGCCCGCCGCTACGGGCTGCGCGTCCCCGACGACCTGCTGCTGGTGTGCTGCAGCGAATCCACGGTCTACGCCAGCACCGAGCCGCCCATCACCACGCTCTCCCTGAAGCCGCGCCGCATCGGCACCGCGGTGATCCAGCTCCTGATCGACGCCATCGAGGGCGTCGAGTCGGACCATCCGGTCGAGCAGGTGATACCGACCGAGCTGATCGTGCGCACCTCCTCCCAGCGGCGTCCCCCGCGCACGACGGTGAGCCCGCCGCGGTCACCGGACAGGGCCTAGGGCCGCACAGTACGGGGCGCGCGCCCCGTACTCTCGGCGGCGGGTGGAGGACACCCGGCGGGTCGGCGACCGGCCCGCCTGCCGGGGGTCCGGCCGACGCGAACCAGGCCGAACACCTGCCGAAACGGGGCGAAAGCGGCGGTGAACTGGAGTCCTGTTCCGATTCACCACCCCTGGGTCATCACACGGCGCGACGCGCATTCCTATGATGGGCCCACGACACCGCGGACCGCTGCGACCAGGCAGTCCGAAGCGGTGCAGCTGCGGCGCGATGGTGGAGGGGTCTGATGACTCAGGGGGCCGGTCAGGGACCCGAGGTGGAGCGGACGGCGACGCTGCGCGACTTCCGGGTACCGGCGTACGTCCACGAGACCGGTCCGTACGTCCGCACCGCCGACCCGGGTGACGCCGCGCAGCCCCGTCCGGGCGACGCCGTGCCGCCCGCCGACGAGGCGTACCCCGACGGCTACACGCCCACCCGGCGCGACCTGCCGGTCATCACCCGCACCGACACCGTCCAGGTCCAGGTCGAGCCGGCGCCCGCGGCCCCGGCGCCGCAGCCCGCGTCCGGCTCCGGACCGCTCTTCGTCGTCGGCGACGTGCACGGATACCTCGACGAACTGATGACCGCGCTCCAGGAGCAAGGGCTCGTCGACGCCTCGGGCCAGTGGTGCGCGGGCGACGCCCGGCTGTGGTTCCTCGGCGACTTCACCGACCGCGGACCCGACGGCATCGGAGTCATCGACCTCGTGATGCGGCTGTCCGCCGAGGCCGCCGCGGCGGGCGGCTACTGCAAGGCCCTCATGGGCAACCACGAGCTGCTGCTGCTCGGCGCCAAGCGGTTCGGCGACACCCCCGTCAACTCCGGTGCCGGCACCGCCACCTTCCAGGCGGCCTGGCTGCTCAACGGCGGCCAGAAGACCGACATGGACCGCCTCCAGGACCACCACCTCCAGTGGATGGCCCGCCTCGACGCCGTCGAGGAGGTCGACGGCTATCTGCTGGTGCACTCGGACACCACCGCCTACCTCGACTACGGCGACTCGATCGAGGCGGTCAACGACACGGTCCGCGAGACCCTCACCCGCAATGACGCGGACGAGTGCTGGGATCTGTTCCGCAAGTTCACCAAGCGCTTCTCCTTCCGTGACGAGGGGGGTGCAGACGCCGTCCGTTCCCTCCTCGATACGTACGGCGGTACCCGCATCGTTCACGGTCACAGCCCGATTCCCTACCTCCTCGGCGAAGTCGGCTCCGAGGACGGCGAGGAGGGCAGCGGCCCGGTCGTGGAGGGACCGCACGTGTACGCCGACGGGCTCGCCATCGCGATGGACGGCGGCGTGACCATGGCCGGAAAGCTACTGGTCCGGCAACTTCCTCTGGATAACTGACCGTTCTCCGGGAAGGCGTCCCCCCGGCGGAGTACGCGCAGGCCGGAACGCAATTTCCGCAACCCCCTGTCACCGCGCACCGTCACGGCTCTACCATCGGCTTATCCGTAGCAGGCTCCCCTCCGTTTCTGCCCGACGGCTCGCCGGCGTGCGAGCCCCAAGCCCTACGGAGCATCGGGGGATGCACATGAACAGCGTTCCGCAGCACCTGCTGAGTGAGGACCGCCAGGAATTCGAGCGGCTCCTCGATGAGGCGCTGCGCTCCGCACCACACCGACCGGAACTGGCCGCTGTCGGACAGCGGCTCAACTCCGAACAGCTGCGCACCATGGCGCTCAACGCCACCGCCCTGATCACGGAGGCCGCCGCAAGCGAGTACGAGCACTACATCGAGGTCCGCGACGAACTGCGCCACCCGGCGATGGCCCCTGCCGTCAGCGGCGATTCCGGTTCCGCGGAGCCGGGTCCGGCCACGGCCGGGCTCACGACCGCCTTCGGCGAGCCGGCCGAGAACACCGGCGCGGGCGCCATCGCGGTCGTCGCCGTACTGGCTCCCGTGCTGTCCGGGACCGCCGCGGCGATCTTCCTCCTCATCGGCTACATCCTGAAGACGCTGAATCCCGGCCAGACCTTCGGCGACACCATGCTCACCGCCGGCTGGGTGTTCGGCGCCGTGACCGCGGCCGCGATCCTCGTCGCCGCCGTCGGACTGCTCCTCACCGCCCTGCGCAACAGCTCCTCGGCCCAGGCCCAGACGCTGAACGCGGCGTACAAGGAGCTGGACAGGGCCAGAGAGGCCTGGCGCAGCGCCCTGCTGGAGCGCGGGATCCTGCCGTTTCTGCGCGAGGCGCTCGCCGAGCCCGGACCGGCCCCCGCGCGGCTGCGCACGACCCCGTCAGCCCCGACCGGCCGGATGCCCCGCCTGGGCTACGACCGTCCCGGCTTCAGCAGCCCCGACAACGGCACCGAGTCCGGCCGCACGGGTTTCACCAGCCCCGACTACACGAGCCCGGACTTCGGCGGCCCGGACCACCGCCCCGAGTAGCCCCACGGCAGCCGGCAGCCCAGGCGCCCCCGGGGCGGCCGGCGGCCCGGGGGCCCCGGGCGCGGCTTCGCGGTGCCCGGTGGTCCGCCGCGCCGCCGTCTCGAACGACCGGCTCGGGGCGGCGAGTTCACCGGGGCTGCGTCCCGGCGGTGCCGTACGAGGGCGGCGGCGGCCCGCCGCTCGCCGTCGATCCGGGCCCGCTCGGCGTCCGGGCAGAGCGGCGCGCACACTGTCGGCGCCCTCGCCCGGCATCAGCTCCGGGCTCGCGTTCCTGTCGTCTCCGTCGCTTCGGTCTCCGAACCGGCACCGCGGACGAGGTCCGCGAAGCCGTCGGCTTGCGGAAACCGCCCTCCGCCACGAGGTGGACGAACTCATCGCACGGCTCACAGGATCCTGAGGTCCAGAAGATAGACGCACACGACCACGACGGAGACCAGCTTCCCGGACGCCGAGCGGCCCAGCCAGACCGGCCACACCCCGTCCCCTCCGGTGGCGAACTGGATGAGGTCAGCGCCGCTCGCGCTGTCCGAGGTGCGCACACAGTAGCTGTCGCCGACCCGCTCGCCCGCGTGCTCCTCCCCGTCCATGCTGTAGCGCCGGTACTTGTCCGCGAGCACGTCCCACGCGGCGGAGTCGGCGAAGCCGCCCAGCGCGGCATCCGTGGCGAAGCCGTAGGCCTCGTGGTGCCGCAGCAGCCTCGGGTCCTCGCCCTCGGCGAGCGCCGGCTCCCAGGTGACCGCCGGTTCGGTGTCGATCAGGAGCCGGACGGCGGCGCCCTCCTCCGTGGGGAACACCTCGTCGTCGTACTCCAACTCGTAGCTGAGCACGGTCTCCTGCACCGGGTACGCGCCCGGCGGAATGCGCTCCAGCAGCTCGCGCTGCCCGCCGTCGTCCGTCGTCAGGGGGCAGTCGACGGCGAGTCTGCCGCTCGGCACCCGCAGCACCGCGATCTCCCGCACGTCGGCGACGGTCATCTCCGGCTCGTCCTTCGTGGCCAGCCGTGTGCCGGGCCGGAACAACTCGCTCAGGTGGGACGGTGCCGTCGGGCGCGGCGGCAGCCAGCGGGACGGCGTCACGGGTATGCCGTCAGCGGCGGGCGCCACCGGGGCGTCCGCGTGCCGGCCGCGCACGGACGGTGCGGCCAGGAGCGGGCTTCCGACGCCTGCCACGCCGAACTGCGCCCGGTCCCGCCGGCGCTCGGCCTCGGGCACGTCCGGGCGTCCGTGCCGTGACGGGCCCAGGACACCCTGCGGCTCGGACACCGTGCGGCCCCTGCCGCCCGGGTAGAGGTCCGTCGTCGTGCGCCAGGCGTCCTGCGCGAACTCGGCCTGCTCCTGGGACTCATAGCGCCACTCCGACCGGTGGCGCAGGAACAGGCTCCCCGGTTCGAGCAGGCGCCAGTCCAGCTCCTGCGTACGGCGGCCCCGCTCGTCGTACGCCCACACCCCCACGTAGTGGTCCGCCCAGGCCACGAGATGGACCTCGACCGGCACGGTCCGCCCCGGTACCCGATGGACCATCACATACGGCTGCTCCGCCCGGTCCCGGGCCTCGGCCTCGGTTCGCGTGAGCGGTTCCAGGGCGCTGCACGAGGACAGATCCCACCCCTTGGCGTACGACACCAGCGCGGTGCGTCCGTCGTCGGCCATGTCGATTCCCCCTCCACGCCTGACAGGTTGCTGCGCTGCAATCGACCGTAGCGTCCGCCTCTGACAACGGGCCGAGGACGGGGCCGTGGGCGCCCGAGCACCTGTGAGCGCGGCCGGGCGGTGCTCACGGCCCTTCACCTGTGAGCACCGCTCCGGGGAGCCGTCAGTCGGCGATCGGCAGGTACACCCTGTTGCCGCTCGCCGCGAACTCCTTCGACTTCTGGGCCATGCCCTCCTCGATCTCGACCCGGCTGCCGCCGTGTTCGCGGCGGATGTTCTGCGAGATCTTCATGCCGGACATGATCAGCCCTGAGTCTCACGCTCGTCGAATGTCTTCCTGGCCATCTGGAATGCGGCGATGTTCGCCTGCGACCAGTCGGTGATGCTCTGCACCAGCCCACCTGCCTCCTGGCCCAGTTTGGTCAGCTGGTACTCCACGCGCGGCGGCACGGTCGGGAACACAGTCCGCGTCAGCAGGCCTTCGCGTTCCAGCGCGCGCAGGGTCTGCGTCAGCACCTTCGGGGTCACGCCATCCAGCCGCCGCCGCAGTTCCGCGAACCGCATGGGTCGGCCGTCCTCAAGTGCCACCAGTACCAGCATGGTCCACTTGCTGGCGATCAGCTCCAGCACGGCACGCGTGGGGCAGTCACGCAGGAAGACGTCCACGCCACCGTGTTTCCTCAGGTCGAAGCCGGTATCCATGAGGAACCTCGATATCAGATAAGTGCCTTCTTCCGCACTGTTGTCACTCGGGCCGACCATGGGACGCACCGCGACCCACTGACAAGGAGTTCTGATGTCCGCCCGCATGCATGCCATCGTCCAGTCCGCGTTCGGCGGCCCCGAGGAGCTCACCTACACCGAGACCGACGTGCCCGAGCCCGGCCCCGGTGAGGTATTGCTGCGGGTCGCCGGTGCCGGAGTCAACCCGGGTGACGCGGTGCTCCGCGCTGGTCGTGTGCCGGAGCTGGTCACCCTGCCGTGGACGCCGGGCAACGACGTGGCCGGTGTCGTCGAGCAGGTCGGAGAAGGCGTTACGCGGTTCGCACCGGGCGACAAGGTGTACGGCATGCTGTCGGTCACCCGACGCGGCGCGTACGCCGAGTTCACTGCCGTGCTGGCCGACGCGCTGGCTCTCGCGCCCAAGAACCTCGGCCTGGTGCACGCGGGGGCTGTGCCTCTGGTCGCGTTCACCGCTTGGCAGGCGCTGGCCGTGCTGGCCCGGGTCCGGCCCGGCGACCGCGTACTGATCCACGCGGCGGCGGGCGGCGTCGGTCACGTCGCGGTGCAGCTGGCCAAGGAGTTGGGGGCGTACGTCATCGGTACCGCACGGGCGGCCCGTCATGACCTCCTTCGCGAACTGGGTGCCGACGAACTGATCGACTACACCACCACCGACTTCCGGACGGCCGTGGCTCCGGTCGACGCGGTCCTGGACCTGGTCGGCGGTTCCTACGGGCCGCGCTCCCTCGATGTGCTCCGGCCGGATGGTCTGCTCATCGGCGCGTCGATCGACCCGGGTACGGACGAGCGGCAGGCAGCCACCCGCGGACTGCGCTATGCATGGGTCGCGTCCGAGCCCTCCGGTGAGTTTCTGGATCGGATCACCGAACGCATCGAGGCAGGTCGGCTACGGGTCGCGGTGCAGCAGACCTACCCGCTGGCCGAAGCATCGGAGGCCCACCGCACCATCGAGGCCAAGCGCACCATGGGCAAGATCGTCCTTGTGCCGTGACCGACTCGATCACCAAGCAACCGGCATGGTCCGCGCTTCGCGTGACGCCCTCACGTCGACTCGGAAACGCGGACCGCTTGCAGCCGGAACTCAGTCCGCGATCGGCAGATACACCCGGTTCCCCGCCTCGGCGAACTCCTTCGACTTCTGGAGCATCCCCTCAGCGACCTCCTCCGCCGACGCCCCCTCAGCCGCCGCGCCACCGAACCGCTCTGTGATGCTTTGGCTAATCTTCATGCTGCAGAACTTCGGCCCGCACATGGAGCAGAAGTGGGCCGTCTTGGCGGGCTCGGCCGGCAGGGTCTCGTCGTGGAACTCCCGTGCCGTGTCCGGGTCCAGCGCGAGGTTGAACTGGTCCTCCCACCGGAACTCGAAGCGGGCGTCGGACAGCGCGTCGTCCCACTCCTGCGCGCCCGGGTGTCCCTTGGCGAGGTCGGCCGCGTGGGCGGCGATCTTGTAGGTGATGACGCCGGTCTTGACGTCGTCCCGGTTGGGCAGGCCCAGGTGCTCCTTGGGCGTGACGTAGCAGAGCATCGCCGTGCCCCACCAGGCGATCATCGCGGCACCGATGCCGGAGGTGATGTGGTCGTACGCCGGAGCGACGTCCGTCGTCAGCGGGCCGAGCGTATAGAACGGAGCCTCATCGCAGATCTCCTGCTGAAGGTCGATGTTCTCCTTGATCTTGTGCATCGGGACGTGTCCCGGGCCCTCGATCATGGTCTGTACGTGGAAACGCTTGGCGATCGTGTTGAGTTCCCCGAGCGTGCGCAACTCCGCGAACTGCGCCTCGTCGTTGGCGTCCGCGATCGAACCCGGCCGCAGGCCGTCGCCCAGCGAGTAGGTGACGTCGTAGGCGGCGAGGATCTCGCACAGTTCCTCGAAGTTCTCGTACAGGAACGACTCCTTGTGGTGCGCGAGGCACCATGCGGCCATGATCGAGCCGCCGCGCGAGACGATGCCGGTCTTGCGGTTGGCGGTGAGCGGCACGTACGGCAGCCGGACGCCCGCGTGGACGGTCATGTAGTCCACGCCCTGCTCGGCCTGCTCGATGACCGTGTCCTTGTAGATCTCCCAGGTCAGCTCCTCGGCCCTGCCGTCGACCTTCTCCAGGGCCTGGTAGAGCGGCACCGTGCCGATGGGAACGGGGGAGTTGCGCAGCACCCACTCGCGCGTCGTGTGGATGTTGCGGCCGGTGGACAGGTCCATGACCGTGTCGGCGCCCCACCGGGTCGCCCAGGTCATCTTCTCCACCTCCTCCTCGATGGAGGAGGTCACCGCGGAGTTGCCGATGTTGGCGTTGACCTTCACCAGGAACCGCTTGCCGATGATCATCGGCTCGATCTCCGGGTGGTTGACGTTGGCCGGCAGCACCGCGCGGCCGGCCGCGATCTCCTCGCGGACCACCTCAGGTGAAACGTTCTCCCGGATGGCCACGTACTCCATCTCCGGAGTGATCTCGCCCCGGCGCGCGTACGCGAGCTGCGTCACCGCCTGGCCGCTGCGGCCCCGGCGCGGCTGGCGCGGCCGTCCCGGGAAGACCGCGTCGAGGTTGCGCAGCCCGCCGCGCGGCGAGGTGTGCTTGATCCCGTCGTCCTCGGGGCGGACGGGACGGCCCGCGTACTCCTCGGTGTCACCGCGAGCGATGATCCAGTTCTCCCGCAGCGGCGACAGTCCCCTGCGGACATCGGTGTCGACGACTGGATCGGTGTACGGGCCCGACGTGTCGTACAGCGTGACCGACTGCCCGTTGGTGAGATGCACCTGGCGGACCGGCACGCGCAGGTCGGGGCGCGAGCCCTCGACGTACGCCTTGTGCCAGCCGATGGACTTCCCGGTCTCCTGGGACTTCTCGTCCTGAACGGAGACAGGCGTGCGTGCGTCCTTGTTGGTCATGAGACCTACTCCCTACGCCGGCATTACCCGGTAACAGGTTCGGCGGTCGACGCAGCGGTTTCCGTCTGCCGGTGTATCCCGTGAAACGGACGTCGTTCCACGTGAAACATCGCGAATACGGAGGTCAGCGCCCTCTCAGCCCGGTGCTCCGAGCTCCCGCGTGTGCAAAGGTGCCTACACGCTAGCGTCATATGTGGCGTACTGAACAGTGGGCCCCCGGGCGTTCTTGCAATGATCGGGCGGTGACCAGGACCGAGCAGTACCCGTACCAGCCCCCCGAGCCGCGCCGCCGGGACGGCTCAGCGGCAGGCGACGGCCACGGCCAGGCCGTCACGACGCCGGGCCCCGGGCACGGTTCTGGGCACGGCCCAGGCCGGGGATCCGGCGGGGACGACGACCATCGCCACGACCGCGGCCACGCACACGGGCACGGTCAGCCGCAAGCCCCCGGTCACGCACACGGCCACGGTCACAGCCACAGCCATGGGCCTGCCGCGCCGGTCTCCCGGCACCTGCGCAAGGTCATCGCGGCGATCCTGATCCCCTTCACCGCCGCGGTCGTGGTGGGGCTCGTGGTGCTGTGGCCGGGCGGTGCGCCGCCGCACAAGCGCACCGGCGTCGGCTTCGACCAGCAGACCCAGCAGGCCACCGTCACCCAGGTCGTCGAGGTCAGCTGCAAGTCGGTGAACGCCTCCGGCGAGACCCCCACCGGCGACACCGCCACCGCCGAGGGCAACTCGGCCCAGCAGGAGGCGAACGGCACCTGTCACAAGGCCACGATCCGGATCGACACCGGCAAGGACAAGGGCCGCACCTTCACCGAGATCGTGCAGCCCGACCAGCCACGGCAGCTGCACCAGAGCGAGGCCGTCGTAGTCGCATACGAACCCTCCGCGCCCAAGGACCTGCAGTACTCCGTCACCGACGTCAACCGCCGCTTCCCGATGGGCCTGCTGGCCGGGATCTTCGCCCTCGCCGTCGTGGTCGTGGGCCGACTGCGCGGCGTCATGGCGCTCGTCGCGCTGGCCATCAGCTTCATGGTGCTGAACTTCTTCATCCTGCCCGCAATCCTGCAAGGGTCGAACCCTCTCCTCGTGGCGGTGATCGGGTCCAGCACGATCATGCTGATCGCCCTCTACCTGTGCCATGGCCTGTCCGCCCGCACATCGGTGGCCGTGCTCGGCACGCTCGCCTCACTGGCGCTGATCGGCATCCTCGGCTCACAGTTCATCGACTGGGCCGCGCTCACCGGCAACACCGACGACCAAACCGGCCTGATCCACGGCCTCTACCCGAAGATCGACATGAGCGGTCTGCTGCTCGCCGGCGTCATCATCGGCTCGCTCGGCGTCCTGGACGACGTGACGGTGACGCAGACGTCGGCCGTCTGGGAGCTGCACGAGGCCAACCCCTCTCTCGGCCGGCGCGCGCTGTACCGGGCGGGCATCCGCATCGGCCGCGACCACATCGCCTCCGTGGTCAACACCCTCGTCCTCGCCTACGCCGGCGCCGCGCTGCCGCTGCTGCTGCTGTTCTCGATCGCGCAGAGCAGCGTCGGAACGGTGGCCAACAGCGAGCTGGTCGCCGAGGAGATCGTGCGCACCCTGGTGGGCTCGATCGGTCTGGTCGCCTCTGTCCCGCTCACCACTGCGCTCGCCGCGCTGGTGGTCTCCGCCGACCGCCCCGGCCCGGACGCCCCGGCCGGAAACGGCGCCCAGCCCGCCCCGGCACGCGGCGGCCGGGGCCGGCGCCGGAAGCGGTGAGGCGTCAGCCCCTGCGGAGGTCAGGCAGCGGCCACGCCGGATGTCCCAGAGAAGCGTTCCTGCATAGCTCCACGCACCACGCGGAGGCCCTGAGCCCCCCTGCCGTAACGCTTCAGCCGGCGCTCTGTTCCTCGGCCAGGATGCGGTCCAGGGCCTCCTCCAGGTGCGCGTCGAAATCGGCGAGCGCACCCTCCTGACCCAGCGGCACCAGCTTGTCGGTGCGGTCCAGGAAGGCCACGAGCGGCGGCGTCGACGAGCGGAACAGCGCCTGGTCGCCACCGACCTGAAGCCTGATCAACACTTCGCCGAGCGCCTCGGAATCGGCGGGGGCGATGTGCACATCCCCTTCCCCGCACGGCCGGCCCACGCCGTCGATCAGCAGCTCTCGCCCGAAAGCCCAGGTCACCGGAGCGTCACCGGGCAGATGGAAGGTGAGCCGCACGGCATAGGGATCATCGGTCTCGTAGCGCAACTCCACCGGAATGCGGAAGGAGAGCTCCTCCGAAACGAGAAAGCTCATCATGACTTCTGCCTGTACGGACTCGCGCATCGTCTACCCCGTCATATGACATCGACTGGCTGGGAGTGGCCCTCTAAGCGTGGGTCAAATCTTGCTGAACGTACACAGCACATCACAAGGAGTAAGTTTTCAGATACTGATAGAGAGACCGAGGGTCCCCAGGTGGCGCCCGATCTCCGCCTGAAGCCGATGAGCCGCGGGCAGCAGCCGGTCGGCCTGGCTGACAGGCAGCGACATGGCCATCGTGGCCACGGTGGTGCCGACCGTGATCGGGACCGCGGCACAGACCGTCCCGAGCACGTACTCCTGGCGCTCCACCACCGGCTCCATCCGCCTCGTCCGGGCCAGCCGCCGTAGCAGGGCGTCGTTGTCCCGCACCGTGTACGGCGTGATGGGCTGCACGGGGTAGCGGTCGAGATGGTCGCGGCGGGCGTCCTCGTCCAGCTGGGAGAGCAGACACTGCCCGATCGCGTGCGCGTGGCCGGTTGCCCGGAAGTCGGCCCACTCCTCGACCGCGGGCACCTCGGGGGAGTCGGAGACGCACATGACCTCGATCTCGCCGTCCCGGTACATCGCGTAGTACACCGGCACACCGATGGAATCGCGCCAGTGCGCGAGCGTGTCCGCGACCGCGCTGCGACGTTTCTGCTGGGCTCCGCTGCTACCCAGCCGCTCGGCCGCGTCACCGAGGAAGAACAGCCCCTTCTCGCGGCGCAGATAGCCCTCGTGGACCAGTGTGCGCAGCAGGTGGTACGTCGTCGGCAGGGCGAGGCCGGTCTCGCGCGCCAGTTGCTTGGCGGGGGCGCCGTAGACATGCTCGGCGACCGTCTCCAGCAGGCGCATCGCGCGCTGGACGGATCCGATGAGCGTCGCGGCGGTCGCGGGCTCCGGGGCGTCCGCGGAGCGCGGCTGGACGAGCAGCCCCGCGGAGGGGCGTCGGCCGGAACCGGCCATGGATTGCGGCCGGTTCGAGTCGCCGGGCGGCGGTGGCCCGGCGGCGTCAGGGGAGCGGGGAGGACGGGGCGAGTCCGCGGGAAGGGCGGTGGCGGAGTCGATGTCCGCCGAGTGCGGCTGTCCGGGGACGGCCACGGTGGGCGCGCGCCGTGTGGGAGGTACGCAGGGACGCGGCGGGTTGGGGGGTACGTGGGATTCTGCCGGTGCGGTGTCGACCGTGGCCAAGAGGTACTCCCGGAGCGCGATGGGCAGCCCGTGCCGGGGAAGAGCACGGAGGGGTCTGCGCCACCCACGGGGCCTGACCCCGCGGGGAGTTCCGGACTTTAACCGTCCGCCACCGCGTGCAGACGGCCTCGCGGGGAAACTTCCCTCCCCCGAGGGAACCCGTCACCCCGGCCGGGACCGGTGATCGCGTGGTTCGCTCACCAGTCCCCGCGTGCCGTCACCAGTCGCTGCGCGACGAGGAGTTCGACATGAACTTGCGCACGATGTAGATCAGTCCGCCGACCAGCGCGACGAAGACCAGCGCCTTGAACAGCAGGCCGATCACGAACCCGACGACGGTCGCTATCAGGCTGCCGAACACGACCAGGGCGATGACCGGCACCGCGACCCACTTCACCCACCACGGCAGTCCCGCGAAGATCTCTCGCATCGCCTTTTCCTTTGCGTTGTCGTATGTCGTATGCGTCGTCGTACGTCTGCGTTCTCGTACGCCGTTGATGTTCCGCATTCGATGCTAGAGCCGCGAGGGGGCCCTGCGGGGGTCTGTCGTCCCTTGTCCTCCCCTGACCCGTCCCCTAGGGAACCCCGAGGCCCGGTCTCACGCCTCCGGCGGAGAGAAGACGACGAGAACCCTCAGATCCTCGCTGATGTGGTGGAACTTGTGGGCGACCCCGGCCGGGACGTAGACGACGCTGCCCCGTGCCACCTCGGTCGTCTCCATGCCGACCGTGATCGACGCCCGGCCGCTCACCACGAAGTACACCTCGTCCTGGTTGTGCGGCTTCTGCGGGTCGTGCTCGCCCGCGTTGAGCGCGTACAGACCGACCGACATGTTCCGCTCCCGCAGGAACTGAAGGTAGGCCCCCTCGTTGGCGGCGCGCTCCGCCTCCAGTTCGTCCAGCCGGAATGCCTTCATCGCCGCTGTCGCCCTCGTCTCACTGCTCGGTTCCGATCGGGTCTGCCACGATCAGACACATGAAGAATTTCGTAGTCAAGACGATCGCCAACGCAGGCGCCCTCGCAGTCGCCGTGTGGCTGCTCGACAAGATCACCCTGACCGGTGACAACACCGCCAAGAAGGCCGGCACGCTGATCGTGGTCGCGCTGATCTTCGGTCTGGTCAACTGGCTGGTCAAGCCGATCGTGAAGGTGCTCACCTTCCCACTGTTCATCCTCACCCTCGGCCTGATCACCCTGGTCGTGAACGCGCTGATGCTGCTGTTGACCTCCTGGGTGTGCGGCAAGCTCTCGCTGAGCTTCCATGTGGAGGGCTTCTGGACGGCCGTTCTCGGCGGTCTGATCATCTCCGTCGTCTCCTGGGCCCTGCACATGGTCCTGCCGGACGAGGACTGAGCACGCCATGACCTACCGCGTCTGTTTCGTGTGCACCGGCAACATCTGCCGCTCCCCGATGGCCGAATCCGTCTTCCGCGCGCGGGTGGCCGAGGCCGGGCTCGAGGACCGGGTCGAGGTCGGCAGTGCTGGTACCGGCGGCTGGCACGAGGGCGATCCCGCCGACCCGCGCGCCGTCTCGGTGCTCGCCGAGCACGGCTACGACGGCGAGCACGTCGCGCGGCAGTTCCAGCCGTCGTGGTTCGCCCGCCTCGACCTCGTGATCGCCCTCGACAACGGCCATCTCAAGGCCCTGCGCCGCCTCGCCCCCACCGAGGAGGACGCCCTGAAGGTGCGCCTGCTGCGCTCCTACGACCCCGCCGCGGGCGACGACCTCGACGTACCGGATCCGTACTACGGACACCGCGACGGCTTCGAGGAATGTCTTGCCATGGTGGAGGCGGCGAGCACCGGGCTGTTCGCCGCCGTACGGGGGCGCCTGGAAGGGCGGGCCGCATGAGCGAGGCCGCCGAGGACCCAGGCCGGGCCGGCGAGAGCACGCGCGCGGTGCGCGCGGGACTGCCCGAGCCGGTCAAGCACGAACCGACCCTGCCCGGGCCGGTGTTCGCGGCGCACTTCCACCTGCCCGGCGAGGCGACGGGCCCGTACCTGTACGGCCGTGACGAGAACCCGACCTGGACGCTGCTGGAGCGGGCCATCGGCGAGCTGGAGGCGCCCGGGCGGGACGACGTCGAGACGCTCGTCTTCGCGTCCGGCATGGCGGCGATCTCCTCCGTGCTGTTCTCCCAGCTGCGCGCCGGGGACGCGGTGGTGCTGCCCTCCGACGGCTACCAGGTGCTTCCTCTGGTCCGCGCCCAGCTGGAGGCGTACGGCATCGAGGTGCGCACGGCGCCCACCGGCGGGGACCGCCAGCTGGAGGTCCTGGACGGCGCCCGGCTGCTGTGGATCGAGTCCCCGTCGAACCCGGGGCTGGACGTGTGCGACATCCGGCGGCTGGTGGCGGCGGCCCACGCACAGGGCACCCTGGTGGCCGTCGACAACACCCTCGCCACCCCGCTCGGCCAGCGCCCGCTGGAGCTGGGTGCCGACTTCTCCGTGGCCAGTGGCACCAAGCAGCTCACCGGGCACGGGGACGTGCTGCTCGGCTACGTCGCCGGCCGGGACGCCGAGGCGATGGCCTCCGTACGCCGCTGGCGCAAGATCGTCGGGGCGATCTCCGGGCCCATGGAGGCCTGGCTCGCGCACCGGTCCATCGCCACGCTCGCCTTGCGTGTCGAACGGCAGAACACCACCGCCGTCGCGCTCGCCGAGGCGCTGAAGCAGCGGCCCGAGGTGTCCGGCCTGCGCCACCCCGGGCTGCCCGGCGACCCGGCGCACCAGGTAGCCGCGCGGCAGATGCGCCGCTACGGGTGCGTGGTCTCCTTCACCCTGCCCACGCGCGCGCGTGCCGAGCGTTTTCTCGCGTCCCTGCGGCTGGTGGAGGACGCGACGAGCTTCGGCGGGGTGCGCTCGACTGCCGAGCGTCGGCGCCGCTGGGGCGGGGACGACGTGCCGGAGGGCTTCATCCGGATGTCCGTCGGCGCCGAGGACCCCGAGGACCTGATCGCGGACGTGCTGCGGGCCCTGGACGAGTCCGCCGAGTGAGGAACCCGCGTCCCCCTGAACCGCACGACGGTCCGAGCCTCCCCCCTCCTGGCTCGGACCGTCTTCGGTTCTCCGCGCGAAGAACCGCGCGAACAAGGCTAGTTGACTCTCTGTCAGTGTCCAATCACGCTAGCGACAGCAACGTATCGACATATTTATAGTTGGTGCCTGCCTGGGGGCACCGGAGGAGGGCAGGGACAGGAGAGGGGAAACCGTGGATCTGGCCTTGCTGCGCACTTTCGTCACCGTGCACCGGGCCGGCTCCTTCACCCGCGCCGCGGCACTGCTCGGCCTCTCCCAGCCCGCCGTCACCTCACAGATCCGCACGCTGGAACGCCAGCTGGGCAAGCCGCTCTTCCTCCGGCAGGCACGCGGGGTGACCCCGACGACCATCGGCGACGAACTCGCGCACAAGGCCGCGCCCCACCTCGACGCCCTGGTGGAGATAGCCGAGAGCGGCCTGGACGACGACTCCTCGCTGAGAACCCTGCACCTCGCCGGCCCGCCCGAGTTCACCGCTGAACGCGCTCTGCCCGCCCTCACCGAGCTGACCGGCGACGACGGTCAGGGCTTCGCGCTGCGCGCCTCCTTCGGCACGGCCGAGGAAACCCTGGAAGGCCTGGCAGCAGGACACCATGATCTGGCCATCAGTACGGCCCGGCCGCGCGGCGCTCTGCTCAGCGCGACTCCGCTCTGCGACGAGGAGCACGTGCTGGTCGCCGCTCCTCGCTGGGTGGAACGGATCGGTGCGGAGGAACTGCGCCTGAAGGGGGCGTCGGCGCTGGAGGACCTGCCCGTCGTCGAGGTCCACGAGTCGCTGCCCCTGGTCTCGCACTACTGGGCCTCCGTCTTCGACTCCCGCCCCGCCGCCTCGGGGGCGGTCGTCGTCCCGGATCTGCGAGCCGTGTTGGCCTGCACGATCGCCGGTGCCGGGATGGCGGTGCTGCCCCGCTATCTGTGCGCCCCGGCCCTGGCCGAGGGCGAGATCGTGAGGCTGCACGATCCGGCGGTACCGCCGCTGCGCACGTACTTCCTGGTGGTGCGCACCGGAACCCTCGCCATGCCCCATGTGGCACGGGCTCACGAGTGGCTCCAGCGGGCGGCCACGGGCTGGGGCTGACCTGCGCACCAAGGCGTTCGCGCGGGCAGAGGTTTCACGTGGAAGCCAGATGTTTCACGTGGAACCGGCTGGGCCACATTTCTCCCATGACCGTCCGACCCGTGGTCAAGCGCACCGCGCGTGCCGTCCTCCTGGACGGTGACGACCTGATCCTGATCAAGCGCACCAAGCCCGGTGTCGATCCCTACTGGGTCACTCCCGGTGGCGGGGTCGAGCCCGGGGATCCGACCGTCGTGGACGCCTTGCACCGCGAGGTGTACGAGGAACTCGGCGCCAAGATCACCGATGTCGTGCCGTGTTTCGTGGACACGGTGGAACACATCGGCGAGGACGGCGGCGCAACCGGCGTGAAGGTGCAGCACTTCTTCGTCTGCCGCCTGGAGTCCATGGATCCGTCCCTGCGGCACGGCCCCGAAGTGGACGAGCCCGCCGGAGAGTACGAGATCGTGCGCGTCCCGTTCACCCGGGTCGGCATCGCCTCCGTCCATCTCGTCCCGCTGTCGCTGCGCCACTACCTGGACGGCAATATCGAGGGCGTACGGGCCATGCACGCCCCCGACCTCGGATAGCGCTCCCCTATTCCCCGATTCCTCAGCTCCCGGCAGTGGGCAGTTCCTCCACGGCGTCGTGCCGTATTCGGCGTGACGGGACGCCGATGTCCCGCAGTACGTCGATGCCGCTGCGGATCATTCCGGGCGGCCCCGAGAGATAGGCGTCGTACTCGTTCCAGGGGCCGTACTCCCGGACGGCGTCGGGGAACCGAAGAGGGGTCTGCTGGTCGGTGACCGCCCGGACCGCGAGCCAGGGGTGGATCTGCCGGAGGCCGAGCAGGGTGTCGATGGCGTACAGGTCGTGGTCGCTGCGGGCGCCGTAGAACACCTCGACCGACCGCCGCACTCCGTGCTCGACGACATCCTCGACCAGGGCCTTAATGGGCGCGATGCCGGTGCCGCCGCCCAGGCAGAGCAGTCCGCTGTCGGTCGTGTGGTCGACGGTCATCGAGCCGACCGGGGCGCCGAGCCGTACGACGTCTCCGGGCCGGGCGCGGTGCACCAGCGCGTTGGAGACCCAGCCGGCCGGTACGGCCTTCACATGAAACGTCAGCAGTCCGTCCGAACGGGGCGCCGAGGCGAAGGAGTAGTGCCGCCATACTCGCGGCCACCAGGGTGTTTCCACGCTCGTGTACTGGCCCGCCAGGAAGGGGTAGGGCTGGTCGGGGCGGACGGTGAGGACCGCGACGTCGGCGGTCCTGAGCTCGTGCGAGACCACCTCGGCGTGCCACCAGGCCGGGGCCCGCAGCTCGTCCATCGCGGCCGCGTCGATCATGGCCTGGGACATCTTCGTGTACGCCCGTACCCAGGCGGCCTCGGTCTCGGGGGTCCAGACGGCGGCGGCGTACGCGCTCAGCGCGCCGAGGAGGCATTCCCCCAGGACCGGATAGTGCTCCGCGCGCGTCCCGTACTTGCGGTGGCCCCGGCCCAGGTTCCGCAGGTAGTCGGTGAGGACTTCGGTGTCGTCCACGTGCTCGGCCACCTTGAGCAGGGACTTCAGCAGGCGTTCCCGCTGGACGTCCATCGCGGCCGGGAACAGCTCACGGAGCTCGGGGTGGCGGACGAAGAGCAGAGCGTAGAAGTAGGACGTGACCTGGTCGGCGATCGGGGCTATCTCGGCCATCGTGCGACGGATGAGCAGGGCGTCCGGAGAACCCTGCCCGGCCGTCGGTCCCGACCGCTGCACCGGCACCCGCTCGACGTCCGTCGACGGCCAGGCGAGTGCTTCCGCGGCCGGCGCGGCCGGCATGTCCGATGCCGGCCCGGCAAGTGGCTCCGCGGCTCGCCCGGCCGGTGCCTCGGCGGAGCGTCTGGGGAGGCCGTGCCTGGTGCTGCCGTCGGCGGCCGACGCTCGGGCACCGTCCGGCGGTGGAGCCGAGGGCACCTTGCGCGGCGTGAACCAGCCGTCCCCGTCCGACGTGCCGTTCTCCCCCGGCGTGGTGGTCGGAGCGTCCATGGTGTGCCCTCGCCTCGAACGTCTTGCGGTCGGTCAGCGCACCTCCCCTCGGAAGATGCATGTTCCCCCGGCGGGCGGCCAGCCGTAGCACCCGCCCCGACCCTACCGGCCGTCGTCCCGCATACAAATCCCCCCTTCCGCTCGCACGCACCAGGCAGGACAGCAGAGCCGCGCGGTCCGACAACTACCGCTCAGCGGCCACCAGTTCATAGGCGTCCCACAGATCCCGCCCCGTGTAGCGGTGGGTCGCGAGGCCGGCCAGGCGGGCGTCCGCGTTGACCGCCACGGAGACCGGCACGGCGGCGAACAGGTCCCGGTCCGAGGACGAGTCGCCGTATGCCACGCAGTCCGCCCGCGCCACCCCGAACTCCGCACAGAGCCGGTCGGCGACAGTGACCTTGGCCGCTGCGCTGAGCACCCCGGCCGCGTCGACCGGCTCGGTGAACGGCACGGCCGGGAAACGCGATCCATGAGCCGCGTGAGCGCCCCAGTCGAGCAGGCGCTCCACGAAGAAGGACGGCGAGAGGGATACCACCGCGCAGTACTCGCCCGCGTTTCGGATCTCCGCCCAGACCTCACGGATCCGGGCCAGCCAGGGCGCCGCCCGGAACGCGACGTCGACGTGCGCGTCGGTCAGATCACCCCACAGCTCGTACACCCGCGCCGCATACTCCGGCGGACCGATCCGCCCCTCGGCGATCGCCCGGTCCAGCGCCACCGTCTCCGCCTCCCGCCCCAGCTGGCGCGAAATCTCCACCGGGGCGGTCGTGCCGTGCAGCAACGTGCCGTCAAGATCGAAGAGATGCAGTCTCGCCATGGCCCGAGGCTAACGGGCTGCCGATGTTTCACGTGAAACACTCCCAGGCCGCCCGCCGGCGCTACACGGGCCCATGCATGGCCAAAAGCACGTACGTCTCCGTCGAAACGGGTGGACGCCAGGGGTGCCCGTCGGACAGCCTGACCTGCGTGCCGACTCCTTCCCTCGCCGCTCTACCCATCCGCCGTCTGACGCTTCGCGATCTCACCGCCTGCGCCGACTTGTCCGAAGACCGGGGGTGGCCACGCGAGGAACACAAGTGGGGCTTTCTCCTCACGGCCGGAAACGGCTTCGGCATCGACGACCCGCAGGGTGGTCTCGTCACCGCGTGCGTCGTCACGCAGTACGGGTCGTGGGGGCTTCCGGATCTTGGCGCCATCGGGATGGTCCTGGTCGCCGAACGACATGCCCGCCAAGGCGTCGGGCGCCGCTTGATGCGCCATGTCGTGTCGACCATGGGAGCCACTCCGCTGACCCTGCACGCAACGGAGAACGGCCGCCCCCTGTACGAGGAACTGGGTTTCAAGGTGACAGGCCGGGCCGAGATGCTCAGCGGCCACTTCACTCGCGGTGGGCCGGAGTCCGGGGTCCCCACTCGCGCTGCCACCGCGGAGGACCTTCCCTCGATCCTGCGGCTCGACGAGGAGGTGTTCGGCAGCGACCGTACCCCTCTCCTCGTGCGGCTGCCCGCCTTCGCCGACCAGCTCCGGGTGGCCGAGGAGGACGGCACACTCACCGGTTACGCAGCCGCGTGGCCGAACATGGACACGCATGTCGTCGGCCCGCTGATCGCCCGCGACACGGAGACCGCCAAAGCCCTCATCGCCTCACTGGCGGACCGTACCGACCGTCCGCTGCGCACCGACATCGACGTACGCCACGAGGAGCTGCTGGCCTGGGCGAAGGCGCGCGGGCTGGCCTCCGTGGCGTTCAACTCCGTGATGACGTACGGCATCCCGGACCTCCCGGGTGACTGGACCCGGCGGTTCGCCCCGCTGACGGTCGCGGCGGGCTGAGGCGCGTACGCCGGGCGGACCTGAAGTTCGGTTGTGGAATACGCCGACATGCGACGGACGCCGGCCCCGCCGATGATGCGGCGGGGCCGGCGTCCGTCCGTCGGGGGGATGCGTGCGGGCCGTGATCAGGCGAGCGTCCGCGCAGCCTCCGTGGCGAAGCCGTGGTCCTGCTCCGGGGCACCGCCGCCGACACCGATGGCACCGATCAGCCGGCCGCCCCGGTGCACGGGTACACCGCCCGCGATGAACAGCAGGGGCCGGTCGAGGGCGGTGGGCAGGGTGTGGAAGAGGCCGCCCGGCTGGACGGCGTCGACCAGGTCCGCGGTGGGCGCGTTCAGCTGAAGCGCGGTGTAGGCCTTGCGAGTGCTGGTCTCGCCGGAGATCAGCACCGCCCGGTCGTCCCGGCGGAAGGCGAGCAGGTGCCCGCCCGCGTCCAGGACAGTCACGCTGACGGTGACTCCGGCCGCCTCGGCCGCACGACGGGCCGTGGCAACCAGCAGCTCGGCGTCCTCGATGGACAGCGGGGCGACGGAGGTGGTGCTCATGGGGTGTTCTCCTTGGGTGGTGCAGAGACCTCGGGACGTGCTGAGGTCCTGGATGTGGCTGGGGTTCTTGGTGGTCATGGGTCCGCCCGCCGGTGAGGCCCGGCGGGCGGGGCCGCTGTCCGGAGTGCTCAGTGATGGACGGGCGTCTGCTGCCCGACTGGCGTTCCGGTGGCGATCACGGTGCTCCGCGGTCCGCCGCGGCGCTCCAGGGCCGACGAGAGGACGGCGAGGACCAGGGCGGCCGCGGCGAGGGTGGCACCGACCCAGTTCGGGGCCGTGTAGCCGAAGCCGGCCGCGATCACGATGCCGCCGAGCCAGGCGGACAGGGCGTTGCCGAGGTTGAAGGCGCCGATGTTCACGGCCGACGCGAGGGTCGGGGCGCCATGGGCCTGGTCGAGGACACGCTTCTGGAGCGGCGGGACGGTCGCGAAGCCGAGGGCTCCGATCAGGGCGATGGTCACGGCCGCCGCGATCTTGTGGTGCGCGGTGAGCGTGAAGAGCGCCAGGACGACAGCCAGGGCGCCGAGGGAGACGTACAGCATCGGCATCAGGGCGCGGTCGGCGAACTTGCCGCCGATGAGGTTGCCCCCGACCATGCCGAGGCCGAACAGGACCAGCAGCCAGGTGACCGAGCCGTCGGCGAAGCCCGCGATGTGGGTCATCACCGGCGCGATGTAGGTGATGGCCGCGAAGACACCGCCGAAACCGAGGACCGTCATCGCCATGGCGAGGAGGACCTGGGCGTTCTTGAAGGCGGCCAGTTCGTGCCTCAGGTGCACACCCTCCGGCTTCGGCAGCTCGGGCACCAGCTTCGCGATGCCCGCGAGGCCGACGACACCGAGAGCGGCGACGACGCCGAAGGTGACGCGCCAGCCGACGTGCTGGCCGATGAGGGTGCCCAGCGGGACGCCGACGACATTGGCGACGGTCAGGCCGGTGAACATCATGGCGATGGCCCCGGCCTTCTTGTGGGGCGCCACCAGCTCGGCCGCGACGACGGAGCCGATGCCGAAGAAGGCACCGTGGGCGAGCGAGGCGATCACTCGTCCGATCACCATGACGGCGAAGACGGGGGCCACCGCGGAGACCAGGTTCCCGACGATGAAGAGGCCCATCAGCAACATCAGCATCCGCTTGCGCGGGACCTTGGTGCCGAGCACGGTCATCAGCGGAGCGCCGATGACCACGCCCAGCGCGTAGCCGGTCACGAGCAGGCCTGCCGTGGGGATGGAGACCCCGAAGTCGCCTGCGACCTCAGGCAGCAGTCCCATGATCACGAACTCGGTCGTTCCGATTCCGAAGGCCCCGATCGCGAGGGCCAGGAGCGCGAGAGGCATGAGGGGTGAACCTTCCCATACGATTGCAGGAGCGCTTTGCGTGCGTCCACAATAATTGCAGACGCTGGCTAATGGCAACCGCGCACTATTGCGAGGTTGCTCTATCCTTGAGGCAGCCGCTCCGGGACGGAGGAAAACGCCAATGACAGCGACGGACCCCGCGCTCACCGCCCTTGCCCAGGGCTGGTGCGCCCTCTCTGCCCTGCACGGCAGGATCGAGGCGCACATCGAGCGCGCCCTCCAGGCACAGCACGATCTGAGCGTGCGCGAGTACTCCCTGCTGGACGTGCTCAGCCGACAGCACGACGGCGAGGGCGGCCATCTCCAGATGAAGCAGGTCGCCGACGCGGTCGTCCTCAGTCAGAGCGCCACCACCCGTCTGGTGACCCGACTGGAGGACCGCGGGCTCCTGGAGCGCTACCTGTGCCCCACCGACCGGCGTGGCATCTACACCAACGTCACCGAGGCGGGCCTGCGTCTACTGGAGGAGGCGCGGCCCACCAACGACGCTGCCCTGCGCGAGGCCCTGGACGACGCCTCCAAGAACCCCGAGCTGACCCCGCTGGTCCGAGTCGTGGAGTCCCTGAACGTGCCCGCATAGGGTGCGAACATGGGAGATCTTGAGATACGCCACGCGACCGCCGACGACCTTCCGGCGATCGTCGCGATGCTCGCCGACGACCCGCTGGGTGGCCAGCGCGAATCACCGGACGACCTGACCCCGTATCTGGCCGCGCTGGAACGCCTCACGGCCGATCCGAACCAGCACCTGGTCGTCGCCGTCCGTGAGGACCGTGTGATCGGCACCCTCCAGCTCACGATCATCCCCGGGCTCTCCCACAAGGGGTCGACCCGCGCGCTCATCGAAGCCGTCCGCATCCACGCCGACGAGCGGGGCAGCGGGCTGGGCACGGTTTTGATCCAGTGGGCGATCGACACCTCCCGGCAGTTCGGGTGCGCGATGGTGCAACTCACGTCCGACAAGAGCCGCACCGACGCCCACCGCTTCTACGCGCGGCTGGGCTTCAGCGCCTCACACGAAGGCTTCAAGCTGAAGCTCTGACGGCAGAGGACGACCAGACGGGCCGGGGGTGTGTTTCACGTGAAACACACCCCCGGCCGTCCTTCACCTAGCCGATGCCCCGCCAGCCATCAGGGTCCACTCCGCCCGGCACCGGCGCCTCCGTGTCGTACGGCTGCCGCGTGAAGACGAACGATCCGAGGTCCAGGTGGCTGACGGATCCGTCCGGGCGTCGCACGGGCCGCAACAGCTCTCCGGCGAAGTAGCCCTCCAAGCCGGTCCAGGTGCCATCACCGTTGGACCGGAAGCGGGCTCGCCGCCCGTTGCCGGTCAGCGGCCCCAGGGCGAGCCGGCCGTCGGCGGTCACCCGCAGGCCGTAGGCGTAGGTCCCCCAGTACCACTGCCCCGCAAGGTCCAGGACCGCCGGATCGACTTCGCGCAACGGCCGCCAGGGCTCGGGGATCCGCGGTTCCGCCTCGGCAACGATACGGACGAGATCGGCGCCCACCGCTCCCAGCAGCGGCCCACTGGTGCAGTTCGCCAGCACCACCGCTGCCACATCGTCCTCCACGCCGATGGTGAGGTTCGCCAAGAAACCCGGGAGCGAGCCCGAGTGGCCGACGAGGAGCCGGCCGTCTCGGGACTGGAGCTGCATCCCGAGGCCGTAGGTGACCCCGTCCAGCACGTCCGACACCTCGGCGGGTGCCGCGGGGGTCCGCATCTCGCGGACCGACTCCGCACTCAGGACCCGATCGTCTCCTACGGCCAGAAACGCGGCGAACCGCGCGAGGTCCCCCGTGGTCGACCACAGCTGCCCGGCCGGCGCCATCCGGCCCAGGTCCTCCAGTGGTTCGGGCAGCAGCGCGTCCGCCCACGGATGCACCGCCCATCCGCCCGCGTGCGGGGACAGCGGCTGCGCGGACGTGCGGTGCAGGCCGAGCGGCTCAAGGATCTCGCCGCGCAGCGCCTCCTCCCACGGAGCGCCGCGCAACTCCTCCACCAGTGCACCGAGCAGGGTGTAGCCGGGGTTGGAGTAGTGGTGCCGGCGGCCCACAGGGTGCAGCAGCGGGCGCTCGCCCAGCACATCGCTCAGCTCGGGGCGCAGCGAGCCGGGGGTCCGCTCCCACCAGGGCGCGGGTGACTCGGCAGCCAACCCAGCGCTGTGCGCGAGCAGCTCGGCGATCGTCGCCTCGCCCACCCCGGTACCCGGCAGATGCTTCTCCAGCGGGTCACCGAGATCGAGCAGGCCCTCGTCGCGCAGTCGCATCACCAGGACTGCGGTGAAGGTCTTGGTGATGGACCCGATCCGGTACTGCACGGTCTCGTCCGGGGCATGTCCGTCCACCGAGGTCCGCGCCCCGTGCCACACGGTCCGCCCACCCCGTACGACGGCTGCGACCAGCGACGGCGCCCGCCCTTCCGCCTGCGCGACGGCGATCCGGTGCAGCAGAGCTCGCCGGGTGGCGGGGAGCAGGTCTTCCTGAGGTGTCGTCATGGGGCCAGTCCACCCGGTCCGGTGGCCGGCGTCGAATCCATTTCCCCGGTCACCACGCACACGGTCGCATACCCGGCCGACGGCCTCACGATGATCGGGCCCGAGGGGCCGCGCCTGAACGACTTCCAGCGCCGCCGGACCGACGCCCTCGCCGAACTGGGGTACGTGACGCCGGCCTTCGACCTCCGCGGCGGGCGCTGGTCACCGATCCACAGAAGATGCTGGCGCGCGTAACTCCCTTGCTCGCCGACCTCGACCGGATCGCCGCTGTCGGCTACGGCACCGGGGGCGCAATCGTGCTGGAACTCGGACGCGACGGCGTCAACCTGCACGCGATCGGGACGGTCGACGCACTGACCACTGGCCGCCGAGAAGCAGGCCGCGGGCGTCGACTGGCGCCTCGTGGTCTACGGCGGACCCCGCCACGGTTTCCACCACCCGCACCACGCACAGCGAGGCCGACACGACGTCGTCGACCTGCTCGCCGAGTGCCTGCCCCCTGACGGAGTGAGCCGGGCCACGATGCTGTGCACCGCAGGATCGAGGTCGGCGAACTGGGGCCGCGCGCTCACGACGCGCCCCCATCCGGAGACGGCCCGACCGCGGGTTGGTTGACCCCTGCGCACATCAGGGTCAGGTCTGGGCCATGTCCACGAAGCGGGAGTAGTGGCCCTGGAAAGCGACCGTGATCGTGGCCGTCGGGCCGTTTCGGTGCTTGGCCACGATCAGGTCGGCCTCGCCCGCGCGCGGGGACTCCTTCTCGTAGGCATCCTCGCGGTGGAGCAGGATGACCATGTCGGCGTCCTGCTCGATGGAGCCGGACTCACGCAGGTCGGAGACCATCGGCTTCTTGTCGGTGCGCTGCTCGGGACCACGGTTCAGCTGTGACAGCGCGATGACCGGGATCTCCAGCTCCTTGGCGAGCAGCTTGAGGTTACGGGACATGTCCGAGACCTCCTGCTGACGGCTCTCGGCGCGCTTGGAGCCACCGGACTGCATCAGCTGGAGGTAGTCGATGACGACCAGTCTGATGTCGTTCCGCTGTTTGAGACGGCGGCACTTGGCGCGGATCTCCATCATCGACAGATTCGGCGAGTCGTCGATGAACAGCGGCGCGGCCGAGACATCCGGCATACGGCGGGCGAGCCGGGTCCAGTCCTCGTCGGTCATCGTGCCGGAGCGCATGTGGTGCAGCGCGACCCGGGCCTCGGCAGACAGCAGACGCATCGCGATCTCGTTGCGGCCCATTTCGAGGGAGAAGATGACGCTCGGCAGATTGTGCTTGATCGAGGCGGCCCGCGCGAAGTCGAGCGCGAGCGTCGACTTACCCATGGCGGGGCGAGCCGCGATGACGATCATCTGGCCCGGGTGCAGGCCGTTCGTCAGCGAGTCGAAGTCGGTGAACCCGGTCGGCACACCGGTCATCTCGCCGCTGCGCGAGCCGATCGCCTCGATCTCGTCGAGGGCACCCTCCATGATGTCGCCGAGCGGCAGGTAGTCCTCACTGGTGCGCTGCTCGGTGACGGCGTAGATCTCGGCCTGGGCGCGGTTGACGATCTCGTCGACGTCGTCGTCGGCGGCGTATCCCATCTGCGTGATACGGGTGCCGGCCTCGACCAGGCGACGCAGGACCGCGCGCTCGTGGACGATCTCCGCGTAGTACTCGGCGTTCGCCGCCGTCGGTACCGTCTGGACGAGCGTGTGCAGATACGACGCCCCGCCGACCTTGTTGATCTCGCCACGCTTGGTGAGCTCGGCGGCGATGGTGATCGGGTCGGCCGGCTCGCCCTTGGCATAGATGTCGAGGATCGCCTGGTAGATCGTCTCGTGCGCGGGCTTGTAGAAGTCATGGCCCTTGAGGATCTCGACGACATCCGCGATGGCGTCCTTGGACAGCAGCATGCCGCCCAGCACCGACTGCTCGGCGTCCAGATCCTGCGGCGGCACCCGCTCGAAGGACGAACCGCCGCTGTCCCAGTCGCCGTTCTCCCGGCCCCGGTCGTGTTGCTCGCCACGACTCCGGCCTCCGTCGCCGCGTCGACGCGAGGCGGGCAGACGATCACTGGGTCCGCTGTCGGCCCATGGATCGTCCAAGGGCTCGGAAATGCTCACCGAGCCACCTCCTCCCGTCCGCAGGGCGGACCTCGCCGTGTCCTCTTTTGTACGGCACGACACTGACAAATGAGAGGCCCAACTCCGGTTCTTACGCGTCGGGTTTGTGACGATTCCAGGACCGCGGGAAACACGCTTCCCCAGCCAAGAGAAGGAGCGGGCGCCGGACCACGGTAGGCCCCTCGGCACCGTCAGCCAATCTGGTTATCCACAGGCCATGTGGACGACAGCCCCGATGCTGTGGAGAACTCCCGGAAACCTGTGCACGACCCGGTGGACAGCTCTGTGAAAAAGCCCTCTAGCCTCTCCGGCAGAGGGCCGTGACCTGCGCGTTTAGCATCCACTGGCTGTGCAGAAGAAAAACTTCCCCAGCCGGACCAAGATCGCTTCGAACACCGCACGAAAGGATACGCCTCACCACGACGAGTAAGGGGCACAACTTGGTTGCATCTCTTACCTGTGGACGATTAGATTGGTGCTCATGACACAGGCTCCCGCGATACCCCGGGCCACCCGCCGCCGGCACGACCGAGAGATCGTCGCGCTGGCAGTCCCGGCCTTCGGCGCACTCGTCGCCGAGCCTCTGTTCGTCATGGCGGACAGCGCGATCGTCGGCCACCTCGGCACCGCCCAGCTCGCCGGTCTCGGCGTCGCCTCCGCCCTCCTCACCACCGCCGTGAGCGTCTTCGTCTTCCTCGCCTATGCCACCACGGCCGCCGTGTCCCGGCGCGTCGGCTCCGGCGATCTGCCGGCGGCCATCCGACAGGGCATGGACGGCATCTGGCTGGCACTGCTGCTCGGCATCGGCGTCATCGCCGTAGTCCTTCCTCTGGCACCTGGCATCGTGGACCTCTTCGGCGCCTCCGCGACAGCGGCACCGTACGCCACGACGTATCTGCGTATCTCCGCACTGGGCATCCCGGCCATGCTCATCGTCCTGGCCGCCACGGGTGTGCTCCGCGGACTCCAGGACACCAGAACCCCGCTCTACGTCGCCGTCGGCGGCTTCGTCGCCAACGGCGCCCTCAACGCGGGGCTCGTCTACGGCGCCGGGCTCGGCATCGCCGGTTCGGCCTGGGGAACCGTCATCGCCCAGTGCGGAATGGCAGCCGTCTACCTGACCGTCGTCGTACGCGGGGCCCGTCGGCACGGCGCCTCCCTCCGCCCGGACGCCGCCGGCATCCGGGCCTCGGCCCAGGCCGGCGTTCCCCTCCTGATCCGCACGCTCTCCCTGCGGGCGATCCTCATGATCGCCACGGCGGTCGCGGCACGTCTCGGCGACGCCGACATGGCCGCGCACCAGATCGTTCTGTCCCTGTGGAGCCTGCTCGCCTTCGCTCTCGACGCGATAGCGATCGCGGGGCAGGCGATCATCGGCCGCTATCTCGGCGCGGACGATGCCCAGGGCGCGCGAGAGGCCTGCCGTCGCATGGTGCAGTGGGGCATCGCGACCGGTGTCGTCCTCGGTGCTCTCGTGGTGGCCGCCCGTCCGCTCTTCCTCCCGCTGTTCACCGGCGACTCCGTGGTGAAGGACGCGGCACTGCCCGCCCTGTTGATGGTGGCGCTCTCGCAGCCGATCTGCGGGATCGTCTTCGTCCTGGACGGTGTCCTGATGGGTGCCGGCGACGGGCCGTATCTGGCCGGGGCCATGGTCGTCACCCTCACCGTATTCGCTCCGGTGGCCCTGCTGGTCCCGGTGTTCGGCGGCGGTCTCACCGCGCTGTGGACGGCGATGACGCTGATGATGACGATCCGCCTGCTGACCCTGTGGCTGCGCTCCCGTTCGGGCCGCTGGATCGTGACGGGCGCGACCCGCTGACCTAGGGCCGCCGATCTCGGAGCAGCCTCGGTTTCACGTGAAACATGGCCCGGTGACCATTCCGAACAACGGAAAGGGGCCGCACCCCCGCAAGGGTGCGGCCCCTCTCACCGGCTCGAACGAGCGCGGCGATCACTCGGCGATCAGGCCGAGACGACCTCGATGTTGACCTTGGCGGCAACCTCGGGGTGCAGACGCACGGACGTCTCGTGGGCGCCCAGGGTCTTGATCGGCGAGGTCAGCTCGATACGACGCTTGTCGACCTCGGGGCCACCGGACGCCTTGATCGCGGAAGCGATGTCGGCGGGGGTGACGGAACCGAAGAGACGACCGGAGTCGCCGGAGCGGACAGCCAGGCGGACCTTGACGCCCTCGAGCTGGCCCTTGACCTGGTTGGCCTGCTCGATGGTCTGGATCTCGTGAATCTTGCGGGCGCGGCGGATCTGCTCGACGTCCTTCTCGCCACCCTTGGTCCAGCGGATCGCGAAGTTCCGCGGGATCAGGTAGTTGCGAGCGTAACCGTCCTTGACGTCAACGACGTCGCCGGCAGCACCGAGGCCAGAGACCTCGTGGGTGAGGATGATCTTCATGTGTCGGTCACCCTTCCCTTAGCGCGCGGTGGACGTGTAGGGCAGCAGCGCCATCTCACGGCTGTTCTTCACGGCCGTGGCGACGTCACGCTGGTGCTGGGTGCAGTTGCCGGTCACGCGGCGGGCACGGATCTTGCCGCGGTCGGAAATGAACTTCCGCAGCATGTTCGTGTCCTTGTAGTCCACGTACGTGACCTTGTCCTTGCAGAAAGCGCAGACCTTCTTCTTCGGCTTGCGCACAGGCGGCTTCGCCATGGTGTTTCTCCTGTGTGATCAAGAAGTGTGGATACGAGCCCCTAGAAGGGGGGCTCGTCCGAGTAGCCGCCACCGCCGCCGGAGCCGGAGCCGGAGCCACCGCCCCAGCCGCCGCCACCCTGCTGGTTGCCACCAGCGGGAGCGCCGGACGCCCACGGGTCGTCGGCCGGAGCGCCGCCGCCCTGCTGACCGCCACCGGGGCCACCGCCCCAGCCGCCGCCCTGCTGGCCGCCACCGCCGCCGTAACCGCCCTGGCCACCGCGCCCGCCACCGCCGGAGGTCTTGGTGACCTTGGCCGTCGCGTTGCGCAAGCTGGGGCCGACTTCCTCGACGTCCAGCTCGTAGACCGTGCGCTTGACGCCGTCCCGGTCCTCGTAGGACCGCTGCTTCAGCCGGCCCTGCACGAGCACGCGCATGCCTCGCTGGAGCGACTCGGCGACGTTCTCCGCCGCCTGACGCCAGACCGAGCAGGTCAGGAAGAGGCTCTCGCCGTCCTTCCACTCGTTCGTCTGGCGGTCGAAGGTGCGGGGAGTGGACGCGACGCGGAACTTCGCGACCGCCGCACCGGACGGGGTGAAGCGCAGCTCGGGGTCGTCGACAAGATTGCCGATGACCGTGATGACGGTCTCGCCTGCCATGGGGGAACCTCTCGGCGGGTTTGCTGCTCTGGCTGCTTGCTTGCTACTCGGATCCCGAGATCAGCTGAGCGGGAGGGCTCAGTGGGTCTCGGGGCGGAGGACCTTGGTCCGGAGGACCGACTCGTTCAGGTTCATCTGGCGGTCGAGCTCCTTGACGACCGCAGGCTCGGCCTGAAGGTCGATGACCGAGTAGATGCCCTCGGGCTTCTTCTTGATCTCGTACGAGAGACGACGACGGCCCCAGGTGTCGACCTTCTCCACCTTGCCGTTGCCCTCACGGACGACGGAGAGGAAGTTCTCGATCAGGGGGGCGACAGCGCGCTCCTCCAGATCGGGGTCGAGGATGACCATCACCTCGTAGTGACGCATGTGGAACCCACCTCCTTTGGACTCAACGGCCACGGTCGTTCCGTGGCAGGAGGGTTGTGATGCGTACGCAACGGTATCCGCGACCACTGACAATCGGGGGCGCTGAGGCTCCCGCAGTCTTACCTGGGCAGGCAGTGGGCAGACACCGGTGCAGACGGTACAGACTACCCGCACACCCGCTTCCGGTTGAAATCCGGGCGTGGAGGCGGTCACTCTGTACACGTCGGGTGTGTACGGCGCTACTATGCGCCGCCTTCCGCAGGAGGTGCCCATGGCACAGGTAATGCATCCCAACGTCGCCGGTTCCCTCTTCGCCACGGACGGCAAGGCCCGTCCGCTCCAGGACACACTGGCGGCGATCACGCTCGTCCTGGGTCTGCTGTCCTTCATCACGTCCTTCTTCCACGGCCTCCATCTGCTGACGTCGTGGGCGGGTCTCGTGGGCCTGCTCGTCGGAATCTACGGACAGTGGATCTCCGTGACCACGCGTGAGCGCTTCGCCCTGATCCTGGGGCTCGGCGCCTCCGGGATCGGTTTCCTGATCGGCATGGCACACGGCGGTCTCTTCGGCGGACTCATCGGCAGCTGAGGCGGCCCGCCGGGATTAAGGGCCGTACGCCCAGTCGGGGCGCTCGCACGGCGCAGTAGGCTTCGGCGCGAGAGCCGGAGCCCCTGTACCCATGGGGACACACCAGCCCGAGGAGCGCCCCGAATGAGCCTGACCCTGAGGACCATCAGCCGCGAGCAGCATCTGGCCTACATCCAGAGCCTGCCGGCGGCGAGCCACATGCAGGTCCCGGCCTGGGCCGACGTCAAGGCGGAGTGGCGCTCGGAGAACCTCGGCTGGTTCGACGAGCGCACGGGCGAGATGGTCGGCGCGGGCCTGGTCCTCTACCGGCAGCTGCCCAAGATCAAGCGCTACCTGGCCTACCTGCCCGAGGGGCCGGTCATCAACTGGTTCGCGCCGAACCTGGACGACTGGATCCAGCCGATGCTGGCGCACCTGAAGCAGCAGGGCGCGTTCTCCGTGAAGATGGGCCCGCCGGTGATCATCCGTCGCTGGCACGCGGAGACCATCAAGAAGGGCATCCAGGACCAGGACGTCAAGCGGCTGCGCGACATGGAGGCCGACTTCATCGAGCCGCGCGCCTTCGAGGTGGCCGACAAGCTGCGCCGTATGGGCTGGCAGCAGGGCGAGGACGGCGGCGCCGGCTTCGGTGACGTCCAGCCCCGCTACGTCTTCCAGGTGCCGCTGGCGAATCGTTCCCTGGAAGAGGTCCACAAGAACTTCAACCAGCTGTGGCGCCGCAACATCAAGAAGGCCGAGAAGGCCGGTGTCGAGGTGGTCCAGGGCGGCTACCAGGACCTGGCCGAGTGGCAGCGGCTGTACGAGATCACGGCCGTGCGCGACCACTTCCGGCCGCGCCCGCTGTCGTACTTCCAGCGCATGTGGTCGGCCCTCAACACCGAGGACCCGAACCGGATGCGGCTGTACTTCGCCCGGCACAACGGCGTGAACCTCTCCGCCGCGACGATGCTGATCGTCGGCGGCCACGTCTGGTACTCCTACGGCGCCTCCGACAACATCGGCCGTGAGGTCCGGCCCTCGAACGCGATGCAGTGGACGATGATGCGCGACGCCTACGCGCTCGGTGCCACCGTCTACGACCTGCGCGGCATCTCGGACTCGCTGGACGAGACGGACCACCTGTTCGGCCTGATCCAGTTCAAGGTCGGCACGGGCGGGCAGGCCGCCGAGTACCTCGGCGAGTGGGACTTCCCGCTGAACAAGCTGCTCCACAAGGCGCTCGACATCTACATGTCGCGCCGTTGAGCCGCGGCCGTCTGATTCCATAGCCTTCACAGCTCAGACACCTCTGATCCACCGCAGCCACGAGAAAGGTCCCGGGTCCGGCCATGGCGCTCACGCTCTACGTCGACACCGCGCGCTGGCGGGCGCACCACAAGCACGTGCAGGAGCAGTTCCCGGGACTCGTCCCGGTCTGCAAGGGCAACGGCTACGGCTTCGGGCACGAGCGGCTGTCCGAGGAGGCCACGCGGCTGGGCTCCGACCTGCTCGCGGTCGGCACGACCTACGAGGCCGCACGCATCAAGGACTTCTTCGGCGGGGACCTGCTGGTGCTGACGCCGTACCGGCGCGGCGAGGAGCCGGTGCCGCTGCCCGACCGGGTGGTGCGCTCGGTGTCGTCGATCGACGGCGTGTACGGCCTCGTCGGTGCCCGTGTCGTCATCGAGGTGATGTCCTCGATGAAGCGGCACGGCATCAGCGAGCAGGACCTGCCGCAGCTGCACCAGGCCATAGAGAACGTCCGGCTGGAGGGCTTCGCCATCCATCTGCCGCTGGACCGCACCGACGGCTCGGACGCCGTCGAGGAGGTCATCGGCTGGATGGACCGGCTGCGCGCGGCCCGGCTGCCGTTGCACACGATGTTCGTCAGCCACCTCAAGGCCGACGAACTCGTCCGGCTCCAGCAGCAGTTCCCGCAGACCCGGTTCCGCGCCCGCATCGGCACGCGGCTGTGGCTGGGGGACCACGAGGCCACCGAGTACCGCGGTGCCGTCCTGGACGTGACGCGCGTGGCCAAGGGCGACCGGTTCGGCTACCGCCAGCAGAAGGCGGCCTCGGACGGCTTCCTGGTGGTCGTGGCGGGCGGTACGTCGCACGGGGTGGGTCTGGAGGCCCCGAAGGCGCTGCACGGCGTCATGCCACGCGCCAAGGGCGTCGCGCGGGCCGGCCTCGCCACCGTCAACCGGAACCTTTCTCCATTCGTCTGGGACGGCAAGCAGCGCTGGTTCGCCGAGCCGCCGCACATGCAGGTGTCGATCCTGTTCGTGCCCTCGGACGCCCCGGAGCCGAAGGTCGGGGACGAGCTGGTGGCCCATCTGCGGCACACCACGACCCAGTTCGACCGCATCATGGACCGCTGAGCCGGCACCCAGGACACCGAGTCCCTCTCAGGACAGCGAGAAGGCCGTACCCGGAGCACCCGGGTACGGCCTTCTGCGTCAGCTCCTGAAGGGTTGTTCGCTCAGAGCGAACGATTCTCGGGGGAGGGCGGCACCGGCCTGCCCCAGTCCACCTGAGGCCCCTCGAAGTGAGCGGCGTGACGCGGCTCGTAGGTCGCCGCTCCGAGCACGAAGACGTCTTCCGCTCCGTCGAGCACCCCGCCCGAGGGGTCGTCGTCGCCGGACCGGCGCACCACGTCCCGCTCCGGCATGAGGATGTCCCGTACGACGACGGCGCACAGGTACAGCGTGCCCGCCAGGTGCAGCACGATCGCCCAGTGGTAGCCCAGCGTCGGCAGTCCCTTGTGGGCGTCTCCGCTGGTCGTGTACGCGAGGTACATCCAGATGCCCAGGAAGTACGCCATCTCGCACGCCTGCCAGATCAGGAAGTCGCGCCACTTGGGCCGGGCGAGCGCCGCCAGCGGCACCAGCCACAGGACGTACTGCGGGGAGTAGACCTTGTTGGTGACGATGAACACCGCGACCACCAGGAAGGCCAGTTGCGCGAAACGCGGCCGGCGCGGGGCGGTGAACGTCAGCACGGCGATACCGAGGCAGCACAGCACCACCAGCACGGTGGCGGCGGTGTTCACGAAACCCGTCGAGGGCGGGTTGCTGGAGTTCTGCGCCCAGATCAGCCAGAAGGAACCGAAGTCGACGCCCCGTTCCTGGCTGAACGTGTAGAACTTCGACCAGCCTTCGAATGCGAACAGCATCACCGGCAGGTTCACCACGAACCAGGCGAGCACCGTACTGACCGTGGCCTGGACGAACTCCCGCCACTTGCCGGCCCGCCAGCACAGCACGAACAGGGGGCCGAGCAGGAACACCGGATAGAGCTTGGCGGCCGTGGCGAGGCCCAGGAGGACACCGAAGGCGACGGGCCGGCTGCGGGACCACATCAGCATCGCGGCGGCCGTGAGCGCCACCGCCAGCAGGTCCCAGTTGACGGTGGCGGTCAGCAGGACGGCGGGCGCCAGGGCGACCAGGAGGCCGTCCCAGGGGCGCCGGCGGTGGGTGCGGGCCACGCAGACGGCAATGACGACCGCGCAGACCAGCAGCATCCCGGCGTTGACGAACCAGTACCACTGCTCCTGGTACTGGATGGTGCCGCTGTGCGGGGTGAGCCAGGAGGCCACCTCCATGAACACGCCGGTCAGCACCGGGTATTCGAGATAGCCCATGCCGCCGGACATGTCGTCCGGGAGCTTGTCGAAGTACGGCACGAGATGGTCGGCGAACCCGCGCCCCTGGTAGAGGTGCGGGATGTCCGAATAGCAGGCCTTCGTGTACTGGCTGCTCGCGCCGAAGAACCAGGCACTGTGGTAGCAGGGCGCCTTCTGGACCAGACCGAGGGCGAACATGCCGATCGCCACGAGCGCGACGACTCGTACGGGCGTCCACCAGGACGTGCCGAGCAGGGCTCGCCGTCCGATGGGACCGCCGATCAGCTCGCTGCCGGCCGCGGCGACCTCGTCCTCCCTGGTCGGCGGCACCGGTTCTGCCGTGGCGGGCCGCACGGGCTCGGGCTCGTGCACGCCCGCAGGCGTCATCTCTGCACTGGGCATGGGGCACATCCTGCCGTACGTGCCTAGGAAAAAGCCGAGGGCCGCCGCACCTCGTGGGTGCGGCGGCCCATGTTTCACGTGAAACACCCGCGGCGGACGAAATGGTCGCCACCCGGTCCGGGGCGGCGGCTAGCCATTGGCGCCGGCGAAGATGCCTCCGTTGCCGTTGCCTCGGGTGTTGCCGTTGCCGGTCGTATCGGTGGGCGTGGGTGACGGAGAGGTTCCTCCGGTGGTGCCACCCGTGTCCGTACCGCCGGTGCCGTTGCCATTGCCGTTACAGGGGTTGCCCCAGTTCCACTGACAGGTGTCGCTCGCCGACGGGGACGGGGAGGTGTTCGTCGCGCTCGGCGTCGGGCTCGGCGACTGGGTCGCGCTCGGGCTCGGCGTGACGGTCGGGGTCGGGGTCGGAGTCGGAGCGCCCGCCTCGTCCTGGACCTTGCCGATCTCGGTGGCGGCCGGGAAGCCGTTGTCGTTGGCGTTCTTCAGCGCGCCCTTCATGTACTCGGTCCACACCGACGTCGGGATGTCACCACCGTGGATCGACTCGACCCCGGCCGTGCCGTTCATGGACAGCAGCTCATGGTCCTTCGGGTTCTCACGGAACATCGCCACCGAGGTGGACAACTGCTGGGTGTAGCCGACGAACCAGGCCGACTTGTTGCTGTCGGTGGTACCGGTCTTGCCTGCCGCCGTCCGGCCCAGGGCCTTGGCGTTCACACCCGTACCGTTCTGGATCACGTTCTGGAGGACGTCCGTGACGTTGTTCGCCACGTTCTCGGGAATCGCCGTGCTCACCTTCGGCTTGGTGAAGCCCGGCAGCTCCTGGCCGTCCTTCTTCACGGCGGTCACCGAGTACGGGTCAGTGTGCTGACCCGACGCGGCGAACGTCGCGTACGCGTCGGCCATGCGGATCGCGCTCGGGGTCGAGGTACCGATGGAGAAGGACGGGTTGAGCGTCGAGAAGCTGTCCCTCAGGATGCCGGACGCCTGCGCGACGTCCCGGACATGCGTCAGCCCCACATCCATACCGAGTTGGACGAACGGCGTGTTGACGGACTGCTCCATCGCCTTGCGCAGCGAGATGTAGCCCCACTTGTAGTCACTCTCGTTGCGCTGGTAGAAGACCGAGTTGTCCTTCGTCAGCACCGGGCTGCCGTCGTTGTTGAGCACCTTGAGATGGTCGTTGCCGTTGTACTTGCTCAGCGGCGAGAGACCCTCCCCACCGGTCCGGTACGTGCCGTACTCCATCGCCGCGGCGAGCACGAACGGCTTCCACGTCGAACCGACCGGAACGCCGGAGGTGTCGGCGTTGTTCGTGAAGTGGCCGTTCTCGTAGCCGTCACCGCCGTAGAGAGCGACGATCGCGCCGTCCTTGGGCTTCACCGACGCCGCACCGAACTGGACGTACTTGTCCAGATCACGCTTCTTCGGGTCGATGCGGTCCTTCTGGACCTTCTTCACGGCCGCTGCCAGCTCGTTGACCTTGTCCTTCTCGAAGGTCGTCTGGATCTGGTAGCCGCCCTGGTCGAACTGCGTCTCGGTGATGTCGGAGTGCGCGAGGACGTACTTCTTCGCCGTGTCCACCAGGTAGCTGATCTGGCCGGTCATGCCCTTGGTCGCCTTGCGGCCGTCGGGCACGGGGTACTGCTTGGTGGCCTGCTGGAACTGCACGTCGGTGAGGTGGTGGTCGTTGTGCATCTGCTCGAGGATCCACCCCCAGCGGTCCTTCGAGCGCTGCGTGTTCGCCTGCTGCGTCGCCGACGGGTCGAGGTCCGCGTTGCCGGCCGGGTCGAAGTACGTCGGGCCCTTCAGCAGCGCCGCGAGCACCGCGCACTCGCTCGGCGTGAGGTCCTTCGCGTCCTTGCCGTAGTACGTCTGCGCCGCCGCCTGGATGCCGTAGGCGCCGCGGCCGAAGTACGAGGTGTTCAGGTAGCCCTGGAGGATCTGCTGCTTGGAGAGCTTCGTCCCCACCTTGATGGAGATGAACATCTCCTTGAACTTGCGGGTGAGGGTCTGCTGCTGGCTCAGGTAGGTGTTCTTCACGAACTGCTGGGTGATCGTCGAGCCACCCTGGGTCTGGCCGCCCCGTGCCATGTTGACCACGGCGCGCAGGAGTCCCTGGGGGTCGACGCCCGAGTCCTGGTAGAAGCTCTTGTTCTCGGCCGAGATCACGGCCCACTGCATCGCTTCGGGAATCTGGGCGATGTTGACGTTCTGCCGGTTGACGCCGGTGCCCGTGGCCACCATCTGCGTGCCGTCGGCCCAGTAGTAGACGTTGTTCTGGGACTTGGCCGCCGCGTTCTCGTCGGGCACAGAGACCATCGCGTAGCCGACGCCGACCAGCGCGACCAGGCTCCCCACGAAGCCGATGAACATCCCGGTGACGAGCTTCCAGGAAGGCATCCAGCGGCGCCATCCGTACTTGCCGGACCGGGGGTAGTCGATGAATCTCTTCCTGCCGGGCGCGGTCGATGCGCGGCCTCTGCCGCGCCCGGGACCGCTGGGACCGCCCGGGCCGCCTCCCCGGCCGCCTGGACCTGTGTTGTCGGCGCCTCTGCGGCGGCTGCCTCTCTGTGCCGCGCGGCGGGCCTCGGCCCGGCCGCCGTAGGAACGCTCCTCGCCTCCCGGGCCGCTGTCCGACCCATGGGAACTGGACTCGTAGGAGTCGGCAGGAGACCCGGTGGCGCCACGCGGTGCCGCACGGCGGCCGGAGGACGAGCCGGACTGACCACGTCGGGCCGCGGCACGTCCGCCTCCCTGCGGCTGCGGCGGTTTGCGACGGTGCTCGCTCATCGAACGATTACTCCTCGGGCAGGCGCACCCGTGCGCGCCTGGAACGGCGGCTGGTTTCCGGTCCCCCCGGAGTACGGATGTGGTCGGTCCTGCATTCACCCGTACCGCACCGGGGACGACGACGCTCCCCAGACGTCACTTGGTTCCCGGCGATGTGCATGCCGCACAGACTACGCACCGCCAAAACCCGCTGAGCCCTGAAGTTCACCCCAAAACAGGCAACCTGCATCGTATGAATCGGTGATGTGATCCCGTTCACCGTCGTCCCTCTTGTCGCCTGCCGGCGGCCGTTCTATCGTGCTGATGTATCGAGTCGATACATCAGCACGAGATAAAGACGCTGAGAGGCACTGCGAGACCCGCGGGAGAGAGCTGCGGGACCGAGAGGAGGCGACGATGAGCCGACGTTCCGGCATCCTCGAGTTCGCCGTGCTCGGTCTGCTGCGCGAGTCCCCGATGCACGGCTACGAGCTGCGCAAACGCCTCAACACGTCCCTGGGGGTGTTCCGTGCGTTCAGCTACGGGACCCTGTATCCCTGCCTCAAGACGCTGGTCGCGAGCGGCTGGTTGATCGAGGAACCGGGCAACACCCATGAGGACGCCCTCGCCGCTCCGCTCGCCGGACGCCGCGCCAAGATCGTCTACCGGCTGACGGCGGAGGGGAAGGAGCACTTCGAGGAGCTGCTCTCGCAGACCGGCCCCGACGCCTACGAGGACGAGCACTTCGCCGCACGGTTCGCCTTCTTCGGGCAGACGTCGCGCGATGTGCGCATGCGCGTGCTGGAGGGCCGGCGCAGCCGCCTGGAGGAGCGCCTGGAGAAGATGCGCGCCTCCCTGGCGCGCACGCGGGAGCGCCTCGACGACTACACACTTGAGCTCCAGCGCCACGGGATGGAGTCCGTGGAGCGCGAAGTGCGCTGGCTGAACGAGCTCATCGAGAGCGAGCGGGCGGGGCGGGACCTGAAGGGTTCCACGTCCCGGGGGACCGCTCCGCAGGACACCACCACTGGATCGACGGGCGGCCTGCCCCGTGCCGGGGGCACCCCCCGGACGGATACGCCCGGCGACACCGCCACGTGAGTCCCAGTCAGGGCCTCACTCGTACACACAGGGAGCAACCGGAATGGGTTCGGTTCGCGTAGCCGTCGTCGGCGTGGGCAACTGCGCCGCGTCGCTGGTGCAGGGAGTCGAGTACTACAAGGACGCCGACGCGGCGGCCAAGGTCCCCGGCCTGATGCACGTGCAGTTCGGTGACTACCACGTGCGTGACATCGAGTTCGTCGCCGCGTTCGACGTCGATGCCAAGAAGGTCGGCCTCGACCTCGCGGACGCGATCGGCGCCTCCGAGAACAACACCATCAAGATCTGCGACGTGCCCACGTCCGGTGTCACCGTCCAGCGCGGCCACACCCTCGACGGCCTCGGCAAGTACTACCGCCTGACCATCGAGGAGTCCGAGGCCGAGCCGGTCGACGTCGTCCAGATCCTGAAGGACAAGCAGGTCGACGTCCTGGTCTGCTACCTGCCCGTGGGCTCCGAGGACGCGGCGAAGTTCTACGCCCAGTGCGCCATCGACGCCAAGGTCGCCTTCGTCAACGCCCTCCCGGTCTTCATCGCCGGCACCAAGGAGTGGGCGGACAAGTTCACCGAGGCCGGTGTGCCGATCGTCGGTGACGACATCAAGTCCCAGGTCGGCGCCACCATCACGCACCGCGTCATGGCGAAGCTGTTCGAGGACCGCGGTGTCATCCTGGACCGCACCATGCAGCTGAACGTCGGCGGCAACATGGACTTCAAGAACATGCTCGAGCGCGAGCGCCTGGAGTCCAAGAAGATCTCCAAGACGCAGGCCGTCACCTCCCAGATCCCCGACCGGGACCTCGGCGAGAAGAACGTCCACATCGGCCCGTCCGACTACGTGGCCTGGCTGGACGACCGCAAGTGGGCCTACGTCCGCCTTGAGGGCCGCGCCTTCGGTGACGTCCCGCTGAACCTGGAGTACAAGCTCGAGGTCTGGGACTCCCCGAACTCCGCGGGTGTCATCATCGACGCCCTGCGCGCCGCGAAGATCGCCAAGGACCGCGGCATCGGCGGCCCGATCCTGTCGGCGTCCTCGTACTTCATGAAGTCCCCGCCGGTCCAGTACTTCGACGACGAGGCCCGCGAGAACGTCGAGAAGTTCATCCGCGGCGAGGTCGAGCGCTAAAAGCGCCGACGCGACCGCTCGCACGCAAACGCTCCTGCCAGGGCTGTGAAGGTCCCCGGGTTTCCCGACCCGGGGACCTTCCGCATATGTGAGGCTGGGCGGCATGCCCGTCGTGCGTGACCTGCGCGTCCTGCTGCGTCTTCGGTACTTCCGACGCCTGCTGTACGTCCGCCTGCTCTCCCAGGGCGCCGACGGCGTCTACCAGGTGGCGCTCGCCGCGTACGTCGTCTTCTCGCCGGAGAAACAGACCTCGGCCACGGCGATCGCCTCGGCGATGGCCGTGCTGCTGCTCCCCTATTCCCTGGTCGGTCCGTTCGCGGGTGTCCTGCTGGACCGCTGGCGACGCCGGCAGGTCTTCGTGTACGGCAATCTGCTGCGCGCCCTGCTGGCAGCGGTCACCGCCGTGCTGATGCTCGGCCATGTCCCGAACTGGCTCTTCTACGTCTCCGCGCTGTGCGTCACGGCCGTCAACCGCTTCGTCCTCGCCGGGCTGTCCGCGTCCCTGCCCCGCGTGGTGGACGCCGAGCGCCTGGTGCTGGCCAACTCCCTGTCCCCGACGGCCGGCACGCTCGCCGCGACGGCAGGCGCCGGCCTCGCCTTCGCCGTACGGCTCGTGGCGTCGGACTCCGACGCCGCGGTGGTCCTGCTGGGCGCACTCCTCTATCTCTGTGCGGGCCTGACCTCTCTGAGCCTGCCCCGGGCGCTTCTCGGGCCCGACCGCCATCCGGCGCGGCCACGGCTGCGCAGCGCGCTGGCCGACACGGCACGGGATCTGGTGGCGGCCGTCCGGCACCTCGCCGCACCCCGGCGCAGAGAAGCCGCCTGGGCACTGGCCGCGATGACGCTGATGCGCTTCTGCTACGGCGCCCTGCTGGTCCTGCTGCTCATGCTCTGTCGGTACGCCCTCTCCAGCACCCCCGAGGAGGGGCTCCGGCTGCTCGGGCTGGTGCTCGCGGTCTCAGGGGCGGGATTCTTCGCGGCGGCCGTGGTCACCCCCGTGGCGGCGGGACGGCTCGGCCCCGGTCGCTGGATCGTGGCGTGCTCCGCCGCGGCCGCGGTCCTGGTACCCGCTCTCGGCCTCCCCTTCGCCATCGGGCCGCTCCTGGTCGCCGCCTTCGTGCTGGGCCTCATCACCCAGGGCGCGAAAATCGCGACCGACACGGTCGTGCAGTCCTCGGTGGACGACGGCTTCCGCGGGCGCGTGTTCTCCGTGTACGACGTGCTGTTCAACGTGGCATTCGTCGGGGCGGCCGGAGTGGCCGCCCTGATGCTGCCCCCGGACGGCCGTTCGGCGACGCTGGTCGTCACCGTCTCTCTCCTCTACGGAGCGGTTGCTGTCGCTATGGGCCGCTTTGAACGCCGGTGAGTGTCACATCAGGGCCACAGAGTTCCCCCGGGCTACAGGAGTGTCAGTGCGGCCCGGTAGCTTACGTGCGTCTTACGCGCCACTTATGTGCGCTGCTCACTCATCTCTTTCTTCATAGGGGGACCCACACGTGACGACTCCGCCCCAGGGCCAGAACCCATTCACGCAGGGCCAGCAGGCGTACGGTCAGCCTCAGGCGCCGTACCCCCCGCAGGGCGGCCAGCCTCAGGCTCCCTACCCTCCGCAGGGCGGCTACCCGCAGCAGCCGGGCCAGCCCGGGTTCCCCCAGCAGGGCATGGCGCCGTACGCACCGGTGCCTCCTCAGCGGCCGAAGCGCGGCGTCCGGCAGTACATCCGCATCATCGGCGCCGTCGTCGGCCTCATCGTCATCGTCGGCGGCTGGTACTTCAACAAGGCCGACGACACTCAGAAACTGGCCGTCGGTGACTGCCTGACGAACAAGGGAAGCGACAAGGACCCGCAGATCCAGAAGCTGGGCTGCAGCGACCCGAAGGCGGACTACAAGGTGCTCAAGAAGGACGGCAGCACCAGTCTGGCCATGCTCGCCTGCCAGTCGGTCCAGGGAACGACCGCTGCCATCGAGTGGAAGGAAGGCAGCGATTCCTTCGTTCTCTGCCTGGGGAGCAACAAGTAATACGCGAACGTGCGGTGGGGCGGTGTTTCACGTGAAACACCGCCCCACACCGTTCCCTGAAGGCCGTGCGGGGTCATGTTTCACGTGAAACATGACCCCGCTCCACTCCCTCAGCTCTGCTCGGTCCACCACTCCTTGAGCGCCGCCACCGCCGCATCGTGCTCCATCGGGCCGTTGTCCAGGCGCAACTCCAGCAGGTACTTGTACGCCTTGCCGATGGCCGGGCCGGGGCCGACGCCCAGGATCTCCATGATCTGGTTGCCGTCCAGGTCGGGGCGAATCGCGTCCAGCTCCTCCTGCTTCTGGAGCTGGGCAATGCGCTCCTCCAGACCGTCGTAGGCCCGGGACAGCATGGCCGCCTTCCGCTTGTTGCGGGTGGTGCAGTCCGAGCGGGTCAGCTTGTGCAGACGGTCCAGCAGCGGCCCCGCGTCACGGACATAGCGGCGGACCGCGGAGTCCGTCCATTCACCGGTGCCGTAGCCGTGGAAGCGCAGGTGCAGTTCAACCAGCCGCGAGACGTCCTTCACCAGCTCATTCGAGTACTTCAGAGCAGTCATGCGCTTCTTGGTCATCTTGGCGCCGACGACCTCGTGGTGGTGGAACGAGACCCGGCCGTCCTTCTCGAAGCGACGGGTGCGCGGCTTGCCGATGTCGTGCAACAGCGCGGCGAGCCGGAGCGTGAGATCGGGGCCCTCCTGCTCCAGCGCGATCGCCTGTTCCAGGACGATCAGCGTGTGTTCGTAGACGTCCTTGTGCCGGTGGTGCTCGTCCCGCTCCAGGCGCAGCGCCGGCAGCTCGGGCAGCACATGGTCGGCCAGCCCGGTCTCGACGAGCAGGGCCAGGCCCTCGCGGGGGTGCGTGGAGAGGATCAGCTTGTTCAGTTCGTCCCGGACCCGCTCGGCCGAGACGATCTCGATACGCCCGGCCATGTCCGTCATCGCGGCGACGACCTCGGGGGCGACCGCGAAGTCCAGCTGGGCGGCGAACCGGGCGGCCCGCATCATCCGCAGCGGATCGTCCGAGAACGACTCCTCGGGCGTGCCCGGCGTCCGCAGCACCCGCGCGGCCAGGTCCTCCAGGCCGCCGTGCGGGTCGATGAACTCCTTCTGCGGCAGCGCCACGGCCATCGCGTTGACCGTGAAGTCCCGGCGGACCAGGTCCTCCTCGATGGAGTCGCCGTACGACACCTCGGGCTTGCGTGAGGTGCGGTCGTACGCCTCCGACCGGTAGGTGGTCACCTCGATCTGGTAGCCGTCCTTCTGCGCACCGACCGTGCCGAAGGCGATGCCCACCTCCCAGACTGCGTCCGCCCAGGGCCGGACGATCTTCAGTACGTCCTCGGGGCGGGCGTCGGTGGTGAAGTCCAGGTCGTTGCCGAGCCGGCCGAGCAGCGCGTCGCGCACCGATCCGCCGACCAGGGCGAGGGAGAACCCCGCCTCCTGGAATCGGCGGGCGAGATCGTCGGCGACGGGGGCCACCCGCAGCAGCTCGGCGACCGCGCGCTGCTGCGCCTGGCTCAGGGCGGAGGGAGTGTCTTCGTTGGGGTTCGGCACAACAGAAGAGGGTACGTGCACCGGCGACCAGGGGTGTCCTCGATTTTATCCCGGGGCGGCCCGGTGAAGATCACGGGACCGCCCGGTGAAAGCGGGCCCGGACAGCTTCCGGCATACCCGTGCAAGAGCTGCTCTTGCGGCGTTGGGAAGCTCTCCACTCGATACTGGATATAGAGGACAGGTCGCCGGAGTTCTTCGATCTTGTGACGGGCACCGCGGCACTTCCGCTCTCCGCGCCTCGTTACCATGCGTGGACGCACATTCCGACGACCACTGACGACGAGGGACGGGCGAGCGTGGCCGAGGCGGCTGACTTCCAGGCAACCAGTGCCTCCCCTGCCCGCCGCTGGGTGCGGCGCGCCGGAGCGCTGCTCGCCGGAGCGCCACTGCTGGCCGGTCTGCTCCAGTTGCCCGCTGCCGCGCCCGCCCAGGCCGCTTCCTCGGGCACGGTGTCCGTCGCCCTGGACACGCTCACCCCGAGCGCCCCCACCGACGGCGACACGCTGACCGTGTCCGGCACGGTCACCAACAACGGCAAGCAGCCCGTCACCAGCGCCCACGTAGGCCTGCGGGTGGGCCCCATGGTGACCACCCGCTCGGAGATCGACAGCATCGCCCAGCACTCCGACGACCCGCAGAGCGCCGCCGGGTCCGAGGTCGGCGGGAAGTACGTGGAGAAGTTCGCCAAGCTGGACCCGGGCGTCGCCGAGCACTTCAGCATCTCCGTCCCGGTGGACAAGCTCGACCTCGGCGCGGACGGTGTCTACGAATTCGGCGTCTCCCTGTCCGGCCAGACCCCCGCCCAGGCCTGGGACCAGGTGCTCGGCGTCCAGCAGACGTTCCTGCCGTGGCAGCCGTCCGACGCCGGCAGCAAGACGAAGACGACGTTCCTGTGGCCGCTGATCTCCACGGTCCACATGACGGCCAAGACGGGCGCCGGCGAGCTGCAGACGCCGGTGTTCCTCAACGACGACCTGGCCAAGGAGCTGGCTCCGGGCGGCCGGCTGGCCCAGATGGTGGATCTCGGCAAGGACCTCGACGTCACCTGGGTGATCGACCCGGACCTGCTGGCCTCCGTGGACGCGATGGCGACCGGCAACTACCGGCTCCCCGGTGACAACGGCACGACCACACCCGGCCCGAAGGCGCACCAGGCGGTCGCCAAGCAGTGGCTGGCGGACCTCCAGAACGCGGTGGCGGGCAAGGAGGTCGTCGCGCTGCCGTTCGGCGACCCGGACCTGGCGTCCCTCGCGCACAACGGCACCGGCGTCACCGGCTCGCTCAGCCACCTCAAGGACGCCACCGACGTCGCCGCCATCACCGTCAAGACCGTGCTCCACGTCACACCGACCACGGACTTCGCCTGGCCGGTGGAGGGCGCCGTGGACCCGTCGATCATGAAGGTCGCGACGTCCGCGGGAGCCGACCGGGTGATCGCCCGCAGCGACAGCCTCCAGGAGACCGCCGGGCTGTCGTACACGCCCTCCGCCGCCCGCCCGGTCGGCGGCGGCACCACGGCGGTGGTCTCCGACGCCCGGCTGTCCACGGCCTTCGAGGGCGACCTGACCAAGGCCGACACCTCGACGCTGGCCGTGCAGCAGTTCCTGGCCCAGAGCCTTGAGGTGAACGCCCAGACCGACGAGCAGCGCAGCATCGTCGTCGCCCCGCAGCGGATGCCCGCGGCGAGCCAGGCCCAGGCGATGGCGGCGGCGCTGAAGGCGCTCGACGGTGCGAACTGGTCACAGTCCCAGGACCTCACCTCGGCGGCCAAGGACAAGCCGGACCCGAACGCCACCACTCAGATCCCCTCCACGCAGTACTACCCGTCCTCGCTGCGCAAGCAGGAACTGCCCGTGTCGGCGTTCCAGCAGATTGCACGCACCCAGGACAAGCTCGACAACTTCCAGGTGATCCTCACCGACCGCTCTCGCGTCGTCACGCCGTTCGGGCGGGCCATAAACCGTGAGATGTCCACGTCGTGGCGCGGCAGGAGCGGGGACGCGGGCAGCTTCCGCAACGGCGTGGAGGGGTGGCTCGACGATCTGGCCGCCCAGGTCAAGCTGATCGACAAGTCGGAGACCAAGCTCTCCGGCCGCAGCGCCACGATCCCGGTGACCGTCCAGAACAATCTCGTCCAGCCCGTCGGCCACCTGATCCTGCGCCTCACCTCGTCCAACCCGACGCGTCTGAAGATCGGCGGCAAGGCCTACTCCGAGCAGCCGGTGGAGATCTCCGGCGGGCACAGCCAGTCCGTGAAGTTCGCCACCGCGGCCAACGCCAACGGCCGGGTCACGGTCGTCGCCCAGCTGTACACCGAGGACGGCCAGGAGTACGGCGACGCCGTCAGCTTCGACGTGAAGGTCACCGAGGTCACGCCCACCGTGATGCTGGTCATCGGCGGCGGCGTGCTGCTCCTCGTCCTCGCGGGATTCCGGATGTACACCCAGCGCAAGCGCGCGGCCGCCCGGCAGGCCGACGAGGACGGTCCGGACGCGGCAGGGGAGGCCGGTGACAAGCCCGGGAACCCCGACGCACCCTCGGATCGTCTCCCGCAGGAACCCGGTGATTCCGGCCTCAGCACAGGGGCAGACGACCCGGAGCAGCCGAGTGACCCTGCGCCGGACACCGCTGCGGAAAACGCCGACCCGTCCGGGACGGGTGAGAGAGTGGACCGTTGAGCGATGTCGTGGCCGGTGGGCCCGGGACGATGAGGTGGGGTAAGCATGAACGCGCCGTACGACGGTGATCGCGGCCAGGGCGCGGCCGGCTCGGGCTACCCCGAGACGCCGCCGGAGCCCGGCCAGGTACCGCCGCAGCACGCTGCGGACATGTACCTCCAGGACGCCTACGACCAGGACCCCTACCGGGCGCAGGACCTGGCCGCCCAGGACCCGGTCGCCGAGGCGCTCTACGACCGCGCCGCACACCCGCCGCCCCCGCCGGGCAGCTACGGTCAGCAGCAGATGTACGCCTCGCCCGACCAGTCGCCGCACGCCCCCGACCCCCGGGTGTGGGCGCAGACCCCGGCGCCGGAGCCGGAGGGCGCGGGCCCGTACCTGCCCCACGGCGACAACCCGCGCACGACCCGGTTCGTGGGAGTGGACGACCTGGTCACGCACTCCGGCGAGCAGCACCACGAGCCGGACGCCTTCGCGCATCTCTTCAAGGACCAGCAGCAGGGCGGCGGCCACGTGCCCGCCGATCCCTCGCCCTACCCCGGGCCGGCCGCGACCCAGGGCGCCGGGTACGGCCAGGCCGGCCAGTACCCGCAGGGATACGGGCAGAGCCCGCAGCAGGGCGACCCGTACGCCGGGACCGCCTACCCGGCCGGGACCGGCAACCCCGCGCAGCCCCCGGTGCCCGCCCCTGCCGCGGCACCGGCGCCCGCCGGGCCGCACGGCGGCGGGGAGCCGGAGGCCTCTGCCTCCACCATGGCCCTGACCGCCGTCCCCGACTCCGAGGCGCCCGCCGCGTCCGCGAAGAAGGGCGGCAAGGCGGCCAACCTGATGAAGTCCAGTGCCGTGATGGCGGCGGGCACGATGGTCTCCCGCCTGACCGGCTTCGTCCGCTCCGCGCTGATCGTCTCCGCGCTCGGCCTCTACTTCCTCGGCGACTCCTTCCAGGTCGCCTACCAGCTGCCGACGATGATCTACATCCTCACCGTCGGCGGCGGCCTCAACTCGGTCTTCGTACCGCAGCTGGTGCGGGCGATGAAGGAGGACGACGACGGCGGCGAGGCGTTCGCCAACCGCCTGCTGACCCTGGTGATGGTGGCGCTGGCCGCACTGACCGGTCTCGCGATGTTCGCGGCGCCGCTGCTGGTGCGCATGCTGTCCAACCCGGTCGCCACCAACCCCGCGGCCAACGACGTCGCGGTCACCTTCACCCGCTACTTCCTGCCCTCGATCTTCTTCATGGGCGTCCACGTGGTGATGGGCCAGATCCTCAACGCGCGCGGAAAGTTCGGCGCGATGATGTGGACCCCGGTACTGAACAACATCGTCATCATCGTGACGCTCAGCATGTTCATCTGGGTCTACGGCACCGCCTCCCACTCCCACATGACGGTCACCAACATCCCGGCGGAGGGCCAGCGCCTGCTCGGGATCGGTGTGCTGCTCGGTCTGGTCGTCCAGGCACTGGCGATGATCCCGTATCTGCGCGAGACGGGCTTCCGGATCCGGCTGCGGTTCGACTGGCGGGGCCACGGCCTCGGCAAGGCCGCCATGCTCGCCAAGTGGACGGTCCTGTTCGTGCTGGCCAACCAGGCCGGCGCCATGATCGTCACCCAGCTGTCCACGGCGTCCGGCAAGGACTCCGGCGTCGCGGGCACCGGCTTCGCCGCCTACGCCAACGCCCAGCTGATCTGGGGCCTGCCGCAGGCCATCATCACGGTGTCCCTGATGGCCGCCCTGCTGCCGCGCATCTCACGCTCGGCGGCCGAGGGCGACGCGGGCGCGGTCCGCGACGACATCTCGCAGGGCCTGCGAACCACCGCGGTCGCCATCGTCCCGATCGCCTTCGGCTTCCTGTCACTCGGCATCCCGATGTGCACGCTGATCTTCGGCTCCTCGGGCACCGACGCGGCCACCAACATGGGCTACATGCTGATGGCCTTCGGCCTCGGCCTGATCCCCTACTCGGTGCAGTACGTCGTCCTGCGCGCCTTCTACGCCTACGAGGACACCCGCACGCCCTTCTACAACACCGTCATCGTCGCCGTCGTCAACGCGGGCGCCTCGGCGCTGTGCTACTTCGTGCTGCCCGCCCGCTGGGCGGTCGCCGGTATGGCCGCCGCCTACGGCCTGGCCTACGCGATCGGTGTGGGCGTCGCCTGGCGACGGCTGCGCAAGCGGCTCGGCGGCGACATGGACGGCGCCCGGGTGCTGCGGACGTACGCGCGGCTGTGCATCGCCTCCGTACCGGCGGCCCTGCTCAGCGGCGCGGCCTGCTACGGCATCGGCCACAGCCTCGGCCAGGGCGTCGTCGGCTCCTTCGCCGCGCTGCTCGTCGGCGGTGCCGTCCTGCTCGGTGTCTTCTTCGTCGCCGCCCGGCGCATGCGCATCGAGGAACTCAACTCGCTCGTGGGCATGGTCCGCGGACGTCTGGGCCGCTGAAGCGGGGGTAGGCGCACAACCATCGTCCGCCGCCGCGTGTCGTGCATAGCGGCGGACTGTGGGCACAATTGGTTTCGGCGTCGGACAGCGTGCAACGGATGGGGAGGCAGGGACGACGGTGGCGGAACGGAGCACGGCTGCCGTCGACGTGGCAGACAACAGCGGCGAGCAGCCGCTGACCGCCAAGGCGGACCAGTCCACGGCCGACGGGGTGGCCAAGAACCCGGAGCGGGACAAGGGCAGCGACAAGGCGCAGGGGAGCAGCGGAATCGACGGTCCTGGAGAGAAGACGTCGCCTCCCGAACTGCACAGCGGTCACAAGCTCGCCAGACGCTACCGACTGGAGGAGTGCGTCACCCGTCTGGACGGATTCAGCAGTTGGCGTGCGGTCGACGAGAAACTCCGCCGTGCAGTCGGCGTCCACATCCTGCCCGCGGAGCACACCCGGGCCCGTTCCGTCCTGGCTGCCGCCCGCTCCTCCGCCCTGCTGGGCGACCCGCGCTTCGTCCAGGTCCTGGACGCTGTCGAGGAGAACGACCTCGTCTACGTCGTGCACGAGTGGCTGCCCGACGCCACCGAGCTGACCGCGCTGCTCGCGGCGGCACCGCTGGAGCCGCACGACGCCTACCAGATGGTCAGTCAGATCGCCTCGGCCATGGCTGCCGCACACCGTGAGGGTCTCGCCCATCTGCGGCTGAACCCGAACGCCGTGCTGCGGGCGTCGACCGGGCAGTGGCGTATCCGCGGCCTCGCGGTGAACGCCGCGCTGCGCGGCATCAGCTCCGACACCCCGCAGCGCACGGACACCGAGGCGATCGGCGCCCTGCTGTACGCGGCGCTGACCCAGCGCTGGCCGTACGAGAGCGACGCGTACGGCCTGTCCGGGCTGCCCAAGGGCGTCGGCCTCATCGCGCCCGACCAGGTGCGCGCCGGTGTCCACCGAGGCCTCTCGGAGCTGGCCATGCGCGCGCTCGCCAACGACGGGGCCACCGCGTCCCGGCACGAGGCCGCGTGCACCACGCCGGAGGAACTGGTGAAGGCCATCGGCGAGATGCCTCGCATCCGCCCGCCGGAGCCGGCGTTCGCCGCCCCGCCGGAGTACCAGCGCACGACCTACCAGCAGGGCACGTACGGCCGCCCGGCGCCACACGCCGGCGCCACGCAGCCGATCGCGGCTCCGCCGCCCCCGCTCCAGAGCCGCACCGGCAAGGCCCTGAAGTGGGCGGTGTCGGCACTGCTCATCGCAGCCCTCGGCCTGGGCAGCTGGCAGCTGGCGGACGCGCTGATGGACCAGGGCGGCAAGTCCGACGACACCAACAAGAGCCAGCAGACGAACGACGGCGACAAGGGCACTGCAAAGACGAAGCCGACGCCGATAAAGATCCAGGGCGGCCAGGAGTTCGTCGCCAAGGGCGACCCCCAGCACCCCGGCGACGTCCCCAAGACCTACGACGGCGACAAGAACACGTATTGGAGGACCAGGACCTTCAACTCGGGTCCGGTCATCGCCCCCTACAAGCCGGGCGTCGGCATCGTCTACGACCTGGGTTCGGCCAAGCAGCTCAGCACGGCCACGATCGATCTGCGCTACGGCGGTGACCACACGACGGTCGAGCTGTACGCGACCGACTCGCTGACGCCGGCATCGCTGGACTCGATGACCCAGATCGGCAAGGTCACGACGACGGACAACACCGCTACGGTGAAGGTGACCAAGTCGGTGAAGACGCAGTACGTCCTCGTCTGGCTGACAGCCGTACCGAACTCGGGGTACGACCCCACTCTGTACTCCGGTGCCGGCTTCAAGCAGGCCATCGGCGAAGTGCAGTTCGCGGGCTGACGTCTCACCCGGACCGGAGGGGGCAGATGGCGGAGGGCGCCGGATACGACGGGGTGAGCGACAAGGACCTGCTCGCTCGCCACGTGGAGGGCGATCCCGAGGCGTTCGGTGAGCTCGTGCGGCGGCATCGGGACCGGCTCTGGGCGGTTGCGCTGCGGACGCTCGGGGACCGTGAGGAAGCCGCCGACGCGGTCCAGGACGCCCTGGTGTCGGCTTACCGGGCCGCCCATACCTTCCGGGGGCAGTCGGCTGTCACGACGTGGCTGCACCGGATCACGGTGAACGCCTGCGTGGACCGTACCCGCAAGGCCGCCTCCCGGAAGACGTCACCGGTCGACGACACCGAGCGGCTGGAGCAGTTGCTGGAGCCGCACGAGTCGGCCTCGGCGCCGGCTGAACGCAACGACGTGCAACGCCAGCTGTTCGAGGCGCTCGGCACGCTTCCGCAGGAGCAGCGGGCGGCGCTCGTCCTGGTCGACATGCAGGGCTACCCCGTGGCCGAGGCCGCGCGGATTCTCGACGTGCCCACGGGGACCGTGAAGAGCCGCTGCGCCCGAGGCAGAGCGAGACTCCTGCCGTTGCTCACCCATCTACGGCCCGAAAGCGGCGGAGGCGGAAAAGAACCCGGTCCGGGACGGAACCGGGTGCAGGGGACATCCGTCCCACCGGCAACGGGGTCTGCCAACGAGAGCCCCACGGACACGGGACCGAGCGACTCAGCCGTAGTGAAGGGCGGAGGTGGGCGAGCGTGACTTCCACGACTGACACGGCCGGACACCCGGACGTCGAGGAGATCTCCGACCTCACCGAAGGCCTGCTCCCTCCGGGCCGCAGCACGGACATACGACGGCACCTGGACACGTGCGAGCCGTGTGCGGATGTCCACGCCTCGCTGGAGGAGATCCGCGGACTGCTGGTGTCCGTGCCGGACGTCGAACCCATGCCGGCCGACGTGGCCGCCCGGATCGACGCCGCCCTTGCCGTCGAGGCGCTCCTCGCCTTCTCCGGCGACGGCACCGAGTCCTCCGGCAACGAGACCGGCACTTCCGGTGACGACATCGACGCGCATGTTTCACGTGAAACATCGGTCGCCATCGAGCGCCCGGCCGACCGCCCCGCTGGGCGCCCCCAAGCGACGACGGGCCCCGGACGGAAGAAGAGCGGCCGCGCCCGGCGCCGTAGGGCCCTCGTGCTGGGCACGGTACTCACCGCCGCCGTGCTGGGAGCCGGGACCCTGGTGATCCAATCGTTCACCGGCGGCAGCTCCACCACGACGGCACACGGCACGCCGAGCCCGTCCATCAGCGTGTTCTCCGGCGCCAGCGTCCAGAACCAGGTGCACGACCTGCTCGCCGCAAAGAGGCCGGAGCAGCCGGGCTACAAGAGCCAGCACCCACGGTCCGGGATCACGGAGAACCAGAGCACGCCGACCGGCACCGAGAGCGCCAACACCCTGCTGCAGACGGAGATCCCCATCCCTGACTGTGTGCGGCGGGCGATCCCGCGCAGCGACCAGGCTCTGGCGGCGAAGACCGGCAGCTACGGTGGGAAGAGCGCCTATCTGGTCGTGCTGCCGGAGCCCGGTGACAGCACTCGTGTCACGGCCTACGTCGTCGACGCGGCCTGTATTCGCCAGCAGCCCGGCACCGCCGGGGCCGTGCTTCTGAAAGACTCCTTCGCCCGGTCCTGAGTCTCCCGGTGCGGTCCATCGGTCACCCCCACCCGGTATGCGTGTGCCCCGACACACTGGGAATGCGCGCCCCGTAGGATCCGTTGGGTGGGGTGAGAGTTCTGAAAGGGGCTCCCACCGGTCGACTGACACAGACCAGAGACGAGGAATCAAGCCGTGAGCGACGTCCGTAACGTGATCATCATCGGCTCCGGGCCCGCAGGCTACACGGCGGCGCTCTACACCGCGCGCGCATCGCTGAAGCCCCTGGTGTTCGAGGGCGCCGTCACCGCCGGTGGCGCCCTGATGAACACCACCGAGGTGGAGAACTTCCCCGGCTTCCAGGACGGGATTATGGGCCCCGAGCTCATGGACAACATGCGTGCGCAGGCCGAACGCTTCGGCGCCGAGCTGATCCCCGACGACATCGTCTCCGTCGATCTGACCGGTGAGATCAAGACCGTCACCGACACCGCGGGCACGGTCCACCAGGCGAAGGCCGTCATCGTCGCCACCGGCTCCCAGCACCGCAAGCTCGGCCTGCCGAACGAGGACACCCTCTCCGGCCGCGGTGTCTCCTGGTGCGCCACCTGTGACGGGTTCTTCTTCAAGGACCAGGACATCGCCGTGATCGGCGGCGGCGACACCGCTATGGAGGAGGCCACCTTCCTCTCGCGCTTCGCCAAGTCCGTGACGATCGTCCACCGCCGGGACAGCCTGCGCGCCTCCAAGGCGATGCAGGAGCGCGCCTTCAACGACCCGAAGATCAAGTTCGTCTGGGACAGCGAGGTCGCCGAGGTACAGGGCGAGCAGAAGCTCTCCGGTCTGAAGCTGCGCAACGTCAAGACCGGCGAACTGTCCGACCTGGCCGTGACGGGTCTGTTCATCGCGATCGGCCACGATCCGCGCACCGAGCTGTTCAAGGGCCAGCTGGACCTTGACGAGGAGGGCTACCTGAAGGTGGCGTCGCCCTCCACCCGCACCAATGTCACCGGTGTCTTCGCCGCCGGTGACGTGGTCGACCACACCTACCGCCAGGCGATCACCGCGGCCGGCACCGGCTGTTCCTCCGCCCTGGATGCCGAGCGCTTCCTGTCCGCCCTCGCGGACGAGGACTCGACGGAGTCCGAGACCGCCGCCGTCTGACCTTCCCCTTCCCCCGCCCCACCCCACGAACGAGTTAAGGAGCCCGCCGTGGCCGGCACCCTGAAGAACGTGACCGACGCTTCCTTCGAGCAGGACGTCCTCAAGAGCGACAAGCCCGTACTGGTGGACTTCTGGGCCGCCTGGTGCGGTCCGTGCCGCCAGATCGCCCCGTCCCTCGAGGCAATCGCCGCCGAGCACGGCGACAAGATCGAGATCGTCAAGCTCAACATCGACGAGAACCCGACCACGGCCGCCAAGTACGGCGTCATGTCGATCCCGACCCTGAACGTCTACCAGGGCGGCGAGGTCGCCAAGACCATCGTCGGCGCCAAGCCCAAGGCCGCGATCGTTCGCGACCTTGAGGACTTCATCGCCGAGTGACGTTTCACGTGAAACACGAATGGGCCGCCCCTCCCAAAGGGCGGCCCATTCGCTTATGTCTCGCCGCTGGCGCAGCGACTAGAGCGGCCTGAGCGCCGGCTCCTTCTGCACCGCCCCCAGCAGCCGATCGAGCGCCATCTCCACGTCTTCCTTCCAGGAGAGCGTCGAGCGCAGCTCCAGCCGCAGCCGGGGATGCGTCGGATGCTGCCGTACCGTCTTGAACCCCACGGCCAGCAGATGCTCCGCCGGCAGCAGACAGGCGGGCTCCTTCCAGCGGGCGTCCCCGAAAGCCTCTATCGCCCTGAAGCCCCGGCGCAGCAGATCCTTGGCAACCGTCTGCACCAGCACCCGGCCCAGCCCCTGCCCCTGGTAACCGGGCAGGACGAAGGCCGTCATCAGCTGGACGGCGTCGGGTGAAACCGGGCTCGTGGGAAAGGCCGTCGAGCGCGGGACATAGGCGGGAGGTGCGTAGAGTACGAACCCCACCGGCAGGTCGTCCACGTACACCACGCGGCCGCACGACCCCCAGTCCAGCAGGACGGCGGAGATCCAGGACTCCTTCTCCAGCGCGGAGGTGCCCGCCTTTACGGCCGCTTCTCCGCTGACGGGGTCCAGTTCCCAGAAGACACAGGAGCGGCAACGTGGGGGAAGGTCCTGAAGGTTGTCCAGTGTGAGCGGCACGAGCCGACGCCCCATGAAGGCTGATCCTCGCTTCCTTCGCCCGCCGCATCACGCGCGGCTGCCAGAGCGCTGCGTTCCCTGAGCAGGCCGACGACGAATCCGCCGACCACTCCGAGACTCAGACCCGCGCTCACCAGTCCGGTGCGGCTTATCGATCGCATGGCCCCTGTCTCCCCACTCAGAGATGCATGTGCTGTCCGGTGGATGTGCCATACCATTTCGCATCGTATCCACGAAGCGATTCACTCGATACCGCCTCAAAGCAAAAGAGCGGGCCGTGTTCCGGTACACACCGGACACGGCCCGCTTCCCGCACGACCGAGATGACTGGACCGGGGGTCAGTCGTCCTGGTCCTCCGCCGCGCCCTCCTGGAGCTCGTGCTGGAGCACCGGCCCCTCGTCCGGAGCGAGAGTGCTCAGGATCCTCTGGAGATCATCCACGGAGGCGAACTCGACCGTGATCTTGCCCTTCTTCTGACCGAGGTCCACCTTCACCCGGGTCTCGAAGCGGTCCGACAGCCGCGTCGCCAGCTCGTCCAGCGCCGGTGAGAGCCGGGAGCCGGCACGCGGACCCTTGGGACGTTGGGGCTTCTGGGGACGCGAGCCCATGAGGGTCACGATCTCCTCGACGGCACGCACCGACAGCCCCTCGGCGACGATGCGGTGCGCCAGCCGGTCCTGCTCCTCAGGATCCGTCACCGACAGCAACGCCCGGGCATGTCCGGCGGAGAGCACTCCGGCGGCGACCCGCTTCTGGACCGTCGGCGAAAGCTTCAGCAGCCGCAGCGTGTTGGAGACCTGGGGGCGGGACCGCCCGATCCGGTCGGCCAGCTGGTCGTGCGTGCAGTTGAAGTCCTTGAGCAACTGGTCGTAGGCGGCCGCCTCTTCCAGCGGGTTCAGCTGCGCACGGTGCAGGTTCTCCAGCAGGGCATCGAGAAGGAGCTTCTCGTCCTCGGTGGCCCGGACGATCGCCGGGATGGCTTCCAGGCCGGCCTCACGGCAGGCCCGCCAACGGCGCTCACCCATGATCAGCTCATAGCGGGCGGGCCCCAACTGCCGTACCACGACGGGCTGGAGGAGACCGACCTCCTGGATGGAGGTGACCAGCTCCTGGAGAGCGTCCTCGTCGAAGACGTCACGCGGCTGACGCGGGTTGGGCGAGATGGCGTCGAGGGGGATCTCGGCAAAGTGGGCACCCATTGGGGCAGCCGGCAGCTCCGAGACCGAGGGCTCCACGACGGTCTCCTGCGCGACGGGCGGCAGCGTGGCCACCTTCGCCGCAGCCACCCCGCGGTCGGTCGTCAGTACCGGAACGGCCGTCGGAGAGGCGGAGGCTCCGCCTCCCAGCGCGGCCGGGGCCGGCGTCTTCTCGGTCGGGGCAGCGGGGATCAGTGCGCCAAGACCACGACCCAACCCCCTCCGTCGTTCACTCACTGGATCCCCTCCACCATGCTCGGGTCGTTCTGAGCGCCGAGATGGGCCTGGCTCGCGTCGTAGCTGATACCGATGCCCTTCAGCGCGATTTCTCGGGCCGCCTCAAGATAGGACAGGGCGCCACTCGATCCGGGATCGTAGGTCAGCACCGTCTGTCCGTAACTCGGCGCCTCGGAGATACGGACGGAGCGGGGAATGCTCGTCCGCAGCACCTCGTCGCCGAAGTGGGTGCGCACCTCTTCCGCGACCTGGGAGGCAAGACGCGTCCGGCCGTCGTACATGGTGAGCAGGATGGTCGACACGTGCAGTGTGGGGTTGAGGTGCCCCCGCACCAGGTCGACGTTGCGGAGCAACTGGCCCAGGCCCTCCAGCGCGTAGTACTCGCACTGGATCGGGATGAGGACCTCCTGGCCCGCCACCAGTGCGTTGACCGTCAGCAGGCCGAGTGAGGGCGGGCAGTCGATGAGGATGTAGTCCAGCGGCTGCTCGTAGGCCTGGATCGCCCGCTGAAGCCGGCTTTCCCGGGCCACGAGGGAGACCAATTCAATCTCTGCACCGGCGAGATCGATGGTGGCGGGAGCACAGAAGAGGCCCTCGACGTCCGGGACGGGCTGGACGACTTCGGCGAGCGGCTTACTCTCCACCAACACGTCGTAGATGGAAGGAACTTCGGCGTGGTGGTCGATCCCGAGAGCGGTGGATGCGTTGCCCTGGGGGTCGAGATCGATCACCAGGACGCGCCCGCCGTGGAGCGCCAGGGAAGCGGCAAGGTTGACTGTGGTCGTCGTCTTGCCGACGCCGCCCTTCTGGTTGGCGACCACGATGACTCGGGTCTGCTCCGGTCTGGGCAGACCTTCGCCGGCGCGGCCCAGCGCCTCCACCGCCAGTTGGGCCGCACGACCGATCGGGGTGTCGTCCATCGGAGGCGGTGTTTCACGTGAAACATCCGCCCCCATCGACTCGGTACGGGGACCGGGGACCGGATCGGTCATCGGTCCCGCGATGTTGGCGTCGGACCGCAAGGATTCACTCTCCTCGACTTCAGGCTCGCAATGAACAGAGCCTCCCATGCCTTCGGGGTCGCGAACCAGTGAGGCCTGGTGTTCTGTGGAGAAATCCACCTCTGTGGACAACTCCGCTGCCCCTCCGAGTGAGCCGAGAGGCTTGCGGTCGCGCGGTTCGGCCGCGGCGCGGCCACGACTGATGATGCCGTGCAGCAGTGAGCGACGTTTCACGTGAAACACGATGCACAGCGGCTGCGACCGGACCTCTGCGACACTCCGGCTTGCGTAGCTCGGGCAGCTTGTGTGGAGTACGTCTCGTCGTCAGGACGGACGAGACGTCACCACGGACGAGATGCGACCACGGCGACCTCGTTCGACTGTTCAGCGACGACGGCGCGCCCGGCCGGCCCGGGCCGCCTTTGCTCGCTTCGCCGCGAACCGCACACCGCCCGGGCTCTCGCCGACCTCCACCCGGACCACCGTCGACATCGGGTCCACGATGCCCTCGCCCACATGCAGGATGGACGTCTCCACTGCACCGAGCTTGCTGAGGGCCGTGGCCGACGCCTTCAGTTCCTCCTCCGCGGTGTCCCCCTTGAGGGCGAGCATCTCGCCGTAGGGACGCAGCAGCGGAATGCCCCAGGTGGCCAGCCGGTCCAGCGGGGCCACGGCCCGGGCGGTCACCACGTGGACCGGGGACAGCTTGCCCAGGACCTCCTCGGCACGGCCGCGCACGACCGTGACGTGGTCCAGGCCGAGCAGCTCGACGACCTCGGTGAGGAAGTTGGTGCGCCGCAGCAGGGGCTCCAACAGGGTGATGTTCAGATCCTCCCGGACCAGGGCCAGGGGAATACCAGGCAGCCCTGCGCCGGAGCCGACGTCGCAGACCGTCACGCCCTCGGGAACTGCCTCCGAGAGCACCGCGCAGTTGAGGATGTGCCGCTCCCACAGGCGGGGCACTTCGCGCGGGCCGATCAGGCCGCGCTGCACGCCCGCCTCGGCGAGCAGCTCCGCGTAGCGGACCGCATCGGCGAAGCGATCACCAAACACTTCCCGCGCCTGTTCGGGCGCGGGGGGAAGCTCCGCTGCCTCCGTCACGGGGACCGTCCTTCCGTACAGCGCCGGTGCTTCGCACACCGGCCACCAGAACTACCAGGCTGACAAAGTTCGGCCCCGTCTGCTCAACAGACGGGGCCGGAAAACGCGGGGGACCGATCAGGCGGGCAGCACGACGACGAACCGCTGCGGCTCCTCGCCCTCGGACTCGCTGCGCAGTCCCGCGGTCTTGACCGCGTCGTGCACGACCTTGCGCTCGAACGGGGTCATCGGCTTGAGCTTGACGGGCTCGCCGGTGCTCTTCACCTCAGCGGCGGCCTTGGCCCCCAGCTCGGACAGCTCGGCGCGCTTCTTGGCGCGGTAGCCCGCGATGTCCAGCATGAGCCGACTGCGGTCACCGGTCTCCCGGTGCACGGCCAGACGCGTCAGCTCCTGAAGCGCCTCCAGCACCTCGCCGTCCCGGCCGACCAACTTCTGAAGGTCGCGGCCGCCGCTGTCGCTGATGATCGACACGGAGGCGCGATCGGCCTCGACGTCCATGTCGATGTCACCGTCGAGGTCGGCGATGTCGAGCAGACCCTCCAGGTAGTCCGCCGCGATCTCGCCCTCCTGCTCCAGGCGGGTCAGGGTGTCTGCACCCTCGGCATCGGCGGAGGTGGTGCCTTCCGTCACGGGATGGGCTCCTTCTTACTTCTTGGACGGGGACTTGGGCCGCTGCGGGCCACCCTTGCGCTGGCCGGACTGGGCCCTGCTACGGGTGCCGCCGGGCTTGGAGGGCTGCTGCTCGGCAGCGGAGGACTTGGTGTCCTCCGGCTCGTCGGCCTTCTCCAGCGACGTGGTGGACTCGTCGGCCGGCTTCGGCCCGCCGGACTGGCGCTGAGACTTGGACTGGCGCTTGGGCTGCTGGCGCTTGCCGGCGGCCGCGGTACCGGCCGCGGTGACCGTCGCGCCGTCCTCGGTCTGCGCCGCGGCCTGGGCAGTGCTCTGCACCACGGTGCCGTCGGCCTGGGCGGCGAGGCCGGCCTTGTTCAGCCCGTTGATGAACTTGCGCTCGAACTCGTTGCGCTCGCGGCCCTTGGCGACGATCGCCTTGACGATGGTCTTCTCGCTGCGGCGGCTGACCTTGCCGTGGTGCGTGACGTGCTTGGTCAGACGCTCCAGGTAGGCGGCCTGGGCCTTGGAACCCGGCGTCGGGTTGTTGCGGATGACATACATCTGCTGACCCATGGTCCACACGTTGGTGGTCAGCCAGTAGACGAGGACACCGACCGGGAAGTTGATGCCGAAGACGGCGAACATGACAGGGAAGACGTACATCAGCATCTTCTGCTGCTGCATGAACGGCGTCTTCACCGTCGTATCGACGTTCTTCGTCATCAGCTGACGCTGCGTGTAGAACTGCGAGAACGACATCAGGACGATCATGACCGCGGTCACGACCCGGACGTCGGTCAGCGTGGCGCCCAGCGCCGCGACCTTGTCCGAGCTGTCCATGAACTTCGCGGCGAGCGGGGCCCCGAAGATGTGCGCCTTACGGGCGCTGGCGAGCAGCGGCTCGTTGATGACGCCGATGGTCGAGCCCGTCGCGATGCCGTTGAGCACGTGATACAGGGCGAAGAAGAACGGGGACTGCGCCAGGATGGGAAGGCACGAGGAGAGCGGGTTGGTACCCGTCTCCTTGTACAGCTTCATCATCTCTTCGGACTGACGCTGCTTGTCGTTCTTGTAGCGCTCCTGGATCTTCTTCATCTCCGGCTGGAGCGTCTGCATCGCGCGCGTCGACTTGATCTGCTTCACGAAGAGCGGGATCAGGCAGATGCGGATCAGAATCACCAGGGACACGATGGACAGGCCCCAGGCCCACCCGCTGTCGGCACCGAAGATCGCGCCGTACATCTTGTGGAACTGGACGATGACCCAGGAAACGGGCCAGGTGATGAAACTGAAGAGGCTGGCAATCGTGTCCACTAATCATGCTCCTTGGGCATGGGACGAGATCTCTGCGGCCGGGCTCGGAGGAAGCTCGGAAGACGGGCTCCCGGGCTCCGCTTCGGTGGCCGGTTCGGCGGCGGAGGTCCCGCCCTTGCGTGCGCGCCAAGCGTTGCGCAGCAGTTCGTGCCACCGCGGACGCTTACGCGGCGGAACATGGTCCACACCGCCGAGCGACCACGGATTGCACCGGAGGATGCGCCAGGCGGTGAGTGCCGTTCCCTTGATCGCACCGTGCCGGTCGATGGCCGTGTAGCCGTAGTGGGAGCACGACGGATAGTACTTGCACACCGGCCCCAGCAATGGACTGATCGTCCACTGGTACAGCTTGATCAGGGCCAGTAGTGGGTACTTCATCGCGCGCCCCCTCCCAGCAGCCGCTGAACTGCGGCATCGAGGTCTCGGGCCAGCTGTGCATGGTCTGCGTCGCCCGATCCGGGCAGCGCTCGTACGACTACCAGGCTACCGGGGGGAAAAACGGCGACTCGGTCACGCATCAGATGGCGCAGTCTGCGCTTCACTTTGTTGCGCACAACCGCGCCACCCACGGCCTTGCTCACGACGAAACCCGCACGCGTCGGGGGAGCGCTCTCCCCAGGCGCGTGCGGGTCCGTGGCACCGCTACGAAGGTGGACGACGAGAGTCGGGCGTCCTGCCCGGCGTCCTCGTCGTACCGCGGTCGCGAAGTCCTCGCGCCGCCTCAGCCGGTTCTCGGTGGGCAGCACGACGTCATGACCTGATCGGGATCAGGCGGACAGGCTGGCGCGACCCTTGGCACGACGGTTCGCGAGAATCGCGCGGCCGGCACGGGTACGCATCCGCAGGCGGAAGCCGTGGGTCTTCGCGCGACGACGGTTGTTCGGCTGGAAGGTGCGCTTGCTCACTCGGGGGCTCCAGAAATCAAATCGGTGTGGCGGGTGCCGTCCTGGCTGTCACCGTGCGCCCACGAGTAGCTCGCGTCACGCCCGAGTGCACCGCTTCCCGATCACCTGGAGTGATCTGTGCCCATCGGAGGCAGGCGGCAGCAGCCATCGACAACTCGACCTGGTTACGGTACGCGGGGCTACGCCATCCGGTCAAACCGAGGGTCACGGAGAGACACTATCCACAGGCTGGGGACAACAACTTGAACCGTAGCCGCCGCGCTGACTACCGTGGCTGAACTCCCATTCGTTCTTTTGTCCCCCGCCCCGGCGGGTTTGCCCCACCGAACACCCGAAGTACACCCCGACCCGTCCCGCGTCACACGTTCGTGGGACCTGTGAGAGAGCGTGCCCTGTGGCTGACGTACCTGCCGATCTTGCCGCAGTGTGGCCGCGAGTACTCGAGCAGCTCCTCGGGGAGGGGCGCGGACAGGGTGTCGAGGTCAAAGACGAGCACTGGATCCGGCGCTGCCAGCCGCTCGCGCTGGTCGCGGACACCGCCCTGCTCGCCGTACCGAACGAATTCGCGAAGAACGTACTGGAGGGCCGTCTCGCGCCGATCGTCAGCGAGACGCTGAGCCGCGAGTGCGGCCGCCCCATCCGCATCGCGATCACCGTGGACGACTCCGCGGGCGAGCCGTCGGCTCCCGCGCCCGTGCAGCAGCCGCCCGGTCCGCGCTACGAGGAGCCGGAGCTGCCCTCCGGCCCGTCGTCGTACGAGGAACGGCCGTACGAGGGCTACGGCCGCCACCGCGCCGCGGACCAGCCTCCGGCCGACGGGCCGCACTCCCGAGGAGACCGTGGGGACCGCGTCGACCGTGGGGACCGTGGGGACCGTGGGGACCGCGGGGATCAGCTCCCCGTCGTCCGCCCGGCCTACCCCTCCGAGTTCCAGCGGCGCGAGCCGGGCGCCTGGCCGCGGCCCGCGCAGGACGAGTACAGCTGGCAGCAGCCGCGCCTCGGCTTTCCCGAGCGCGACCCCTACGCCTCGCCGTCGTCCCAGGACGCCTACGGCTCCGGACCGGACGCGTACGGCCCGCCGTCCCAGGACTACCGCCCGCAGGGCATGGACCGGCCGAAGTACGAGCAGCAGCGCGGCGAGTACGGCAACTACGACGCCCCGCGCGGGGACCGCGGCGACCGCGGCGACTACGAACCGTCCCGCCCGGACTACGACGCCCCGCGCTCCGAGTACGACTCGGGGCGCCCGGAGTACGACTCCTCCTCCCGGGCCGAGTACGACCAGCGCGACCCCGTCCGCCGGGAGCTGCCCGAGCAGCCGGCCGGCGGCGGCCCGGCGCACCGGGGCGGCCACGGCCGCCCGGACATGCCCACGTCCGGCGGACCGGGTCCGCTGTCCGCGAAGCCGGCGCCGGCGGGCGGCCCGGCCGAGCCGACGGCGCGGCTGAACCCGAAGTACCTCTTCGACACGTTCGTCATCGGCGCCTCCAACCGGTTCGCGCACGCGGCCGCGGTGGCGGTCGCCGAGGCGCCGGCGAAGGCGTACAATCCCCTGTTCATCTACGGGGAGTCGGGGCTCGGCAAGACGCATCTGCTGCACGCGATCGGGCACTACGCGCGCAGCCTCTACCCGGGCACGCGCGTGCGGTACGTGAGCTCGGAGGAGTTCACCAACGAGTTCATCAACTCCATCCGCGACGGCAAGGGCGACAGCTTCCGCAAGCGCTACCGCGAGATGGACATCCTGCTCGTCGACGACATCCAGTTCCTCGCGGACAAGGAGTCGACGCAGGAGGAGTTCTTCCACACCTTCAACACGCTCCACAACGCGAACAAGCAGATCGTGCTGTCCAGCGACCGGCCGCCCAAGCAGCTGGTCACGCTGGAGGACCGGCTGCGGAACCGTTTCGAGTGGGGACTGATCACCGACGTCCAGCCGCCCGAGCTGGAGACGCGGATCGCGATCCTGCGCAAGAAGGCCGTGCAGGAGCAGCTGAACGCCCCGCCGGAGGTGCTGGAGTTCATCGCCTCGCGGATCTCGCGGAACATCCGTGAGCTGGAGGGCGCGCTGATCCGCGTGACGGCGTTCGCCTCGCTCAACCGGCAGCCGGTGGACCTGGGCCTGACCGAGATCGTCCTGAAGGACCTGATCCCCGGCGGCGAGGACTCCGCCCCGGAGATCACGGCCACGGCGATCATGGGGGCCACCGCGGACTACTTCGGGCTGACCGTGGAGGACCTGTGCGGCACCTCGCGCGGGCGGGCGCTGGTCACGGCCCGGCAGATCGCGATGTACCTGTGCCGTGAGCTGACGGATCTGTCGCTGCCGAAGATCGGCGCGCAGTTCGGCGGGCGGGACCACACGACCGTCATGCACGCCGACCGGAAGATCCGTGCGCTGATGGCCGAGCGGCGGTCGATCTACAACCAGGTCACCGAGCTGACCAACCGCATCAAGAACGGCTGAGAGCGGCTGCCGGCGGCTGCGCCGGGCCTGAGCCGGAGTTCGAGGGCGCCCTTCGGGATCCACATCCTGGGGGCGCCCTTCTGTGTTCCCGTCGGCTGTTGCCGGCCCGATGCGGGGCCCGGTGGCGGGGCTCGATGCCGGGGCCCGGTGGCGGACGCGAGAGCTTTGGCAGGCTGGGAGCGTTGCCCGATTGGCACCTGGTGTTCGATTACGTGCCGGGTTACGGCCACTCTCCACAGATTCGCTGAGTTTCTTCCGTCCACACACTGGGGACGGTGGAGTTGTCCCGAACGGCATCCACAGGGAGTCTGTCTCCTGGGGATTCGCCCAGCTCAAGACCCTGTGGAATCGTGGACGAACGATCTCCACAGGCTGTGGAGGAAAAGAAGATCCACAGGCTGTGGACGAGGTTTTCCACTGACGACCCACAGGCTTGGCGCGGTTGTCCCCAGTGATCGTCGGCTTCTCCACATGGCTGTCCACTGTTCGGCAACGCGACGCACCCTGTCACCGTGTCGAGTGAAAGGCGTCACACGAAGGTGCCGGATTCGGGTGTGGGAAACGTGGGTAAACCTGGGGACGCAGCTGGGGAGAACTGCCTCCGGGCTGTGGGCGGTGTGTGCAGAACTTTCTGTTCTCCACAGAGACACCTGGTTGTCCACCGCCTCCGCCCACAGGGCCAGTGGACAAAATTTTGCCTCTGAGCTGGGCAAACGTGGTTATCCACGGTATCCACAGGCCCTACTACTACTCCCGACTAGAGAGAGCTCGGGAATCGTTTTGAAGCGGGTCCTGTGCACAACTCGCTGTCTCGAGCCCGGCTGCCTCTCGGAGCGACTTGACCCCGACGGGCACCTACTGTCAGTGCGGTGCGTCAGACTGGTCCCCGGTGTCCTGCCCTCCGCAGTGGGCGGTGACACCGAGTCGGAGGACTCAGAAGCAACAGCAGCAGGAGGCGGCTTACGGTGAAGATCCGGGTGGAACGCGACGTACTCGCGGAGGCAGTGGCGTGGGCGGCACGCAGCCTCCCGGCCCGTCCGCCGGCGCCTGTCCTCGCCGGCCTTCTCCTCAAGGCCGAGGACGGCCAGCTGAGCCTGTCGAGCTTCGACTACGAGGTCTCCGCTCGCGTGAGCGTCGAGTCCGAGGTCGAGGAGGAGGGCACGGTCCTCGTCTCCGGCCGTCTGCTCGCCGACATCTCGCGCGCTCTGCCCAACCGCCCGGTGGAGATTTCCACAGACGGTGTACGGGCGACCGTGGTCTGTGGATCCTCCCGGTTCACCCTGCACACCCTGCCGGTGGAGGAGTACCCGGCGCTGCCGCAGATGCCGAACGCCACCGGCACCGTCCCCGGCGAGGTCTTCGCGGCCGCCGCGTCCCAGGTGGCCATCGCCGCCGGCCGTGACGACACGCTGCCCGTCCTCACCGGTGTGCGCATCGAGATCGAGGGCGACACGGTCACCCTGGCCTCCACCGACCGCTACCGCTTCGCGGTCCGCGAGTTCCTGTGGAAGCCGGAGAACCCCGAGGCCTCGGCGGTCGCTCTGGTCCCGGCCAAGACGCTGCTGGACACCGCCAAGTCGCTCGGCGCCGGTGACACCGTCACGCTGGCGCTGTCCGGTTCGGGCGCGGGCGAGGGCCTGATCGGTTTCGAGGGCGCGGGGCGGCGTACGACCACGCGTCTGCTCGAAGGCGACCTGCCGAAGTACCGCACGCTGTTCCCGACCGAGTTCAACTCCGTCGCCGTGATCGAGACCGCGCCCTTCGTGGAGGCCGTCAAGCGTGTGGCGCTGGTGGCCGAGCGGAACACCCCGGTGCGGCTGAGCTTCGAGCAGGGCGTGCTGATCCTGGAGGCGGGCTCCAGCGACGACGCACAGGCTGTGGAAAGGGTCGACGCGCAGCTGGAGGGCGACGACATCTCGATCGCCTTCAACCCGACCTTCCTGCTGGACGGTCTGAGCGCGATCGACTCCCCGGTGGCCCAGCTGTCGTTCACGACGTCCACGAAGCCGGCGCTGCTCAGCGGCAAGCCGGCGCTGGACGCGGAGGCGGACGACGCGTACAAGTACCTGATCATGCCGGTGCGGCTCAGCGGCTGACCGTCATCCACAGCGCCGGGTGCCCCTGTGGGTACCCGGCGCTGGTGACCGGCGAGGACCGCGGCCGGGGTTTCCGCAGGTGAGCGCGTATGCCCACAGCTGTGCACGAGGGGCCGGGACTAGGCTCGGACCGGGTACGCAGGTGCCCCTCACGCCACACAGCAACCTAAGGAACCAACTGATGGAGCTCGGTCTCGTCGGCCTCGGCAAGATGGGCGGCAACATGCGCGAGCGGATTCGCCGCGCGGGTCACACCGTCATCGGATACGACCGCAACGCGGACCTCGCGGACGTCCACAGCCTGGAAGAGCTTGTGGGCAAGCTCAGCGGCCCGCGCGTGGTCTGGGTGATGGTGCCGGCCGGCGAGCCGACCCAGTCGACCGTCGACCAGCTCGCCGAACTGCTGGAGCCGGGCGACGTGGTCGTGGACGGCGGCAACTCCCGCTGGACCGACGACGAGAAGCACGCCGAGGAGCTGGCGGCCAAGGGCATAGGTTTCGTCGACTGCGGCGTCTCCGGCGGCGTCTGGGGCCTGGAGAACGGCTACGCGCTGATGTACGGCGGCGACGCCGAGCACGTCGCGAAGGTGCAGCCGGTCTTCGACGCGCTCAAGCCCGAGGGCGACTTCGGCTCGGTGCACGCCGGCAAGGTCGGCGCGGGCCATTTCGCGAAGATGGTCCACAACGGCATCGAGTACGCGATGATGCAGGCCTACGCCGAGGGCTGGGAGCTGCTGGAGAAGGTCGACTCCGTCACGGACGTCCGTGAGGTCTTCCGCTCCTGGCAGGAGGGCACGGTCATCCGCTCCTGGCTGCTCGACCTCGCCGTGAACGCGCTCGACGAGGACGAGCACCTTCAGGGCCTGCGCGGTTATGCACAGGACTCCGGTGAGGGACGCTGGACTGTGGAAGCCGCGATCGACAACGCGGTGCCGCTGCCCGCGATCACCGCGTCGCTGTTCGCGCGGTTCGCCTCCCGCCAGGAGGACTCGCCGCAGATGAAGATGATCGCCGCGCTGCGCAACCAGTTCGGCGGTCACGCCGTAGAGAAGAAGTAGTTCAGGGATCCGGGGATCGGGAAGGCCGGCGGAACGATCATGCACGTCACGCATCTTTCGCTGGCCGACTTCCGCTCGTACGCCCGGGCCGAGGTTCCGCTCGACCCGGGCGTCACCGCCTTCGTAGGCCCCAACGGCCAGGGCAAGACGAACCTGGTCGAGGCCGTCGGGTATCTGGCGACGCTGGGCAGCCACCGGGTCGCCTCCGACGCGCCTCTGGTCCGCATGGGGGCCGAGCGGGCCGTCGTACGGGCGCAGGTCCGCCAGGGCGAGCGGCAGCAACTGGTCGAGCTGGAGCTGAACCCCGGCAAGGCCAACCGCGCCCGCATCAACCGGTCCTCGCAGGTCAGGCCCCGCGACATCCTCGGTATCGTGCGCACGGTCCTGTTCGCGCCCGAGGACCTCGCCCTCGTCAAGGGCGACCCGGGCGAGCGGCGGCGCTTCCTCGACGAGCTGATCACCGCGCGGTCGCCGCGGATGGCGGGTGTGCGGTCCGACTACGAGCGGGTGCTCAAGCAGCGCAACACGCTGCTGAAGAGCGCCGCCCTCGCGCGGCGGCACGGCGGGCGGTCCATGGACTTGTCCACGCTGGACGTGTGGGACCAGCATCTCGCGCACGCGGGTGCCGAGCTGCTGGCCCGGCGGCTGGACCTGATCGCCGCGCTCCAGCCGCTCGCGGACAAGGCGTACGAGCAGCTGGCCCCCGGCGGCGGGCCGCTCGCGCTGGAGTACCGGCCGTCGGCGCCCGGTGAGGCGCACACGCGCGAGGAGCTGTACGCCCAGCTCATGGCGGCGCTGGCCGACGCCCGCAAGCAGGAGATCGAGCGCGGGGTGACCCTGGTGGGGCCCCACCGCGACGACCTCGTCCTCAAGCTCGGCGAGCTGCCCGCGAAGGGGTACGCCTCGCACGGCGAGTCCTGGTCGTACGCGCTCGCCCTGCGGCTCGCCTCCTACGACCTGCTGCGCGCCGAGGGCAACGAGCCGGTGCTGGTGCTGGACGACGTCTTCGCCGAGCTGGACGCGCGCCGGCGGGAGCGGCTGGCCGAACTGGTCGCGCCGGGCGAGCAGGTGCTGGTGACGGCGGCCGTGGACGACGACGTACCGGATGTCCTGGTGGGCGCGCGGTACGTGGTGTCCGGCGGGACGGTGGAGCGCGTATGAGCACCGGGGAGCCCGGCCCGAAGGCGCCGAAGAAGAGCGCGGAGGAACCCTCCGGCGTCGACCTCGCGCGCGTGGCGTTGCGCGCGGCGAAGGAGCAGGCACGCGCGCGGGGGGACGCGGCCCGGCAGAAGAAGCAGGCCCGGCGGGGCGGCGGGCTGCGCTCCGGCGCGCGTGCCGACGGCCGGGACCCGATGGCGCTGGGTGCCGCGATCAACCGGCTGCTGACCGAGCGCGGCTGGGAGACCCCGGCGGCGGTGGGCGGGGTGATGGGCCGCTGGCCGCAGATCGTCGGCGAGGACCTGGCCAAGCACTGTGTGCCGCAGCGCTACGACGAGGACGAGCGCGTGCTGGTCGTGGCCTGTGACTCGACGGCCTGGGCGACCCAGCTGCGCCATCTCGCGCCCGCGCTGGTCGCGCGGCTCAACGAGGATCTGGGGCACGGCACCGTACGGATGATCAAAGTGCTCAATCCGGGCGGTCCGGCCCGCCGCTACGGGCCGCTGAGGGCTCCGGGGAGCACCGGACCCGGCGATACGTACGGGTGACGTACCTCACGTCTTGAGGTTCCGTGGCGGGGCGGTCGCACCCCTGCCGCGCCCCTTGTCGTGCCTCCACGCGCGCGTGTGCCACGCCTTCTGACCCCCCAGTAGCCAAGGGTTGACGGCCCGAAGCGCTGAGTGCCGCTGTGAGCCGCTTGGAGCCCCCATCCGTATATCGGGACCCGGCCGAGGATGGTTCAGGGCGGCACATGGGGACTCAGGTACCGGCAAACCCCCATCGATGTCAGCGCTACCGGTAGACTGGAAGCCAATCCCGCCCCAACGTGGGGACCGCCCGGGAAAAGCTGAGCAACGCTGATCAAGGCTTACCAACGCAACATGCCGCAGCCGCTCCGGCAACCCGCCGACGAGCTTGGCTCGTGCTGTGCCAGAAAGGGCGCTTCGTGGCCGATTCCGGCAACCCCAACGAGAACATCCCGTCCACCGACGCCGGCGTGCACGGCGAGGCCCCCGAGGCCCCTGTGAGCGGCGAGGCCACCGACTCCGGCGCGGCCTCCGCCTCCTACGACGCCAGCGCCATCACCGTGCTCGAAGGGCTGGACGCGGTCCGCAAGCGACCCGGTATGTACATCGGCTCGACCGGCGAGCGCGGTCTGCACCACCTGGTGTACGAGGTCGTCGACAACTCCGTCGACGAGGCGCTGGCGGGCTACGCGGACACCATCGACGTCACGATCCTGCCCGACGGCGGCGTGCGCGTCGTCGACAACGGCCGCGGCATCCCGGTCGGCATCGTGGCCTCCGAGGGCAAGCCGGCCGTCGAGGTCGTGCTGACCGTGCTGCACGCGGGCGGCAAGTTCGGCGGCGGCGGCTACGCGGTCTCCGGCGGTCTGCACGGCGTCGGCGTCTCCGTCGTGAACGCCCTGTCGACCAAGGTCTCCGTCGAGATCAAGACCGACGGGTACCGCTGGACGCAGGACTACAAGCTCGGCGTCCCGACGGCCCCCCTCGACCGGCACGAGGCCACGGACGAGACCGGTACCTCGGTCACCTTCTGGGCCGACCCGGACATCTTCGAGACCACCGAGTACTCCTTCGAGACGCTGTCCCGGCGCTTCCAGGAGATGGCCTTCCTCAACAAGGGCCTGACGCTCCGGCTCACCGACGAGCGCGAGTCGGCGAAGGCCACGTCCGGCGCGGACGAGGCGGGTGCGGACGAGAAGGCCGAGGTCAAGGCGGTCACGTACCACTACGAGGGCGGCATCGTCGACTTCGTGAAGTACCTCAACTCCCGCAAGGGAGAGGCGGTGCACAACACTGTCATCGACCTGGAGGCCGAGGACAAGGACAAGAGCCTGTCCCTTGAGGTCGCGATGCAGTGGAACAGCGGCTACAGCGAGGGCGTGTACTCGTTCGCCAACATCATCCACACCCACGAGGGCGGTACGCACGAGGAGGGCTTCCGCGCGGCCCTCACCAGCCTCATCAACAAGTACGCGCGCGACAAGAAGCTGCTGCGCGAGAAGGACGACAACCTCACCGGTGACGACATCCGCGAGGGTCTGACCGCGATCATCTCGGTCAAGCTGAGCGAGCCGCAGTTCGAGGGCCAGACGAAGACCAAGCTGGGCAACACGGAGGCCAAGACCTTCGTGCAGAAGGCGGTCTACGAGCACCTCAACGACTGGCTGGACCGCAACCCGGTCGAGGCCGCGGACATCGTCCGCAAGGGCATCCAGGCGGCCACCGCGCGCGTGGCGGCCCGCAAGGCCCGCGACCTGACCCGCCGCAAGGGCCTGCTGGAGTCGGCGTCCCTGCCCGGCAAGCTGTCCGACTGCCAGTCGAACGACCCCATCAAGTGCGAGATCTTCATCGTCGAGGGTGACTCCGCCGGCGGCTCGGCCAAGTCCGGCCGCAACCCGCAGTACCAGGCGATCCTCCCGATCCGCGGCAAGATCCTCAACGTGGAGAAGGCCAGGATCGACAAGATCCTGCAGAACCAGGAGATCCAGGCGCTGATCTCGGCCTTCGGCACGGGTGTGCACGAGGACTTCGACATCGAGAAGCTCCGCTATCACAAGATCATCCTGATGGCGGACGCCGACGTCGACGGCCAGCACATCAACACCCTGCTGCTGACCTTCCTGTTCCGCTTCATGCGGCCGCTGGTCGAGGCCGGGCACGTGTTCCTCTCCCGTCCTCCGCTCTACAAGATCAAGTGGGGCCGGGACGAGGTCGAGTACGCCTACTCGGACCGCGAGCGCGACGCGCTGCTGGAGATGGGCCGCCAGCGCGGAAAGCGCGTCAAGGAGGACTCGATCCAGCGCTTCAAGGGCCTCGGCGAGATGAACGCCGAGGAGCTGCGCGTGACCACGATGGACCAGGAGCACCGGGTCCTCGGCCAGGTCACCCTCGACGACGCCGCCCAGGCCGACGACCTGTTCTCGGTCCTGATGGGCGAGGACGTCGAGGCCCGGCGCCAGTTCATCCAGCGCAACGCCAAGGACGTCCGCTTCCTCGACATCTGAGTCGGTCTCAGCTGACCGCACCAGGAAGGATCTTCACCAGCAATGGCCGACGAGAACACCCCGCAGACTCCCGAGACCGAGGCCGGCGACGCCGTACTGCGCGTCGAGCCCGTCGGGCTCGAGACGGAGATGCAGCGCTCGTACCTGGACTACGCGATGTCCGTCATCGTGTCCCGCGCGCTGCCCGACGTCCGGGACGGCCTCAAGCCCGTCCACCGGCGCGTGCTGTACGCGATGTACGACGGCGGCTACCGCCCCGAGCGCGGCTTCTACAAGTGCGCGCGCGTGGTCGGCGACGTCATGGGCAACTACCACCCGCACGGCGACAGTTCGATCTACGACGCCCTGGTGCGCCTCGCCCAGCCGTGGTCGATGCGGATGCCGCTGGTGGACTCCAACGGCAACTTCGGCTCCCCGGGCAACGACCCGGCGGCCGCCATGCGCTACACCGAGTGCAAGATGGCGCCGCTGTCGATGGAGATGGTCCGCGACATCGACGAGGAGACCGTCGACTTCACGGACAACTACGACGGCCGCTCCCAGGAGCCGACCGTCCTGCCCTCCCGGTTCCCGAACCTGCTGATCAACGGCTCGGCAGGCATCGCGGTCGGCATGGCGACCAACATCCCGCCGCACAACCTGCGCGAGGTCGCGGCCGGCGCCCAGTGGTACCTGGAGAACCCGGAGGCCTCGCACGAGGAGCTGCTCGACGCCCTCATCGAGCGCATCAAGGGCCCGGACTTCCCGACCGGCGCGCTGGTGGTGGGCCGCAAGGGCATCGAGGAGGCGTACCGCACCGGGCGCGGTTCGATCACGATGCGCGCGGTGGTCGAGGTCGAGGAGATCCAGGGCCGTCAGTGCCTGGTCGTCACCGAACTGCCGTACCAGGTCAACCCGGACAACCTGGCGCAGAAGATCGCCGACCTGGTGAAGGACGGCAAGATCGGCGGCATCGCGGACGTCCGTGACGAGACCTCGTCGCGCACGGGCCAGCGGCTCGTCATCGTCCTCAAGCGGGACGCGGTCGCCAAGGTCGTGCTGAACAACCTGTACAAGCACACCGACCTCCAGACGAACTTCGGCGCGAACATGCTGGCGCTGGTCGACGGCGTCCCGCGCACCCTCTCGCTGGACGCGTTCATCCGGCACTGGGTGACGCACCAGATCGAGGTCGTCGTCCGCCGCACCCGCTTCCGGCTGCGCAAGGCCGAGGAGCGCGCGCACATCCTTCGCGGTCTGCTGAAGGCGCTGGACGCGATCGACGAGGTCATCGCGCTGATCCGGCGCAGCGAGACCGTCGAGGTCGCGCGCACGGGCCTGATGGGCCTGCTGGAGATCGACGAGATCCAGGCCAACGCGATCCTGGAGATGCAGCTGCGGCGCCTCGCAGCCCTGGAGCGGCAGAAGATCGTCCAGGAGCACGACGAACTCCAGGCGAAGATCACCGAGTACAACGAGATCCTGGCCTCGCCGGTCCGCCAGCGCGGGATCGTCAGCGAGGAACTGGCCGCGATCGTCGAGAAGTACGGCGACGACCGCAAGACCATGCTGGTGCCCTACGACGGCGACATGTCCATCGAGGACCTGATCGCCGAGGAGGACATCGTCGTCACCGTCTCGCGCGGCGGCTACGTCAAGCGCACGAAGACGGACGACTACCGGGCGCAGAAGCGCGGCGGCAAGGGCGTGCGCGGCACGAAGCTGAAGGAAGACGACATCGTCGACCACTTCTTCGTCTCCACCACGCACCACTGGCTGCTGTTCTTCACCAACAAGGGCCGGGTGTACCGGGCGAAGGCGTACGAGCTGCCCGAGGCCGGCCGGGACGCGCGCGGCCAGCACGTGGCCAACCTGCTCGCCTTCCAGCCGGACGAGGCGATCGCCGAGATCCTGGCCATCCGGGACTACGAGGCGGCGCCGTACCTGGTGCTCGCCACCAAGTCCGGTCTGGTCAAGAAGACGCCTCTGAAGGATTACGATTCGCCCCGCTCCGGCGGCGTGATCGCGATCAATCTGCGCGAGCGCGAGGACGGCAGCGACGACGAACTGATCGGCGCCGAGCTGGTCTCGGCCGACGACGATCTGCTTCTGATCAGCAAGAAGGCACAGTCGATCCGCTTCACCGCCACCGACGACTCGCTGCGCCCGATGGGCCGCGCCACCTCCGGTGTCAAGGGCATGAGTTTCCGCGAGGGCGATGAACTTCTGTCGATGAATGTGGTGCGACCCGGTACGTTCGTGTTCACTGCCACCGACGGCGGGTACGCGAAGCGGACCGTCGTCGACGAGTACCGCGTCCAGGGCCGCGGCGGCCTCGGCATCAAGGCCGCCAAGATCGTGGAGGACCGCGGCTCGCTCGTCGGAGCGCTGGTCGTCGAGGAGAGCGACGAGATCCTCGCGATCACGCTCTCCGGCGGTGTGATTCGTACGCGAGTCAGCGAGGTCAGGGAGACGGGCCGTGACACCATGGGCGTCCAACTGATCAACCTGGGCAAGCGCGATGCCGTGGTCGGTATCGCACGTAACGCCGAGGCCGGACGCGAGGCGGAGGAGGTCGACGGCGAGGACGTCGTCGACGAGACCGCCGAGGGTGCCGAGGCCACCGGCACGGACGAGGGTGAGGCGCCCTCGGCCGAGTAGGCACGAGGAGTGAGTCATCGTGAGCGGAGCCACGGGCGCCGGATCGGCCGGTACCTCCACGGGTACGGAATCGGACGGCGGCGGCCGTGGCTCCGCCGCGCGTGGCGGGAGCGCGAGCGACCCGCACACGACCAACCTGAAGCCGGTGAAGGACTCCGGGACTCCGGGCAGGGCTTCTTCCGGCACGTCGGCACCCCAGGGGGGAACTGTGACGGACACCCGAGGCCCGGCCCCGGTCGGCGAGCCGCAGCCTGCGTCGCCGCTCCCTCACGAGCGCACCCCGGAGCAGCCCTCGGGGCCGTACCACCCGCCGCAGGCCTACCCGGCGCAGGCGCCCGCCGGTGCGGTGCGCCGGCCGCGCACCGGGGTGCGGACGACGCCGCGCACCCGCAAGGCGCGGCTGCGGGTCGCCAAGGCCGACCCGTGGTCGGTGATGAAGGTCAGCTTCCTGCTCTCCATCGCGCTCGGCATCTGCACGATCGTCGCCTCGGCGGTGCTGTGGATGGTCATGGACGCGATGGGCGTGTTCTCGACGGTCGGCGGCACGATCTCGGAGGCGACCGGGTCGAACGAGGCGAACGGCTTCGACCTGCAGTCGTTCCTGTCCCTCCCGCACGTCCTGACGTTCACGACGATCATCGCGGTCATCGACGTGGTGCTGGCCACGGCGCTCGCGACGCTCGGCGCGTTCATCTACAACCTCTCCGCGGGCTTCGTGGGCGGCATCGAGCTGACCCTCGCCGAGGACGAGTGATCCGCCCGGCAGCACGCTTGTGACGGTCCCCCGACAACCGATTTTGGGACTGACGTGGTCGTGCGCTAATCTTCAGGAGTCAGCGCGCGGGACACACACCGCAAAGCGCGGCGGGGCTATAGCTCAGTTGGTTAGAGCGCATCCCTGATAAGGATGAGGCCACAGGTTCAAATCCTGTTAGCCCCACCAGCATGAAGGCCCCCGGTCCACTGGACCGGGGGCCTTCGGCGTTCCCGGGTGCGGTGGGGGCGCCCCGCGTGAGCGAAGGCGAACGAACGCGAACGAAAAAGACCCGACCGCTGGCGACGGGGGATGCACCAGCGATCGGGTTATGGCCAAGGGTAACAAGGTTGAGCGGATTACGGGGCCAAGTCGGCCGGGAATCAGGCAGGTTGGCCGATCATCGACCGCACGGGGGGTCGTAGGAGAGGCGCGGGAGGTACTCGTGCCACTTCTGCGGGGTCAGGACGCCCCGGGTGACGGCACAGATGTGGCTGATCGCCGCGTCGTCGTCCAGGCTCCACAGGCGGAGCGTGTCGGTGCCGCTGGAGAGCCCGAGGGCGTTGCCCCGGGCGCTGAACGACAGGAACGTGCCCGACCGGGCGTTGGGGCTCATCGACTGGCCGATGGGGGTCGCCGAGGCGGGGTGGGTGACGTTCCACAGGCGGACCGTGTTGTCGTTGCCGCCGCTGATCAGCGCATGCCCGTTCGGGCTGAACGCCAGCAGCTTGACCGCCTCGGTGTGGCCGGTGAGCGGTGCGCCCAGCTCGGTCGCCGAGGCCGGGTCGGTGACGTCCCACAGGCGGACCGTGTCGTCGTCACTGCCGCTGGCCAGAACGTGCCCGTCCGGGCTGAAGGCGATCGCGTTGACCGGACCGGAGTGCTGCGTGAGCAGGCCGAGCGCGGTCGGTCGGGCCAGGTCGGTCACGTTCCACAGGCGGACCGTGTCGTCCGCGCTGCCGGAGGCGAGGGTGCGGCCGTCGGGGCTGAAGGAGATCGCGTTGACGAAGCCGCGGTGGCCGGTCAGCGGTTCGCCGAGCGCGGTGGGGTGCGCGGGGTCGGTGATGTTCCACAGCCGGATGGTGGTGTCGTTGTAGGCGCTGGCCAGGGTGTGGCCGTCGGGGCTGAAGGAGAGCGTGAGAGGGCCCGCGAAGCGCGTCCGCAGGGCGATGGGCGGTCCGGCGGCGACGGGGTGGGACGGGTCGGTGACGTTCCACAGGTACACGGAGTGGTCGTTGGTCAGGACGGCGAGGATACGGCCGTCGGGGGAGAACCGCATCGCGCGATGGCCGCCGTCCCCCTGCATGAACGGTGCGCTCAGGCGCACCGGCCGGCTGGGCCGCGTCACGTTCCACAGCCGGAGCCTGCCGTCCCGCGCCGCCGTGGCCAGTACCTGTCCGTCCAGCCGGAACGCGCCGGTGCGGCCGATGATGTCCGAGGTCGGCAGCGACCACAGACGCACCGTGCTGTCGCCGCTGCCGGTGGCGAGGGTGCGTCCGTCGGGGCTGAACCCCAGGGCGTACATCTCGCCGCTGCTGCCCGCGAGCGGCTCCCCGACCTGGGACGGGGACGACGGATCGGTCAGGTTCCACAGGCTGGCCGTGCTGTCCGCGCTCGCGGCGGCGAGCCGGCTGCCGTCCGGGCTGAAGGCGACCGACCAGATCGGACCGGTGTGCCCGGTCAGCGGCGCGCCGAGCGAGGAGGGGCGGGCGGGGTCGGTGACGTTCCACAGGCGGACCGTGTCGTCCGCGCTGCCGGAGGCGAGGGTGTGCCCGTCGGGGCTGAACGCCACCGAGTGCACGAGGTCCGTGTGGCCTTCGAGGGCCGTGCCGTACTGCCGTGCGTGGCGCGGGTCGGACACGTCCCACAACAGGATCCTGTCGTCGTCGCCGCCCGCCGCCAGGGTGTGCCCGTCGGGGCTCCAGGCCACGCTGCGCACGGCGGCGGTGTGCCCGCGCAGGACGTCGGTCTGCCGCGGCCGGTGCGGGTCGGCCACGTCCCACAGCCGTACGGTGTGGTCCTCGCTCGCGCTGGCCAGCGTGCGGCCGTCGGGGCTGAAGGCGATCAGGTAGATGGTGCCCTTGTGCCCGGTCAGCGGCGTGCCCAGCGACACCGGGTGGGCCGGGTCGGCGACGTTCCACAGCCGGATCGTGCCGTCGTCGCCGGCGCTGGCCAGGGTCTTGCCGTCGGGGCTGAAGACCGCGCTGCTCACCCAGCTGGTGTGGCCGGTCAGCGGCTTGCCCAGGGGGCTCGGGCGGCTCCGGTCGGCCACGTTCCACAGCCGCACCGTCCGGTCGTAGCTGGCCGTGGCCAGGGTCCTGCCGTCGGGGCTGAAGGTGGTGAGGTAGACGGCGCCGGTGTGGCCGGTCAGCGGGGTGGCCAGCGGGGCGTTCACGATCGAGATCAGCCTGCTGTACGTCCCCTCGTCGCCCGGGCGCAGCCGGTGCGCGACCATGTCGAGCTGGGCGGACAGGGAGGGATCGGTGTGCTGGACCCGGTCGGCCTCGGCGAGGATCTGCTCGAAGACGGCGTCGTCCCGCTGCTGCCGGGCGATGACCGCCGACCCGCCGGCCACCAGGGCCAGCACGACGAGCGCGGCCACCGCGGCCCGGCTCAGCCACACCGAGCGCCGGCGCAGCCGGACCGAGGCGGCCAGGAACTCCACCGCGCTGCGGGTGAGGACGGTGTCACCGGCGGAGCGGGCCCAGGCGCGGGCCTGCTCCAGCCGGGAGCCCCGGTAGAGCAGCGAGCTGTCCCGGCCCGAGTCCTCCCAGGACCGGCCGTCCTCCTCCAGCCGCTGGCGCAGCAGATGGTCGTTGCGGTTGTCGTCGATCCAGTGCCGCAGCCGGGGCCAGGCGTGCAGCAGCGCCTCGTGGGTGATCTCCACGGTGTCCGCGTCCAGCGTCACCAGCCGGGCCCGCACCAGGGCCTCCAGCGACTCCTCCGTCTTGCCGGGGTCGGCCGACTCCGCCGCGAGCTGGCGCCGGGTGCCGCGCCGGCGCGTGGCCTGGGTGTCCTCGCCGAGCCGGACCAGGCGCAGCAGGAGCAGCCGGGCCGCCGTACGGGCCGCGGGGTCGAGCCCGGACCAGGCGCGCTCGGCGGTCGCCGCGACCGCGCCCTGGATCCCGCCGGCCGCCCGGTAGCCGGCCAGGGTCAGCCGTCCGGCCTTGCGGCGCTGCCAGGTGGCGAGCAGGGCGTGCGAGAGCAGCGGGAGCACGCCCGCGTCGTGCGCTCCGCGCGGGCCGTCGGCGCTCACCTCGCGCACGATCAGCTCGGTGAGCCCCGGCTCCAGCTCCAGGCCGACCGCCTTGGCCGGGCCGGTCACCGCGTCGCGCAGCTCGCCGCTGGTCAGCGGGCCGAGCACCATGTGCCGGTGCTGGAGGGCGTCGGCGAGCTCCGGATAGCCGAGGCACTGCTCGTAGAAGTCGGCCCGTATGCCGAGCACGACGACGACCGGGGCGGGGCCGTCCGCCCCGGCGGGCGAGGTGCAGACGGCGTGCAGCAGCTGGATGAAGGTACGGCGGTCCGCCTCGTCGGGGCAGAGGGTGAACGCCTCCTCGAACTGGTCGATGATGACGACCGGGCGGGGGCCCGGGGCCGGAGCGCCCGAGGGCTCGCCGTCGGGCAGCCCCTCGGCGGGCGCCTCTCCGTGTGTCTCCCGGCGTGCCCAGGCCGCGGCCGCCTCGCGTGCCGCCCGGGCGATCCGGGGCGTGTCGCAGCCGGGGGCGGCGGGGTTGCGCGTCGCCTCCCGCTCGGCCTCGCGCGCGGCGGCGGCGACCTGGCCCAGCTCGGGGACGCGGTCGACCAGCGCGCCCAGCGGATCGGCGCCCGGGACCAGCTGGAGCACGGTGCCCTCCCCCGGACCTCGTCCGGCAGAGCCCCCGTCCCGCTGCGCTCGTCCGGGCCGGCCCGCCACCGGGGCGCCGTCCCGCAGCGCGGGCACCAGACCGGCGTTGAGCAGCGACGACTTGCCCGCTCCCGAAGCACCCACGAGCATCACCAGGCCGCCGGTGCGCTCGGCGGCGTTCAGCTGCTCGACGAGCGCGCCCGTGCTGCGCTCCCGGCCGAAGAACCAGCGGGCGTCCTCCTGCCGGTACGGGGCCAGCCCTCGGTAGGGGCAGACGCCGCCGGTGACCGGCGGGGCCTGGGCCGGTGGCCGCTGGTCCTCCTCGGCGGGCGGTGCGGGCCGGTCGCCGACCGGGTCGGCCAGCGCGCGCTCCCACAGGCGCTGCCAGTGCGTGAGGTCGTACAGGCCGGTGGAGACCGGTGCGGGCCGCAGCCGGCGGGCCTCCGGGATCAGGATGTGGAGCACGGCCGCGAGGGCGGTGAACTGGGCCGGTACGTTCCTGGCCCGGCGCCAGTCGCTGATCCGCTGCGCGGACACGCGCACGGGCCGGCCGCGTTCGTCGACCCGCTGGAGCCGTACGACCGCCTCGGCGACGCTCTTGAGGGGAGGGTTTCCGGCCTCCTTGTACAGCAGCGCGAGGCGCTCGGCGAAAGCTGTGCGTGTCCCTGAGTCGGAACTCAAGGTCCCTCCCCTTTTCTTTCCCCCCGCATCTGGATGTCCGGACCGGAAAACTCACCCTATACGCCTGACCTGCGCGGAAGCACTGCACCGGACGCCGCAGCCTCCTCCCGGGGGACAACAGATGGCAGGATCCGGACCGGGTAGCGGAGCCGTCACACACCGTCCGGACAGGCCATCGGGCTGATATCCGGAGATACGGATCGGGTCGCCGAAGGATCTCGGCCAACTTCCACCGAGAGCGGGCGAGCGGGCTCCGCAGTGGCAGGGAGCGGCTGTGGAGCGTCGCGTGTTCCCGCGACCAGTCCGGCAACCGGCTTCCCGTCCACGGCCCGTGGCGAGCCGACGCGCCACGGGTCGTCAGCCCCGCACCGCTCGGCACCGGTCCCCACGAGGGGAGGGACCGGTGCCGAGCGGGCGGCGGACTCATACCGGACTCACACGGTTCGCCGTTGCGCGGACATGCTCACAGATCACCCGAATCGGGCCTGCACGTGTCGCCCGGGGCGGGGCTGCCGTGTGCGTGCGCTCCGGACGGGCATGGTTATCTGACGCTCCGTCAGATAGTGTGCGCTCCGCCGGCTGTTCCCGAAGGGGTGAGAGTCATGGAGAAACGTCCCCCGTGCCCGCCCGGTGCTCCGCGCTGGGTCGCGATGTTCCGCCCGCCCGCACAGGACTCCTGGACCGTGGGGGCCGAGTCCCCGGACCGGGGGCCCGTGCTGTACGCCGTCGCGGACATGACACGGACCGTGCGGGCGCGCGGCGAGGAGGTGACGGTCGCGCTGTGGGGGCCGGAGAACGGCGCCTGGCGCCTCTTCGACGCCCCGGCCGGCCGGGCGCCCGCCGCTCCCGCCGACGGGCCCGCGCCCGGCGCCGCCGCACCGGCCGTGCTCGCGGAACGCATGACGGACCGCCGTCACCAGGTCCTGATGGCCGGCCTGGGCAAGGCGGGCCTGCACGATCTGAGCGCCGAGGACGATGAGGCGGTCCGGGTACTGGCCGACCTGCTCGACGAGCCGACGGTGCGCCGGGTGGCCCACTGGCTCTCGGCCGCGGCCGGCCGGCCGTAGGGGGTGTCGTTCGGACCGTGCCGGCGGCGCGGGGCGCCGACTCGCTCCTCCGCCTCGCAACTGCACGCTCCCCGCGCTCGGCTTCTCCCCCACTCTCGGCTTCGGTCGAGCGGGAGGGGCCCCAGCGCGGGAGGGGCCCCACGGCCCCGCTCGGGTCGGCCGGGTTCAGGGCGCGGTCCGCGGGGCAGGGACGTCCTGGAAGCCAGCTGACGCCTGGAGGACGCATGAAGGTCTCCGTCGACCGCTCCCTGTGCTACGGCTCCGCCGAGTGCGCGTACCGGGCGCCGGACGTGTTCGCGTTCGAGGACGGGTACGGAGCCGTACGGCCCGGCCGCGCGGAGGCCGCGGACGCCCCCGAGGTCCGGGAGGCGGCCGAGCGGTGCCCCTCGCAGGCGATCAGGCTCCAGGAAGGGGCGTGACGGCGGGACTCACCGCGTCGGGCGGATAGGTCCAGCCGAGGTCCGCGAGTGCGCGGGCCCTGGCCTCCACCACCGCCGTCCGGGCCGCGCGCTCGGCGGGGTCGACGTGGGACGCCTGGCCCGTCATCTGGCCCTCCCACTTGCGGTACAGCAGGCCGACCTGCGCCGAGAACCAGCCGCGGCCGACCGCGTTCAGCGCGAGCAGCAGACCGGTGTCCTCGGACGCCGGCAGGGCCATCCAGCCGCCCAGGGCGGTCAGCAGGTCCCGGCGGACGCAGAGGGTCGCCGGGTGGACGGGCGGGCGGAAGCCGCCCCGCTTCCAGTGGTCGAGCACGACACCGCGTTCGAGCGGGCCCTCGGCCGGATCGCCGGGAAAACCCGCCGTGGAGCCGTCGGGCAGCAGGTCGAGGACCCGGGAGGTGGTCCAGGCGACGGTGCGGTCGGCCTCCAGCACGGCCAGGTCGCGGGCGAGCGCGCCCGGGGTGAGCCGGTCGTCGGCGTCCAGCACCTTCACGTACTCGCCCTCGGCGCGTGCCAGCGCGATCGTCCGGGCCGTACCGGGCCCGCCGGGACGGCCCTGACGGAAGCTCACGCGCGCGTCGTCCGGTACGTGGGGGCGGACCTCGTCCGTCGTCCCGTCCTCCTGGACCAGCCACTCCCACTCCCAGCCGGCGGGGAGCTTCTGTGCGCTCAGGGACGCGTAGGCGTCCGGCAGGAACCGGGCGGACGGGCCGTGGACAGCGGTGACAACGGTGACGCGCCGGGTCACGGCAGCACTCACCCCTTTACCTCTTCGGGAGCGTTGCCGGTCATCCTCGCAGGCGGCGCGGATGACGACAGCGCGAGACCCCCGGCCCGCCCGGCCGGGGGTTCTTCCGTCTCGACTGACTGCTTGGGGTACGCAAGTCGCCCTTGTGTCGTCGAGACGGCTGCGGTGCTGGTGCGCCGCGTCGAGCGGCGGGAGAACGGCGGGTCAGCAGTCGAGGGACGCCGACGAGGGATGGTCGGGGGCCGCGGCCGCGTTCTCCGCTTCCGTCGTGTCGAGGGGCCGGTGCCGGCAAGCCGGGGTCTTGCCGTGGGCCTCGGCCCGGATCCGTTGCTTCATCGTGGGGGGCAGTGCCCTGCCGTAGGACCAGGCCCAGTGGCTTTGCGCCGGGATCGTCGGGACGTTCTGTTCCGCGCTGTCCTTGCTCGGGGTCTCGGTGCGGGGAGCGGCCGCCGCGGTCGTGGCGGTCGCGGTGGTGACGAGTCCGAGCGCCGTGCACAGCGCGAGGAAGGCGGTGACGAAGGCGGTCCACAGCTTCATGACCTTGTTCTGGGTCATGGCCCCTCACTTTCGGGTTGGGCGATTTGCGTACTTTCCTCATGATGTGTATGAGCGACGCGAAGTGGTGGACCCCCGCCCGTGGCGCGTCGATGTTCCGATGAACACCACCCGGATGGCGGCAAGAGGGTCGGAGACTCCCAAAAGCCGGTGAGGGTGAGCGAAGAGGGAGCAAAGTAACGGACCGTGGAGGTGTGATCACCCTCCGATCGGATCGGCCCCGGACCTGGTCTATTGCGGCTCCGGGAGCGGCAGTTGAGCTCCGGCGCAGGTCACCGATCGATATCGGCCGGTGTGTATAGTCGGGCGCCAGAGGTCCCCTACGTCAAGGAAAGACGAGGTCGCGCGGTGAAGAAGCTGCTCCTGGTCGCACTGGCCGCCATCGGCGGGCTCCTCGTGTACCGCCAGATCCAGGCGGATCGCGCCGAGCAGGACCTGTGGACGGAGGCGACTGACTCCGTGCCCACGGGTTCGTGAGTGCCGAAACCAGAATCTGGACAGACCCCGGTCGCCGAAGCGGCCGGGGTTCTGCGTTTGCGGGGGCGCACGGGGTGCGGTAGGCGTTCCGTGCACCCCGTCGTGTCGTCGCACGCCGCCCGCCGGGCGATGCGGGGCGTTTCGGACGGCCGTACGCGTTCCCCGGATGGCGTGGGGCCGCGCGGGGCAGGATGGGCCACGGTCCGGTACGGCTCAGGGCGGGCCGTGGTCCGGTACGGCTAGCGACGACTGGGGAGGCCGGTACGTGCGGGGGCGAAGGCGGCGGACGGTGGGGCGGGCGGCGCTGCTGCCGGGGCTGAGCGTCGTGCTCGCCTCGTTCGCCCTGTTCGCGCCGCCCGGTGTGCCGGCGGCCGCCGCCGCGGGCGAGACGTCGTACGGCTTCGCGCCCGGCGCGCGTACGGTCGCGGGCGGCCAGGGCAGCGCGGACGCCGGCCGGCTGGAGCCCGGCGACGTCTACCGCAGCCCCCTGCCGGTCGCCGGCAGGCTCTCCTACCGGATCCGGCTGACGGCCGGCGACACGGCGTACGTCCCCGTCACCGCCGTACCTCCGGCGGACGCCACCGTCTCCAGCACCGACGGCATCAGCGTGACGGTCCAGGACGCGGCGGGCACGCAGTGCTCCTTCGCCTCCGCCCGCTTCGGCGCCGCGCTCAGTCCGCACCCGGTCACGGCACTGGGGGAGCGGGAGACGGGCAGGTCGCTGTGCCAGGGCGGCGGCACGTACTACGTGATCGTCCAGCGCCTCGGCACCGGCGGCTCCGGTACGACGACCGGTGCAATAGCCGGTACGACGGCCGGTACGACGCCCACGGCAGGTCCGGACCGGCCCTGGGACCTGGAGATCGCGCCCGCGACGGAACCGCGCACGGCGCGCGCCGAGGCCACCACCGCCCCGCGGACCTGGGACTCCGCCACCCCCGAGCCGCTCGCCGGCACCCCGCGGGAGCGGTCCGGCGGCACGGGCTTCGCCTCCGCCCGTGCGCTCGGCCAAGGCGTCTGGCGCACCGAACTGGTGCCGGGCGAGACCCGGTTCTACAAGGTGCCGCTCGACTGGGGCCGGCAACTGCACGCCTCCGCCGAACTGGGCGCCGCCGCGGGCCAGGGCTATGTCGGCGGCGCCCTGGACCTCTCCCTCCACAACCCGGTGCGCGGCACCGTCGAGGACACCGCCCTCGGCTACACCGGCACCGCCCGGCCCGCCGTCCTCGCCCCGGTCCCGCCCGTGGAGTACGCCAACCGCTACGCCGTCCCGGCCGCGGTGACCTCCGTCCGCTTCGCCGGGGACTACTACCTGGTGCTGCACCTCAGCGAGCGGCTGAGCGGCACCTTCGGGCGGGGGCCGTTCGCCGTGACCCTGCGGGTCCAGGTGTCCGGTCAGGCGCACGCGGGCCCGCAGTACGCCGGCCGGCCCGTGCCGGGGGACGTCTTCACGGTCACGGGACAGGACCGGGCGGCCGCGCCCACCGGGGCCACCGCGCCCACCGGGGCCACCGGGGGCGCGGGCGGCGGGGGCGGTGATCCCGTGCTGAAGCTGGTCGCGGCCGGCGGGATCGGCACGGGGACCCTGCTGCTCGCGGTGCTCGGCGGGTGGACGCTGGCGGCCCGCCGCACTCAGACGCGGGCCAGCGCCCAGAAACCCACCGCGTAACAGGCCAGCGCCAGCAGCAGGATCGGTACCGCCACCCTGGCCGACGGCCCGTGCCGCGGCCGGCTGCGCAGCGCCCGGCGCCCACGACGACCGTGCGCGGGGGCGGAGGCGGAGGCCGGGGCGGGCACCGGGGGAGCCGGGTCCCGGGCGGTGTACGACGCGGTGACCGACGGATCGATGGCGTACGGCTCCGGGTCCGGGGCCGGGTTCCCGTACGGATAGGGGTGCGGGTACGGCTGCGGGGTGGGGGACTCGGGCCGGACCTGCGCAGGAAGGGGCGGGGGCGGGGCTGCCGGAGCGTGCGGGGAAGCGGCGTACGGCTCGGGGGCCGGGGTGTACGGCTGGGGAGCGGGGGTCTTCGGGGTTTCCGGGATATCAGGGGCCTCAGGGGTCCCGCGGGTCTCCTGGGGCGGGGGCAGCCGGAAGCTCCCGGTGTCCGACAGGGAGCCGGTGTCCGCGGACGGACCGGCGGCGCCGGCGCCGGTGTCGGTGTCGGTGTCCTGGGCCGGTTCGACGGCCACTCCGGAGGCCCTGGTGAGGGGGCCGTCGGGGCCGAACCCGGGGGGCAGCGGGCCGAGTTGGTCGAAGATCTCGATCAACTCGTCGTCGAGGTCCGGCTCCGGCAGGAGTTCGGTGGCCGCGGCGAGCGCCTTGCGAGCCCCCGTGGCGGTGCGGAAGCGCGTGGCCGGGTCGGGCTGGAGCAGGCCCGCGACGACCTGCCAGAGCGGTTCGGGTACGCCCTTGGGAGGTCCCGGCGTCCCGTGCTCGGTGAAGTACCGCACGAGCGCCTTGGCGTCCGGCTTGGCGCCTTCGAGGAGGTACAGGGCGACCAGACCCACGGCGAACAGGTCGGCCGGGAAGTCGGGGTCGGCGCCGAGCAGTTGCTCGGGCGCGAGGTAACCGGGCGTGCCCACCACGAGGTTGGTCTCCGTCAGGCGGGGTTCGCCGAGCCGCATGGCGATGCCGAAGTCGGACAGCCGCAGCCGGGGCCGGCCGGTGCCGGTCGCTTCGAGGAGGAGGTTGGCCGGCTTGATGTCCCGGTGGACGACGCCTTCGCCGTGGACGGCGGCGAGACCGGACAGCAACTGGTCGAGCAGGGTGCACACATAGCCCGGCGGCAGGGGGCCGTAGTCGCCGACCAGGTGGACCAGGGAGCCGCCGGCGACCAGGTCCATGGTGAACAGCACCTTGTCGTCGTCGGCGGCCCAGCTGGCCGGGGCGAGGACATGGGGATGGTCGATCCGTAAGGCCTGCTCGCGCACGAAGCGCAGCAGGGAGTGGGCGTCGCGCTGCTGGAGCACCTTGGCCGCCACATATCGCCGTCGGCGGTGGTCCCAGGCACGCCAGACGGCGCCCACGCCGCCGCGTCCGATCGGGTCGGCCAGCTCGTACCGGCCCGCGAAGACCTCACCCATGGCAGCCCGCCGCTCCTCCCCCTGGCTCCGCGATGTCCCCCGCCCGGTGTCCCCCGCCCGGTGTTACGCCCCCACTACCCCCCTGTCGCTCCCGCTATCCCCCGCCCCGCCCGTCTCTGTGCCCGCGGCTCAGTTCTGGTGGGACTGGTAGTGGGCGACGGCGTCGGAGGTGCGGCCGGCGCCGTAGACACGGAGGAACTCGGCGAGTTCGGGGTGGGCCGGGGCGAGGCTGTCCGCGGCGTCGATGATGTCGCCGGCGGCGGCCACCGAGCGCAGCAGCGACTGGATCTCGCGGACCACCCGCTTGACCGTCGGCGCACCCGAACCGCTCGTGGTCTGGGCGGTGTTGCTGAGCACGGATCCCCCCTGCGACTTCTTGATCTCTTCCATGCGGTCGGTCGCCTCGGCGGCGCTGACGCTGCCGTCGGCGACCTGGGCCGCCAGCTCCTGCAACATCTGCACCCGCTGGACCACGGCAGGATTGCCGATCTTGGCCCGCTGGCCGCTCATCAGCTGTGACAGCATCGGAGCGGACAGGCCGAGGACCGCCGCGAGACGGGCCTGGTTGAGGCCGAGATCGTCGATGAGCTTACGGAAGAGCGCCCCCAACGGCTCTCCGTACCAGTTCCGCTGGAGCTCCCGCGCTCTCGCGGTGGCTTCCTGCTGTGCGGCGTCCATTGCGTCTCCCCATCGCTTCCCCTGAATACCGCGGTTCGCTGTAGCGAACCACGCCGAGCATCTTACGGAGCGTGGTCATGCGCGGGGACCCCCAATCTTTTTGCGGGAACCCGGGGGTGACCCGGTACTCTGGTCTGCGGCACCCGCCGGGCAGCACTGCTCCGGCCGGGCGCTGCTTTCCGGGGCCTTAGCTCAGTTGGTAGAGCGCCGTCTTTGCATGGCGGATGTCAGGGGTTCGACTCCCCTAGGCTCCACTCGGTAAGTGCCCTCTGATCTGCGAAAACGCGGTTTCGGAGGGCATTTTTCGTCCCTCGTGGCAGTCGCCCGGCGTCCGTGTCGTCAGTGGCCCGGGCGATGCGGCCGCTGCCCACCCGCGAGCCACAGGCCGGGCACCCGTCGGCCGGTGAGCCGGTGGCTGCCGCGCGGCGCCGGACAGGGGAGGCCGATGCCGGAGAGCAGGTGCCGCCCCCAGCGCGATCTCGCGGTGCTCACGGGGGCGCCGCTCCTCCTGGTGAGGCTGTTGGTCTCCTTGCGGCTGTCCGCCGAGCGCCCGTTCGCCGTCGGTATCCCGTTCGTGGTCGTCGCCTACGCCGGTGCGAACTCCCGCTGCCGGTCGCCTTGTTCCGCCGGACGGCTGGCGCCGGGTGTCTCCCGCCGTGGTTTCACGTGAAACGGGCCGTGGGACGGCGAGCGTACGGCTCACCGTCCCACGGCCCGTTACAGAGGGGGCGACGGGCTAGTCGTGGTCCTCCCCGTTCCCCTTGTCCTCGTCGGCCTGCTTGGCACGGACCTCGGGGTCCAGGGCGGAACCGTCGTTGTCCACCGAGGTGAGGTGGACCGGTTCGGGGACCTCGGTCGCGGCCGGCGGTTCGACCAGCCAGTCCGGGTTGGCCTGCTTGTCCCACCACTTCCAGGCCGCGAAGGCGCCACCGGCCAGCAGGGCCAGCACGGCCAGCCCCTTGAGGGCACGGGCACCCCGGCAGCGGCGCGCGTTCCTGCGGGCCAGCTTGTGGATGTCCTCGGCCGAGACCTGCCCGCGCAGCGCGGCCAGGGCGGCGGCGCCCCGGGCAGCGGCCTCGTCGTACACCGGGCCGGCCGCGGCCACGGCCTGCTCGATCCTCGGGCGCGAGTACTCGGCGGCCTGCCGGGCGGCCTTGCGGGTGCGGACGGCGGCCTCCTGTGCGGCCAGGTCCACCTTCGGCGGCACATGCGCACGGGCCTGCTCCAGACGCGGGGCGAGCCGGGCGTCGTACTGGACGCGGGCCTGTTCGGCGGCCTGCGACATCACCGGCGCCAGCCGTACGCGTGCCTCCTGGGCGTAGAGCGCGGCACGCTCCTTGGCCGTGTCGGCGTAGGGCGCCACCACTTCCGCGGCGTGCAGCACGCTGTCCTTCGCCGAGCCGGTCGCGGCGCGCACGCTGTCGATGCGGGTCACGGGATCCTCCTCCATCGGTGGCGTACGGTATTTCGACTTTCCACCCTTTTACGGATCATGCCTGCCAACGGCCTGCCCGGCATGCGAGGGCAGGCATATGGGTGCCCACCGCAGGGTCGTGCGAGGATCTGGGGGTCACACGAAGACAACGGAAGGCAGATCGTGGCTGAGCAGCTGTACGCCACCCTGAAGACCAACCGCGGCGACATCGAGGTCCAGCTTTTCCCGAACCACGCCCCCGCGACGGTCCGCAACTTCGTCGAGCTGGCCAAGGGTGAGCGCGAGTGGAAGCACCCCAAGACCGGTGAGAAGAGCACCACGCCGCTCTACGACGGCACGATCTTCCACCGCGTCATCAGCGGTTTCATGATCCAGGGCGGTGACCCGCTGGGCAGCGGCATAGGCGGCCCCGGCTACCAGTTCGCGGACGAGTTCCACCCGGACCTGTCCTTCGACCGGCCGTTCCTGCTGGCCATGGCCAACGCCGGCCCGGGCACCAACGGCTCGCAGTTCTTCATCACCGTCTCCCCGACGGCATGGCTGACTCGCAAGCACACCATCTTCGGTGAGGTCACGGACAAGGCCAGCCAGGCCGTCGTCCAGGCCATCGCGGACGTCAAGACCGGTCGCAACGACCGTCCGGCCGACGACGTCGTCATCGAGTCCGTCGTCATCGAGACGCGCGAAGCCTGATCAAGGCCGTCCCCTCGTGGGGAACCAAACGCCCCGCTCGTCCGTACCAAGGGTGAGCGGGGCGGGGCATTGCCGGGCGCAGGCCTACGACGAGCAAGGGGAACCGATGGACCAGGCCGAAGGCAGCACGCAGGGCGCCGCCCACAGCGTGCCCGTGTGCTACCGGCATCCGGACCGCGAGACCGGCGTGCGCTGCACCCGCTGCGACCGCCCCATCTGCCCCGAGTGCATGATCAGCGCCTCGGTCGGCTTCCAGTGCCCCGAATGCGTGCGCGGCGGCTCCGGCACCGGGCACGCTCCGCAAGCGTCCGCCCCGCGCACGCTCGCCGGCGGCACGATGACGGCCGACCCCCGGCTGCTCACCAAGCTGCTGATCGGCATCAACGTCGCCGTCTTCCTGGCACAGCAGGCCATCGGCGACACGGTCACCGAGCACTTCGAGCTGATCGGCCGGGCCCAGTACTTCCAGTTCGGTCCCATGGAGGGCGTCGCCGAGGGGCAGTACTACCGCCTGCTCACCGCGATGTTCCTGCACTCGCCGACCAACTTCACCCACATCCTGTTCAACATGCTCAGCCTGTGGTGGATCGGCGGCCCCCTCGAAGCGGCCCTGGGCCGGGCCCGCTACATCTCCCTCTACCTGGTCTCGGGCCTGGCCGGCAGCGCGCTCACCTATCTGCTCGCCGCGCCCAACGCGCCCTCGCTGGGCGCCTCCGGGGCGATCTTCGGCCTCTTCGGCGCGACCGGCGTACTGATGCGCCGCCTCAACTACGACCTGCGCCCGCTCGTCGCCCTGCTGGTGATCAACCTCGTCATCACCTTCACCCCGGGCTTCAACATCGCCTGGCAGGCCCACATCGGCGGCTTGGTCGCCGGTGTCGCCGTCGGCTACGCCATGGTCCACGCCCCGCGCGAGAAGCGGACGCTGATCCAGTACGGCGCCTGCGCGGTCGTCCTCGTCGCCGTGGTGGTGCTCACCCTGATCAGGACTGCTCAGCTCACCTGATCCGGACCTGCCGGCGAACCTGATACCGAACCGTTGTCCACAGCGTGTGCCGGATCTTGTGCACCGCGTACGGGCACAGCTGTGCCCCCTGTCGCTCGGATGTGTTTCCGCAGGTCGGACAGGGGGCGAACTGGTGTATGGGAGTCGCCGGGGCAGTCATACCGGCGTCAACGCTCGATGGGTTATCCACAGATCGTCGTTCTTTTCCCCATGTGGACAACGCCTGTGGATAACTCAGTGGACAGCCCTGGGGAGAGCTACGGGAGCGTTACTTCCACTGCGTGGAGACACCGAAGCCGGCGGCGATGAAGCCGAAGCCGACCACGATGTTCCAGTTGCCCAGGGCGTTGATGGGCAGCGAGCCGTCGGTCACGTAGAAGACGACGATCCAGGCCAGGCCGATCACGAACATGGCCAGCATGACCGGGGCTACCCAGCCTCGGCTGCCCAGCTTGATCGCCTGTGCCTGCTTCGCCGGCGGCGGCGTGAAGTCGGCCTTCTTGCGGATACGTGACTTCGGCACGAGGGTCTCTCCTGTCGATGCGCTGCGTGGCCGCGCAGGTAACTGGGTCGGGCGCGTCCGTTAGCGTAGTGCTTCCGTGGCGCCGAAAGAGACAAGGGTACGTTGAGCAATTCTGCCGACTCCCCCGGGACGGGATCAACGGGTTCGGGCACGGGACGCCGACCGCGTCCGGTGCGCGTCCTCACGGCCGCCGTCTTCGCTCTCGCGGGGCTCATCTTCTTCACCAGCTTCGACACGGCCAAGGGCACCGACATCCGCCAGGACGGTTCCCTGCTGAAGCTGTCCGACCTGATCCAGCAGCGCAGCCGCAAGAACAAGGGCCTGGACGAGTCCAACGCGACCCTGCGCGAGAGCGTCGAATCCCTCGCCAAGAGCGACGGCGGCACCAGCAAGGCCCAGGACCGCGAGCTCAGCGGCCTGGAGTCGAGCGCCGGGACCCAGCCGCTCACCGGCCACGGCCTCTCCGTCACCCTCAACGACGCCCCGCCCAACGCCACCGCCAAGCTTCCCGGCTACCCCGCGCCCCAGCCCGACTACCTGGTCATCCACCAGCAGGACCTCCAGGCCGTGGTGAACGCCCTGTGGCAGGGCGGTGCGACCGGCATCAAGGTCATGGACCAGCGGCTGATCTCCACCAGCGCCGTGCGCTGCGTCGGCAACACCCTGATCCTCCAGGGCCGCGTCTACTCACCGCCGTACAAGATCACGGCCGTCGGGGACCCGGGCAGGCTCCAGCAGGCGCTCGCCGCGAGCAAGGCGATCCAGACCTACATGGTGTACGTCAACGTCTACGGCCTCGGCTGGAAAGTCACCGACGACGGGACGGTGACTCTTCCCGGCTACTCGGGCACAGTGGATCTGCACTACGCGAAGCCCGTGCAGTAGCGGTAGCACCAGCACGGGCAGCAGCCGTCCGTCAGCCGCCCGTTCCGGAGGCGCCGGTGCGTGTGATCGTCAGGACCTTCAGCGAACTGTGCATCACCGTGGGCGCCCTGATCGTGCTCTTCGTCGCCTACATCCTGTTCTGGACGGGTGTGCGGGCCGACGGTGCCATGAGCGACCAGATCGACCAGCTGCACCGGCAGTGGTCGAAGGGGAGTGTGCAGCCGGCGGTGCACACCTCGGGTGACGGCACGACGACCACGACGACGGTGACCGTGTCGGACCCGGCGCCGTACCACTACGGAGAGCCGTTCGCGATCATGTACATCCCGCGGTTCGGTTTCACGTGGAACAAGCCCGTGGCGGAGGGCACCGGCCGGGACGTGCTGGCCAAGGGGCTCGCCCACTACCGGGGCACTGCTCGGCTCGGCCAGGAGGGCAACTTCGCGGTGGCCGGCCACCGGCGCACCTACGGCGACCCGTTCCTGGACTTTCCGAAGCTGCGGCCGGGCGACGCGGTGGTGCTCACCGACGGGACGACCTGGTTCACGTATCGGATCGACAAAGGGCCCTACAAAACCGTGCCGACGGACGTCGAGGTGATCGACCCTGTGCCACGTACGTCGGGTTACACGCGTCCGGGCCGGTATCTGACGCTGACCACCTGTGATCCGGAATGGGGGCACAGCCACCGGCTGATCGTCTGGGCGCACCTGGATTCCACGCAGTCCGTGGAGGCGGGCGAACCGGCGGCCCTGCGCCGGTAGTCGCCGTTAGTCTGGTGGCGTTACGGCGTGCGTCAGGTGCCGTAGGGACTCGGAAGGGACGGCAAGGAACGGCATGTACGGCTGGATCTGGCGGCATCTGCCGGGGAACGCGTGGTTGAAGGCGCTCGTCTCGCTCGTACTGGTTCTGGCCGTGATCTACGTCCTCTTCCAGTACGTCTTCCCGTGGGCCGAACCGCTGCTGCCTTTCAACGATGTGACGGTGAACAACCAGTGAGTGCGCGGATTCTCGTCGTCGACAACTACGACAGCTTCGTCTTCAACCTCGTCCAGTACCTGTACCAGCTGGGTGCCGAGTGCGAGGTGCTGCGCAACGACGAGGTGTCGACCTCGCACGCCCAGGACGGTTTCGACGGCGTGCTGCTCTCGCCCGGCCCGGGCACGCCGGAACAGGCCGGGGTGTGCGTCGACATGGTCCGCCACTGCGCGGCCACCGGCGTGCCCGTCTTCGGCGTCTGCCTCGGCATGCAGTCGATGCAGGTGGCCTACGGCGGTGTCGTGGACCGGGCGCCCGAGCTGCTGCACGGCAAGACCTCGCCGGTCGAGCACGGGGGCAAGGGCGTCTTCGCGGGCCTGCCCTCCCCCTTCACGGCGACCCGGTACCACTCGCTGGCCGCCGAGCCGGACACGGTCCCGGCCGAGCTGGAGGTGACCGCCCGCACCCACGACGGCATCATCATGGGCCTGCGCCACCGTGAACTCCCGGTCGAGGGCGTGCAGTTCCATCCCGAGTCGGTGCTCACCGAGCACGGGCACCGGATGCTGGCCAACTGGCTGGTGGAGTGCGGCGACCAGGGTGCCGTGGCGAGGTCGGCGGGGCTCGCCCCGGTGGTGGGCAGGGCCACGGCGTGACCGCCCTGCGCCCGGAGCGCGAGACCGATGCCTCGTACGGGGATCAGTCGTACGAGGCTTCCGGTGCGCTCGGGTCGTGGGATGGGCAGGAGGCGCGGGAGCCCTACGGGGAGCCGTACCGCGACCCCCTCGACGACGAGACGATGGCGCTGCGGGTCCCCGATCCGGCCCTCGATCCGCTGTCGGGCCCGCAGGGCGAGCCTGTACGCGGCTCTGTGGCCTCTTCAGCCCCTGCCGTGTCCGCAGTGGCGACCGGTGGGCGTGCGGCCCGCAGAAAGGCCGCCAAGCGCCGTGGCGGGGGGCGTGGCGGCGGCCGGCACGGGGGTGGCCGGGAGAGCGCGTCCGCCACGGCGCCGCCGGAGGAGCCGGACCGGCCGCTGTCCCGGGTGGAGGCCCGGCGGCAGGCGCGGCTGCGCAAGCCGTCCCCGGGCGTGATCGCGAGCCGGGCGATCGGCGAGGTGTTCATCACCACCGGCGTGCTGATGCTGCTGTTCGTCACCTACCAGCTGTGGTGGACCAACGTCCGCGCGCACGCGCAGGCCGGCAGCGAGGCGCACCAGCTCCAGGACGACTGGGCGAGCGGCAAGCGCAACCCGGGCGTGTTCGCGCCGGGCCAGGGCTTCGCCATCCTGCACATTCCCAAGCTGGACGTGGTGGCGCCGATCGCGGAGGGCGTCAGCAACGCGAAGGTGCTCGACAAGGGCATGGTCGGGCACTACGGCGAGGCGCCGCTGAAGACGGCGATGCCCGACGCCAGGACGGGCAACTTCGGGCTCGCGGCGCACCGCAACACCCATGGCGAACCGTTCCGGTACATCAACCGGCTCGTGGCCGGCGACGCGGTCGTGGTCGAGACGCAGGACACGTACTACGTGTACAAGGTGACGTCGACGCTTCCGGTGACCTCGCCGTCCAACACCAGCGTGCTGGACCCGATCCCGAGGGGCTCCGGTTTCACGCGGCCCGGCCGCTACATCACCCTCACCACCTGCACGCCGGAGTTCACCAGCAAGTACCGGCTGATCGTCTGGGGCAAGATGGTCCAGGAACGCCCGCGCAGCGAGGGCAAGCCGGACGCGCTCATCGAGTAGGGCTCATCGAGCAGGGTTCATCACACAGGGGCAGAGGGAACAGTGGCAGCGACCGCCGACGAGACCGAAGAGCACACGGACGCGTCCGAGCCGGAGCCCGCCGCGCGCCGCCGGCGTCCCGGACGGATCGCGACCGCGGTCAGCGTCTTCGGTGAACTCCTCATCACCGCAGGGCTGTTGCTCGCCCTGTTCGTCGTCTACTCCCTGTGGTGGACGAACGTGATAGCGGACCGCAAAGCGGAGAAACAGGCCGACAAGGTACGTCAGCACTGGGCGCAGTCCCAGGGGGCGAAGGACTCCGGCCCCGGCGCGCTGGACACCAAGGACGGCATCGGCTTCCTGCACGTGCCCGCGATGAAGAACGGCGAGGTGCTGGTCGAGAAGGGCACCGGCACCGACGTCCTCAACGACGGCGTGGCCGGCTACTACACCGACCCGGTCAAGGCCGCGCTGCCCATGACCGGCAAGGACGGCAACCTCACCCTCGCCGCGCACCGGGACGGCCACGGCGCGAAGTTCCACAACATCGACAAGCTGAAGAAGGGCGACCCGATCGTCTTCGAGACCCGGGACGACTGGTACGTCTACAAGGTCTACTCGATCCTCCCCGAGACCTCGAAGTACAACGTCAAGGTCATCTCCCAGATCCCGAAGGAATCCGGCAAGACCAGGCCGGGCCACTACATCACCCTGACGACCTGCACCCCCGTGTACACCTCGGAGTACCGGTACGTGGTGTGGGGCGAACTGGTCCGGGTGCAGAAGGTGGACAGCGAGCGGACGCCGCCGGCGGAGCTGCGGGGCTGAGCGCGACGAAGGCCCCGCTGCTCCTCGGAGAGCTGCGGGGCCTTCGCGGTGAGCGGGGCAGTGCCGGTCAGCCGTTGTTGCCGCCGAAGATGCCGCCGTTGCCGTTGCCGCCACCGACGTCGATGGTGGTCAGCACGATCTGGGTGTTGGTCGGAGCCTGGGTGCCCTGTGCCGGCGACTGGCCGAGGACCCGGGCGTTGTCATCGTTGGCGCCGTTGACCTGGATGTTCGTGAAGCCGCTCTGCTGGAGGATCTTCGTCGCGTCCGACAGCTTCTGACCCGTGACGTTCGGGACCTGGCCCTGCGTCGGCTGGCCGCCCTGGAACTTGCCGACGTTGATCACGACGCCGGTGTTCTTGACGACCTGTGTGCCCGCCGCCGGGTTGGTCGAGAGGACCTTGCCGTCCTGGGTCTGGTCGGTGGTCGGGCTGTCGTTGCAACTCGGTGCCAGGCCCAGCTGGGTCAGCTCGGACTTCGCGTCGTCACAGGACTTGCCGACCAGGTCGCCCGGGATGGTCACCTTCTCCTCCGGCTTGGCGACGGTGAGGGTGATCGTGGAGCCCTTCTCCTTCTCCGTGCCGCCGTCGGGGTTCTGCGCGGTGACGACACCCGCGGGCTGGGAGGACACCACGTCCTTCCGGTCGACCTCGAAGCCCTTGTCCTTCAGCTGGGACTCGGCCTGGTCGAACTGGATGCCACGGACGTCCGGAACCTGGACCTTCGGCGCCCCCGTCGACACCACCAGTGTGATCGTGTCGCCCTTCTTCACCTGGGTGCCCGCCGTCGGGTCCTGGGAGCAGACCGAGTTCTTCGGCTGGTTGTCGCAGGGCTTGCGGGTGGGCGGGCCCAGTTTCAGGTCGGAGTTGACCGCCATCTTCTGGGCGTCGGCGTAGGTGGAGCCGACGAAGTTCGGGGCGTCGAAGGTGTCGGCGGACTTCCCGCTGAACGCCCACTTGCCGATCAGGATCGCGCCGATCAGGACGAGCACGCCCGCGACGACCAGGAGGACCGTGGAGGTGTGGGACTTCCTCGGCTGCTGGCGCCGCCGGCCCGGGGAGTCGTCGTAGCCGTAGCCGCCGTCGTCCGGGTTCATCGGCGGGAGCATGGTCGTCGCCCCCGCGGGCCCGCCGGCGTCCGGGCGCAGGGCCGTGGTCGCCTGGTCGTCGCCGTAGCCGCCGTAGCCCACCGCGCCCAGTGCGGCCGTCGCCCCGACCGGCTGGCCGTCCAGGCACGCCTCGATGTCGACGCGCATCTCGTCGGCCGACTGGTAGCGGTAGTTCGGGTCCTTGACCAGCGCCTTCAGGACGATCGCGTCCATCTCGGGCGTGATCTCGGGGTCGAAGACCGACGGCGACTGCGGCTCCTCGCGCACATGCTGGTAGGCCACGGCCACCGGGGAGTCGCCGACGAACGGCGGCCGTACCGTCAGCAGCTCGTAGAGGAGACAGCCGGTCGAATAGAGGTCCGAGCGGGCGTCGACCTGCTCGCCCTTCGCCTGCTCCGGCGAGAGGTACTGGGCCGTGCCGATGACCGCCGCCGTCTGCGTCATCGTCATTCCGGAGTCGCCCATGGCGCGGGCGATGCCGAAGTCCATCACCTTGACCTGGCCGTTGCGCGTCAGCATGACGTTCGCCGGCTTGATGTCACGGTGCACGATGCCGTTGCGGTGGGCGTACTCCAGGCCCTGGAGGATGCCGACGGTCATCTCCATCGCCCGCTCCGGCAGGAGCTTGCGGCCGGAGTGAAGAAGCTCACGGAGCGTGGAGCCGTCGACGTACTCCATCACGATGTACGGGATCGAGACCCCGTCGATGTAGTCCTCGCCCGTGTCGTAGACCGCGACGATCGCGGGATGGTTGAGCGAGGCGGCCGACTGGGCCTCCCGGCGGAACCGGGCCTGGAAGGAAGGGTCGCGTGCCAGGTCGGCGCGCAAGGTCTTCACTGCCACGGTGCGGCCGAGGCGGGTGTCATGCGCGAGGTAGACCTCCGCCATGCCACCACGACCGAGCACCTGGCCCAGTTCGTACCGGCCGCCGAGGCGACGCGGCTCTTCCATAGCTACCTACCAGCCCTCTCCGTCGGTCCCGGCCGCGCACGTCCGTGCGCCGCCGGAGGCTGCCGTCCGGGCCTACCGTACCCGGCTCGCTTTGTGTGACCTGGCCAAGCCCGGAACCCGATACAGGACCGGTATCGCAACGTGCAACGTTGTGAAGAAGACGTGATGGGGGTCACTTCTTCGACTGGATGACCGCCTGCATGACGTTCTTGGCGATCGGCGCGGCCAGACCGCCGCCGGAGATGTCGTCGCGGTTGGCGCTGTTGTCCTCGATGACCACGGCCACCGCCACCGGCGAGCTGCCGTCGGGCATCTTGGCGAAGGAGATGAACCACGCGTACGGGTTGGCGCTGTTCGCCACACCGTGCTGTGCGGTACCGGTCTTGCCGCCGACCGTGATGCCGTTGATCTTCGCGTTCGTACCGGTGCCCTGCTCGACCACCGTCTTCATCATGTCCTGGAGAATCTGCGCGTTCTTCGAGGACAGCGGCTGGCTCAGCTCCTGCGGCTGGGTCTGCGACAGCGTGTCCAGGTTGGACGACTGGAGCTTGTCCACCATGTACGGCTTCATCAGCTTGCCGTCGTTGGCGACCGCCGAGGCGACCATCGCCATCTGCAGCGGGGTCGCGGCGGTGTTGAACTGGCCGATGGAGGACAGCGCCGTCTGCGACGAGTTCATCTTGTCGGAGAACACCGAGGGGTAGGCGCGGACCGGCGTGTCCTGCGGGGAGTCGAAGCCGAACTTCTTCGCCTCCTCCAGCATCTTGGCGTTGCCGAGGTCGGCACCGATCTTGCCGAAGACCGAGTTGCACGAGTACTGCAGGGCGGCCCGCAGCGTGGCGTTCTTGCAGGGGATGTTGCCCTCGTTCTTCAGCGGCGTCGTCGTGCCCGGCATGATCCACGGCAGCGGCGAGTTCGTCGCGGTGTCGGGCGAGGTGTACAGCCCGTTCTCCAGCGCGGCCGCCGCCGTGACCACCTTGAAGGTGGAGCCCGGCGGGTACGTCTCGCGCAGCGCCCGGTTCAGCATCGGGTCGGCCGGGTCGTTGCTCTTCTGGAGCTTGGTCCAGTTCTTGGAGTCGACGTCCGTGCTGTTGCCCGCGAAGGACGACGGGTCGTACGACGGGTAGGAGGCCAGCGCCAGGATCTTGCCGGTGGACGGCTCCAGCGCGACGACCGCGCCCTTGCCGCCCTGCGCCTTCAGACCGTCGAACGCGGCCTTCTGCGCGGCCTGGTTCAGCGTGGTGACGACGTTGCCGCCCTGCTTCTGCTTGCCCGTGATCATGTCCAGGGTGTTGCGGAAGAAGAGCCGGTCGTCGGTGCCGCTGAGGATGCCGTCGTCGATGCTCTCCAGCTGGGTGCTGCCGAAGGCCTGCGAGGAGTAGCCGGTGACCGGGGCCCACATGGGCCCGTCCTTGTAGGTCCGCTTGTACTTGAAGTCGCCGTGCTTGGCCTCGGCGGAGCCCGTTATGGGGTTGCCGTCGACGACGATGTCGCCGCGCGGGGAGGCGTACCGCTCGATGGCGACACGGCGGTTGTTCGTGTTGGTGCGCAGGGAGTCGGCCTGGACGTACTGGAGCCAGTTGTCGCGGAGCAGCAGGGCCATCACGAGGATGCCGCAGAAGATCGCGATCCGGCGCAGGGGCTTGTTCATGACGGGCGGACCACCTGGGTCATCTCGGCGTCGGGGTTGGCGGCGGGGGCGGGCGCCGGGCGGCGCGCGGTGTCGCTGATCCGGATCAGGATGCCGATCAGCGCCCAGTTCGCGATCACGGAGGAACCGCCGTAGGCGAGGAACGGCATCGTCATACCGGTCAGCGGGATGAGACCCATCACACCGCCGGCCACGACGAAGACCTGGAGCGCGAAGCCGCCGGACAGGCCGACGGCCAGCAGCTTGCCGAACGGGTCGCGGGCGGCCAGGGCGGTACGGATGCCGCGCTCGGCGATCAGGCCGTAGACCAGCAGGATCGCCATGATGCCCGCGAGCCCCAGCTCCTCGCCGAAGGTGGCGAGGATGAAGTCCGAGTTGGCGGCGAACCGGATCAGCTCCGAGTGGCCCTGGCCCCAGCCGGTGCCCAGGGTGCCGCCCGAGCCGAACGCCCACAGCGCCTGCTGCAGCTGGTCGGAGTGGACACCGGTGACGCCCGGGGTGCGGCTGAGCACGTACTCGTGCATCGGGTCCAGCCAGGCCTGCACACGCACCTTGATGTGCGGCTCGAAGCTCGCCACGCCGACGGCGCCGACCGCCGACATCAGCAGACCGAAGACGATCCAGCTGGTCCGCTCGGTGGCGACGTACAGCATGATCACGAACATGCCGAAGAACAGCAGCGACGTACCGAGGTCGGTCTCGAAGACCAGGATGAGGATCGAGATCGCCCAGACGACGAGGATCGGCCCGAGGTCACGGCCGCGCGGCAGGTACATCCCCATGAAACGGCGGCTCGCCAGCGCCAGCGCGTCCCGCTTCACCATCAGATAGCCGGCGAAGAACACCGCCAGCACGAGCTTGGCGAACTCACCGGGCTGGATGGTGAAACTGCCGACCGAGATCCAGATCTTGGCGCCGTAGACGTCCGCGCCCAGACCCGGCACCAGCGGCAGCAGCAGCAGGATCAGCGCGCCCACCATGGAGATGTAGGTGTAGCGCTGCAGCGCCCGGTGGTCCTTGAGGAAGATCAGCACCACGACGAACAGCGCGATGCCCATCGCCGTGTACAGCAGCTGGTTGGTGGCCTTGCCGCCCGCGACATGGATCTGCTGGAGCAGCTTGGACTGGTCCAGCCGCCAGATGCACACCAGGCCGAGCCCGTTGAGCAGGGTGGCCAGCGGCAGCAGCAGCGGGTCGGCGTACGGCGCGAACTTCCGTACGACGAGATGGGCGACACCGGCCAGCAGACCGAGCCCGAGACCGTAGGCCAGCAGCCCGGCGGGCACCTTGCCGTCGATGGCCAGACCCACGTTGGCGTAGGCGAACACCGGGATGACCACGGCGAAGACCAGCAGGGCCAGCTCGGTGTTGCGGCGGCTCGGCGCGCCGATCGCGCCGATCGTGGACGTGTGATGCGTCGGCGGGTTAGTCGTACTGCTCATCGTGTGACAGGGCCTCTCGCGGCGGGGTTACTGCTTGCCGCACTGATCGACGACCTTCTGCTCATCCTCGGAGAGGCTCGGGCCGGGGTTGGGAGTGGCGGACGCGGTCGGCGGCTTCGAAGGGTTCTTCGAAGCCGACGTCGAACCGGATGGGTGCGGCGTCGGTGTCGCCTTGGACGCGAGGGAGGTACGGGTGGTTCCCGTGGTGCCCCCGGCCTGGCCCTGGCCCGTCCTCGCGTTCTTCTGCGACTCCGCGGCCGTGCGCTCCGCCTGCTTCCTGCACGCGGAGGCCTGCACCGACAGCGCCTCGATCTTCGTCTCGGCCTGCTGGAGACCGCCCGCCGCGATCGTGTTCTTGACCTGCTTCTGCTGGTACGGCGGCAGGTACTTGAGTTCGATCTCGGGGTGGTCCTTCTCCACCTTCGACAGCGACACCCAGGCCAGATCCTGGCTGATGCCGCGGTACAGCGCCACGTGCTCGTCCTTGGTGCCGACGTAGTACTGCGTCTGCGTCCAGCGGTAGCCGCCGTAGAGGCCGCCGCCGATCACGGCGAGCGCGAGGGCGCCGTACAGCGTTCCCTTCAGCCAGCCGCGCCGGCGCGGCTTGGTGAAGTCGCCGTCGGCGTAGTCGGCGAAGCCGCCCGACGGGACGTACCCGTCGGGGTCGCCGGAGCCGGGCGGGCCGAACTCGCCGCCGCCGTGCCCCTGGCGGCCCAGGTGCGAGGCGCGGCCGGCCGGGGTCTGCATGATGCCGTTGTCGTGCAGATGGTGCTGGTTCTCGGCGACCGCGCCGACCACGACCGGCTGGTCGGACAGCTGCCCGGCGAGGGTGTCGCCGGTGTCCAGGTCCAGCACGTCCGCGATGATGACCGTGATGTTGTCGGGGCCGCCGCCGCGCAGCGCGAGCTGGATCAGCTCCTGCACGGTCTCCTGCGGGCCCTGGTAGCTGGCGAGGGTCTCCTCCATCGTCTGGTGGGAGACGACGCCGGAGAGCCCGTCGGAACAGATCAGGTAGCGGTCGCCGGCCCGGACCTCGCGGATCGACAGGTCGGGCTCGACGTGCTCGGCGCTGCCGAGGGCGCGCATCAGCAGCGAGCGCTGCGGATGCGTGGTCGCCTCCTCCTCGGTGATCCGGCCCTCGTCCACGAGCCGCTGCACCCAGGTGTGGTCCTGCGTGATCTGGGTCAGCACCCCGTCGCGCAGCAGATAGGCGCGGGAGTCGCCGACGTGCACCAGGCCGAGCCGCTGCCCGGTCCACAGCAGCGCGGTCAGCGTCGTCCCCATGCCCTCCAGCTGGGGGTCCTCCTCGACCATGGCGCGCAGCTGGTCGTTGGCGCGCTGCACGGCGACGCCGAGCGAGGTGAGGATGTCGGAGCCGGGCACGTCGTCGTCGAGCGAGACCAGGGTGGAGATGACCTCCGAGGAGGCGACCTCACCGGCGGCCTGGCCGCCCATGCCGTCGGCGATCGCGAGCAGCCGGGGCCCCGCGTAACCGGAGTCCTCGTTGCCCTCCCGGATCATGCCCTTGTGCGATCCGGCGGCAAAGCGCAGTGACAGACTCATGCCCACCTCGCCCGTCGGTTCCGGGTACAGCCGGTCGTGTCGAGCCACACTGCCCACCCTCCGGTCGGGAGCGCGCCGGCGGCCGGGTGGCGGCCTGCCGCTGCGTGCTCGCTCCGCTCGCGCTCACTCATGACGTAGCACTACTTCCGCAGCTCGATGACGGTCTTGCCGATGCGGATCGGCGCGCCCAGCGGGATCGGTGTGGGGGTCGTCAGCCGGGACCGGTCCAGATAGGTGCCGTTGGTGGAGCCGAGGTCCTCGACGATCCACTGGCCGTCGCGGTCCGGGTAGATCCTGGCATGACGGCTGGAGGCGTAGTCGTCGTCCAGCACGATCGTGGAGTCGTGCGCCCGGCCCAGAGTGATCGTCTGGCCCTGCAGCGCGACCGTGGTGCCGGTCAGTGTGCCTTCCGTCACGACCAGCTTGGTGGGGGCGCCGCGCCCGCGCCTGCCGCCGCTCTGCTGGCCGCGCTGCGGCGGGGGCGGCGCGGCCTGCTGCCGGGGCGCCTGCTGCTGGCGCCCGGCCTCCCTACGCGATCCGCGCTGGGTGACGCGCGTACCGAACAGGTCGCTGCGGATGACCTGCACGGCCACGATCACGAACAGCCACAGTACGGCCAGGAAACCCAGCCGCATGACCGTGAGGGTCAGCTCTGACATTGCCCCCGCTTCACCCTTCGGCTTGCCTATAGATAACGGTGGTGCTGCCCACGACGATCCGCGAGCCGTCGCGGAGCGTAGCGCGGGTGGTGTGCTGCCCGTCCACCACGATGCCGTTGGTGGAGCCGAGATCCTGGATCGTCGAGGGCGTTCCGGTCCGGATCTCGCAGTGCCGGCGCGAGACGCCGGGATCGTCGATCCGCACGTCGGCGTCGGTGCTGCGACCCAGCACCAGCGTCGGGCGGGAGATCTGGTGGCGGGTGCCGTTGATCTCGATCCAGTAGCGGGTGCGCCCGCCGCTCGCGGGAGCGGCCGCCGGCCGCTGTCCGGCGGGCTGCGGGTAGCCGTAACCGCCGGGGCGGGCACCGCCGGGCGGCGGCGACGACGGCATCGGGGGCGCACCGGCCGGCATGGCCGGCTGCCCTCCGTGGCCACCGGCGCCCGGTGCCGCCTGCGGGGCCTGCGGGGCCGCCTGGCTGCTGGAGGAGGCGAGAGTGCGGCTGCGCACCCGGTACAGACCGGTGTCGAGGTCCTCGGCCTTCTCCAGATTGACCTTGATCGGTCCCATGAAGGTGTAGCGCTGCTGCTTGGCGTAGTCGCGCACCATCCCGGCCAGCTCGTCGCCGAGCTGCCCGGAGTACGGGCTGAGCCGCTCGTAGTCCGGCGCGCTCAGCTCCACGATGAAGTCGTTCGGTACGACGGTCCGGTCGCGGTTCCAGATCGTGGCGTTGTTGTCGCACTCACGCTGGAGCGCGCCCGCGATCTCCACGGGCTGGACCTCGGACTTGAAGACCTTGGCGAAGGTGCCGTTCACCAGGCCTTCGAGACGCTGCTCGAACTTCTTCAGGACTCCCATGGGGCACCTCCTCCGTCCCTGCCGTTTCCCTTGCCGTGCTCTGTACTACTGCGCTCTGCTCACTGATCGTATCTACGCGCCCGGCGATCAGCCGGTTCCTGCCATGGATCGTAGAGGCGCGCGCAGACCAGTGTCCCGCACCCGGCTGTGGACCCGGCCCGCCTCCTGGGCAGACGGCGGGTACCGGTACGAGGTTGATACGTGAACCGGGTCTCGCTGATACGTGCGACGACGCGCGGGGCGCAAGGGGTCCGCACGGGGCGCGGGCGGCGCGCGTACGAGGCGTGGACGGGACGCCGGCGCGGGCAGGAACCGGTGGTCAGGGGCGTGGGCCGGGGCCGCGGAAAGGGATGTGAACCCACCCCGTACGACGTGCTAATGTTCTGGATGTCGGAAGGGGCCGGCCCGAAAGGGAAGGAACCGGAAGACACACCCAATGCGCGGGTGGCGGAATAGGCAGACGCGCTGGATTCAGGTTCCAGTGCCCGCAAGGGCGTGGGGGTTCAACTCCCCCCTCGCGCACACAGAGGCTACGGGCCCATCGTGAAAACGATGGGCCCGTAGTCGTATGTACGGCCGTTGTACGGCTGCCTGATTTTGTGTGCGTCGTGTGAGGAAGCTCTCTTCTCGCAGTGCTCCACGGCGCGCGTCCCACGGCGCGGTTGCCCACAGGGAGTTATCCACAGGGTCTGACGCGTGACGGCCACCGGCTGTACGGTCTGCACGAGTTGATGTTCGTGCGGAGGATCGTTCGGCGCCCGCTGCTCGCTCTGCGGTCCGGGTCGCGATGTTCGGCGTTCGGTGTTCGGGGGAGGCGGTCGCGTTGACCGGTGTGGAAGTGATGGCGGACGCGGGCACGGAGACGGACGGTCACGCGGGTGTGAGCGCGGAGGCGGGGACGGACGGTCACGCGGTGGCGGAGACGGGCGGGCACGTGGTGGCGCGGGGGAGCCGTCGGCTGCCCCGGGTGCGCGGCTTCGCCGCATGGCCACGGCAGGGCTCGCCCAAGGACGAGGGCAAGGCACTGCGGACGAGCGTGCCGCGGGACGCACACCGCATCCTCGACCCGGACCCCGCCCGCCCCGACGCGGTCACCGCGGTCGTCGAGTCCAACGCCGGCCGCATCCCGGAGCTGACCCCGCTCCGCGTCGGACGCATGGCCGCCACTCCGTTCGCCTTCCTGCGCGGCTCGGCCGGACTGATGGCCCACGACCTCGCCCGCACACCGATGACCCGGATCGGCACCCAGATATGCGGCGACGCGCACGCGGCCAACTTCGGCCTGTACGGCGACCCCCGCGGCGACCTCGTCATCGACCTCAACGACTTCGACGAGACCGTGCACGGCCCCTGGGAGTGGGACCTGAAACGGCTCGCCGCCTCCCTCGTGCTCGCCGGACGCGAAGCCGGCGCCGACGAGGACACCTGCCGCTCCGCGGCACGCGACACGGTCGGCGCCTACCGGCGCACCATGCGCCTCCTCGCCAAACTGCCGGTGCTGGACGCCTGGAACGCCATCGCCGACGAGGAGTTGGTCTCCCACACCGACGCCCACGATCTGCTCGGCACCCTCCAGCGCGTCTCGCACAAGGCACGGGCCAACACCAGCGGCCGGTTCGCCGCCAAGTCGACCCAGGTGGCCGAGGACGGCGGACGCCGCTTCATCGACGCCGCTCCGGTACTGCGCCGGATCCCCGACGCCGAGGCCGCCGCGGTCGCCGCCTCCCTGGAGCACTACGTCCACACCCTCAGCGAGGACCGGCACCCGCTGCTCGCCCGGCACGCCGTGCACGACGTGGCCTTCCGGGTCGTCGGCACCGGCAGCGTCGGCACCCGGTCCTACGTCGTCCTGCTCCTCGACCACCGCGAACAGCCACTGGTGCTCCAGGTGAAGGAGGCCCGCCCGTCCGCTCTGGTCCCGCACCTGGCCACCGCCGGCTTCGAGACCCCGCCGGCGGAGCACGAGGGGCGCCGGGTGGTCCTCGGCCAGAAACACATGCAGGTGGTCAGCGACATCCTGCTCGGCTGGACGACCGTCGACGGCCGCCCCTTCCAGGTCCGCCAGTTCCGCAACCGCAAGGGCAGCGTCGACCCCGCCGCCCTCGCCCCCGACCAGATCGACGACTACGGCCGCATGACCGGCGCCCTCCTGGCCCGCGCCCACTCCCACAGCGCCGACCCGCGGCTGATCGCCGGCTACTGCGGCAAGAACACGGAACTGGACGAGGCGATCGCCGCGTTCGCCGTCGCCTACGCCGACCGCACCGAGGCGGACCACGCGGCACTGGTGACAGCGGTCCGCGCGGGGCGGATCGCGGCCGAGTCGGGGGTGTGAACAGAGACGGTGTGACCGCGCCCCAACGGACGCCAGGCTGTACGGATGTGCGGTGGCGGTCGTTGTGGGGCGTGGGGCTGTGCGGATGTGCGGTGGCCGCCGTCGGGGGGCATGCGGTTGTGTCGACATGCGGCAGCACCCCGCAAGGGGCGTGCGTCCGTGCCGGCGTGCGGCTGCGCCGCCCGGGCGTGGGATCCCCCACGAACCCGCAGCAGGCGCACGATCCTCAGCCCTACGGCGGGATGCCGCATCCTCACCACCTACTCTGGTCGGATGACGACCCCGGAAGCCGAAGAGGCGCCCCGGCCCGAGGAACGGCTTGAGCGGGCCGTACGGGCCGCCGAGCAGGCGTTGATCGAGTACGAGATCGCCGTGGAGACCTTCCGCGTCGAGGTCGAGAACTTCTCCCGGCTGCACGAGCAGCGCCTCGGCCCCCTCTACGCCCGCATCGAGGAGCTGGACGCCGAGATCGCCGAGGCCAAGGCGGCCCGCACCGGCGACCCGGAGGACATCCGCCGCGCCGAGGAGGCCCGCGCCCGCGTCCTGCCGATCCCCGGCGTGGAGGAACTGCTGCACGGCTGGATGGACGGCCACGGCCTGTTCCCTGAGGCCACCGCCATGCTCACCGACCAGGCCGTACGCCCCCCGGAGCGGGTGCGGCCCAGCGAGGAGGCCCGCAAGCTCTACCGCGAGCTGGCCCGCAAGGCCCATCCCGACCTCGCCCAGGAGGAAGAGGAGCAGAAGCGGCGTGAGGAATTCCTCACCCGCGTCAACGCCGCCTACGCCCGCGGCGACGAGGCGCTGCTGCGGGAACTGGCCGAGGAGTGGGCGGCCGGCCCCGTGCCGTCCGAACGCCTGCCGAGCGCCGCCGAGGAGCTGTACGCCCGCCTCGACTGGCTCTCCCGGCGCAAGGAGCTGCTCACCCACGTCGCCCGTGAACTGGAGGAGAGCGCGATCGCCGGCATGCTGCGGCTGGCCCCGGACGACCCCGACGCCCTGCTTGAGGAGATCGCCGGCCGGCTGCGCGCGGACATCGCCCAACGGGAGAGCGAACTGGCCGCCCTGCTGGGCCAGGCCTGAGCCGCCACCGGACCCGGTCGTAGCCGCGCAGGTGCCTCGGTTGGCACCGGGGAGCTTCGGGTAGCGTCGGGTACATGAGTTTCGGAGCTGGTGTGCCCACGGTCGAGGTCGCGGACCTCAAGGACGGCGACTTCCTGCTGGACGTCCGCGAGGACGACGAGTGGCAGGCGGGCCACGCCGAGGGGGCGCTGCACATCCCCATGAGCGACTTCGTGGCCCGCTACGGCGAGCTGACCGAGGCCGCCCCGCAGGACGGCCGCGTCCACGTCATCTGCCGCTCCGGCGGCCGCTCGGCCCAGGTCACCATGTACCTGGTCCAGCAGGGCATCGACGCGGTCAACGTCGACGGCGGCATGCAGATCTGGCAGGCCGCAGGCCGCCCGGTGCTCACGGACGAGGGCAAGCCCGGCCAGGTCCTGTAGCTTTCCCCGCCGTCTCTGCCCGGGCTTCATCTCTGCCGGGACGACTCCCCCCCGGCCACGCGACCGACCCGCGGGCGCTCACCCGCGGGCGCTCGGCTCCTACGCCCTTGGCCCCCACGCCGTCGGCCTATGTGAGCCCGGCTCACCCGCGCTCGGCCGTGCCCGCTCGGCCGGTGCCCGCTCGGCTCGTGCAGGCTTTGGCCCGTGCCCGCCTGGCTCGTGCCGGCTTTGGTTCGTGTCTGCTCGGCCCGTGCCCGCTCGGCCGACGTGAGCCGGGTCCGGCGCGGTCAGCCCAGTGGATGGGCCGCCAGCAGATCCCCGAGCCTCTCCTCGTACGCCGCCGCCGGGCCGAGCGCCAGCTCCAGGTGCTTGGCCCAGGCGTGATAGCGGTGCAGCGGACAGTCGGTGTCGGCGCCGAACCCGCCGTGCAGATGCTGTGCCGTCTGCACCACCCGGCGCACGCCCTCGGCCGCCCAGATCTTCGCCACCGCGACGTCACCGGCGGCGGGCAGCGCACCCGGAGCTCCCGAGGCGATCCGCCACGCGGCCTGCCAGAGGGTGGCCTCCATGGCGCGCAGATCGATGTACCGGTCCGCGGCCTGCACGGCCACCGCCTGGAACGTCGCGATCGGATACCCGAACTGTTCGCGCTGTCCGGTGTACTCGGCCGTCATCCTCAGGACCCGCTCGCCCAGCCCGAGCGCCAGCGCACAGGTACCGGTGGCCAGCAGCGCGTGCAGCCACTCCCACGCCCCGTCCGCCTCGACGACCTCGTCCGCCTCGACCCGGACCGACGTCAGCCGTACCTCGGCCAGCCGCTCCCCGCTGGTGGACACCTGCTCGGCGAGTACCACCCCGTCCCGCTCGCGCGGCACCAGCGCGAGCACGGTCCGCTCGGCCGCCGTCCCCTCGACGTGCGCCGGCACGACGACGAGGTCCGCGTCGTACGCCCACGGCACCGCCGTCTGCACCCCGTCCAGCACCCACGCCGACCCGTCCCGCCGTGCGCCCACGGCCAGTTCGGCCGGATCGTGGCCGCTGCGGCCGTGCGCCGCGACGGTCAGCACCAGCTCACCCCGCCCCGCCCGCGCGAGCAGCCGCTCCGCCAACTCCGGCCCGCCATAGGTCTGTACGGCCGCGGCCGCCGCGCTGTGCTCCAACAGCGGTACCCGGGCCAGCACATGGGCGGACTCGCGCAGCACCAGGCACAGTGCGATCGCGTCCAGACCGGAGCCGCCGTGCGCCTCGTCGAGCAGCAGACTCAGCAGGTCCGCCTCGGCGAGCCGGGCCCACAGCTCCCGGTCGAAGCCCTCGGTCACGGCGCCGGTGGTGAGCGCCGGACTGGGCACCGCGTCCGGCACGACGCCCGCGAACACTCCGCGCGCCGCCTCTGCCGCCGCCCGCTGCTCCTCGGTGAAGGTGAAGTCCACGGCCTGTCCCTCCGGCGGGTCCGGTGATCTGACGGTGCGTCAAGATAGAACAGGTTCTAGGAGAAGGGAATGGGGGTGGAGGGGGGAGGGGTGGAGAGGCGTTGGTTCTCGGTGTGTTGGGGGCCCTTCCCCCTCCCCCCTCCCTCCCCACCCCCCGATTCGGCCCGGGCAGCCCTCAGCGGTCGAAGTCCAGCTCCACCTGTTCCGTCAGCGGATGCGACTGGCAGGCAAGCACATACCCGGCTTCCGTCTCCTCCGACTCCAGGGCGAAGTTGCGGTCCATACGGACCTCGCCGGAGACCAGGAAGGCGCGGCAGGTACCGCACACTCCGCCCTTGCAGGCGTAGGGCGCGTCGGGCCGGTTGCGCAGGACCGTCTCCAGCAGCGTCTCGCCGTCACGCACCGGCCAGGTGCCACCGCGTCCGTCCAGCCGGGCGATGACCGTGCTGTGCGCGGGGGACTGGGCGGAAGCGGCCGGGGGCGAGCCCGCGTCCACGTGGAAGATCTCCTGGTGGATCCGGGAGCGGTCCACGGACAGCTTGCGCAGCGCCTGCTCCGCGCCCTGCACCAGCCCGTACGGCCCGCACAGGAACCACCCCGCGACCTGCTCGACCGGCAGCAGCACGGGAAGCAGTGCGGTCAGCCGCTCCCGGTCGAGCCGGCCGGACGGCAGACCCGCCTGCTGCTCCTCCCGGGAGAGCACGGTCACCAGCTGGAACCTCTCCGGATAGCGGTCCTTCAGGTCGGCGACCTCCTCCAGGAACATCGTCGAAGCGGCCGTACGGTCACCGCGTATCAGACAGAACCGGGCCCCCGGCTCGCGTGCCAGCAGTGTGGTGACGATGGACAGCACCGGGGTGATGCCGCTGCCGCCGACGATCGCCGCGTACAGTCCCGGCGCCGGGTCCAGGGTGAAGCGGCCGGCCGGGGTCATCACGTCCAGCTCGTCGCCGACGTTGATCTCCTTCAGCGCGTAGGCGGAGAAGGCGCCGCCCTCCACGAGCCGTACGCCGACCCGCAGCGTGTCCGGGCCCGGGCCGGCCGGGTCGGGGGCGGGGGAGCAGATGGAGTAGGTGCGCCGGATCTCCGTGCCGTCGACTCTGCGGCGCAGCGCCAGGTGCTGGCCGGGTGCGTGCCGGAACTCCGCGCGCAGGGCGGGCGGGACGGTGAGGGTGAGGGCGACGGCGTCGTCGGTGATCCGGTCGACCGCGGCCACCTGGAGCGGGTGGAAGCGCGCCATCACAACTCCTTGAAGTGGTCGAACGGTTCACGGCAGGCCAGGCAGCGGCGCAGCGCCTTGCAGGCCGTGGAGGAGAACCTGCTCAGCAGCTCCGTGTCGGCCGAGCCGCAGTGCGGGCAGCGGACGGGGTCCGGGTCGGCCGCGGCGTGCGTCGCGCTCGTGCGGGTCGGGCCGAGGGGCAGGGGCACCGGGCCGGAGCCGTCGCGTACGCGGGGGGGAGCTATGCCGAACTCCCGGAGTTTGCGGCGGCCTTCGGGGGTGATGTCGTCGGTGGACCAGGCGGGTGCGAGGACCGTGCGGACCGTGACCTCGCGCATGCCGTGGGCGCGCAGGACCCGTTCGATGTCGAGGGACATCGCCTCGATGGCGGGGCAGCCGGTGTAGGTGGGGGTCAGGTCGACGTCGACCGTGTCGGTGCCCTGGACGTGCACCGCGCGCAGGACGCCCAGTTCCCGCAGGGTGAGCACGGGAAGTTCGGGGTCGGGCACCGCGCCGGCCAGCTCCAGCAGTTCCGCCTCCAGGGCGGTGGCGGTCACCATGTCGCCCCCGGGTGGCTGCGGTGCAGGTGTTGCATCTCGGCGAGCATCCGGCCGAACGGCTCGGTGTGCAGGCCCTGCCGGCCGGCGCCCGCCGACCAGGCGCCGGTGCGCGGTCCCTCGGGGACGGGCAGGGTGGCACGGCGGAGGACGTCCTCGACGGACTCCCGCCAGCGCTCGTCCAGGCGGGTCCAGTCCGCGTCGAGGCCCGCCACCGGCTGGAACATCTCCCCGGTGAACTTCCACAGCGCCTCGCAGGCGTCATGCATCCGCCTGTGGCTCTCCTCGGTGCCGTCGCCGAGGCGCAGGGTCCACTGCTCGGCGTGGTCGCGGTGGTAGGCGACCTCCTTCACCGCCTTCGCGGCCAGGGGGGCGAAGGGGCCGTCGCCTGCGGCCAGTTCGGCGTAGAGCAGATGCTGGTAGGTGGAGAAGTACAGCTGGCGGGCGATGGTGTGGGCGAAGTCGCCGCCCGGCTGCTCCACCAGCTGGAGGTTGCGGAAGGAGCGTTCCTCACGCAGGTAGGCCAGTTCGTCCTCGTCGCCGGCCAGTGAGAGCAGCACCCGGGCCTGGCCGAGCAGGTCCAGGGCGATGTTGGCGAGGGCGACCTCCTCCTCCAGGGCGGGGGCGTGGCCGGCCCACTCCCCCAGGCGGTGGGAGAGCACCAGGGCGTCGTCGCCGAGGGCGAGCGCGGCGGTCACGGGGACGGTGGCGGGGCCGGTGGCGGTCACAGGTGCTTCACCCCTTCCGGGATGTCGTAGAAGGTCGGGTGGCGGTAGGGCTTGTCGGCGGCCGGTTCGAAGAACGGGTCCTTCTCGTCCGGGGAGGAGGCGGTGATCGCGGCGGCCGGGACGACCCAGATCGAGACGCCTTCGCCGCGCCGGGTGTACAGGTCGCGGGCGTTGCGCAGGGCCAGCTCGGCGTCGGGCGCGTGCAGGCTGCCGGCGTGGGTGTGGGAGAGGCCGCGCCGGGAGCGCACGAAGACCTCCCACAGGGGCCAGTCGGTGGTGCTCATGCTCGCTCCGCTTCTGTCTCGTGAGCCGTCTCGTGACCTGTCCGGTGTCCGGTCGTCCGGGGTCCGGTGGTTCGGGTGCTGTCGGTGTGGCCGGTGTGCTTGGCGGCGTAGGCCGCGGCTGCTTCCCTGACCCACGCTCCCTCGTCGTGGGCGCGGCGGCGCTGGGTGATGCGCTGTTCGTTGCAGGGGCCGTTGCCCTTGAGGACCTCCCAGAACTCCGCCCAGTCGATCGGGCCGAAGTCGTAGTGCCCCCGCTCCTCGTTCCAGCGCAGGTCCGGGTCGGGGAGGGTGAGGTCCAGGGACTCGGCCTGGGGGACGCAGATGTCGACGAAGCGCTGGCGCAGCTCGTCGTTGGAGTGGCGCTTGATCTTCCATTCCATCGACTGAGCGGAGTGCTGCGAGGCGTCGTCGGGCGGGCCGAACATCATGAGTGAGGGCCACCACCAGCGGTTCACCGCGTCCTGGGCCATCGCGTGCTGCTCCGGGGTGCCCTTGCTGAGGGCCAGCAGCAGTTCGTAGCCCTGGCGCTGGTGGAAGGACTCCTCCTTGCAGATCCGCACCATGGCGCGGGCGTAGGGGCCGTAGGAGCAGCGGCACAGCGGGACCTGGTTGGTGATCGCGGCGCCGTCCACCAGCCAGCCGATCGCGCCGACGTCGGCCCAGGTCAGGGTCGGGTAGTTGAAGATCGAGGAGTACTTCTGGCGGCCGCTGTGGAGTTTGTCGAGCAGTTCTTCGCGGCTGGTGCCGAGGGTTTCGGCAGCGCTGTACAGGTAGAGCCCGTGGCCGGCCTCGTCCTGGACCTTGGCCATGAGGATCGCCTTGCGGCGCAGGCTGGGGGCGCGGGTGATCCAGTTCGCCTCCGGCTGCATGCCGATGATCTCGGAGTGCGCGTGCTGGGCGATCTGCCGGACCAGGGTCGCGCGGTAGGCGTCGGGCATCCAGTCGCGTGGTTCGACGCGCTCGTCGGCGGCCACGGCCGCGTCGAAAGCGCGCTGGTAGGCCGTCGTGTCGACGGTGTCCGGCGTGCCGTCCGGCTCCGTGCGGGCCGTGCGCTGCGCGGCTGGTGTGGCCATTGCGGTCCCCCTGACCTCGGGTTCTGCGGCGGAGACTGTCCCGACCGATCGTTCGGTCCGTGTGGTGTCAATGGTGTGCCGGGGCGCTGTGGAGTGTCAACCGCTGTGGAAAACTCCGGTGGGCGGCCTGTGGACAACCGGAGCGGAGGCGGGTACGGCGGGGTCCGGTGCCGTACGGCGTGGCGAGGACCACGGGGCCGGGCCCGTACCCGGGGCTGCGCTCGGCGGCCGGGTCTGAGTACCGTTCCGTGCGGACGCCGCACCGTGGTGTGCGGGAACCGTGGGGCACCCGGGACGGGCGCCGTACACCTGAGCCGGCCGCGGGGCCGGCCGACTGAACCGAGATGACCGAGCCGAGACGGGGGACGGGAACGGAATGGACGCGTACGACGAGGACCCGGGGGCCGAGCCAGGCCCCGACGGGTCGACCGGGGCGCGTCTCCCGGCCGAACCTCCGGCCGGCACCGGCACCGGCACCGGCACCGGCACCGGCACCGGCACCGACACCGCGGCCGTAGGCGCCAGAGGGACTGGCCCCGGCGGCAGCGAGCCGGGACGTGGCGCCTCGGGATCCGGCGACTCCGGACCCGATGACGCAGGACACAGCGACGTGGGCCACAGCGACGCGGGACATAGCGACGCAGGACACAGCGACGCGGGACGTGGCGAGTCGGCCCGGGCGGCTGGTCCTGGCTGGGCGGCCCGGCCCGGCCGGGCGGAGGAGGCGGGCCCGGTGGCAGAGCCGGGAGCCGAGACCGAGGAGGCCGAGGCGGGGCCGGCCGCTGGGGTGGGCGTTGCCGCCGTGCCGCCCGCCGCGCCCGGTACCGGTGTGGCCGCTCTCTCCCCCCGCTACCAGATCGCCGCGGCACTCGCCCTCGCCGCGGTCGCCGTGGCCGCCGGTGTGCATGTGCTGATGGTGTTCCTCAGCCTCGCCCCCGCGAACACCGTGACGAAGCAGCACGGCAAGGCCGTCGAGGAGTGGGTGTACCCCGAGTTCGAGCAGAACTGGAAGCTGTTCGCCCCGAACCCGTTGCAGCAGAACATCGCCGTCCAGGTGCGTGCCGAGGTGCGGACGAAGGGCGGTGAGCTGCGGACCACCGGGTGGACCGATCTGTCCGCCGAGGACGGCGCCGCCATCGACGGCAACCTGGCGCCCAGCCACACCGAGCAGAACGAGCTGCGCCGGGCCTGGGACTTCTTCACGGCCACGCACGGCACCGACAACCGGCCCGTCGGCATGCGCGGCTCCCTCTCCGAGGAGTACCTGCGCCGGATCGTGGTGATGCGCCTGTACCGGAACGAGCCGCCCGACCGGCTGGGCGTCATCCAGCAGGTGCAGATCCGTTCCTGCACCACCAATGTGCAGCCGCCGAAGTGGAGCCCCGAGCGCGTGTCCGACCAGCCCGTCTACCGTCTGCTGCCCTGGTGGACCGTGACCGCCGACGAGGCCGCCGGGGGTGTGCGGTGAACGGCTCTTCCTCTCTGACCCGTCTCTCCCTGACCCTCTCGCGCGGGATCGCCCGGGTGACCGGGGCGGCGCTCGGGCCGTACCAGAGCGCCGTGATCCGGATCGGGTTCGCCGGGACCTGGCTGCTGTTCCTGCTGCGGGAGTTCCCGCACCGCCAGGAGCTGTACGGCCCGGCCGGACCGTGGAGCTGGAGCCTCGCCAAGGAGCTGACGGCCGACAACCGCGCCTTCACCGCCCTGATGTGGACCGACGGGCAGCTCTGGTTCGAGTGCTTCTACGTGCTGGCGGTCCTCGCGAGCGTCGCGCTGCTGCTCGGCTGGCGCACCCGGACGGCGTCCGTGCTGTTCATGGTGGGCGTGCTGTCGCTCCAGAACCGCAGTGTCTTCGTCGGCGACGGCGGGGACAACGTCCTGCACCTGATGTCGATCTACCTGGTGTTCACGCGCTGCGGACAGGTGTGGTCGCTGGACGCGCGGCGGGCGGAGCGCGCCGAGGCGGCACGCGCGCGTGGGGAGCGGCTTCCCGCCGACCGGCTGGGGCCGGCCCTCTGGGCGGTGCTCGGCCTGGCGCTCGTCCTCGTGACGGTCACCGGCCGGTTCGACAACGGCTGGCTGATCCCCGCCCTGCTGTGGACGGTCCTGGCGGGGCTCGGCCTGTGGTGGGCCGTCGGCCGCTGGGCGACGGCACGGGACCCGAAGATCCTGCTGGACGTCGTCGCCAACATCCTGCACAACGGCGCTCTTGCCGTGATCATGGCGGAGGCGTGCCTCATCTACGCGACGGCCGGCTGGTACAAGATCCAGGGCTCGCGCTGGCAGGACGGCACCGCCGTCTACTACCCGCTCCACCTGGACTACTTCTCGCCCTGGCCGGGCCTCGCCGACCTGATGTCCTCCAGCGGCACGATCATGATGATCGCCGCCTACGGGACGGTCATGGTGCAGGTCGCCTTCCCGTTCACCCTGTTCAACCGGCGGGTCAAGAACGTCCTGCTGGTCGCGATGATGCTTGAGCACGCGGTGATCGCGGTCGTCCTCGGCCTGCCGTTCTTCTCGCTGGCGATGATCACCGCCGACGCGGTCTTCCTGCCGACGTCCTTCCTGCGCCGGCTGGGCGCCCTGGTGGCACGCGCGCGTGCGCGGATCGCCGGGCGCGGGGAGCGTGCGGTGCCCGCACCGCGCTCTTCGCCGGAGCCGGAGCCGGAGCCGGGGCAGGAGCCGGGGCAGGAGCAGCCGGAGGGGGCGGAGCAGGACGCTCCGGGCGCGGTGGGCGCCGCGTAGGGTTCACGGCATGACCGACCCGCTGACCCGCTGGCGCGCGCACGCCGGCAGCGCCGTGCTGCTCGACGGCTTCCACGCCCTGAAGCACGCGGTGCGCTTCGGGGCTGAGGTGCCGGTGGCGGTCACCACCGACCGGGCGGCCGCGCTCGCCCTGGCCGAGGAGCTGGCCGGGGACGTCCGGGCCGCGCTGGACGCCCTGCTCACCGAGGTGCCGGCGCGGACGTACGCCTCGCTCGTGCCGCGGCCCCACCCGACCGGGGTGGCCGCGCTGGCCGTACGGCCGTCCCGTGAGGCCAATCTGCGGGCGCTCGCCCGCACGCCGCGCACCGCGCCGGTCGTGGTCCTGGACAACCCGAGGAACCTGGGCAACGCCGGGGCCGTGATCCGGCTCGCCGCCGGTTTCGGGGCGACCGGGGTGGTCACCACGGGCACGCTCGACCCGTGGCACCCCACCGTCGTGCGCGGCGGCGCAGGGCTGCACTTCGCGACCGCCGTGGAGCGCCTCGGGGTCGAGGAGCTGCCCGCCGGGCCGCTGTTCGCCCTCGACCCCGAGGGCGAGGACATCCGGGGCACCACGCTGCCCGACGACGCCGTGCTGGCGTTCGGCTCGGAGCGCAGCGGGCTGTCGGCCGAGCTGCGCGCGCGTGCCGACCACCTGCTGGCGCTGCCGATGCGCCCCCAGGTCTCCAGCTACAACCTGGCCACCAGCGTGGCGATGACGCTGTACCACTGGAGCGTCACCGGGGGCGCGCCCTCGGCTTCTCAGGCCGCTGTCCGGGCCCCTTCCTAGGCCTCCCGGCGCACCTCGACGACCCGGAACCGGTTCGCCACGAACGCCCCGTCGCACAGCGCGGCGTTGGCCGCCGGGTTGCCGCCCGAGCCGTGGAAGTCGGAGAAGGCGGCCGTCTGGTTCACGTACACCCCGCCGGTCAGGTTGAGCGACAGCTGGGCCGCCTCCTCCAGGCAGACCTCCTCGACGGCCCGCTCGGCCTCGGGGTCGGTCGTGTACGCGCCGACCGTCATCGCGCCCTTCTCGCGGACCGTGCGGCGCAGCAGCTCCACCGCGTCGGCCGTCGAGTCGACCGCGACGGCGAAGGAGACGGGGCCGAAGCACTCGCTCATGTAGGCGGCCTGGTCGTCCGCCCCCTCCCAGTACTTCCGCGCGCCGTCCAGCTTGACGATGACGGGGGTGCGCACGACCGCGTCCGGGAAGTCCGGGTGGGTGATCTCCCGGGAGGCGAGGACGACTTCGCCGAGGCCGGCCGCGGCTTCCAGGCGGGCCTTGACGTCCGGGTTGACGATCGCGCCGAGCAGGGCGTTCGCGCGCGCGTCGTCGCCGAGGAGGCCGTCGACCGCGCGGGCGAGGTCGGCGGTGACCTCGTCGAAGGTCTTGGAGCCCTGGTCGGTGCGGATGCCGTCCCGGGGAACGAGCAGGTTCTGCGGGGTGGTGCACATCTGGCCGCTGTACAGGGACAGCGAGAACGCCAGGTTGGACAGCATGCCCTTGTAGTCGTCGGTGGAGTGCACCAGCACCGTGTTGACGCCGGCCTTCTCCGTGTAGACCTGCGCCTGGCGGGCGTTGGCCTCCAGCCAGTCGCCGAAGGCCGTCGACCCGGTGTAGTCGATGATCCGGATCTCGGGGCGGGTGGCCAAGGGCTTGGCGATGCCCTCGCCGGGGCGTTCGGCGGCCAGCGCCACCAGGTTCGGGTCGAAGCCGGCCTCGGTGAGGACCTGGCGTGCGACCTGCACGGTCAGCGCGAGCGGCAGCACCGCGCGCGGGTGGGGCTTGACCAGGACCGCGTTGCCGGTGGCGAGGGAGGCGAACAGGCCCGGGTAGCCGTTCCAGGTCGGGAAGGTGTTGCAGCCGATGAGCAGGGCGATGCCGCGCGGGACCGGGGTGAACTGCTTGGTGAGGGTCAGCGGGTCGCGCTTGCCCTGGGGCTTGGTCCACTCGGCCGTCTCCGGCGTGCGGACCTGCTCCGCGTAGGCGTACGCCACCGCCTCCAGGCCGCGGTCCTGGGCGTGCGGGCCGCCCGCCTGGAACGCCATCATGAAGGCCTGGCCGCTGGTGTGCATGACGGCATGCGCGAACTCGTGGGTCCGGTCGCTGATGCGCTTGAGGATCTCCAGGCAGACCACCGCGCGCGTCTCCGCGCCCGCGTCCCGCCAGGCGCGCTGCCCGGCCTTCATCGCGGGCAGCAGCACGTCCACGTCCGCGTGCGGGTACTCCACGCCCAGCGCGATGCCGTACGGGGAGACCTCGCCGCCCGTCCAGTCGTCCGTGCCGGGCTGGCCGAGGTCCAGGCGGGTGTTCAGCACGGCGTCGAAGGCGGCCTTGCCCGCCTCCGCGTCCAGGCTGCCGTTCGCGCCGTAGGCCTTGGGGTGCTCGGGGTGCGGGGACCAGTACGCGCGCGTACGGATCGCTTCCAGCGCCTGGTCCAGGGTGGGCCGGTGCTTCGCGATCAGCTCGGGCGCGGTCAGTTCGGCGGCCATGCGGGACCAACTCCTCGTCTGGGGAACTCTCCGTCGAGTTCACGGCCTGGCAGAAAGAGCAGCGGGATGGGATCGTCAGAGCTAGAGTAACCGAACGATCGGTCGGGACAAGGGGGACCGCCGCATCTGTGGAAAACCCCGTGCGGGAGGATCGCGCACATGACAGCACTCGACCTCAGCAGCCCCGTGGCCGTCGTCGGCACCGGCACCATGGGCCAGGGCATCGCCCAGGTCGCGCTGGTCGCCGGCCACCCCGTGCGGCTGTACGACGCCGTCGCCGGACGGGCCCGGGACGCGGCCGAAGCGATCGGCGCCCGGCTCGACCGGCTCGTGGAGAAGGGCAGGCTCGGCGCCGCCGACCGGGACGCGGCCCGTGCCCGGCTGAAGCCGGTGGACGGCCTCGCCGGGCTGGCCGACTGCGGACTGGTCGTCGAGGCCGTCCTGGAACGGCTGGACGTCAAACAGCAGCTCTTCGGCGAACTGGAGGACATCGTCACCGATGACTGCCTGCTCGCCACCAACACCTCCTCGCTGTCGGTGACGGCGATCGGCGGCGCCCTGCGCCATCCCGGCCGCTTCGTCGGCCTGCACTTCTTCAACCCGGCCCCGCTGCTGCCCCTGGTCGAGGTCGTCTCCGGGTTCGCCACCGACGTCACGTCGGCCACGCGCGCGTACGAGACCGCCCGCGCCTGGGGCAAGACCCCGGTGGCCTGCGCGGACACCCCGGGCTTCATCGTCAACCGGATCGCCCGGCCGTTCTACGCCGAGGCGTTCGCCGTCTACGAGGCCCAGGCGGCCGACCCGGCCACCATCGACGCGGTGCTGCGCGGCTCCGGCGGCTTCAAGATGGGTGCCTTCGAGCTGACCGACCTGATCGGGCAGGACGTCAACGAGTCCGTGACGCACTCGGTGTGGCAGGCCTTCTTCCAGGACGTGCGCTTCACGCCCTCCCTGGCGCAGCGCCGGCTGGTGGAGTCCGGACGCCTCGGCCGCAAGAGCGGGCACGGCTGGTACGACTACGCCGAGGACGCCGAGCCGGCCGAGCCGCACACCGCCGACGAGGAGCGGCCGCCCGCGTACGTCATCGCCGAGGGCGACCTCGGCCCCGCCGCCGGTCTGCTCGCGCTCATCCGCGAGGCGGGCATCCAGGTCCGCGAGGAGGACGAGGACAACGGCACCCGCCTGGTGCTGCCCGGCGGCGGCCAGCTGGTCCTCGCCGACGGGCAGACCTCCGTGGAGTTCCGGGACGTCGTCTACTTCGACCTCGCCCTCGACTACCGCACGGCCACCCGCATCGCCCTGTCCGCCGTCCACGACACCTCGCCGCAGACCCTCGCCGAGGCCACCGGCCTGTTCCAGGCGCTCGGCAAGGACGTCAGCGTCATCGGCGACGTCCCCGGCATGATCGTCGCGCGCACGGTCGCCCGGATCATCGACCTCGCCCATGACGCGGTCGCCAAGGGCGTGGCCACCGAGGAGGACATCGACACGGCCATGCGCCTCGGGGTCAACTACCCGCTCGGCCCGTTCGCGTGGGACCGCAAGCTCGGCCGCGACTTCGCCATCGACGTCCTGGACGAGATGCACGAGCGCGACCCGTCCGGACGCTACGCGCCCTCACTCGCGCTCTACCGCCACGCATACGCCGTCGACAAGCGGGAGGGCGCCTCGTGACCACGGCCAGACGCGACACGTACACCCCGGAGACGCTCCTGTCCGTCGCCGTGCAGGTCTTCAACGAGCGCGGCTACGACGGCACCTCCATGGAGCACCTGTCCAAGGCGGCCGGCATCTCCAAGTCGTCGATATACCACCACGTCAGCGGCAAGGAGGAACTGCTGAGCCGGGCCGTCAGCCGGGCCCTGGACGGACTGTTCGCCATCCTCGACGAGGAGCACGCGCGCGTGGGGAGGTCCGTCGAGCGTCTGGAGCACGTCGTGCGCCGCATGGTCGAGGTGCTCATCGGCGAGCTGCCGTACGTGACGCTGCTGCTGCGCGTGCGCGGCAACACCGAGACCGAGCGGTGGGCGCTGGAGCGGCGGCGCGACTTCGACCACCGGGTCGCCGAGCTGCTGAAGGCCGCGGCCGCCGACGGTGACGTCCGCGGCGACGTGGAGGTCCGGCTGGCCACCCGGCTGGTCTTCGGCATGATCAACTCGATCGTGGAGTGGTACCGGCCGGACCCGCGCGGCGCCGGCGAGCGCGAGGTGGCCGACGCCGTCGCCCGGCTCGTCTTCTCGGGCCTGCGCAGCGCCTGAGAGCCGGCAGGGCCGCTACTCCTCCGGCTCCAGGTCCTCCTCCTCGAACACCAGCAGCGTGCGCGTGCTGAGCACCTCGGGGATCGCCTGGAGCCGGGTGAGGACCAGCTCGCGCAGCGCCCGGTTGTCGGGCGTGTGCACCAGCAGCAGGACGTCGAAGTCGCCGCCCACCAGAGCGATGTGCGAGGCGCCGGGCAGCTGTCTGAGCTGCTCGCGGACCGTGCGCCAGGTGTTCTGGACGATCTTCAGGGTCACGTACGCCGAGGTGCCGTGCCCCGCCCGCTCGTGGTCCACGCGCGCGCCGAACCCGCGGATCACCCCGTCCTCGACGAGCCGGTTGATCCGCGCGTACGCGTTGGCGCGCGAGACGTGGACGCGTTCGGCGACCGCACGTATCGAGGCGCGGCCGTCACCCTGGAGGATTTTCAGGATGTCCTGATCGATGGCGTCCAGCGGTCGCGGGGGCGGCAGCGGGATGCCATCCTGCGGTCCCTCGGCCAATTGTTCAGCTGCCATGTCCCCCCGCTCCCTCGCCGTGGACGTCCTGCGTTCATTCCAGGCTGTGGAGAACCGTTTGTCCACAGCCTGAAGGTGCCTGTAGCCAAAATGTGCCGACGACCGAACAATCGGTAGGTGGGACGGGTCACCGTCGACCCGCCTCCCGTAGCCGCTCCCACGAGGAGGTGCCGTCATGACGGTCATGGAGCAGCGAGGCGCGTACCGGCCATCGCCGCCGCCCGCCTGGCAGCCCCGTATGGACCCCGCGCCGCTGCTGCCCGACGCCGAGCCCTACCGCGTCCTCGGCACCCGGTCGGCCGCCGAGGCCGACCCCGACCTGCTGCGCCGGCTCTACGCCCAGCTGGTCCGCGGTCGCCGCTACAACACCCAGGCCACCGCACTCACCAAGCAGGGCCGACTCGCTGTCTACCCCTCCAGCACCGGCCAGGAGGCCTGCCAGGTCGCCGCCGCGCTGGCCCTCCAGGAACGCGACTGGCTCTTCCCCAGCTACCGCGACACGCTCGCCGTCGTCGCCCGGGGCGTGGACCCCGTCGAGGCGCTGACGCTGCTGCGCGGCGACTGGCACTCCGGCTACGACCCCCACGCCCACCGCGTGGCCCCCCTGTCCACCCCGCTGGCCACCCAGCTGCCGCACGCCGTCGGCCTCGCGCACGCCGCCCGCCTCAAGGGCGACGACGTCGTCGCGCTCGCCCTGGTCGGCGACGGCGGCACCAGCGAGGGCGACTTCCACGAGGCGCTGAACTTCGCCGCCGTCTGGCAGGCACCGGTCGTCTTCCTCGTGCAGAACAACGGCTTCGCCATCTCCGTCCCGCTCGCCAAGCAGACCGCCGCGCCCTCCCTGGCCCACAAGGCCGTCGGGTACGGCATGCCGGGCCGGCTGGTCGACGGCAACGACGCGGCGGCCGTCCACGAGGTCCTCAGCGACGCCGTGCAGCACGCGCGTGCGGGCGGCGGACCCACCCTGGTGGAGGCGGTGACGTACCGCATCGACGCCCACACCAACGCCGACGACGCCACCCGCTACCGCGGCGACACCGAGGTCGAGGCCTGGCGCGCGCACGACCCGATCGAACTGCTGGAGGCGGAGCTGACCGCGCGGGGGCTGATCGACGAGGCCGGCAAGGAGGCCGCCCGGCAGGACGCCGAGGAGATGGCCGCCGCCCTGCGCGCCCGCATGAACCGCGATCCCGAACCGGACCCCATGGCCCTCTTCGACCACGTCTACGCCGAGACCACCGCCCAACTGCGGGAACAGCGCGCCCTGTTGCAGGCCGAGCTGGACGCCGAGCAGCAGCACGGCGAGCCGGAAGGCGGCGCCCGATGACCACCGTCGCCGTCAAGCCCGCCACCATGGCGCAGGCCCTCACGCGCGCGCTGCGCGACGCGATGGCCGCCGACCCCACCGTGCACGTCATGGGCGAGGACGTCGGCGCGCTCGGCGGGGTCTTCCGGGTCACCGACGGCCTCGCCAAGGAGTTCGGCGAGGACCGCTGCACCGACACCCCGCTCGCCGAGGCCGGCATCCTCGGCACCGCCGTCGGCATGGCCATGTACGGCCTGCGCCCGGTGGTGGAGATGCAGTTCGACGCCTTCGCCTACCCGGCGTTCGAGCAGCTGATCAGCCATGTCTCCCGGATGCGCAACCGCACGCGCGGCCGGATGCCCCTGCCGATCACCGTCCGCGTGCCCTACGGCGGCGGCATCGGCGGCGTCGAGCACCACAGCGACTCCTCCGAGGCCTACTACATGGCCACCCCGGGCCTGCACGTCGTCACGCCCGCGACCGTCGCCGACGCCTACGGCCTGCTGCGCCGGGCGATCGCCTCGGACGACCCGGTGGTCTTCCTGGAGCCCAAGCGGCTGTACTGGTCGAAGGACTCCTGGAACCCCGAGCACCCGACCGACGTGGAGCCCATCGGCCGCGCGGTGGTGCGCCGGCCGGGCCGCAGCGCCACCCTCGTCACCTACGGCCCCTCCCTGCCGGTCTGCCTGGAGGCCGCCGAGGCGGCCCGGGCCGAGGGCTGGGACCTGGAAGTGGTCGACCTGCGCTCGCTGGTGCCGTTCGACGACGAGACGGTCTGCGCGGCCGTCCGGCGCACCGGACGCGTGGTCGTCGTCCACGAGTCCACCGGGTTCGGCGGACCGGGCGGCGAGATCGCGGCCCGGATCACCGAGCGCTGCTTCCACCACCTGGAGGCGCCCGTGCTGCGCGTGGCCGGCTTCGACATCCCCTACCCGCCGCCCATGCTGGAGCGGCACCACCTGCCCGGCGTCGACCGCATCCTGGACGCCGTGGCCCGGCTGCAGTGGGAGGCCGAGGGCTGATGGCACAGGTGCTGGAGTTCAAGCTCCCCGACCTCGGCGAAGGACTCACCGAGGCGGAGATCGTCCGCTGGCTCGTCCAGGTCGGTGACGTCGTCGCCGTCGACCAGCCGGTCGTCGAGGTCGAGACGGCCAAGGCCATGGTCGAGGTGCCCTGCCCCTACGGCGGCGTGGTCACCGCCCGCTTCGGCGAGGAGGGCACCGAACTGCCCGTCGGCGCCCCGCTGCTGACGGTTGCGGTGGGCGAGGCGGCGCCGCACACCGAGCCCGAGGGCTCCGGCAACGTCCTGGTCGGATACGGCACGTCGGAAGCACCCGCGCGACGCCGTAGGCTGCGGCCGGCGCCGATGGCGGCCGACGGCGCGAGCGCGAGGACCGCCGGAAGCGGCACACCCGTCCCGGACGCGGCGGCGGGGCGGGACGGGACCCCGGCCTCCCTCGCCGCTGCCGCCGTGCCCGTGACCGCACTGCACGCCGAGGGCCCCGTGCCCGTGATCTCCCCGCTGGTGCGCAGGCTCGCCCGTGAGAGCGGCGTGGACCTGCGGCAGCTGGCGGGCTCCGGCCCGGACGGACTGATCCTGCGCGCGGACGTCGAGGGCGCCCTGCGGACCAGGACGGCCCAGGGCAGCGGCTGGGCCGAGACACCGGCCGCGGCGGCGGCACCCGCCGTCCCGGCCGCGCCCGCCCCCGCCTCCCCGGCCCCGCGCGCCGCCGGGGTCCGCGTCCCCCTCAAGGGCGTCCGCGGAGCCGTCGCCGACAAGCTCTCCCGCAGCCGCCGGGAGATCCCGGACGCCACCTGCTGGGTGGACGCGGACGCGACCGAGCTCATGCGTGCGCGTGCCGCGATGAACGCAGCCGGAGGCCCGAAGATCTCCGTGCTCGCGCTGCTCGCCCGGATCTGCACCGCCGCCCTCGCCCGCTTCCCCGAGCTGAACTCCTTCGTCGACACGGACGCCCGCGAGATCGTCCGGCTCGACCACGTCCACCTCGGGTTCGCCGCGCAGACCGACCGCGGGCTGGTCGTGCCGGTCGTCCGGGACGCCCACGCGCGCGACGCCGAAGCGCTGAGCGCCGAGTTCGCCCGGCTCACCGAGGCCGCCCGCACCGGCACCCTGACGCCCGGGGAACTCACGGGCGGGACCTTCACGTTGAACAACTACGGGGTCTTCGGCGTCGACGGCTCCACCCCGATCATCAACCACCCCGAGGCGGCCATGCTCGGCGTCGGCCGCATCGTCCCCAAACCCTGGGTGCACGAGGGCGAGCTGGCGGTGCGCCAGGTCGTCCAGCTCTCGCTCACCTTCGACCACCGGGTGTGCGACGGCGGCACGGCGGGCGGCTTCCTGCGGTACGTCGCGGACTGCGTGGAACAGCCGGCGGTGCTGCTGCGCACCCTGTGACACCCGCGGGGCCCGGCACAAGGTCCCCGCGGACGGCGCACACAGGCAGGCCCGGGCGGGACATACTCGGGGGATGAGCCACAACGCCCCCGCCGCGCCCGGGCCGCCCGCGCCGTACGACGCCGTCGTGCTGGCCGGCGGCGCCGCCCGGCGGCTCGGCGGGGCCGACAAACCCGGGCTGCGGGTCGGCGGCCGGGCGCTGCTCGACCGGGTGCTCACCGCCTGCGCGGGTGCCCGTACGACGGTCGTCGTGGCCGCCCGGCGGCCCACCGTGCGGCCGGTGCTGTGGACGCACGAGGAGCCGCCCGGTGCCGGCCCGGTCGCCGCGCTGGCGGCAGGACTGCGCCTGACCACCGCCGAGCACGCCGTCGTGCTCTCCGCCGACCTGCCCTTCCTCGAACCGGCCACCCTCCAGCGCCTGTTGGCCGCCCTGCGCGACAGCGGCGCCGACGGCGCGCTGCTCACCGACGAGGGCGGCCGCGACCAGCCGCTCGTTGCCGCCTACCGCACCGGCGCACTGCGCCGCGAACTGGGCACCCTCGCGGCCGGATCCGACGGCCTGACCGGACTGCCCCTGCGCCGGCTGACCGGCGCCCTCCGCCTCACCCGTGTCCCGGACCCGCTCGCGTCCTTCGACTGCGACACCTGGGACGACATCGCCGACGCCAGGGCACGCATCAGGGAGCATGGGCACGTGTTGGATGAATGGATCTCCGCAGTCAAGGACGAGCTGGGCATCGACCTCGACGTCGACACCGGCGTCCTGCTCGACCTGGCCCGGGACGCCGCGCACGGCGTCGCCCGGCCCGCTGCCCCGCTGACCACCTTCCTCGTCGGCTACGCCGCGGCCCAGGGCAAGGGAAGCCCCGAGGCCGTCGCCGAGGCCGCCCGCAAGGCCACCGCGCTGGCCTTGCGCTGGGAAGAGGAGAACGAGGCGAAGGACGGGGGCGGGGACGGCAGCGGCCCGGACACCCCGGACGCCGGATGACCGCCCCCGACACCCGGACCGGGGCGCCCGCGCAGGACAGCGACGACCTCGACCTGGAGGTGGCCCTCGCCCTCGTGAGAGAACCCAGGGACCACGACGCGGGCCAGACGCCCGCTCCGGATCCTGATGCAGACGGCGAACGGCGCCGGGCCACGCCCTGGCACCAGGCCCGCGAGACCGCCGCCCGCGCCGCGCGCGCCCGCCCCCGCCGCGCCCCCGTCTCCGTGCCGCTCGACGACGCCCTCGGCCTGGTCCTGGCCGCCCCCCTCGACGCCCTCACCGACCTGCCCTCCTTCGACACCTCCGCGATGGACGGCTGGGCGGTCGCCGGACCCGGCCCCTGGCAGGTGCGCGACGAGGGCGTGCTCGCCGGGTACGGCCTGGCCGAGCCGCTCACCGACGGCGAGGCCGCGCGCATCGCGACCGGCGCCCGCATCCCCGCCGACACCACCGCGGTCCTGCGCGGCGAGCACGGCCACACCGACACACAGGGCCGGCTGCACGCCACCCGGGACCTGGCGCACGGCCAGGACATCCGCCCGCGCGGCCAGGAGTGCCGCAAGGGCGACCAGTTGCTGCCCATCGGCACCCTGGTCACCCCCGCCGTCCTCGGCCTCGCCGCCGCAGCCGGATACGACACAGTCACCGCCGTACCCCGGCCGCGCGCCGAAGTCCTCGTCCTCGGCGACGAATTGCTGACCGAGGGCCTGCCGCACGACGGGCTGATCCGGGACGCACTCGGCCCGCTGCTGCCGCCCTGGCTGCGCGCGCTCGGCGCCGAGGTCGTCGCGGTGCGGCGGATCGGCGACGACGCCGAGGCCCTGCACCGCGCCGTCACCGGCTCCGACGCCGACCTGATCGTCACCACCGGCGGCACCGCCGCAGGCCCGCGCGACCACGTGCACCCGATCCTGGACCGCATCGGCGCCGAACTCCTCGTCGACGGGGTCACGGTGCGCCCCGGCCACCCCATGCTGCTGGCCCGCACCAAGGACGACCAGCATCTCGTCGGCCTCCCCGGCAATCCCCTCGCGGCCGTCTCCGGCCTGCTCACGCTCGCCGAGCCGCTGCTGCGCACCCTCGCCGCCCACCCGGCCCCCGAGCGGTACGCGCTGCCGCTGACCGAGGCGGTCCAGGGACACCCGGACGACACCCGGCTCGTCCCCGTGGTGCTGCGCGGCGACCGTGCCGTACCGCTGCACTACAACGGCCCGGCCATGCTCCGCGGGGTCGCCGCCGCCGACGCGCTGGCCGTCGTACCGTCCGGCGGGGCGCCGCAGAACGCGCAGACCGAGCTGCTGGATCTGCCGTGGGCGAGCGCCGGGATCGGGGTGTGTTTCACGTGAAACGTCCGGGCCATGACGCGGTGCCGGATCAGTGGCGGGGTGCCGCACGCTGAATGGTGATCAACCGGTCCCCGGCCCGGAGGGTTTCCGCTCGGGGATCGGCATGGTCCAGCATCTCCTTGCCCCGCACGACGGCGACGACAAGATCGGGGCTCTGACGTGGAGAGTGCCCCACCTCGCCCGGGGACACCCCTCGCTCCACAAGATCCAGCCCGCTCCCGTACGTCATGAGGTCTTCCAGGACGTCCGCGCTGCGTGCACTGGACATGGCCACACCGAGCAGACGGCCGGCCGAGCTGGAACTGGTGATCACGGCGTCGGCGCCGGACTGCTTCACCAGCGGCACATTCTCGTCCTCTCGGACGGCGACGACGATCGAGGCTCTCTTGTTGAGCTGCCGAGCGGTGAGGGTGACCAGCGTTGCGGTGTCGTCGCGCTGGGGAGCCACGATGACGTGAGCTGCCTGGTGCAGTTCGGCCCTGCTCAGAGTCTCTGCGCGGGTGGCGTCGCCGTGGACGGCGGCGAGCCCGTCACTGGTGGCGAGGTCCACCGCCTTCTTCTGCGGATCGACCACGACGATCTGATCCTTCGAGGTCCCCTGTCCCAGAAGGGTCTCGACGGCATGACGGCCCTTCGTGCCGTACCCGACCACGACCACGTGATCGCGGATGCGGGTGCGCCAGCGTTCGATCCGGACCTGGTTCCGCGTGCGTTCGGTGAGGACCTCCAGCGTGGTGCCGACCAGGATGATCAGGAACAGCACACGCAGGGGTGTGACGACGAAGATGTTGGTGAGCCGGGCGCCGTGGCTGACCGGGGTGATGTCGCCGTAACCGGTGGTGGAGAGGGTGACGGTCGCGTAGTACGCCGAATCGACCAGGTCCACTGTGCCGTCTGCGCTGTCTCGATAGCCGGCACGGTCGAGCCACACGAGCAGGGTCGTGAGGGCGAGCACCAGCAGCGCCAGGGCCAGGCGCCGGAGCACCTGTTGCAGGGGCGGCACCGTCGCCCCGGCCGGCAAGCGGACCGATTGCCCGTCCTCGGATCTGGACCAGTACCGCAGGGACCGCAGGAGTGGAAGGCGGGTTCTGTCCGAGCCGGGTCCGGGTTGCCTTGGGGCACTCATTGCGCGTTTCCTCTGCTGTACGACATCGTGACGCTGGAGATCGCTTCAGCATTGTTGCCCTTGGCTTCCGTATTAAGCATGGGATCACCCACTGATGATTCAGAGGCACACGTTGCGGGATCACACCGTCGTCATCGGCTTCGGCACCAAGGGACGGTCGGCGGTCCGGACCGTCTGCGCGACCGGGCTGAAGACGGAACAGGTGGTCGTGGTCGACCCCAGTGCCAAGGCCGTCGACGCGGCGATCGTCGAGGGCTACGCCGGGGTCATGGGCGACGCCACCCGCAGTGACGTGCTCAAGAGGGCCGAGCTGCACAAGGCCCGGCAGATCATCGTGGCGCCGCAGCGCGACGACACCGCCGTCCTCGTCACGCTGACGGCCCGGCAGCTCAACCGGGGCGCGAAGATCGTGGCCGCCGTGCGCGAGGAGGAGAACGCGCCGCTGCTCAAGCAGTCCGGCGCCGACGCGGTCATCACCAGCGCCAGCGCGGCCGGCCGGCTGCTCGGCCTGTCCGTGCTCAGCCCCGCCGCCGGCATGGTCATGGAGGACCTGATCCAGCAGGGCAGCGGACTGGACCTCGTCGAACGGCCGGTGGTGCGCGGCGAGGTGGGCAAGCGGCCGCGCGAGACCGACGACCTCGTGGTGAGCGTCGTACGCGGACACCGGCTGCTCGGCTACGACGACCCGGCCGTCGGCGTCCTCCAGCTCACCGACCGGCTCATCACCATCGTCCGCGTGTCCCCCGGCAACCGGGCCACCCCGGGCATCCGGCCGCGGCCGCTCGACTGAGCGCCGGGCCCGAGGGCGCACGTCTGGGGAGCCTGCCCGGGACAGGGCACCCACGGGGAGTAGCGTCACCGGCATGCATGCGATCACGATTCCCGAACCTGGTGGTCCCGAGGCGCTGGTGTGGGCGGAGGTCCCCGATCCGGTGCCCGGCGAGGGCGAGGTGCTGGTCGAGGTGGTGGCCAGCGCCGTCAACCGTGCGGACGTCCTGCAGCGGCAGGGCTTCTACACCCCGCCGCCCGGCGCCTCGCCCTACCCCGGCCTGGAGTGCTCCGGCAGGATCGCCGCGCTCGGCCCCGGCGTCTCCGGCTGGGCCGTCGGCGACCCGGTGTGCGGACTGCTCGCGGGCGGCGGCTACGCCGAGAAGGTCGTCGTACCGGCCGGGCAGTTGCTGCCCGTGCCCGAGGGCATCGATCTCACGCGGGCGGCCGCGCTGCCCGAGGTGGTCTGCACCGTCTGGTCCAACGTGTTCATGATCGCCCACCTGCGGCCCGGCGAGACGCTGCTCGTGCACGGCGGCTCCAGCGGCATCGGCACCATGGCCATCCAGCTCGCCAAGGCCGTCGGTGCCAAGGTCGCGGTGACCGCCGGGACGAAGGAGAAGCTGGAGCGCTGCGCCGAGCTCGGCGCGGACATCCTGATCAACTACCGCGAGCAGGACTTCGTCGCCGAGGTCAAGCAGGCCACCGGGGGTGCCGGGGCCGATGTGATCCTCGACAACATGGGGGCGAAGTACCTGGAGCGCAACGTCGACGCGCTCGCCGTCAGCGGCCGGCTCGCCATCATCGGCATGCAGGGCGGGGTGAAGGGTGAGCTGAACATCGGCGCCCTGCTCGCCAAGCGGGCCGCGATCAGCGCGACCTCGCTGCGCGCCCGGCCGCTCGGCGAGAAGGCGGCCATCGTGGCCGCCGTACGCGAGCACGTGTGGCCCCTCATCGCCTCCGGACACGTCCGTCCGGTCGTCGACCGCGAACTTCCCATGCCGGAGGCGGCCGAGGCGCACCGGGTCCTGGAGGCCAGCGGTCACGTGGGCAAGGTGCTGCTGGTGGCGCCGTAGGGAGCGGTGCCCGATCGACGCGCCCGCGCGGCTGGACACCTCGCCGCGCCGGTGCGGCCACCCGCCGCCGTCAGCCCCTGCGGAGTCTCAGGCCGAGGAACGCCAGGCCCAGGCCGATGAGGACCAGGCCGCTGCCCAGCGGGAGGAGCTGGAGCACCGGCTCGGCGGCGCTCTCGCCCTGGGGGGCGGCGTGGCGGGCCGGGGTCCGGTCGAGACCGGCCTTGCCGGAGGCGTCCGGGGCCGTCGGCGTCACGGCGGGGAGGTCCGCGGTCTCCGGCTCCTCCGCCCGGCCCGTGCCGGGGGCCCGGGTGGGCACGGGGGCGTCGCCGCCCTCCACCTCGGCGGCGGGCCCGTCCGGCCGGCCCGGCCGCAGCCGCCCCTCGCCCGCCAGGCTGCCCGCCCGGGTCGGGTCGGCGGCCCCGGGGTGGTACGAGGCGGAGGCGGAGTCGGAGGGCATGGGGACGGGCGAGGCGGCGGCGCTGGGGGAGGCACGGTCACCCCGGTCACCGTGATCCGGTGCCTCCGGCCGGTGCCCCGGGCCCTCCGGCCGGCCACTGACCGAGCCGTCCGAGCCGCCGGAGCCGTTCGGCTGAGCCGAGTGGCCGGGATGCTTCGCGTGACTGGAGCCGGAGCCGGAGTGGTGTGGGCGGTTCTGGCCGGCCGCGGACCCGGGGCCGGGGTCGGCCGCGCAGGCGGGCAGGGCGTACGCGGTGCCGGTGCCGTACGCCGGCAGGGCCGCCGTCACGGCGAGGGCGAGCAGCAGGCGTACGGAGCGGAGGATGAGTCGCAGCCATGGAGTCACGTCGGTGACCTCCCGGAGCCCGGATGCGGTGATCGATGGATGACCGACAGAAACAAGCCTCACATTCATTGACAATCAGGGCATTTCAGAATGCTCCGTCGGGTCGAAACGGTGGATCACTCCCAGGAGGGGGCACCACGGTGGTGAGGTATACGGGTGCGAGAGAATGGCGGCATGGAGATGCCGAGGAACGAACGGTCGCCGGAGAATCCTCAGATCCTCGTCGTGGGCCAGGACGGAATGGCGCTCGGCGGCGGCAACGGGGACGAGGACTCCCGCGAGATCCCGGTGACGGAGCAGGTGGAACAGCCGGCCAAGGTCATGCGGATCGGCAGCATGATCAAGCAGCTCCTGGAGGAGGTGCGCGCGGCTCCTCTGGACGAGGCCAGCCGGGTCCGGCTGAAGGAGATCCACGCCAGCTCGGTGAAGGAGCTGGAGGACGGCCTGGCGCCGGAACTGGTCGAGGAACTGGAGCGGCTCTCCCTGCCGTTCAACGACGACGCCACCCCGAGCGACGCGGAACTGCGGATCGCGCAGGCGCAGTTGGTGGGCTGGCTCGAAGGCCTCTTCCACGGGATCCAGACGACGCTCTTCGCCCAGCAGATGGCCGCGCGGGCCCAACTGGAGCAGATGCGCCGCGCGCTGCCGCCCGGTGTCACGGGCCACGAGGGCGACGACCCGCACGCAGGCGGCCGAGCGGGCGGGCCGTACCTGTGACGACCGGGCTGTACCTGTGACGAGCGGCCCGCATCCGTGACGACCGGCCCGCACCCGCGAGGATGCGGGCCGCACCCGTGACGATGCGGCCTGTACCGCGAACGACCGAGGCCCGGCACGGAAAGTGCCGGGCCCCGGTCTTCGTTCCGCCGAACCGTTGCCGCCGTCGAGGAGAAGCGAGAAGCGTCAACTTCTCTCAGTTCGCGGCGATTTCAGGCGGGATTGCCGTTCGACACCTTCAGCTGGATGGTGCCCGCGTTCTTCGGGTCGACGGGCGTTCCCGCGGCGGGGAACTCGTCCAGCACCGTGCCGTCCCCCCAGGTGTTGTCGTTCACGGGCGTGACCTCGTAACTCCAGCTCGCGGCCTGCAGACACGCCTTCACCGAGTTGATGTCCTTGTACCGGAAGTCCGGCAGCTCGACCTTCTTCGTGTCGTTGTAGGCCTCGGTCGGCTCGGTGCACTTGGTCTTGTCGATGACCCGGGTGGTGTCGGGGCCGCGGTAGCCCGCCTGGTGCGAGGTGGACGCCGAGGCGCTCGCACCGCCGCCGCCCGCGTTGCCGTCGTTGCCGCCGCTGTTCAGGGTCAGCGCGACGATCAGGCCGACGACCGCGACCAGCGACACCGCGATCGAGCCGATGATCACCGGCTTGTTGCCCTTGCCGCCGCCGGAGCCGGCGGTGTGCGCGGCCGTCTGGGCCGTCGGCGCCGTGACCCCGTACGGCGGCGGGGTCGGCGCCTGCGCGGCCTGCGGGGCGTAGCCCGCCGGGGGCGGTGTCTGGTAGCCGCCCTGCTGCGGGTAGCCGTAGGCGGCCGGGGCGGGGGTCTGCGGCGCGCCGTACGGACCCGGCTGGTACGGCGTCTGCACGGGGCCGGGGGCCGACTGGGCGCTCTGGTCGACCGGCGGGAACACCGCGGAGCCGACGCCCGAGCCGCTCTGCGTCGCGGTGCCCGGCACGATGCTCGGCGCGGCCGCCTGGAAGGAGGCGGCGACGCGCAGGCACTCGTCGCGCATGGCCTCGGCGGTCGGGAAGCGCTCGTTCGGGTTCTTCTTCAGCGCGCGGGCGACCAGCGCGTCCACCGCCGGCGGCAGGGACCGGTTGATCGTGGAGGGCGCGACCGGCTCCTCCTGCACGTGGGCGTACGCGATGGCGAGCGGCGAGTCCGCGTCGAACGGCAGCCGCCCGGTGACCAGCTGGAACAGCATGATGCCGACGGAGTAGAGGTCCGAGCGGGCGTCCACGCCGCGGCCGAGGGCCTGCTCCGGCGAGAGGTACTGCGGGGTGCCGACGACCATGCCGGTCTGGGTCATCGAGGTGACCCCGGACTGCATGGCGCGGGCGATGCCGAAGTCCATGACCTTGACCACACCACGCTTGGTCACCATCACGTTGCCCGGCTTGATGTCGCGGTGGACCAGCCCCATCTCGTGGCTGATGTCCAGCGCCGCCAGCACGTCGGCGGTGACCTTGAGGGCCTTGTCGGCGGGCATCGCGCCGTACTGCCGGACGTCCTCGTCGAGGACCGAGCCCAGCGGACGGCCCTCGACGTACTCCATGACGATGTACGGCATGGCCGTGCCGCCGAGATCGTCCTCGCCGGTGTCGAAGACCGAGACGATGTTGGTGTGCGTGAGCTTGGCCACGGCCTGGGCCTCGCGGCGGAAACGCTCACGGAACGCCTGTTCCCGGCCGAGCTCGGTGTGCAGTGTCTTGATCGCGACCTGGCGGTCGAGCACGGCGTCGTACGCCAGGTGCACCGAGGCCATGCCGCCCTCGCCGAGCAGGTCCCGCAGCTGGTAGCGGCCGCCCGCGAGGGCCTGTCCCGCATACCGGCCGTGCGCGCCGTCCTGGCTCATCTCTCCCCGTCCCCCACCGGCCGTCCGGCACCTTCGCTCATCGCAGGGCCTTGATCGAACGTGTCATTACCGGCCAAGTCTGCCCCAGGGCACTGACACGTCAAGCTCGGTGCCCGTTCCGTGACCGTACGCGCAAGAAGCGTCGCGCAAGCGTTACAGGGGGCGTACGACCGGCACACAGAATTTGCACGACAGCGCGTGCTAGAGGTTTCATGGCCGGTCACGCTCGTGGCTGGTCCCGGTTCCCGTTCCGAACCGGTGGCCCCCACGAAGGCTGTAGCGTGGCCGACGGAGACCGTGACAACACCGCGCGCACCGCGGGCAGAAACGACGGCGAGGACTGATGGCACAGACGCAGCGCGCCCAGGGCCCGTCCGACCCCGAGGCGAGTGGCGGCGGCATGTCGGACGCGCCGGAGTTGTGGGGCAACGGCGGGCTCGTCGGCGACGGCCGCTACCGGCTGACCCACCGGCTGGGCCGGGGCGGCATGGCCGAGGTCTTCGCGGCCGAGGACGTCCGGCTGGGCCGGACCGTCGCGGTCAAGCTGCTGCGCGCCGACCTGGCCGAGGACCCGGTCTCCAAGGCCCGCTTCACCCGCGAGGCACAGTCCGTCGCCGGCCTCAACCACCACGCGATCGTCGCCGTGTACGACTCCGGCGAGGACTTCGTGGGCGGCCAGTCCGTGCCGTACATCGTGATGGAGCTGGTCGAGGGCCGCACCATCCGCGACCTGCTGATGAACGCCGAGGCGCCGGGCCCCGAGCAGGCCCTGATCATCGTCTCCGGCGTGCTGGAAGCGCTTGCCTACTCGCACCAGCACGGCATCGTGCACCGCGACATCAAGCCGGCCAACGTGATCATCACGAACAGCGGCGCCGTCAAGGTGATGGACTTCGGCATCGCGCGTGCGCTGCACGGCGCCCAGTCGACGATGACGCAGACCGGCATGGTCATGGGCACGCCGCAGTACCTCTCCCCGGAGCAGGCGCTCGGCAAGGCCGTCGACCACCGCTCCGACCTGTACGCGACCGGCTGCCTGCTGTACGAACTCCTCGCGCTGCGGCCCCCGTTCACCGGTGAGACCCCGCTGTCGGTGGTCTACCAGCACGTCCAGGACATGCCGATCCCGCCCTCGCAGGTCACCGACGGCTGCCCGCCGGAGCTGGACGGCCTGGTGATGCGCTCGCTCGCCAAGGAGCCGGACGACCGGTTCCAGACGGCCGAGGAGATGCGCGGGCTGATCCAGTACGGCCTGCAGATGCTCTACGAGGCGGGCGGCCACACCGGCACCTGGAACACCGGCCCGGTGCAGTCGCACGACGGCCGGCACACCCCGGCGGGCGGCTTCACGGGGACGACCGCGATGCAGCACCCGGGCGACTTCGGCCCCGGCACCGCGCAGATCCCGCAGCCGATCCTGCCCTCCCGGTACGGCAACGGCGACGACGGCGGCTTCGAGGGGCACGGCAACAGGGGCGGCGGGCGCGGCAAGCTGTGGATCGTCGCGGTCCTCGCGGTGATCGCGATCGCGGCGGGCGTCGCGTTCGCGCTGAACAACGCGGGCGGCAGCGGGAAGACCGGCGGCGACACCCATCAGACGACGACGCCCTCGCAGTCCACGACGGACGACTCGACGTCCCCGTCGCCGTCGGACAGCACCTCCGACCAGCCGACCGGCTCCAGCACGGACAACGGCTCGGACACCGGCTCGGGCGGCACCGGCTACACCCCGACGGATCCGCAGACCACGCAGTCGCAGACCACGCGCCCGACGGATCCGCAGACCACGCCGTCGCAGTCCACGGGCACGAGTACGACCAATGGCGGCACGACCAACGGTGGCACGACCAACGGCGGGACGACCAACGGTGGCACGACCAACGGTGGCACGACCAATGGCGGCACGACCAACGGCGGGACGACCAACGGTGGCACGAACGGCGGGACGACCACCGGCACCACGAACGGCGGCACGGACGCGGGCGTGACGTCCGGCGTGACGGGCGACCCCACCGCTTGAAGGACACCTCCGGCGCCCGTGGCCGCATCCCGGTGACGGCGTCGCGTGACGGCCTCCCCGTGAGCCGACCGGCGCCCGGGGCGGGCGCGGGCGCCGTCAGCCGGTGAACGCCTCGCAGACGGCGTCGTACTCCCGCGTCCACCACACCACGAGGGCCGACGCGGCCGGGAACTGACAGTCCGCGCGCGTGTCACGGCGTTCGTAGTGCCAGCGCAGCATCCAGAAGTCGTTCAGCCGCTCCCACCACACCCGGTGCACGGCCGCCGACAGCTCCGAGGGCGTGGCCCCGGCCGCGCGCCGGTACGCGCGCGCGTAGGCGCGTACTTTCGGCAGGTCCAGGGCGCCCGCGGGGCGTACGAAGAAGATCACCGCGGCGCGTACGGCCTCCTCCGCGCGGGGCTGCACGCCGAGCCGGTCCCAGTCGACGATGGCCGCGGGCACGCCGTCCTTGTAGAGCAGGTTGAACGGGTGGAAGTCGCCGTGCACCCAGCCCACCGAGCCCCCGCGCGGGGGGCGCCGGTCCGCGTGCTGCTCCAGGAGCGCGCGGCGTTCCAGGAGCCGGTGCCGGGCCAGCTCGTCGAAGGCGTCGGCGGGACGGTGGCGGCGGACCCGGCCGAGCAGGTCGTCGATGAGGTCGAAGGTGTCGTCCGGGTCGGCGCTCTCCACGGGATGGGGGCTCGTGGCCGGACGGGTGCGCCCCTTGGGCGGCATCACGCGCTCCAGGCAGGCGTGCACGGCGCCCAGGACCGCTCCCAGGCGCGCGCTCTCGGGCCGGGTGAGCTGGCCGCCGTGGCGGTGCCGGCCGTCGATCCAGGGGTGCAGGGCGTAGGCGTGGCCGCCGACGACGGCGACCGTACGGCCCTCGCGGGACGCGAGCGGCACGGGGACGGGGACGCCCAGGTCGGCCAGGCGTCGGGTGGCCAGGTGACGGCGCTCGATGGCGGCCGGGTCGGCCGTGTCGGGGTCGAAATGGTGCTTCAGGAAATAGCTGCCGCGGGTGGTGCACACCCGGTATGCGCGATTGAGGAGGCCCTGCACGACCGGTTCACAGGTGAGAGCGCTACCGGCGGAGTACATGCGGAGCAAGTCGCCCAGAGGGGGCGCTTGGGGTACGAGGGGTGGTACACAAGAGCGCGGCACGCCGCAGATGCTAGGGCACGAAAAGCGCCCGTGAGCTGGGCGTTGTCACAAGCAGTCGACGATGATCGCTTTCGGTCGCGCGCCAGGCTTTATCAGAGATTTCCGTCGCTTCCGCTCTTTTCCACCTGCCTGCCGAGCTTGGAAAGCGGACGCGAAACGTAATTCTTGATCGTCTTCTCGGCGGGATGCAAGGCGGGATGCAAACGCTCGCCGATCCGGAGCGGCTCGCTGCCGGGGATCGTCTCCCGGCGCACCTCGGCCCCGCTGCCGTCCGGCGGCCATCGAGGAGAAATGCCATGATTTTTCCGCCCTCGTGCACGGAAGGAGTCTCCCACGCAAACTCTTCCCGTGACCTGGGTGCGCGGGATAACGTGCGCTTGCTCCGGCCTTTCGCGAGGCTGTGACCAGCACGCTTCTCCCTCCCTTCGACTTTACTTGGAAATCCAAGCAAAGTCGCAGGTCAGATGGGGTTTCACAGAAATGTGAGGCACTGGGTAACGTGTTGGTTGCAGGGCGCTCGCCGGGGCACCTGTCACGCCTGTTCCCGGCCGAGTGGCACCCACCCCGTGCCCCGTGGTCGAAACAGGTGAGCCGCACTGGCCTACCGGCAACCCCGGGGGCCGGAACGACGGAGGAGCACACGTGACCGTGGACAGCAGTGCCGCGCGCCAGCCGCGACGCAGCGCCGCAGACAAGGCCGGCAAGACCGGTACCGGAGCGAAGTCCGGCAGGTCCGGCACCGCGTCCGGAGCCACCGGTACCCAGCGCACCACCCGCACCACCCGTACCGCCGCGAAGAAGAGCGCCGAGCCCGAGCTCGTCCAGCTCCTGACGCCCGAGGGCAAGCGGGTCAAGAACGCCGAGTACGACGCCTACGTCGCCGGCATCACCCCCGAAGACCTGCGCGGCCTGTACCGCGACATGGTGCTCACCCGCCGCTTCGACGCCGAGGCCACCGCCCTCCAGCGCCAGGGCGAGCTGGGCCTGTGGGCCTCCCTGCTGGGCCAGGAGGCCGCCCAGATCGGCTCCGGGCGGGCCACCCGCGAGGACGACTACGTCTTCCCGACCTACCGCGAGCACGGCGTCGCCTGGTGCCGCGGGGTCGACCCGACCAACCTGCTCGGCATGTTCCGAGGTGTGAACAACGGCGGCTGGGACCCCAACAGCAACAACTTCCACCTGTACACGATCGTCATCGGCTCCCAGACGCTGCACGCCACCGGCTACGCGATGGGCATCGCCAAGGACGGCGCGGACAGCGCGGTCATCGCCTACTTCGGCGACGGCGCCTCCAGCCAGGGCGACGTGGCCGAATCGTTCACCTTCTCCGCGGTCTACAACGCCCCGGTCGTGTTCTTCTGCCAGAACAACCAGTGGGCGATCTCCGAACCGACCGAGAAGCAGACCCGGGTGCCGCTCTACCAGCGCGCCCAGGGCTACGGCTTCCCCGGCGTCCGCGTCGACGGCAACGACGTGCTGGCCTGCCTCGCGGTGACCAAGTGGGCGCTGGAGCGCGCCCGCAGGGGCGAGGGCCCCACCCTGGTGGAGGCGTTCACCTACCGGATGGGCGCCCACACCACCTCGGACGACCCCACCCGCTACCGGGCCGACGACGAGCGCGTGGCCTGGGAGGCCAAGGACCCGATCCTGCGCCTTCGCCGGTACCTGGAAGCCTCAAACCACGCGGACGAGGGATTCTTCGCGGAACTCGAGGCCGAGTCCGAGGCGTTGGGCAAACGAGTGCGCGAAGTGGTCCGTGCCATGCCCGACCCGGATCATTTCGCCATCTTCGAGAACGTGTACGCGGACGGGCACGCGCTCGTCGACGAGGAGCGCGCCCAGTTCGCCGCCTACCAGGCGTCGTTCGCGGACGCATCTGAAGGGGGTCACTGACATGGCCGAGAAGATGGCGATGGCCAAGGCCATCAACGAGTCGCTGCGCCGTGCCCTGGAGACCGACCCCAAGGTCCTGGTCATGGGCGAGGACGTCGGCAAGCTCGGCGGTGTGTTCCGGGTGACCGACGGCCTGCAGAAGGACTTCGGCGAGAGCCGGGTCATCGACACCCCGCTCGCGGAGTCCGGCATCGTGGGCACCGCGATCGGCCTGGCCCTGCGCGGCTACCGCCCGGTGGTGGAGATCCAGTTCGACGGCTTCGTCTTCCCCGCCTACGACCAGATCGTCACCCAGCTCGCGAAGATGCACGCGCGCTCGCTGGGCAAGGTCAAGATGCCGGTCGTCGTCCGCATCCCCTACGGCGGCGGCATCGGCGCGGTCGAGCACCACTCCGAGTCCCCCGAGGCGCTCTTCGCGCACGTGGCGGGCCTGAAGGTGGTCAGCCCCTCCAACGCCTCGGACGCGTACTGGATGATGCAGCAGGCCATCCAGAGCGACGACCCGGTGATCTACTTCGAGCCCAAGCGCCGCTACTGGGACAAGGCCGAGGTGGACGTCGACGCGATCCCCGCGCCGTTGCACAGGGCGCAGGTCGTCCGCGAGGGCACCGACCTGACCCTGGCGGCGTACGGCCCGATGGTGAAGCTGTGCCAGGAGGTCGCGAACGCGGCTGCCGAGGAGGGCAAGTCCCTGGAGGTCCTGGACCTGCGCTCGGTCTCCCCGCTGGACTTCGACGCGATCCAGACGTCCGTCGAGAAGACCCGCCGCCTGGTCGTCGTCCACGAGGCGCCGGTGTTCCTCGGTTCCGGCGCGGAGATCGCCGCCCGCATCACCGAGCGCTGCTTCTACCACCTGGAGGCCCCGGTGCTCCGGGTCGGCGGCTACCACGCCCCGTACCCGCCGGCCCGCCTGGAGGAGGAGTACCTGCCGGACCTGGACCGCGTGCTCGACGCCGTCGACCGCTCGCTGGCGTACTGAGGAGAGGTTCGTGACGACGATGACGGAAGCGTCCGTACGCGAGTTCAAGATGCCGGACGTCGGCGAGGGACTCACCGAGGCCGAGATCCTCAAGTGGTACGTCCAGCCGGGCGACACGGTCACCGACGGCCAGGTGGTGTGCGAGGTCGAGACCGCCAAGGCGGCCGTCGAACTGCCCATCCCCTACGACGGTGTGGTCCGCGAACTGCACTTCCCCGAGGGCACCACGGTCGACGTGGGCACGACCATCATCGCGGTGGACGTGGCGGGCGGCGCGCCGGCCGCGACGCAGGCGGAGCCCGTGGCGCCGGCCGAGGCCCCGGCCGAGGAGGCGAAGCCGGAGGGCCGCCAGCCGGTCCTGGTCGGCTACGGCGTGGCGACGTCCTCCACCAAGCGCCGCATCCGCAAGGGCTCCGAGGTCACGGTCCCGGCACCGGCCCAGGCGATCCAGGCGGAGCTGAACGGCCACGCCGCCCCGGCCGTGGACAGGCCCCGCCCGCTGGCCAAGCCGCCGGTGCGCAAGCTGGCCAAGGACCTCGGCGTCGACCTGGACACGGTCACCCCGTCCGGCCCCGACGGCGTCATCACGCGCGAGGACGTCCACGCGGCGGCCACGCCCGCGACGGCCGCACCGGCGACCGCCACTCCCGCTGCTACCGCCGCCCCCGTGACGCCGGCGCCGGCTCCCGTGGCGTCGTACGACACCGCGCGCGAGACCCGCATCCCCGTCAAGGGCGTCCGCAAGGCGACGGCCACGGCGATGGTCGGCTCGGCGTTCACGGCGCCGCACGTCACGGAGTTCGTGACGGTGGACGTGACGCGCACGATGAAGCTGGTCGAGGAGCTGAAGCAGGACCGCGAGTTCCAGGGCCTGCGGGTCAACCCCCTGCTGCTGATCGCCAAGGCCCTGCTGGTCGCCGTCAAGCGCAACCCGGACATCAACGCCTCCTGGGACGAGGCCGCCCAGGAGATCGTGCAGAAGCACTACGTCAACCTGGGCATCGCCGCGGCCACCCCGCGCGGCCTGATCGTGCCGAACATCAAGGACGCGCACGACAAAACGCTCCCGCAGCTGGCCGGGGCCCTCGGCGAGCTGGTGGCGACGGCCCGCGAGGGCAGGACGTCCCCGGCGGCGATGCAGGGCGGCACGATCACCATCACGAACGTCGGCGTCTTCGGCGTCGACACCGGCACGCCGATCCTCAACCCCGGTGAGTCGGCGATCCTCGCGATCGGCGCGATCAAGCTCCAGCCGTGGGTCCACAAGGGCAAGGTCAAGCCCCGCCAGGTCACCACGCTGGCGCTGAGCTTCGACCACCGCCTGGTCGACGGCGAACTGGGCTCCAAGTTCCTCGCGGACGTGGCCGCGATCCTGGAACAGCCGAAGAGGCTGATCAGCTGGGCGTGACGCCGCTGAGTGGTTAATCTTCGGAGTCGAGGGAGGACGGCCGCAACATCGACTTGCGGCCGCCTTCCCCGCTGCCAGGAGCTCACCGGTTCAGCACGTACACCGGCGCCCCGTCCTCGGTGCCGCCGCGAGAGCGGATGCAGGCGTGCCGCCGCAGCAGCCGTAGGCACTCATTGACACGCCGCACCGAGAGCCCCGTCCGGGCGGCGATGGATTCGAGGGGCTCGCGCAGTTCGCCCTTGTCCACGAGAACGGGGGCGATGACGACGGCCACGGCCCACACGTCCTCCGTCACGGACAGCCGCTGCCGCCAGTCCGCCAGGACGGATGCCGTCGTGGGCAGAGCCGTGGAAGCGTCCGGCGGCGGGACGGGACGGCCGAGGGCCAGGAGGTCGAGGCGGTCGGCGATGCGTTCCATCGCCCGGACCATGGCCTGTTGCACGGCCGGCGCGGCCTTCTGCGTGGCGAGCAACTCCCGCTGCACGACCACTGATTCGCGCTGTGCGATCGCAAGCTCCTCGTCCACCTGAAGGTTGTGCGCCTCCAGCCGGACGATGGCCTCCGCCACCTGCTCCGGCGGGCTGCACCTCGGCCTCCTCCAAGGTGTAGGACCCCTCCCGCTGAAGGGTCTCGTCGCCACTCCCTGCCTGCGGGAATGCTGAGACCGCGACTTCCAGTCACGGTCTGGAGATTTTCTCGATGCTCCTCCGGTACGTGATCGAGGAGTGCCTTCTTGGGCGTGGTGTATCCGAGTTCCGTGCACACATCCACCGCCGGAAACCAGTGACTCCCGTCCGGCATGGTCAGCCGCCTGACGCGGGCACCCGTCGCCACGTACACGAAGTCGCTGACGTCGATCGCCTCATGCCGGCGGGACGAGTCGGGCTGCCTGCTGGGTTCGATCATGTGAACCGCCTCCGCTGCGGAACGCAGAGCGGAGCAAATCGGGATTCCACCGCCCTGATCGAACGTATCCGCAAGGAGCTTTGAGCGTGCCGCACTTCGAGTTCGTCAAGTCCAGCCATAGCAGCGGCAACGGCGAGTGCGTCGAAGTCGCCCGCAACCTCCCCCACACCATCGCCCTCCGGGACTCCAAGAACCCCGCCGGAGCGATCGTCACCGTCGGCCCTCGTGCCTGGAGGGCGTTCGCCGCTCACCTCGCTCGGCCCAGGTGACCCCAACTGCCGTAGATTTGCGGCATGGTTACGGGGGAGAAGATCACCGCCCGGCACGCGATGCCCAAAGCCGAGGCCGGGGTCGCGCGGTCGTCCGTCCTGATGGCCGGCGGCACCGTCGTCTCCCGGGCGACCGGGCTGATCCGGCAGGTGCTGCAGGGCGCCGCCCTCGGCACCGGGCTGCTCGCCACCACGTACAACACGGCCAACACCGTGCCCACCAGCCTCTACACCCTGCTGATCGGCGGCGCGCTCAACGCCGTGCTGGTGCCGCAGCTGGTGCGGGCGCGGGCGACGCACGCCGACGGCGGGCGGGCGTACGAGCAGCGGCTGGTGACCCTGGTCGTCAGCGTGCTGGCCGTCGGGACCGTGCTCGCGGTGTGGGCGGCGCCGGAGATCGTGAGCCTGTACCTGCGGGACACGCCCAAGGAGCACGCGGCGTTCCGGCTCACCGTCGTCTTCGCGCGCTTCCTGCTGCCGCAGATCTTCTTCTACGGCCTCTTCGCCATCTACGGCCAGGTCCTGAACGCCCGCGAGAAGTTCGGCGCGATGATGTGGACGCCCGTCCTCAACAACGTCGTGCTCGTGACGATGTTCGGCATCTACCTCGGGATGATGACCGTCCCCCGCACCGTCGCCGACGTCACCGACGCGCAGGTGCGCTGGCTCGGAGTCGGTACGACCCTCGGGATCGCCGTACAGGCCCTCGCCCTCGTCCCCTTCGCCCGCGCCGCCGGTTTCCGCTTCCGGCCCCGGTTCGACTGGCGGGGCGCGGGGCTCGGTTCGGGGGTCCACGCGGCCAAGTGGACGCTGCTGTTCGTGCTGACCAACCTGGTGGGGCTCACCGTCGTCACCAACTACGCCAACGCCGCCGACACGCGGCTGCCGGACGCGGGCGTCGGCTACACCGCGTACAGCTACGCGCAGACCATCTGGATGCTGCCCCAGTCCATCGTCACCGTCTCGCTCGTCACCGCCCTGCTGCCGCGGATGAGCAGGGCGGCGGCCGAGGGGCGGATCGCCGATCTGCGCGGCGATCTGTCCCGGGCGCTGCGGGTCAGCGGCGTGGTGATCGTCCCGGCCGCCTTCCTGTTCACCGCGCTCGGCCCGGACATCGCCGCTCTCCTGTTCGCCCACGGTGCCGCCGACGCCGCCTCGGCCCGGCCGCTCGGCCATATGCTCCAGGCCTTCGGGCTCGGGCTGGTCCCGTTCTCCGCGCAGTACCTGCTGCTGCGCGGCTTCTACGCCTTCGAGGACACGCGTACGCCGTTCTTCATGGCCGTGTGGACCCAGGCGGTGAACATCGCGCTCGCCACCGCCTGCCATCTGCTGCTGTCCGCACGGTGGGCGGTCACCGGCATGGCCGGCGCCTACGCCGTCTCCTACCTCGTCGGCCTCGTCCTCACCGCCCGCCTGCTGGCCCGCCGCACCGGCGGCCGTCTCGACGACGGCACCCTGCGCGGCACGTACACCAAGCTGCTGTGCGCCGGTGCCGGGGGCGCGGCGGCGGGCTGGGCGGCGGCGCGGGGCTGCGCCGGCGTGCTCGGGGACGGCGCGGCGGGGGCGGCCCTGGCGACCGTGGCGGGCACGCTCGCCCTCGCGCTCGTCTTCCTTCTGCTGGCGCGGCTGCTGAAGGTCGGCGAACTGCGGCGGCTGCCGGGACTCCGCTGACCTCGGCCCCTCCAACAGGCCGTCCCAGCAGGTGTTTTGTGCGGATCCCCGACGTCGCCTCAGGGTGTGTTCAGGACGTTGCCTCAGGGGTTCCTCAGGGTGGAGTGGGGGGTGTCACGGATAGTGACGGAGCGGCCGCCGGCGGGACGCTGGTGCCATGAAGAAATCGACTGCCGCCCGCCCCGGTTCCTCTCCTTCCGCTCCCCCTTCTTCCCCTTCTCCTTCCTCTCCGGTCCGCCGTGTCGCCGCCGTCGCGGGCGCCGCCGTCCTCGCCGGTACGGCGGCGGTGTGCGCGCCGGCTGCCGCGTACGCCGCGCCCCGCGCCGCTCCCCCGTCCGCGTCCACGACCGACTTCAGCGACTGCCCATCCCTTCCCGACGGCGTCGACCCGGCCCGCTGGAGATGCGAAGTGCACACCGCGGCACCGCGGTTGACGATGGGAAAGGTCACGATGACGTTCGCCCCCATCACCTTGACGCACGCAGAGGGTCCGATGCCGGACGGTGCCAACGGGCAGGTGTGGGGCGCGATGCACAGCACGCCGACCGCCGTACCGGGCGGACTGACCGGCACCCCCGCGGGCGATCGCACGGCGCCCCTGAGGCTGGCGATACAGGCGGAGTACGGCGGCCGGTTCGACGCCTACACCGGCCGGTTCAGCCTCCGCTTCCGGCTCCTGAGCCCGCTGCTGCCGCACGGGTGCGCCGTCGGGGCGAGCGCCCCCGTCGACTTCCAGCTGAAGCGGTCCGGCCCTTCCACGTGGATCTCCCAGGACCCGCCCGTGATCGCCTTCTCGGCGTACGACGACACGTTCACCGCCCCGGCCGCCGAGGACTGCGGCCCGCTCACCGGCCCCCTCAACCACCGGCTCGGCCTGCCGGCGGCCAAGGGAAACCTGATGACCTACGACGCCGTGTACACCTTCAAGACCTACGACCAGCTCGCGGTGAAGGAGGGCCGACGTCTGCGCTGAGACCGCTTCATCCGATGCCCGCTCGGTCCCGTCGGCGCAGGGCGTTCAGCAGGGCCGCGCCGCGCTCGGCGTCGTCCACGCTGACCGCGAAGTCGCTGCGGCGGCCCCGGGGGCGTACGACCAGACAGTCGCCGGCGCGGAGCATGACCGTCGTGCCGTGGCCGCTGAGGCGGTAGCCCCAGCCGCCGACCTCGGACGGGCGGCGCTGCTCGGCGCGGGCGGACTCGATGGCGGCGGGGGACCAGCGGCGGGCGGGCCAGCCGAGGGGGCCGAACGCCACCTCCAGACCCGCTTCCGACACCTTCGCGCGGACCGAGGAGAACACGCCGCCGGCCAGGGCGATGACGCCGCAGACCGCGAACACGGGCCACAGGGCCTCAGGGCTCGCCAGGCCGACGCCGAGGGCCACCAGCGTGCCGGCGGCGACCAGGCATGCGGCGGCGGACAGCAACTGGAGCCAGGGTTTGGCCGCGTGGGAGAACCACGCCAGCCGTTCGCCCTCGGGCAGGTCCAGCTCGGGCGGTGCGATGGCGGGCGTGGCGGAGGCGACGTGGACGGCGATCCGCCAGGCGACGGCGAGGGCGGCCCCCGTCAGGGCCAGGATCAGCACGATGGCCCAGACCGGCTGGCGGGCCTCGTGCCAGTCCGTGCGGTCGAGGTTGGCCCGGACGACGGACGCCTGCGCGCCGACGAGGACGGTACCCGTGGGGGCCAGGACGAGCCCCCGCCAGGGGCGGGCGCCCGCCCGCGCACGGCGCCGGCTCAGGGACACCGCGAGGGCGATCAGCAGCCAGATCCCGGCCGGGAACACGGCGGCGGCCCACAGCGGCATCGACCCGTCGGGGGCGGCGCCGCCGCTCCAGTGGGTGGCCAGGCGGCCGGGGAGCCGGCCGTGGGCGGCCCAGGGCAGGCCCGCGAGCAGTGCGGCGACGGCCGCGACGCACGCCGCGGTGCCCCAGCGGGGGGCGTGCCCACCGCGCCAACCGCTGTGCGCGGCCGGACCGCTGCCGTTCTTCATGTCGTCCCCGTCCGTCATGAGATCCCCCGGATCATGTCGATGAGGTCGGTGCGGCTGTAGCCGAGCCGGGAGGCTTCGGCGACCAGTTCCCGCACCCTGAGCTGCAGTCCGGACCGCCGGTCGGCCCCCTCGGCCACGGTGATCCCGCGGCCCCGGCGGAACTCCAGCAGGCCCTCGTCCCGCAGTTCGCGCAGGCCGCGCAGGACGGTGTTGACGTTGATGTCCAGGGCCTCGGAGAGATCGCGGGCGGAGGGCAGCCGGTCACCGGCGCGGCACTCGCCCTCGGCGACGGCCCGCCGGATCGCCGCCGCGACCTGCTCGTGCAGGGGGCGGGTGTCGGTCTTGTCCAGACGCAGCAGCATAGTGCTAATGACACTAGCACCATTCACTTCATCTCATGTCACCGGGCATCGTCCAGGTGGTGTCCGTGTCCGTGTCCGTGTCCGTGTCCGTGCTCCGGCCCGCGTCCGGGAACGGCAACGGGCCCGCCGCTGGTCGCGACGGGCCCGTGGATGTCTGTCCGACCAGGCGTCAGCCGAGCTTGGTGAAGCCGTAGGAGAGGAGCTTCTTGGCGTCCGACTCGCGCTGCGCGATGGACGAGGAGGCGAGGACGGTGCCGATGACCGTCTTGCCGTTCCGGGTCGCGGCGAAGACCAGGCAGTACTTGGCCTCCGGGCCGGAGCCGGTCTTCACGCCGATGGTGCCGCTGTAGCTGGAGAGCAGCGTGTTGGTGTTGGTCCACGTCTGCATCGTGCGGGTGCTGCCGGTCTTGGTGATCGTCTTCGCGGTGTACGCCGTCGTCTTGACGATCGCCCGGAAGGTGGCGTTCTTCATCGCGCTGCTGGCGATCTTCGTCAGGTCGCGCGGCGTCGAGAAGTTGTTGCCGTTGCCGATGCCGTCGAACGAGTCGAAGCTCGTGTTCTTCAGCCCAAGGCTCTTGGCGGCGCTGTTCATCTTGCCGATGAAGTTCTTCACGCGCGCGTCGCGCGTGGTGCCGGAGCCGTAGGTGTCGGCGAGCGCGTAGGCGGCGTCGCAGCCGGACGGCAGCATCAGGCCGTACAGCAGCTGGCGGACGGTGACCTTGTCGCCGACGATCAGGTGGGCCTGGGAGGCGTTGTTCTTGACGACGTAGTCGCTGTACGCCTTCTGGATCGTCACCTTCTTGTCGAGGTTGAGGTTCGACTGGGCGAGCACGACCTTGGCGGTCATGATCTTGGTGGTGGATCCGGTGGACCGCTTGGTGTCCGCGGCCTTGGTGTAGAGCGACGCGCCGTTCGCGTTGTTCATCACGTAGCCGCCGGCGGCCACGATCGAGGGCGCCGTGACGGCCTGCGCGGGCACCGCGGTGAGGGCACCGGTCGCGAGCAGCGCGCCGGAGGTGACGGCGACGGCGGCGCCTCTGCGGATACGGGTCCTGCGGGTGCCGTGAATGCCGGTAATCAAAGTGAAGTACCCCGATTGTCTTGAATGCCCCTGAAGCGCGGCCGAGTTGAGGTGGCAAGAGTGGAGGGCCGCACACGTGTGACACGTAAGTAGCACACAAGGTTGTGCGGTTGCTGCCCGGGGATCTCGGTCTCGTCCGGATCGTGGACGCCGGCGCCGCATGCGTACGTGTTGTATCTATCCTGTGGGCATGAAAACGGCCGTCCAGCAGCCAGCGCCCCCGATCAAGCAGCCACCCGCCGCCGACCGCGTCTACACCCACGTCAAACAAGGTGTCCTCGACCGTCGTTACGAGGGCGGGACCCTGCTCACCGAGGGCGAGCTGGCCGAAGCCGTCGGGGTCTCGCGCACCCCGGTGCGCGAGGCGCTGCTGCGACTGGAGGTCGAGGGCCTGATCCGGCTCTACCCGAAGAAGGGCGCCCTCGTGCTGCCCGTCTCCGCGCAGGAGATCGCCGATGTCGTGGAGACCCGGCAGCTGGTCGAGGAGCATGCCGCGCGCAAGGCCGTACCCGCGCCGCCCGCACTGCTGGAGCGGCTCGCCGTGCTGCTGGAGCAGCAGAAGGCGCAGGCCGCCGCCGGGGATCTGGCCGGTGCGGCGGTGACCGACCGCACCTTCCACGCCGAGATCGTGCGCAGCGGCGGCAACGAGATCCTCTCCCGGCTCTACGACCAACTGCGCGACCGCCAGCTGCGGATGGGTGTGGCCGTCATGCACTCGCACCCGGACCGGATCGCCAAGACCCTGGCCGAGCACGAGGAGATCCTGGAAGCGCTGCGCGCCGGGGACGCGCAGGCGGCCGTCGGGGTCGTGCACCGGCACGTGTCCTGGTTCGAGCACCTCGCGCGGGGTGAGGTGCGGTGAGCGCCACGACGAGCAAGGCCACCCTCCCGGGTGACCCGCCGGGCGGCCGACGCGCCGCCGCCGTATGGTCCATAGGCGTCGCCGTCTACTTCGTCGCCGTCATCTTCCGTACGTCACTGGGCGTCGCGGGTCTGGACGCCGCCGACCGGTTCCACGTCAACGCCTCCGCGCTGTCCACGTTCTCCATACTTCAGCTGCTGGTCTACGCCGGCATGCAGATACCCGTCGGCCTGCTGGTCGACCGGCTCGGCACGAAGAAGGTGCTGAGCATCGGCGCGGTGCTGTTCACGGCCGGGCAGCTCGGCTTCGCCTTCTCGCCGTCGTACGGCACCGCGCTCGCCTCCCGGGCCCTGCTGGGCTGCGGCGACGCGATGACCTTCATCAGCGTGCTGCGCCTCGGCACCCGGTGGTTCCCCGCCCGGCGCGGTCCGCTGATCGCGCAGCTCGCGGGGCTCGTCGGCATGGCGGGCAACCTGGTCTCCACGCTGGTCCTCGCCCGCCTGCTGCACAGCATCGGCTGGACCCCGGCGTTCGCGGGCAGCGCGCTCGCCGGTGCCGTGGTGCTGGCACTGACGCTGCTGTTCCTGAAGGACCACCCCGAGGGGTACGAGCCGGAGCCGTCCCCGCACCGGGGCGCGGCCTATGTGCGGCGGCAGATCCTGGCCTCCTGGCGGGAGCCCGGGACGCGGCTGGGGCTGTGGGTGCACTTCACCACCCAGTTCCCGGCGATGGTGTTCCTGCTGCTGTGGGGCCTGCCGTTCCTGGTCGAGGCGCAGGGGCTGAGCCGGGCCACGGCCGGCGAGCTGCTGACGCTGGTCGTGCTGTCCAACATGGTGATCGGGCTCGTCTACGGCCAGATCGTCGCCCGGCACCACGCTGCCCGGCTGCCGCTGGCGCTCGGGACGGTCGGGGCGACGGCGCTGATGTGGGCGGCGACGATCGTCTACCCGGGGGAGCGGGCGCCGATGTGGCTGCTGGTGGTGCTGTGCACGGTGCTCGGGGCGTGCGGGCCGGCGTCGATGCTCGGCTTCGACTTCGCGCGGCCGGCCAATCCGCCCGAGCGGCAGGGGACGGCGTCCGGGATCACCAACATGGGCGGGTTCATCGCCTCGATGACGACGCTGCTCGCGATCGGGGTGCTGCTGGACGCCACCGGTGACGACTACGACATCGCGTTCTCGGCGGTGTTCGTGCTGCAGGCGCTGGGCGTCAGCCAGATCCTGCGGCTCCGGGGGCGGGCGGCCCGGCGTGAGCGCGAGCGGCTCGTCGCCAGCCGGGTGGAGACGGTCCACGTGCCCGCGGCGTAGCCCCCGCCCCCACCTGCTGTGACAACCTGCCGTGGCGCTCACCGGCGGCCGCCCGCCACGACATCGGCTACGGCGTCACCGTGAAGTTGCGCAGGATCGCCGCCGTCAGGTCCGGGTCGCCCTCGGTCTTCACCCGGTCCGTCACCGCCTCCGGGGTGACGCGGCCGCAGGCCAGGCGGACGTAGGTCTCCCAGTCGAGGGTGAGCGTGGCGGCGGGGCCGAGGGCCGGGGCCGTCTCCAGGGTGCCCCGGCCCTGGATGTCGACGCGGATCGTGCGCAGGAACTCCACCGGGCCGTGCACGTCGAAGACGATCGCCGAGCTGCGCGGCGCGTTCGCGCCCTTGGCGACGACCTTGGGGAGCGCGTCCAGAAGGACGTCGCGGACCACGTGCGCACCCGGCGAGTCGAGGTTGCCGGGCAGGCCGAGGGCCGTGCGCAGGTCCTGCTCGTGCACCCACACGTCGAACGCCCGGGTGCGGTAGGCCTGTTCCAGGGTCACGTCCTTGCCCAGCGGGCCGCGCACCGTGGTGCCGGGGTCGCGGGACTCGTTGCGGTGCTGGCGGTTGCGCCGGATGACCGTGTACTCCAGCTCGGCCGTCATCTCCGGCGCCGTGTGATGGCGGCGGCTGTCGACCTGCATCTCCATGTAGCGCTGGTGCTCGGTCCTGACGTGGAAGAGGTCGCTCGGCAGGGAGTGGATGGGGCGCGGGTCGCCGAGCATCTCGCAGTCCAGGCCGATGACGTGCGACACGACGTCGCGGACCGACCAGCCGGGGCAGGGGGTCCGCCGGTTCCACTCGCTCTCGACGAGCGGCTGCAGCATCCCGGATATCGCTTCGACGGAGTGTGTCCAGGCGTCGGCGTAGGGCTGGAGGGTGGGATGCAGACTCACGGAACGGGACCCCTCGGCGGTCGGTACACGGGCAGGTTGTGGCGGCGTTGCCAGCGGGCGGCGGCGGCACGGCGGTGGGTGTCTGGGTCTCCCCCAATTCTCGGCTGCGCTCGAATCGGGGGGACCCCCAAGTTACGCTGCAATCAGTCACCCCGGCAGTGCTTTCGTGTGACGATCGTAGGCCTGTGTGGACGTCTCGAATGCCAGGACGGTGGTAGTGTGCGCGCCTCGCTGATCCAGATCGCCGTGAACGAGGACGAATCGGTCGACTCCCGGCGGCAACGGGTGGCCGGGCTGGTCCGGGAACAGGCCGGTGCCGATCTCGTGGTCCTCCCCGAGCTGTGGACCACCGGCGCCTTCGCCTACGAGGAGTTCGGCCGCGAGGCCGAGCCGCTCGAAGGGCCGACGTACGAAGCGATGGCCAAGGCCGCGAGCGACGCGGGCGTGTGGCTGCACGCCGGGTCGATCCCGGAGCGCGCCGCATCCGACAGCGGCTCCGCCTCGGGCGACGGGCCGCTCTACAACACCTCTCTCGTCTTCTCCCCCTCCGGTGAACTGGCCGCCGCCTACCGCAAGATCCACCGCTTCGGCTTCGACAAGGGCGAGGCCGTGCTGATGGGCGCGGGGCAGGAGCTGGTGACGGTCCGGCTGCCCGGGACCACGCTGGGCGTGGCCACCTGCTACGACCTCCGTTTCCCCGAACTCTTCCGCGGGCTGGTCGACGCCGGCGCCGAGATCCTCGTCCTCCCGGCGGGGTGGCCCGAGCGGCGGCGCGCACACTGGACGCTGCTGGCTCAGGCGCGGGCGGTGGAGAACCAGGCATTCGTGCTCGCCTGTGGAACGGCCGGGACGCACGCCGGAGTTCCCCAGGCCGGTCACTCGATCGTGGTGGATCCGTGGGGCGAGGTGCTCGCCGAGGCGGGCCCGGGCGAGGAGGTCCTCACGGTCGACCTCGACCCGGCGAAGGTGGCCGCCACCCGCGAGCAGTTCCCCGCCCTGAAGGACCGGGTCCTCGGCCTGCGCCCGCCGCACGACAGGGCCTAGCCCCACCAGCGGCCTAGTCCTCCTCGCGCTCCTTCTCCGCGAGGTGGATCACGCACACCGCCACGGCGATCAGCAGGGCCGGGTCCGCGTCCTCGCGGACGACGTCGACGCCGTAGGTCTCCCGCAGGTGCAGCCGGCGGCGGGAGATCACCGCGAGGAGTTCGCCGTCGTACTCGACCGCGAACTCGCGGTCCAGGATCTTCCCGCTGACGTCCAGCTCGCTCCCGTCGGCCAGGGCGACCCGGTAGTGGTTGCGCAGCAGGGACAGGCGTTTGCGGCGGATCCTGGCCAGGCCCTCGCCGTCCCGCTCGATCACCATCGTGTCGCGCAGCGCGAACATCTTCTGGTGGATGTCGATCAGGACGCGTCCGTGGGCGTCCTTCAGCTCGAAGGTGTCCCGCAGCCGCATCGCCTTGCCGTCGACGAGGAACACCTTCCGGCCGTGTTCGTCCTCGATCCAATAGTCTTCACCGATGCCGAGGAGCCGGTCGCGTACGAGGAATCTCATGCGGGTACCGTTCCCCGCCGTTCCTTGATCATCACCGTACCGCCGGCCCGAAGCGCCTGCGGTACGCCGATGGGCTGAGCCCCGTCTCCCGGCGCAGCCGTGCCCGCAGATTGGCCGCCGTACCGAGGCCGCTGCGGGCCGCGACGGCGTCCAGGCGTTCCTCGCCCCGCTCTATCAGCCGGCAGGCCAGGGCCACGCGCTCGCCGGTGAGCCAGGCCAGCGGGGTCGTGCCGAGCTGCGCGCGGAAGCGGCGGTGCAGCGTGGCGGGACTGACGGCCGCGCGGGCGGCGAGGTCCGCCACGGTCAGCGGCTCGGCCAGCCGTTCCTGCGCCCAGGCCAGCAGCGGGCCGAGCGACTCGTCGGGCACGTCGGGCACCGGGCGCTCCACGAACTGCCGCTGGCCGCCGTCCCGGTGGGCGGCGAAGACGAGGCGCCGGGAGACGGCGTTCGCGAGTTCGGCGCCGTGGTCGCGGCGCCAGACGTGCAGCCCGAGGTCGAGCGCGGCCGCGCTGCCGGCGGCCGTGAGCAGGTCGCCCTCGTCCACGAACAGCACGTCCGGCTCCAGCAGCACCCTGGGATGCAGCTCCCGGAACTTCTCCGCCCACATCCAGTGCGTGGTGGCGCGCCGGCCGTCGAGCAGTCCCGCCTCGGCGAGGGCGAAGCTGCCGGTGCAGAAGCTGATGATCCGTGCTCCACGCGCGTGCGTGCGGCTGATGGCGTCGAGGACGTCGGCGCCGCGCGGTACGACGTTGTCGGGGCGGCCCGGTACGACGAGGGTGTCGGCCTCGTCCACCGCCTCCAGGCCGGACACGCCGGTCAGGGTGAAGAAGCCGTGGTTCATCCGGGCCGCGGAGCCGGGCGCGCACAGCGTCACCTCGTACAGGGGCCCCGGGAAGCCCAGTTCGGGCCTCGGCAGGCCGAACAGCTCGGTGGCGACGCCGACCTCGAAGGGGTTGGTGCCCTCGTCGACGATCACGACGACCCGGTGTTGAGAGGATCTTTGCGGCATATGCGATTCCTGGCACTCGTACGAGCAGCCCGGCCACCCGCACGATGACGGCATGGAACCCATCGAACCCATCTCGCTGGACAAGGCCTTCGCCTCCTTCGACGCGTGCTGGAGCCCCCGTATCGTCGCCGCCGTCAACGACTACGACGTCCGTATCGCCAAGTTCGAGGGCGAGCACGTCTGGCACGTGCACGAGGACACCGACGAGTTCTTCCTGGTCCTCGACGGCGAGGTGCACCTGGGGCTGCGCGAACCGGCCGGCGAGCGCACGGTCGTCCTGACCAGGGGGTCGGTGTTCACCGTCCCGCGCGGCACCTTTCACAAGCCGTCCGCGCCCCGGCGCGCCGAGGTCCTCCTCTTCGAGCCCACCGGCACCCTCTCGGTCGGCGACCGGCACGAGGAGGTGCCGGACCACGTGGACGCGACCACGGGACACGCCCTGTCCTGACCCGGTGCCGGAGCCGGGTGGCACTCCTGGATCCGTGACGGGCCGGGGGCGCCGCGGTGGCGCCCCCGAGTCGCCGGCTAGCCCTCCAGGAACGCCGTCAGCGCGTTCGCCAGGAGGAACGGGTCGTCGGCGCCGCAGAGTTCGCGGGCGCTGTGCATCGACAGGATCGCCGCGCCGATGTCGACCGTGCGGATGCCGTGGCGGGCCGCGGTGATCGGGCCGATCGTGGTGCCGCAGGGCATGGAGTTGTTGGAGACGAAGGTCTGGAAGGGGACGTTCGCCTTCTCGCAGGCCGCGGCGAAGACCGCCCGGCCCGAACCGTCCGTGGCGTAGCGGTTGTTGACGTTGACCTTGAGGATGGGGCCGCCGTTGACCCGGGGGTGGTGGGTGGGGTCGTGGCGCTCGGCGTAGTTGGGGTGGACGGCGTGGCCCGTGTCGGAGGACAGGCAGACCGTGCCGGCGAAGGCGCGGGCGCGGTCCTCGTAGGAGCCGCCGCGGGCGAACACCGAGCGTTCCAGGACCGAGCCGAGCAGCGGGCCGTCCGCGCCGGTGTCCGACTGGGAGCCGTTCTCCTCGTGGTCGAAGGCGGCGAGGACCGGGATGCGGGTGAGGGCGGCGCCGGAGGTCGCGGCCGAGGCGAGGGCGGCGGCGGCCGCGTGCACCGACAGCAGGTTGTCCATGCGCGGGCCGGCGAGCAGTTCCCGGTCGCGGCCGAGGTAGGCCGGCGCCTCCACCGGGTGCACCATCAGGTCCCAGCCGGCCACCGAGCCGGCCGCGAGCCCGGCCTCCTGCTCCAGGAAGGAGACGAGGTCGCCCTCGCGCACGTCGTTGCCGAGGCCCCACACCGGCTGGAGGTGGCGCTGCTTGTCGAGCTTGAGGCCCTCCGTGGACACCGAGCGGTCCAGGTGGATCGCCAGCTGGGGGACGCGCAGCAGCGGACGGTCCACGTTCACCAGGACCGAGGAGCCGTCGCGCAGGGTCAGCCGGCCGGCCAGGCCCAGGTCGCGGTCCAGCCAGGAGTTCATCAGCGGGCCGCCGTAGATCTCGACGGCGACCTGGCGCCAGCCGTGCGCACCGCTGTCCGGCTGCGGCTTGACGCGCAGGTTCGGGGAGTCGGTGTGCGCGCCGACGATGTGGAACGGGGTGTGCGGCTCCGCGCCCTCGGGGACGTACCAGGCGACGATCGCGCCGCCGCGCAGCACGTACCTGCCGCCGCTCCCCGCGGCGGAGGCCGCCGATGTCCGCGCGTCCCAGGCGTCCGTCTCCGAGACCTGGCGGAAGCCGGCCTTCTCCAGCCGCGCCGCGGTGGTCGCCACGGCGTGGTACGGCGACGGTCCGGCCGCCAGGAAGGACATCAGGTCGTCGGTGTGGCCGCGGTCGAAGCGGGCAGCGGGTGCGCTCATGGGTTCACCTTAACGACGGGCGCGGGCCCGCTCCCCCCGGAAGGGAAGCGGGCCCGCGCGACGGACCTACGGGATCAGAACGCGGCCTCGTCCAGCTCCATCAGGTCCAGCTCGACGCCCGTGGCGACCTTGCGGGCGAGGGTGACGCCGGGCAGGACGTTCGCGGCGAAGAACTTCGCCGCGGCGATCTTGCCGGTGTAGAAGGCCTGGTCCTTCGCCGAGGCGGTGGCCAGCTTCTCGGCGGCGATGGCGGCGCCCTTGAGGAGCAGGTAGCCGATGACGACGTCGCCGGAGGCCAGCAGCAGGCGGGTGGTGTTCAGGCCCACCTTGTAGATGTTCTTGGTGTCCTGCTCGGTGGCCGCGAGGTCGGTCAGCATCAGGCCGACGATGGCCTCCAGCTCGACGGCCGCCTTGGCCAGGTGCTCACGGGCGCCGGACAGCTCCTCGCCGCCGGTGCCGAGCGCCAGGAACTTCTTGATGTCCTCGGCGAGGGAGTTCAGCGCGGCGCCCTGGTTGCGGACGATCTTCCGGAAGAAGAAGTCCTGGCCCTGGATCGCCGTGGTGCCCTCGTAGAGGGTGTCGATCTTGGAGTCCCGGATGTACTGCTCGATCGGGTACTCCTGGAGGAAGCCGGAGCCGCCGAAGGTCTGGAGCGACTGGGCGAGCTGCTCGTAGGCCTTCTCGGAGCCGTAGCCCTTGACGATCGGCAGGAGCAGGTCGTTCAGCGCGTGCTCGGCGGCGGCGTCCTCGCCGTTCGCCTCCTTGACCTGGATCGCGTCCTGGACGGAGGCGGTGTACAGCACGAGGGCGCGCATGCCCTCGGCGTATGCCTTCTGCGTCATCAGCGAGCGGCGCACGTCGGGGTGGTGGGTGATGGTGACCTTGGGCGCGGCCTTGTCCATGAACTGCGCGAGGTCGGGGCCCTGGACGCGCTCCTTGGCGTACTCCAGCGCGTTCAGGTAGCCGGTGGAGAGCGTGGAGATCGCCTTCGTGCCGACCATCATGCGGGCGAACTCGATGATGCGGAACATCTGGCGGATGCCCTCGTGCTTGTCACCGATGAGCCAGCCCTTGGAGGGGTGCCGGTCGCCGAAGGTCATCTCGCAGGTGTTGGAGGCCTTCAGGCCCATCTTGTGCTCGACGTTGGTGGCGTAGACGCCGTTGCGCTCGCCCAGCTCGCCGGTCTCGAAGTCGAACTCGTACTTCGGCACGAGGAAGAGGGACAGGCCCTTGGTGCCGGGGCCGGCGCCCTCGGGGCGGGCGAGGACGTAATGGAGGATGTTCTCCGACATGTCGTGCTCACCGGAGGTGATGAAGCGCTTCACGCCCTCGATGTGCCAGGAGCCGTCCTCCTGCTGGACGGCCTTGGTGCGGCCGGCGCCCACGTCGGAGCCCGCGTCGGGCTCGGTGAGCACCATCGTGGAGCCCCACTGCTTCTCCACGGCGATCTTGGCGATGTGCTTCTGGACCTCGTTGCCCTCCTCGAAGAGGATGCCGGCGAACGCCGGGCCCGAGGAGTACATCCACACGGCCGGGTTGGCGCCCAGGATCAGCTCGGCGTAGGCCCAGATCAGGGAGCGCGGCGAGGTGGTGCCGCCGATCTCCTCGGGCAGGCCGAGGCGCCAGTACTCGGAGTCCATGAAGGCCTGGTAGCTCTTCTTGAAGGACGCGGGGACCGGCGCGGTGTTGGTCTCCGGGTCGAAGACCGGCGGGTTGCGGTCGGCGTCGGCGAAGGACTCGGCCAGCTCGTTCTCGGAGAGGCGGGTCAGCTCCTCCAGGACGCTCTTGGCGGTCTCGACGTCCATCTCCTCGAACGGGCCGGTGCCGTACACCTTGTCGCGCCCCAGTACTTCGAAGAGGTTGAACTCGATGTCGCGGAGATTCGACTTGTAGTGCCCCATGGCGACGGCTCCGTAGAGGGATCGGCGAGGCACTGACTCCTCGCAGCCTAATTCACATACCAACAAGTAGCTACGATGATGCTACCCGTCGGTAATAAGACGCAACCCCTCTCGGCCCGAGTGTGAGAAGGGTCTACTCCGCGGGGGTTCTGCCGCTCTGCCCCTGCCCCGCCCCGGGCCTCGGTACGCTTGCGCCCATGTACGGATACGGCCAGCCCATGGACGGTGGTGCTGCTCAGCAGCAGTACGGCTCGGCGCAGCAGCAGATGCAGGGCGGAGCCGGCGGGTACGGCCAGCAGCCGCCGCTCTACCCGGAGCCGTCCCCGCCCTCCCTCGCGGACGCGGTGCGCGCCTTCACCACCGGGCAGATGGCCGCCGAGGACTTCCAGCAGATCTTCGCCACGTCGAAGGTGTACTGCCCGCGCGGTGACACCCCCGGCTTCCTTGCCCTGCACAACACCCAGCAGCCGGTGATCCCGATGTTCACCTCGCTGAAGGAGCTGCGCCGGTACGCGGGCAAGGAGTCCAAGTACTTCGTGATCACCGGCGCCGAGGTGATCGACCTGCTGCCGACCGGCTACGGCTTCGTCCTGGACATGGAGGGCGAGCACCGGATGGTGTTCGACGCGAAGGCCGTCGAGCAGATGGTGGACTTCGCGATGCGCCGGATGTACGGCGGCTGAGCCGCGCGCCGTCTCGACCGAGAGAGCCCGGAGGGAATGCCCTCCGGGCTCTTCGCGTTGGGGGTGGCAGAAAGTTCAACGCTCAACTAAAGTGGGCGCACAAGGAGGTACCGACCATGCCTGCAGTGACCGTCGAGAACCCGTTGACGCTGCCCCGCGTGACCGCACCCGCCGACGCCGTCGCGCGTCCGGTGCTGGCTGTCAGCACCGCTCCGAGCGGTTTCGAGGGCGAGGGTTTCCCCGTCCGTCGGGCGTTCGCGGGGATCAACTACCGTCACCTCGACCCGTTCATCATGATGGACCAGATGGGCGAGGTGGAGTACGCGCCGGGCGAGCCCAAGGGCACCCCCTGGCATCCGCACCGCGGCTTCGAGACCGTCACCTACATCATCGACGGCACCTTCGACCACCAGGACAGCCACGGCGGTGGCGGCACCATCACCAACGGTGACACCCAGTGGATGACCGCCGGCTCGGGCCTGCTGCACATCGAGGCCCCGCCGGAGTCCCTCGTGGTGTCCGGCGGCCTCTTCCACGGCCTCCAGCTGTGGGTGAACCTGCCCGCCAAGGACAAGATGATGGCTCCGCGCTACCAGGACATCCGCGGCGGTCAGGTCCAGCTGCTCACCTCCCCCGACGGCGGCGCGCTGCTCCGCGTCATCGCGGGCGAGCTGGACGGCCACCAGGGCCCCGGGATCACGCACACGCCGATCACGATGATCCACGCGACGCTGGCGCCGGGCGCGGAGATCACCCTGCCGTGGCGCGAGGACTTCAACGGCCTGGCGTACGTCCTGGCGGGGCGCGGTGCGGTCGGTGCCGAGCGGCGTCCGGTCCACCTGGGCCAGACCGCGGTGTTCGGCGCCGGGTCCTCGCTGACCGTCCGCGCGGACGAGAAGCAGGACAGCCACACCCCGGACCTGGAGATCGTCCTCCTCGGCGGACAGCCGATCCGTGAGCCCATGGCGCACTACGGCCCGTTCGTCATGAACACCCGCGACGAGCTCCAGCAGGCCTTCGAGGACTTCCAGAAGGGCCGGCTGGGGACGATCCCGGCGGTGCACGGCATGACCGAGGGCGGACCGCAGGGCTGACTCGGTTGGTTCAAGGAAACAGGGCACACGTCCGGCGGTCATGATCCGCTGGACGTGTGCATCTGCTCCCCGATCCCGTCCGGCGCCTCGCCGCCTGGTGCGCCGTGCTGCTGCTCGTCGCGGGAGTGGGCTGGGTCGGGGTGCGGCTGTGCGGGGAGTTCCGTACGGCCGTCACGCCGGTGCTGCTCGCGCTGCTCGGGACCGCGCTGCTCGGGCCGTTGTACCGGCAGCTCGTCGCGGCGCGGGTACAGCCGTCGGTGGCGGCCGCCCTGACCTGCGTCGCCGTCGTGGCCGTGGTCGGCGGGGCCGTGTACATCGTCGTCGCCGCGCTCGTCGACACCGGGGACCAGATCATCTCCTCGCTGCGGGCCGCCGCCAAGAGCGTGTCCCAGCACTTCGGGGCCGCCGGGACCGGGCTGGACGACCTGGCCGCCAACTCCCGCAAGCTGCTGGCCAAGTTCGGCGGGACGGCCGCCTCCAACGTGATCAGCGGGGTGAGCGTCGCCGCCGAGAGCATCGCCATGGCGGTCCTCGCCCTGCTGCTCGTCTTCTTCTTCCTGCGCGACTCCCACCGGGCCGTCGAGGGCCTGCGCGCCATTGCGCCCGGGGACACCGCCGACACCGTGGAGGCCATCGCCCGGCGGGCCTTCGAGGCGGTGGAGGGGTTCATGCGCGGTACGACGCTCATCGCGCTCATCGACGCCGTCTGCATCACCGTCGGCCTGCTGGTCCTGCGGGTGCCCGGCGCGATCGGGCTCGGCGCGCTGGTCTTCGTCGGCGCCTACATCCCCTATCTCGGCGCCTTCCTCTCCGGCGCGGTGGCCGTCCTGGTCGCCCTCGCCGACCGCGGCTTCGTCATCGCGCTGTGGGCGCTCGGCGTCGTCCTCGCCGTGCAGGTGCTGGAGGGGCATGTGCTGCAGCCGGTCATCCAGAGCCGGACCGTGCAGATGCATCCGGCGGTGGTGATGCTCGCGATCACCGCCGGGGCGTCCGTCGCCGGCATCCTCGGCATGCTGCTCGCCGTACCGCTGACCGCGGCCGCCTTCGGGGTGGTGCAGGAGCTGCGCGGCCGTTACGCGGCGCCGCCCTCCGCGGCCGCCTCGGCCTCCCCGACGCCGTCGGACCCGTCGGCCCCGCCCCCGGACTCGTAGAGCGCGAACCAGATGCTCTTGCCCTCGCCCCGGGGGTCCACGCCCCAGGCGTCGGCGAGGAGCTCGACCAGCATCAGGCCGCGCCCGGAGGAGGCCAGCTCGCCGGGGCGGCGCCGGTGGGGCAGGTCGTCGCCCGTGTCCGTGACCTGCGCCCGGAGCCGGCGCGCCCCCGGTTCGCCGGTCACCTCGGCCAGCAGCAGCGCGTCGGTGTCGGTGTGGACGAGGACGTTGGTGACCATCTCCGAGACGAGCAGCACCGCCGAGTCGACCTGGTCCGGCGAGGCCCAGTCGTGCAGCAGCTCGCGCAGGTGCTGGCGGGCCTCGGTGATCCGGTCCGGCTCGTCCTGCGCCACCGACAGCAGGGTGCGCCGGACCGCGGGCCGGGCGGTGCGCTCCGGCGTCCGGCACAGCAGCACCAGCGCGATGTCGTCCTCGCGGCGGTCGGCCAGCGGGCCGGTGGTGTGGTGCGAGGACGGCCCGTGCACGCCCTGCACCAGCGCGTCCGCCAGCGACTCCAGGCCGGCCGCCCCCTGCTGAGCGTCCGCCGGGTGGTCCTCCAGGATCGCGCGCAGCCGCAGCCAGCCGCTGTCGATGTCGTGCCCGCCGGTCTCCAGCAGGCCGTCGGTGCACAGCATCATCGTCTCGCCGGGTTCGAGGGCGAAGCGGGTCGTCGGGTAGTCGGCGTCCGGGTCGATGCCGAGCGGCAGCCCGCCCGCCGTCGGCCGCATCATCACCGTGCCGTCGGCCATCCGGATCGCCGGGTGCGGGTGTCCGGCGCGGGCGATCTCCAGCATCCCGGTCGCCGGGTCCACCTCGATGTACACGCAGGTCGCGAAGCGCAGGTCGGCCGACTGGTCGGTGTGGTCGGCACGGGCGTGGCCGGCGTCGCGGGTGTCGTGGCCGTCGTGGGCGATGCCGTGCAGGAAGCGGGAGACACGGGAGAGCACGGCGTCCGGGCGGTGGCCCTCGGAGGCGTACGCCCGCAGGGCGATGCGCAGCTGGCCCATCAGGCCCGCCGCCCGTACGTCATGGCCCTGGACGTCCCCGACGACCAGCGCGAAGCGGCCGGAGGGCAGCGGGATCATGTCGTACCAGTCGCCGCCGACCTGGAGTCCGCCGCCGGTCGGGATGTACCGGGCGGCCACCCGCATGCCCGGGATCTTCGGGCCGAGCGAGGGCAGCATGGAGCGCTGGAGGCCCTCCGTCAGCTCGCGCTCGGACTCGACGGCACTGGCCCGGGACAGCGCCTGGGCGAGCATCCGGGCGACCGTGGTGAGCACCGCGCGCTCGTCGGGCGTGAACGCCACCGGGCAGGTGAAGGCGGCCAGCCAGGCGCCCATCGTGTGCCCGGCGACCGTCAGCGGCAGAAAGGCCCAGGACCGGCGGCCGAAGGGCTGGGCGAGCGGCCAGGTGACGGGGTAGCGCTCCTTGTACTCCTGCGGCGAGGAGAGATAGACCGCCCGGCCGGTGCGAGCGACCTCGGCCGCCGGGTAGTCGGTGGCCAGCGGCATGTCCGAGAACGGGTTCATGTCGCCGGGCTCGTGCCCGTGCTGGCCGGTGATCGTCAGCCGGTCGCCCTGGACCCCGAAGACCACCAGCCCGTCCGGGGAGAAGCCCGGCATCGACAGACCGCCGGCCACCCGCAGCACCTCCTCGGTCGACCGGGCCTCCGCCAGCGCCCGGCCCGCGTCCAGCAGGAACGCCTCCCGTGAGCGCCGCCAGTCCCCGGTGACCGCGCTGCGCCCGGCCGGCGTGCCCGGGGCCGGCTCGGTGACCTCCTGGAGGGTGCCGATCAGCTCGAAGGCCTGCCGCTCACGGTCGTAGGACGGCTTCGACCGGCTGCGCACGACCCGCAGGACGTTCCCCCGCTCGTCCATGATCCGGATGCGTACCTCGGCGAGCGTGCCCTCGGCGACCGCCAGCGGCACCACCCCGGTGATCTCGTTCCAGTCGGCCGGGTGCAGCCGGGCCCGCGCCTGGGCCTCCGTGAGGGTGGCGGGCTCCGCGGGCAGCCCGAGCAGCCGCGCCGCCTCCGCGTCGACGGTGACCAGTCCTGTGGCCGTGTCCCAGTGCCACAGCCCGGTCGCGAGGGCGGCGAGGACGTCCCCGACGGACGGAAGCGGCTCGCGTGTACGCATTGCCCCACTTTAGGAAGGTCCGAGCGGAGGGTGCCACCGTAGGAACGGGAGGAACCTGCCCGCCCTCGCATACGGAGGATCCTCCAGTCGGGGACGCGGAAAAGGGTGGAGAGCCGATCTTGGGGTGCCCGGTACCCTTGATGGGTCCGGGCCCCGTGCCCGATTCGGTCAGGGAGAGCACCCTGGCGGACCACGAACGAAGGACGATGAACGACGATGCATCGGTACAGGTCCCACACCTGCGGCCAGCTCCGCGCCTCTGACGTCGACACCGACGTCCGGCTGAGTGGCTGGCTGCACAATCGGCGCGACCTGGGCGGCATCCTCTTCATCGATCTGCGCGACCACTACGGCATCACGCAGCTGGTCGCCCGCCCCGGCACGCCCGCGTACGAGGCCCTGGACACGATCTCCAAGGAGTCCACGGTCCGCGTCGACGGCCGCGTTGTTTCACGTGGAACCGAGAACATCAACCCCGAGCTGCCCACCGGCGAGATCGAGGTCGAGGTCTCCGAGGTCGAGCTGCTCGGCGCGGCAGCCCCGCTGCCCTTCACGATCAACGCCGAGGACGGGGTCAACGAGGAGCGGCGCCTGGAGTACCGCTTCCTGGACCTGCGCCGCGAGCGCATGCACCGCAACATCATGCTGCGTACGGCGGTCATCTCCGCGATCCGCCACAAGATGACCGCGCTCGGCTTCAACGAGATGGCGACGCCGATCCTGTCCGCGACCTCCCCCGAGGGCGCCCGCGACTTCGTCGTCCCCTCCCGGCTCAACCCCGGCAAGTTCTATGCCCTGCCGCAGGCCCCGCAGCAGTTCAAGCAGCTGCTGATGATCTCCGGCTTCGACCGCTACTTCCAGATCGCGCCCTGCTTCCGCGACGAGGACGCCCGCGCCGACCGCTCGCCGGGCGAGTTCTACCAGCTCGACGTCGAGATGAGCTTCGTCGAGCAGGAGGACGTCTTCCAGCCGATCGAGCGGCTGATGACCGAGCTGTTCGAGGAGTTCGGCGGCGGCCGCCACGTCACCTCCCCCTTCCCGCGGATCCCGTTCCGCGAGGCGATGCTGAAGTACGGCTCCGACAAGCCGGACCTGCGCGCCCAGCTGGAGCTGGTGGACATCACCGACGTCTTCGAGGGCTCGGAGTTCAAGGCCTTCGCCGGCAAGCACGTGCGCGCCCTGCCGGTGCCGGACGTCTCCGCCCAGCCGCGCAAGTTCTTCGACCAGCTCGGCGACTTCGCCGTCTCCCTCGGCGCCAAGGGCCTGGCCTGGGTCCGCGTCGGCGAGGACGGCGCGCTGTCCGGCCCGATCGCGAAGTTCCTCACCGAGGAGAACGTCGCCGAGCTGACCAAGCGCCTCTCGCTCGCCCCCGGCCACGCGATCTTCTTCGGCGCGGGCGAGTTCGACGAGGTCTCCAAGATCATGGGCGCCGTCCGTGTCGAGGCCGCCAAGCGCGCCGGCCACTTCGAGGAGAACGTCTTCCGGTTCTGCTGGATCGTCGACTTCCCGATGTACGAGAAGGACGAGGACACCGGCGCGATCGACTTCTCGCACAACCCCTTCTCGATGCCGCAGGGCGGCCTGGAGGCCCTGGAGACCCAGGACCCGCTGGACATCCTGGGCTGGCAGTACGACATCGTCTGCAACGGCGTCGAGCTGTCCTCCGGCGCGATCCGGAACCACGAGCCGGAGATCATGCTGAAGGCCTTCGAGATCGCGGGCTACGACCGCGAGACCGTCGAGGAGAAGTTCGCGGGCATGCTCCGCGCGTTCCGCTTCGGCGCCCCGCCGCACGGCGGCATCGCCCCCGGCGTGGACCGCATCGTCATGCTCCTCGCGGACGAGCCCAACATCCGCGAGACGATCTCCTTCCCGCTCAACGGCAACGCCCAGGACCTGATGATGGGCGCGCCGACCGAGCTGGAGGAGGCCCGGCTGCGCGAGCTGCACCTGAACATCAGGAAGCCGCAGCCGAAGTAGACAGTGCGTGCGGCTGAGGCCCGGAACCCCGAGGTGGGTTCCGGGCCTCAGCCGTTGTCGGTGTCGTCGTTGTCCTCGTCGTCGGTGTCGGGGAACTCCTCGTCGGGAGACGCGCCGTCCTCCAGCAGCCGTTCGGCGATGTCGTCGGACCAGTGCTGGGCCCAGGCGCGCAGGGCGACGACCTCGTTCTCGTCCAGCCCGTGGCGCAGGAAGTCCCGGTCGGCGTAGAAGTCCGTGCCGGTCAGCCGGGACTGGAGGGTGGGCAGGTCGAAGGGGTCATGGGCGTGCCGGCGGCCCAGCTCCTCCAGGCCGGGCAGCGGGAACCGGGCGGCCGCGGCCCGCGCGTCGACCAGGTCGACGGCGGCGCCCCGGTCGTACAGCGCGCGGATCTTCGTACCGACCGCGTCCGCCAGGGACAGCGTGGGGCCGTACTCGGTGAGGCACGGCGGCCGCCAGAGCGCCTCCTTGTGCAGCGCGAGCGCGCACTGCTCGCCGCTCTCGGGGTCGGTGACCGTCAGCTGAGCGGTGAGCACGCCGACGGTCCCCGTCCGCACCCGGCGGCCCCGTGCCTCCAGCGCGGCGGCCACGGCACCGGCGATCATCGGCAGGTCCTCGGGGCTCTCCGTGGCGAAGTCGAGGTTCGCGTGCGGCCGGTGCAGCAGACCGTGCGCCTGGAGGGCGTAGCCGCCGGCGAGCACCAGCCCGTGGGGGCCGCCCGCGGTGACGACGTCGGCGAGCAGCCGGCGGTGGGATTCGGGGAGGTGGACGTGGTGGTTCACGACATCGGACTCTGCCAGAGAGAATTCCGGGAAGGTCGGCAACTCCTCGCGGCGCGGCGGCCACTGAGGGGGCGCCAGTACCAGATCCACGACGGCGACCTCGACATCACCAACGGCTCGGACCTGGTCACCGTCGACGACGGCTATGCGCCCCTGTACAGCATCGACTCCCGCGCCAAGGCGCAGGTCGTGGCGCAGAACAACTTCTGGAAGGTGCCGAGCGGCGGCAAGGTCGCGGCGCTGCTCAGCGGCGACGGCACCGGCGTCCTGAAGGAGGCCGCCCGGACCCGGGCATGCGCGAGGGCGCCGAGTGCTGAAACTCGGCGCCCTCTGCGCTACGGAGTACGACCCGGTCAGCCCGCGTCGCCGCCGAAGCGCTCCTTGTACGCCGCCAGGTCCTCGTCGGTCAGCTTGGCGAACAGGACCGGCGGGACGGTGAAGGCGGTGCCCGGCGGGACGGAGGCGAGGGACCTGGCCTCGTCCGGGGTGACCCAGGTCGCGGTGTCCTCGGTCAGGGCGAAGGCCTCGCGCATCGCCTTGGCCGTGGCCGGGATCAGCGGCTCGGAGACCACCGCGTACAGGTGGATCAGGTTCATCGCCGTACGCAGCGTCAGGGCGGCCGCGTCCTTGTCGGTCTTGATCTCCAGCCAGGGGGCCTTCTCCTCCAGGTAGGAGTTGCCGGCCGACCACAGGGCGCGCAGGGCGGCGGCCGCCTTGCGGAACTGGAGGGTCTCCATGTGGCCCTCGTACTCGGCGAGGAGCTCGGCGATCTGCTCGCCGAGCTTCGTCTCGGCCTCGCCGGGCGTGCCGCCCTCCGGGACCGCGTCGCCGAAGCGCTTCCTGGAGAAGGACAGGACGCGGTTGACGAAGTTGCCGAGGGTGTCGGCGAGGTCCTTGTTGACCGTGGCGGTGAAGTGCTCCCAGGTGAAGGACGAGTCGTCCGACTCGGGCGCGTTGGCGATCAGGAAGTAGCGCCAGTAGTCGGCGGGCAGGATCTCCAGGGCCTGGTCGGTGAAGACGCCGCGCTTCTGCGAGGTGGAGAACTTGCCGCCGTAGTACGTCAGCCAGTTGAAGGCCTTGACGTAGTCGACCATCTTCCAGGGCTCGCGGATGCCGAGCTCCGTGGCCGGGAACATCACCGTGTGGAAGGGGACGTTGTCCTTGGCCATGAACTCGGTGTACCGGACGTCCTCGGCCTCGTACCACCACGACTTCCAGTCGCGGTTCTCCGGGTCCCGGTCCGCCCACTCCTTGGTGGCGCCGATGTACTCGATCGGCGCGTCGAACCAGACGTAGAAGACCTTGCCCTCGGCGGCCAGCTCCGGCCAGGTGTCGGCCGGGACCGGGACGCCCCAGTCCAGGTCACGGGTGATCGCGCGGTCGTGCAGACCCTCGGTCAGCCACTTGTGGGCGATCGAGGAGGCCAGCTGCGGCCAGTCCTTGTCGTGCTTGGCGACCCACTCGCGGACCTCGTTCTCCAGCTTGGACTGGAGGAGGAAGAGGTGCTTGGTCTCGCGCACTTCGAGGTCCGTGCTGCCGGAGATCGCCGAGCGCGGGTTGATCAGGTCGGTCGGGTCCAGCACGCGGGTGCAGTTCTCGCACTGGTCGCCGCGGGCCTTGTCGTAACCGCAGTGGGGGCAGGTGCCCTCGACGTAGCGGTCGGGCAGGAAGCGGCCGTCGGCGGGGCTGTACACCTGCCGGATCGCGCGTTCCTCGATGAAGCCGTTCTCGTTCAGCCGGCGGGCGAAGTGCTGGGTGATCTCGCGGTTCTCCGCGGACGAGCTGCGGCCGAAGTAGTCGAACGCGAGCGCGAAGCCGTCGTAGACCGCCTTCTGGGCGTCGTGCGCCTGCGCGCAGAACTCGGCGACCGGCAGACCCTGCTCCTTGGCGGCCAGCTCGGCGGGGGTGCCGTGCTCGTCCGTCGCGCAGATGTAGAGGACGTCGTGGCCGCGCTGGCGCAGGTACCGGGAGTACACGTCCGCCGGGAGCATGGACCCCACCATGTTGCCCAGGTGCTTGATCCCGTTGATGTACGGAAGGGCGCTGGTGATGAGGTGTCGAGCCATCGTGGCTGCTCCCAGGTCGCTGCTTTTTCTGCGGTTTCGAACCTTGAAATCGTAGCCGACAGGGGTGGGCCGCCCGCTTCCCGTTTTGCAGGGTGGGACCCGGAGGGAAGGGGCGGCCCGGTGGGGACGGGGTGACTACTGTCGGTTACGGCTTCCAGTCGATCAGTACGCCGTCGTACAGCTCGGTGTCCGTCAGCTCGCGGGGGGCCGGGCCCGCGTGGAAGAAGGACGTGTTGGGGGTCTTCAGCTTGCGGAGGTAGTCGAAGGCCTTGTTGTCGTTGTCTCCGAAGGCGACGAAGGAGAAGAAGACGGCGGGGTGGGAGCCGGCGGCCGCGGTGAGGGCCTGGGTGGCGGGGGTCTTGGCGTCGGGGGCGCCGTCGGTCTGGAAGACGACGAGGGCGGGCGTGCCGGGGCCGTCGTTGTCGTTGGCGTCGTTGTGCCGGTCGTAGTGGGCGAGTACGGCTTCCACGGCGGCGTGGTAGCTGGTACGGCCCATGCGGCCGAGGCCGGCGTGGACGTCGTCGATCTTCGTCTCGTGGTCCGGGGTGAGGGTGAGGTCGGTGGTGCCGTCGATCTCCGTGGAGAAGAAGACGACGTGGACCGAGGTCTCCTCGGGCTCCAGGTGGGCGGCGAGGGCGAGGGTCTGGTCGGCGAGGGCCTGGGCGGAGCCGTCCTTGTAGTACGGGCGCATGCTCGCGGAGCGGTCGAGCACGAGGTAGAGCTTGGCTCGGGTGCCGGTGAGGCCGGCGGTGGCGAGGGCGTCCGCGGCGGCCTTGTGGGCGGTGGCGAGGGAGTGGGGCAGGGGGGCGGTGGCGGTTGCCTCCGGCGCGACGGGAGTCGGCGCCTCGGCTTCGCCTTCGGCACCGGTGCCCCCACCCGCACCACCCGTACCACTCTCGTCGTCGACCGCGGGTGGCCCCTGCGGGACGTCCTCGCCGTCGGCGGCTTGCGGCACGGTGGCCGGCTCCCCGGCCGCCGCGGCGGCGTTGTCCGCGGGGGCGGCCGTCTTGTCGGCCTCGGGGGCCGGTGCCGGGGCCTCCGGCGCGACAAGGGCGGGCGCTGCCTCCGGTTCGGGCTCGGCTTCCGGGGTGGCGGTGTTCGCCTCCGGCGCGGCGGGGACGGGCGCCGGCTCGGCCTCGGGCTCGGCTTCGGGCGTGGGGGCGGTCGCCTCCGGGGCGGGGGCAGTGGCTTCCGGCTCCGCCTCCGTCTCCGGTTCGGTGGGCTCTTGCGCGACCTGCTCGACGGTCGGCTGGGGTTCGGTCTCCGGTTCGGCCGTCGGCTCCGTGGCCGTCTGAGGCTCGGCCGCTTCCGCGGTGGTGGGTTCCGGTGCGGCCTCCGGCTCGGTCCGTGCCGCTTCCGGTTCCGGCGTCGGGTCCACGTCGGTGGTGGGCGTGGCCTCGGCCGTCTCCTGCGGGCCCGGCTCGGCGCCGTCCGCCGCCTGCGGCTCCGCGTTCCGGGGCTCCGCCTCCGGCTCGGTGTCAGCCTCGGCTTCGGCTTCGGCGCCAGCCTCGACCCCGGCCGTCGTCTCGGGCTCGGTGCCAGCCTCGGCCTCTGCCGTCGTCTTGGGCTCGATGTCGGCGTCGGACTCGAAGCCAGCCTCGACCAGCGAGTTGGCTTCGGCGTCGCCCCCGACCTCGGCCGTCGTCTCGGGCTCGGCGTCGGTGTCGACGGTTGCCTCGCCCTCGACCGTCGCCTTGGGCTCGGTGTCGACCTCGACCGTTGCCTTGACCTCGCCGTCAGCCGTCGCCTCAGCCTCAGCCGTGGCCTCGACCTCGCCCTCGACGGTCGCCTCGCCCTCGGCCTCAGCCTCGGCCGCCGCCTCGTCCTCGACGGTCGCCTTGTCCTCGGCCTCAGCCGTCGCCTCAGCCTCAGCCGTCGCCTCGACCTCGCTCTCGACGGTCGCCTCGCCCCCGGCTTCAGCCTCGGCCGTCGCCTCAGCCGTCGCCTCGCCCCCGGCCTTCGTCTCGGCCTCAGCCTTCGTCTCCGGGCCGGTGCTGGATTCGGTCAGGGCCTCCGGCTCGGTCGGGTGGGGGACCTTGACGTTGTCGAAGGCGGCTGCCACCAGGTCGTGGGTGCCGGGGTTTTCCTGGCGGGGTTCGGGGACCGTGGCGGTCGGGCCGGAGGCCGTTGTGGGGGGCTCGGTCGGTCGGGTCGCGAGACGGCTCGCACCCTCCGCCTCGGCGGCTCGTCCCTTGCGTGAGCGGCCGAATGCGTTCCGCAGGAGAGTGAGAATGCCCATGTGCGCAACCCTTCGCGTGAGTTGATGCCCGTAGATCCCTGGCCAGGACGGACACGTAAGGTTAGCGAAGCGCTCAGTGGGGAGATGCGATCGACCGGGCCGCGGCGACCTCCTGGCGCAGGGGTTCCAGAACGCTGCCCGCCGGGCCGGTGAGATCCGTGCGAACCGGGGTCAACGTTTCGGCGTTGCGCACGCCCTCCGACAGCTCCCGCAGTTGCAGCGCGATCTGCGCGACCTCGGCCGGCGACGGCGGCTGTGCCCCGTGCTTCACGCGGACGCGGGCCGCCGTCGTGGCGTCCACGATGCGCTCGACGGCGACGACCAGCGGCCACCAGGCCGCCGCGCGGCGGCCGGTCGGCGGCGGTTCGGTCAGGGCCCGCTGGAACTCCGTACGGATGACCGACAGATCGCGGTAGAGGCGGCGGCGCATGCGGGCGCGGGCGGCGGGGTCCGGGGCCGTGCCCGGGGCGAACGCCTTCTCCACGTAGGCCGCCGTGTCCGCCACCGCGTCCGCCAGACGGTCGCCGACGCGGGTGCGCCAGCTCTCCGGCCACAGGAGGTACCCGGCGGTCAGGGCGATCGCGCAGCCCAGGAGGGAGTCCGTCAGGCGGGGCAGGAGGAGGGCCGTGCCCTGGTGGTTCAGGATGTCCGAGAGGAGGAGGATCACCGGGGTGATGGCGGCGGTCTGGTAGCCGTAGCCCCGTGGGGTCAGGGCCGGGATCAAAGGGGCCAGGAACAGCATCGCCGGGACGTCCCACCAGCCCAGGGGGACCTCGGCCAGGACCACCGCCGCGATCACCAGGCCCGCCACCGTGCCGAGCGCGCGCAGCAGGGCGCGGGAGAAGACCGAGCCGAAGTCGGGCTTGAGGACGAAGGTGATCGTCAGGGCCACCCAGTACGAGCGCGGGACCGGGATCAGGGAGACGAGGGCCTGGGCGATGCCGATGCAGACGGCGAGGCGCAGGCCGTAGCGCCAGGAGTTGGCGGAGAGGATCACGTTGCGGGTCGCCCGTGCCGTGCGGATGCCCAGGGCGGCGGGGCGGCCGAGGCGGTCGTCGATGCCGCGCGGGTCCACGTCGGGGCAGGCGACCACCTCGGCCGTGTGGCGCAGGGCGTGGTCCACCGCGCGGGCCGTCTCGGTCAGCGGGACCGGGAGGTCGAGCGCCGTCGGACCCGTGGCGCCCGTTTCGACGGCGTGGGCCAGGCGGTGGACGGCCTCCGGGATCTGCGGGGACAGCGGGCGGGCCGCCCAGTGGGCCGCGGGGGCCGCCTCCAGTATCGGGGTGACGGCGTTCAACTGGGCCAGCAGACGCGTGAGTTCGGGGCTGCGGCCGTGCTGGCGGGCGCGGCGGGCCAGCACCAGGTCGTACGACTGGTTCAGGGACTGGGTGACCGCCTGGCGGGCCTGGTCGTACTCCTCGATGCGGTCGGTGCCGGAGACGGTGAGGAGCGCGGCGACCGCGCGGTACGTGGCGGCCACCGCCGCGCGTTCCGGTACGCCCGAGCGCAACGGCCAGGCGAGCAGGGCGAGGAGGAGGACCAGGAGGCCGCCGCCGCTCATCAGGGCCGGGGCGAGCCACCAGGGGTGGGGCAGGGGCAGGCCCGCGCCCACCACGCAGTTCAGGAGCAGGAGCAGGCCGGAGACCGAGGCGACCGCGCCGATCGTCGAGATCATGCCGGAGAGCAGGGCCACGCCGGTGACCGCCGCCACCGCGTACCAGCCATGGCCGTACACCAGCGTGCCCAGCGTGACGCCGACTGCGCCGAGGAGCTGGGGGACGGCGATGTTGAGGATGCGCATGCGGTAGGCGTCGGCGGTGTCGCCGATGACGCCGGAGAGGGCGCCCATGGAGGCGAGGGCGCCGTAGGCCGGGTGGCCGGTGGCGAGGCCGATCGCGAGGGGGAGGGCCAGGGCGATGGCGGCGCGGGCCACGGCGGGACGGTTGACGGGGGACTGCTGGGGTTGGAGGTTCCGGACCAGCCAGTCGGGAGGGGTGAGGCCGATGGGGAACTCTCGGGACATGGGCCCATTATCCGGTTCCGCTCCGGCTTCCTCTCAGGTCAGGTCGGGTCAGGTCGGGTCAGGCCTGTGCCCGGGACCGGGGTGTCTCCGGTGTCGGCGCCGGGGCCGGCGGCCGGCGGCGGGAGGGGCGGCCCGGGCGGTTCAGGCGGACGTTGCGGGTCAGCCAGGTGACCGCGGCCGCGGTCAGGCCGAGGGCCAGCAGGAGCCAGGCCGTGGTGCGGAGGGTGGCGGTGAGGGCGTCGTAGACCGCGGCCGCGGCGGGGTGGGGGACGTCGGCGGGCAGGTCGGCGAGGGTCAGGGCGCGGCCGATGGACAGGGCCAGGGCCAGGAGGCCGCCGCCCAGAGCCGTGCCGAGGGCGGTCGCCGTGATGGCCCGGCGGCGGTGGACGGCCAGGCCGATGCCGGTCGCGGCGAAGGCGACCGCCGCGACCGGCAGCCAGAAGCCGGCTACCTCCAGCACGTGGAACCCCTTCCGGTACGCGGCCAGTTCGTCCCCGGGGAGCACGGCGACCGGGGTGTGCTGCACCGGGATGCGCGCGGCCAGCGGCACGTGGTCCTCGGTGAGCCGGCGCTTGACCGGGTCGGTGACGGAGGCGAGGTCGACGGTGACCGGCTGCCCGGCCGTCATGTCCTGCTCGTCGCGCAGGGCGCGCAGCACCGCGTCGTGGGTGACCTGGTTGCCGGTGTCCCAGGCCAGCCGGAACGCCTCGGTCTGGGTGAAGGAGCGCACCGCGTCGTGCACGAAGGGACGCAGGGAGCCTCCCCCGGAGGGGGTACCCCCGGCCGGGCGGACGGTCATGTGCTCGTCCACCACGCGCCAGAGGCCGTCGCCGACCGTGTTCGCGACGGCTTCCCGCACCGCCGGGTCGGCGGCGAGCGGCGCCATCGTGGTGACGTAGCGGCCCGTGTCCACCAGCCCGTACGCCGCCCAGGCCGCCAGCGTGCCGAACGGTACGAGGAGGCAGGACAGGGTGATCAGTGCGGCCGACAGGGCGCTCCTGAGACGTGGGGGCACGTTTCCAGGCAACGGCCTTCGGACGGGGCGCGCGACCCGGGCGCGGCGTTCGGGTGGTCTTCGCCCCGTCGTGCGCCCCGCCGTGCGGCCACCGTGCGCCCCGCCGTGGGCCGCACCGCGCGCACCTGGGGCTTCGGCTCCTCCGGTGGAGGGTTCGGCCGAACGGGTGTTTCCTGGTGCTGGGGAGACGGAAACCGGCTCATGGGGCCGGTGTGGGTAGAGGGAAACAGGGGAGTGCGTGGGCCCCGGTCCGACGGCCCGCCGGACGGGGCCCACGCACACACGCGCCACGCGGTGGCCCGCTCAGCGGATGCGGTGCCCGAAGGCGTCCTCGCGCGTGTAGTAGCGGTAGAAGAACGTGGCGAACGTCGCCCCCGACACCACCAGCGACATCACCGTCGACCGCCAGATCGAGTGCCCGGTCTGGCTGTAGAGGAAGCCGAACGCACAGCCGGCGAACACCGTCCACAGCAGCGCGTGCACCTCCCGCGGCATCCGCGGGGCCAGCGTCAGCAGCGCCATGGACACGACCGCGAACACCAGCGCGCTGACGAACCCGAGCAGCAGGTTCCAGCCCGTGATGGCGCCGCCGGCGCGGTTGTCGGCCGCGACCCAGTAGCCGTACACCAGGCCGAGCACGACCGGGCCGGCGATGTGGGCGACGCGGTGGGTGCGCGCGTCGAAGACGTCGGGCGGGCGGGCGTGCCGGGCAGCTTCCACCTCCGGTGTCCGCCCGGGGCGGGACATGCCGCCGGGCGCGGGTGCCGCTTGAGCCATGAGAGCGCTCCTCTCTCTCCTCGCCCCCGCCTTCCAGAGCACACCTGGGACCGTGGCCCGGCAAGTCGGCCGGACGGGTGAAGTCGCCCGGGCGGTGCCCGGATGCGGGCGGATACCCGGCGTGTTTCGCTGGGTGCATGGAGGGCTGCCCACCGTGACGGAGACGGAGTACGGGCGGGGGCGTCAGCTGCTGCGGGTCCGCGGCCGGAGCGTCGCCTGGGTGCCGTCGCTGCTGCTGCTCGTCGGCATCGTGCTGGTGGACCTCAACACCACCGAGCGGTTCCGGATCATCTCCTGGATCGTGCTGGTCCCCGGCACGGCCGCGGCGATCTGCGGGGTGTGGACGACGGGCGCCTTCGCCGTGCTCGCGGTGGTGACGTACTTCGCCGTCGACAGCGCCTGGCCCGGCGAGTACCGGGCCGGGCTCGGCGACTTCGTCCTGGTCGGCCTCGGCGGCATCCTCGCCACGCTGGCCGCGGCCGTGCGCGAGCGCAAGGAGCGGCAGACCCTGCACATCCTGGACATCGCCGAGACCACCCGGCGCACGGTGCTGCGCCCGCTGCCGGCGCGCTGGGCCGGGCTTGAGCACGCGGGCGTGTACCTGGCCGCCGACGTCGAGGCCCGGGTCGGCGGCGACTTCTACGACATCCAGCCCGGACCGCACGGCACCCGGGTCCTCGTCGGTGACGTGCAGGGCAAGGGGCTCGGCGCGGTGGAGGCCGCCGCCGCGCTGCTCGGCACCTTCCGCGAGGCCGGCTACCACGAGAAGGATCTCGCGACCGTCGCCGAACGCCTGGAGATCCGGATGCTGCGGCACCGCACGCTCTCCACGGCGCTCGGCCGGGACGACGGGGACCGGTTCGCGACCGCCGTGCTGATCGGCTTCTGCGACGACTGCCCGGACGTCGTCGAGACCGTGAACTTCGGGCACGAGGCGCCGCTCGCCGTCGGCCCGCACGGGGTGCGTGAGCTGCCGAGCGGGGACGGGCTGCCGCTCGGACTAGGGGAGTTGGCGGCGGGACCGCCGCCCGTGCACCGGGTGCCGCTGGCCGCCGACGAGACGCTGCTGCTGGTCACCGACGGGGTGACCGAGGCCCGTGACCGCGGCGGCGTCTTCTACGCACTGGCCCCGGACGTCGCCCGCGCCGTCGCCGCCGAACCGGACCTGCGCGCCGAGCCCCTGAGCCTGGTCCGCCGGGTCCGGGACGGGGTGCTGCGGCACAGCGGAGGGCGGCTGGGCGACGACACCACCGTGTTCGCCGTACGACGCCTGGCGGAGGCGGAGGCGGAGGCGCGGGCGGAGCCGGGGGCGGAGGAGCCGGCCGGTGCGGGCGGGGACGAAGCGACCGAACGGGGTTGTCCGCGGTCCTGAGGCGCGCGTGTGCAGCCGCAGCGGTTACGGTGCTGGCTGGAAGCAAGCCGTGACCACGGGTTGCGCGGGGTCGACGGTCGACAGGGGGAGGGACGATGCCCGGAACCGTACTGCTGCTCGCGGCCTCGCCGCTGGGCAAGGGGCGCCTGGTGGACGCGGCCGCCGTGCTGCCGGTGCTGGCCGCGGTCGCCCCGGCCGTGCTGTCCAGCACCGAGACGGCCAACGTGGTCGAACTCGCCGATCCGCTGGACCCGCAGGCCGTGCTGACCCGGCTGCGGGCCGCGGCGGCCGCGCCCGGGCCGCTGACCGTGTACCTCGCCGGGCAGCTCCAGCTGGACCGCAAGCAGCATCTGCCGCACGTGGCGCTGGCCCGCACCACCGCGGCGACCGTGCGCTACACCGCGTTGCCGTGGCACTGGATCCGGGACGAGCTGCGGCTGCGCTCCGCGGCGGACGCGGCGCTGGTCGTGGATCTGCACGCGGACGCGGAGGCGTGGCGGTACGTCGCCGAGCGGGGGCTGGACTGCGGGCCCAACGCGGCGGTGTACGGCCGGGTGGCTCCGGCGTCCGGGCGGCGGGGCCCGGCGGAGCCGGCGTACATGAAGGCGGTGGCGACACTGCTGCGCAGCGGGCATCGGCCGCCGCTTCTCCGGTTGCACGAGCAGGCGCTGGCCCGGATCGCCGAGTCCGGCGCCGGCCGGGACCTGGTCTTCGCGCACCCGCCCACCGGCCTGCCCCGCCCGCAGACCCCGACCCCACCCCCACCGGGCGCCTCCCCGCACCCCTACCCCCACCCCCAGAACCCCCGCCCCGGCACCCCGGCCGCCCCACCGGCCGCCCCCGCCGCCCACCTCACCACCACTCACCCCGCGCGCCCCGCGCACCCCGCCCCTCAGGACCCGCACACGGTCATCAGCACCGCCGTGCGCAGCGGCCGGCACGCCGAGGCCGCCGATCTGGCGGCCCGGTACGAGGCGGCGGCCGTGCGGGCGCACGGGCCGGCTTCCGACACGGCCCTGCACTGGGCCGAAGTGCGGGCCGATCTCGCGATGTTCGCGGGGGACGCGGTGGGCAGCTGCCGGGCGTGGCTCGCGGTGGCCGGGGTGCGGCTGGCCGCCGGGCAGGCCGTGGACGCGCCTGCCGTGGAGGCGGCCGCGGACCGGGCGCACCACCAGTGGGGCCGGATCAGGGACTCGGCGCGGGCCCGTGAACTCGGCCCCGCGCTCGCGGAGTTGCGGCTGCGGGTACCGGGCCGCAGGCAGGGTGCGCTGGAGAACGTCCAGCGGCAGTTGAGCCAACTCCAGGCGGCAGCCCGGTAGTCACGCGGTCGGCAGGAACGCCAGGGCCCCGGAGACGAGGGTGCGGACGCCCGGGGCGATCACCGACAGGTCGGGCGCGAAGTGCGGGCTGTGGTTGCTCGGGACGGCCGCGAACTTCTCCGGGAGGGTGTCGCCGGGGGCCTTCTCCCACACCTCGGCGGGGGTGGTCGTCACGAACCAGTACGCGTACGGGAGGGTGCCGTCGAGGGCCAGCTGGGGGAAGTCCTCGCTGCCCATCGCCGGGCCCGGGTCGAAGACCGTGCCGGGGCCGAAGACCTCGCCGTGCACGGCGGCGACGGCGGTGTCGGTGGCCGCGTCGTTCACGGTCACCGGGAACGTGTTGCCGACGACGACCTCCGGCTCGCGCGGGCAGCCGGCGGCCAGGCACTCGCCGCGCGCGATGCGCTCGATCGCGGCGAGCATCCGCCGGCGGACCTCCTCGGACTGGCTGCGGAGGTTGAGGGAGATGCGCGCCTCGGAGGGGATGATGTTGTGCCGGGTGCCCGCCTCGATCCGGCCCACGGTCAGCACGGCCGACTCACCGGCCGCCAGCTCCCGCGAGACGACCGTCTGGAGGCGGGTGACCAGGTAGGCGGCCGTCACCACGGGGTCCACGGTGGCCTCCGGGCGTGAGCCGTGTCCGCCCCGGCCGTGCACGACGATGTCCACGTCCGTCGCCGCCGACATGATCAGGCCGGGTGAGTGCGGGTACAGGCCCGCCGGGCCGGGGGCCGCGTGCTGGCCGAGCAGCACGTCGGGGCGGCCGAAGCGTTCGTACAGGCCGTCGGCGACCATGCGGGCCGCGCCCTGGCCGGTCTCCTCGGCGGGCTGGCCCACGAGCAGCAGGGTGCCGCGCCAGGCGTCCCGGCCGGCGGCGAGTGCCGCGCCGGCCCCGGCCAGCCAGGTGACGTGCAGATCGTGTCCGCAGGCGTGCATCACGCCGTCCGTCCGGGAGGCGTACGGCAGCCCGGTCTCCTCGTGCACCGGCAGCGCGTCCATGTCGGCGCGCAGCAGGACGGTGGGCCCGTCGCCGTTGCGCAGCCGGGCCGCGACGCCGGTGCCGCCGATCCCCTCGGCCGTCTCGAACCCGGCGTCCGCCAGCCGCCCGGCGAGCAGCCCGGCGGTGCGGTGCTCGCGCAGGGACAGCTCGGGGTGGCGGTGCAGGTCCCGGTACAGATCCTCCAGGTCCGGGACCGGGAGGTCGGCGGTCAGGTCCAGGGCGGTACGCGCGGCGGCGGAGGTCACGGGCGCAAGACTAGGCCTCCGGCGGGGGCAGGGGGGAGAGGGCCGCCGGAGGCCGGTCGGGCGGCGCGTCCTCAGTGGTGGTGGACGTGCTGCTGGACGGCCGTGGGGGCCCGGGTGCCGTCCGCCGCGTGGGCCGGGCCCGCGTTGGCCGCGAGGATGAGGGCCGCCGCGGCGATCACGGCCGCCGCCACACCCCGCACGGTCGGGGTGGCTGCGCTCAGGCGAATCCGGGCAGGGATCAGGGGTGCGGGGGTGGGGGGTCCGTAGGGGGCGGGCGTACGTCCTTGCACGGCGACCTCGCAACACAACAACGACGAACACAACGACGAACACAACAGCGACGTATTAAGCACGCTTAATCCGCCGTTTAACCTAGGGCTGCCCGATGCGAACGGCAAGGGGCACCAAGGGAGTTGGGGGGATCCAACGGATGCGGGAACGGGACGATCCGGCGGTCGTGGGGCGGCGCGTACAGCAACTTCGTACGGAACGCGGGCTGACGCAACGTCAGTTGGCGGAGCCCGCCTACACGCCCGCCTACATCTCCACCGTGGAGGCCGGCCGGGTGCGGGCCTCCGACGAGGCGCTGCGGCACATCGCCGGGCGGCTCGGCGTCGCCTTCGAGGAACTGGCCGTCGGGCAGCCCGCCCATCTCGCCACCGACCTCAGGCTGCGGCTCACCGAGGCCCAGCGGGTGCTCGCCGACGGGCGGGCCGAGGAGGCCGCCGGGCGGTACGAGGCGCTGCTCGCCGAGGCGGAGGGCTACGGGCTGGGCGCCGAGCAGGCCACCGCGCTGCTCGGGCTCGGTGAATGCGCTCTGGAGACAGGGGAGTTGACGAAGGCCCGGGAGCGCTTCGAGCGGGCCGAGCGGTGCCTGGACGGCGAGTCGCTGCCGGTGCGCGTGCCCGCGCTGCGCGGCCGGGCGGTCTCGCACTACCTCGCCGGTGAGCTCCGGTACGCCGTCTACCTGCTGGAGTCCGCCCTCGACGAACTGAACCGGGGCGGACTGCACGACCCCGACGCCCTGCTCCTCCTCTACGCCAGCGCGATCGGCCCGTACATGGACATGGGCGCGCACGCCCGCGCCGCCCAGGCCGCCGAGTTCGCCCTCGCGCTCGCCCCGCAGGCCGGTGACCCGGCGCTGATCGCCCGGATGCACCGCTCGGTGGCCCGCACCCTGCTCGCCGAGGGCCGCCTCACCGAGGCCGACGCCTCCCTCGCCAAGGCCGCCGAGCTGTACCGCCGGCTGCGGCTGCGCACCGAACTGGCCAACTGCCACTGGATGCGCGGCTACGTCTGCGCGCAGAACGGCGAACTGGACCGCGCCGAGGCCGAGTTGAGGCAGGCGTACACCATGCTCTCGGAGAGCCGGGCCGCCCTGTACCGCAGCCAGGCGGCCGTGGAGCTCGCCGACGTGCTGCACCGGCGCGACAAGTCCGACGAGGCCGCCGTCCTGCTCCAGGAGGTCCTCGGCGACTTCTCCTCGGAGCGCGGCGCCGTGCACGCCGCCGCGGCCCACCGCCTCCTCGGCATCATCGCCGAGGACACCCGCGACACCGAGGCCGCCGAGGAGCACTACGTCCGCGCGCTCAGCCTGCTGGAACGCGCGGGCGCCGCCGGCGACCTGGCCGATCTGTGCCGCCTCCTCGGCGACCTGCTGCGCCGCACCGGCCGCACCGAGGCGGCCCTGGACGCCTACCGCACCGGCCTCGGCCACCGCACCGCCCCGGGCACGACGACGCTGGGCCCGGCCCCGGCCCAGCCACCGCTGTGACACCCGTGCGGGCCGTGCCCGGGCAGGTCACACCTGGGCGCGCCCCCGCCGGTGGACGTCCGTCAGGTGCAGTGCGCCCACCTGGACGGCGGCCTGGGTCGCGGCGTTCGGTACGTCGCCGAGGCCGCCGTTGGTGAGGGCGAAGGCGTCCTGGCCGACCCGGACGGCGGCCACGTCCAGGGTGAGCAGACGGTTCCGGCCGTCGGAGGTGGTGGTGGCGATGGTGATGTGCAGGCCCTGGCGGGCGTCCCCGACCTCGGGCAGCGCGGCCGTGTCGACCCGCACGTCCTCCTGGAGCCCGTTGTCGGTGGTGGCCGTGAACCGGGCGCACTGCGCCGGCAGCGACTTCAGCCAGCCGAGCGCCGCGTCGACGTCGGCGGGGCGGCGGGCGCCGATCTGGTAGCGCAGCTGGGCGCCGGTGTCGGTGTCGTCCAGGCCGATCGCGGCGCGGGGCGGGCCGCCGAGGAGTTCGTCGGTGTAGAGCGCGTTCAGCAGCCGGGAGCACTCCCCGGCCGAGCTGGTCGCCTTCAGCATCCCGTCCCGCCAGGTGGCGAAGCCGCCGGTCGCCGCCCAGGGGGCGCCGAGGTCGGTCGGGGTCAGGAGCGCGGCCTGTGCCTGCGCGTCGGTGAGCGCGGACCCGTTCGGCCGTCCGGGCGCCTTCGGTATCGGGGTCGGCCGGTCGATCGTCGGCAGGGGCTGGGGCGCGGTCGCCGGGTGGTTCAGTCCGAGGGCGGCGCAGCCGCCGACGGCGATGAGCCCGGCGGCTATCAGGGAGAGCCGCAGACGGGGGCGGGAGCGTATCGCCTCGGTCAACGAGGTCATCGACTGCAACGACGGCATCGACGGCATCGGGCTGCCTCCTGGACTGCGGGCCGGTGGGGTCCTGTTCTCACGGCACCACCGCCCCGCCCACCCCACCAGCGCTCCGGTCCGTACGGGTGAGGGGCCGGGCGGGAGTCCGGGGGGAAGAGAGAGCGGGCGCGGCGAAATTGCCTCGCCCCGCCGCCTCCGCTGCTGTTACGGTCGCCGTATGCAGCGCGCCCAGCAGTGCCCGTCGAGCACGACGACGCCGGAGACCGTCCCGGCGCGCTGACACCTGACCAGCAGCAACGAAGCCCCGGGGCGAACGCCCCGGGGCTTTCGCGCGTCGCGGGGCGTTCGCCTCCCTCCGCAGCGAGGAGAGGACCAAGGACCATGAGCGACGACCGTTTCCCCGACCACCGCCTCCCCGACCACCGCCGTCTCGGCCGCGCACTCGACCTGTTCGACACCGACCCGCTGATGGGCGCCGGGCTGCCGTACTGGCTCCCGGACGGCGCGGTCGTCCGGCACGCCCTGGAGGAGTACGTCCGCGACGCCGAGCGCCGGGCCGGGTACCGGCACGTGTACTCGCCGGTGCTCGGCAAACGCGAGCTGTACGAGATCTCCGGGCACTGGGACCACTACCGCGACGACATGTACCCGCCCATGAGGCTCGGTGCGGAGGAGGTCGTGCTGCGCCCGAGCCTGTGCCCGCACCACGCCCTGATCTACCGCTCCCGCTCCCGCAGCTACCGCGAACTCCCGCTGCGCATCGCCGAACTGGGCGGCATGCACCGCGCCGAACTCTCCGGCGTGCTCGGCGGGCTGACCCGCGTCCGCGCCATCCAGCTCAACGACGCGCACGTCTTCTGCACCCTGGAGCAAACCGTGGCGGAGGCCTGCGCCGCGCTGCGGCTGATCGCCCGCGCCTACGCCGACCTCGGCATCGAGGCCGTACGGCACCGGCTGTCGCTGCCCGGCGAGGGCGGCAAGTACGTCGCCGACCCGGAGCTGTGGCGGCGGGCCACCGCGCTGCTGCGGGAGGCGCTGGACGAGTCCGGGACCGATTACGAGGAGGCCGAGGGCGAGGCCGCGTTCTACGGCCCGAAGATCGACGTCCAGATCGCGGACCCGGCGGGCCGCGAGTCCACCCTGTCCACCGTGCAGATCGACTTCCACCAGCCGGCCCGCTTCGACCTGCACTACATCGGCGCCGACGGCGCGAGACACCGCCCGGTGATGGTCCACCGCAGCATCGTCGGCAGCGTCGAACGGGCCGTCGCCCACCTGGTCGAAGTCCACCGGGGCGCCTTCCCGGCCTGGCTGGCCCCGGTGCAGCTGGCGGTGCTGCCGGTCGGGGAGGAGCAGGCGGAGCAGGCGGCGGCGGTCGTCCGGGAGGCGGTGGAGAGGGGGCTGCGTGCCGAGGTCGTCGGGCCACGGGAAGGCACCCTCGGCGCCCGGGTCCGGGGCGCGCGGCTGGTGCCGTACCAGGCGGTGATCGGTGCGAGGGAGGCGGCCGAGGGGCTGGCCGCCGTACGGCTGCGCGACGGGCGGCGCCCCGGGCAGGTGCCGGTGCCCGAACTGCTGCGCCGGATCGCCGACCGGGTCGCGGCGCGCGGCACCGCGCTGTGGGAGTGACCGTACTGCTCTAGGGTCGCCTCGACGGAAGGAGTCCACTGTGACCGGTCAGCCCACCCCCGTGATCATCGACTGCGACACGGGTGTCGACGACGCCCTCGCCCTGCTGTTCGCCGTGCGCCACCCCGGGATCGACCTCAGGGCGGTGACCTGCGTGGCCGGGAACACGGACGTCGACGGCGTGGTCCGCAACACGCTGACCGTGCTGGAGCGGGCGGGCGCCCCCGACATCCCGGTGGGCCGGGGTGCCGCCCGCCCGCTGATCGAACCGGCCCGCTCGGCCCAGCACGTGCACGGCAGCGACGGCATGGGCGACCTCGGCCTGCCCGCGCCGAAGCGGACCGCGTCCGAGCTGGACGCCGTGGCCCTGCTGCGCCGCGAGATCCTCGCCTGCCCGCGCCCGGTCACGCTCGTCCCCACCGCGCCGCTGACCAACATCGCCCTGCTCCTGCGCACCCACCCGGAGGTGACCCGCAACATCGAGCGGATCGTCTTCATGGGCGGGGCCGTGGGCAGCGGGAACGCCACCCCGGTCGCCGAGTTCAACGTCTGGCACGACCCGGAGGCGGCGGCGATCCTGCTCACCGCCGGGGTGCCGATCACGATGTACGGCCTCGACGTCTTCATGCAGGTCACCGTGGACACCCCGGACGTCCGGCGGCTGCGCGCGAGCGCCGACCCCGGCACCCGGCTGGCCGGTGACCTGCTCGCCCACCGGCCGACCACGATCGGCGAGGAGCCGGAGGCGGAGGAGGCGGGCGGCCTCGGCGACGCGGGCGCGGTGTGCGCGGTCGCCGACCCGGGCGGCCTCACCACCCGTCGGCTGCCTGTCGAGGTCTCCCTGGCCCCCGGCCCGTCCCGGGGCCAGACGATCGTGGACCGCCGCCCCCGCCCCGGCGAGTCCGAGATCCACGGCGGCGGACGCGAACAGGCGCTGGTGGACGTGGCGTTGGAGGTGGACGTGCAGCGGTACGTGAAGCTCTATCTGGACACGGTAGAGAGGTAGGGCGCGGTACGCCGGACACGGCGGAGCCCGCTGTCGGAAGGAGCCCGCATGGCCACCCGTTCCCCCGACCTCTCCGCGAAGAACCCCGACTGGTGGCGGCAGGCCGTCGTCTATCAGGTCTATCCCCGCAGTTTCGCCGACGCCGACGGTGACGGCGTCGGCGATCTGCGGGGCGCCGCCGGGCGGCTGGACCACCTCGCCGCGCTCGGTGTCGACGCGCTCTGGCTGAGCCCCTTCTACCCGTCCGAACTCGCCGACGGCGGCTACGACATCGCCGACCACAGGGACGTCGACCCCCGCCTCGGCACGCTGGACGACTTCGACGCGCTGGTCGCCGAGGCCCACCGCCTGGGCCTGAAGGTCGTCGTCGACATCGTCCCGAACCACACCTCCCGTCTGCACCCCTGGTTCCAGGAGGCGCTGCGCTCCGGACCCGGATCGGCGGCCCGCGACCGCTACGTCTTCCGCCCCGGCACGGGCGAGCACGGCGAACTCCCGCCCACCGACTGGCAGTCCGTCTTCGGCGGCAGCGCCTGGCGGCGCACCGGGGACGGCGACTGGTACCTCCATCTGTTCGCGCCCGAGCAGCCCGACCTGAACTGGGCGAACGACGAGGTCCGCGCCGACTTCCGCACCACCCTGCGCTTCTGGGCCGAGCGGGGCGTCGACGGCTTCCGCGTCGACGTCGCCCACGGCCTCGCCAAGGATCTCGCCGAACCGCTGCGGAACACCGGGGACATCGGCGCCACCGGCGAGGAGTCGCTGCTGCGCGTGGCGCCGGGCAGCCACCCGTACTGGGACCGCGACGAGGTCCACGCGATCTACCGCGACTGGCGCACGGTCCTCGACGGCTACTCCCCGCCGCGCACCGCCGTCGCCGAGGCCTGGGTGCCGGGCGCCCGCCGCGCCGCGTACGCCCGCCCCGACGAGCTGGGCCAGGCCTTCAACTTCGAGTATCTGGAGGCGGCTTGGGACGCGGACGAACTGCGTGAACTGATCACCGCGTCGCTGTCCGGCGCCCGGGCCGCCGGTGCCTGCGCCACCTGGGTGCTGTCCAACCACGACGTCGTCCGCCACGCCTCCCGGCTCCTGCTGCCGCCCGGCACGGACGCGGGAGCCTGGCTGCTGTCGGACGGCAGGACCCCCGCGCTGGACACTGCGGCCGGACTGCGCCGGGCCCGGGCGGCGACCCTGCTGATGCTGGCGCTGCCCGGTTCGGCGTACCTCTACCAGGGCGAGGAACTCGGGCTCCCCGAGGTCGCCGACCTGCCCGCCGAGGCCCTCCGGGACCCCGTCTGGGAACAGACCGGCCACACCCGCAAGGGCCGCGACGGCTGCCGCGTCCCCCTGCCGTGGACCGCGACGGGCCCGTCGTACGGCTTCGGTCCGGGCCCCGCCTGGCTCCCGCAGCCGCCGGCCTTCGCGTCGTACGCCGTCGAGACCCAGACGGGGGCGGACGGCTCGACCCTGGAGCTGTACCGCGCCGCCCTGCGCCTGCGCCGCAAGCTGCTGGAGGGGGAGACGCTGACGTGGTCGGCCGGCAGCGCGGCCGACGTCCTGGACTTCGCCCGCACGCCGGGCTGGCGGTGTGTCACCAACCTCGGGGACGCGCCGGTCCCGCTGCCGCGGGCGGAAGTGCTGCTGGCGAGCGGGCCGCTCGGCGGGAGCGGAGATCTCCCGCCCGATACGACGGTGTGGCTGGGATAGCGGCGCCGACGCACCTAACCGGCGGTCGGCGCGGGGCTCGCTCCCGGGGAGGCCCCGGCCGCGCCCCCGCCCCCGCCCCCGGCGATCCCGTTGATGTCCACCGGAGTCGACGTCGCGTTCGGCGGCGGGGTCAGCACCACCTGTGGCTGACCCGCAGGGGGCGGCGGTGGGGTCAGGTCCGAGTTCGGCAGCTTCGGCGGGGTCGTCTGCTGGAAGATCGTCTGGTCGAAGTCGACGAAGCCGGTCTTCTCCATCACCGTCATGTGGTCGAGCACGGTGTTGTTGGCCTGGTCGGCCAGTGCCCGCACCAGTGTGTTCTTCGTGGTGGAGCGGATCTTCGAGATGGTGTTGAAGATCGCGCCGTGCGTCATCCGCAGGATGTTGGCGAAGTCGCTGTCGAACTTCGTCCCGCTGTCGGCCTGCAACTGCCGGACGAAGCCCTCCTGTTGCGGGCTCGCGATGTTGGGCAGCGTGATGTTCAGCATCGGCGCGATCTTGCGGCACGTGGTGTCCAGCGCCGCGTGCCCGTCGACCAGGTGCTCGCTGGCCGTCTTGACCGCCGGCGTGGTCCCCTTCTGGAGTCCGATCTGCCCCACCGGGTACTCCCACAGACCGGCCGCCCGCACCTTCACCACGAAGTCCCGGTCCTGCTCGGTCAGCGGTCCCCACTGCGTGTTGGCGATGACGCGGTCCTGGGCGGTGGTGACCTTGGTGATGCCGAGCATGCTCGGGTAGGCCAGTGACACGAGGGTCACGGCCATCGCACCGCCCACGAAGAGAGTTCCCGTCGCGTTCCGCGAAAAGCGCACCGTGCCTCCTGCCCGGTCGGGGTGCCGCCCGCGTGACGGCGTGCGGGGCGGCTCGGACACACAGCAGTACGGATGCGGAAGCCGTTCGTATCTGTTCGACAGGTAAAGAAGAGTTGACCATTCCTCGGGAGAGAGCGGGGCAAACGCTGGCATAGATTCGCCGCATGCCCCCACAGCCACCCCCCAGGACGCCCGCCGCGCTGCCGGTGCTGCCCTACCGCAAGCCCACCAAGGGCCGTGACTACTGGGTCTTCGACGACGTCCTGCCGGACGTCGACGCCGTACGGGAGCGGTGTCTGGCCAAGGACGACTGGGTGCGGGGGTATCCGTACACCTCCGAGACCTGGCCCGGACTGCGCGCCATGCCGGGGCTGGAGCCGGGCGAACTCGCCGTCATCGAGCGGCTGGTGAAGAAGGCGACCGGCGCGAAGGAGCTGTGGGTGCAGCAGGCGCCCGGCGGCGGCACCCTGAACCACAACTGCGTCCAGGTGGTCGGCGAGGGCGAGAGCGAGCCCCGCCCGCACACCGACTCACGCGCCCTGTGCCGGTACGCGGCCGTGCTCTACCTCAACCCCCACGTGCCGAAGAACTGCGGCACCGCCTTCTACCGCCAGTCCCTGCCCGGCGGCCGGCTCGGCGGCAACATCGTCCAGGCCCCGCACAACAACCTCGTCGAGGCCCTCGGCACGCGTTACGTCCCGGGTGACCACTTCGAGGAGGACGTCCGCGTCCCGCACAAGTACAACCGGCTGCTCGTCTACAACGCCAACCTCGTGCACAGCGCGACGGACTACACCGGCAGGACCCTGGAGGAGAAGCGCATGACGGCGGTCTTCTTCTGGATGGCGTGAGAGCCGTACGGCACGGTCACAGGACCAGGAACAGCGCGGCCACGGCCGTGCAGCCGGCGCACACGGCGACGGCGGTGGCGACGGTCACGGCCAGACAGCGGCGGCGCAGCTCGGCGTAGCGGTGCTCGTACTCGGTGCGCAGCGACCGGCACCGGGCCGCGACGCGCTCCAGGTCCGCGCGGGCCCGGCGCAGGCTGTCGGCGGTGTAGCGCCGCTCGATCTCCTCGCGCTGCGCGGTCGTCAGCCAGTCCAGGGGACCGGTGAACTCCCGCGCGCGCTGCTCCGCTTCGGCGATCCGCGCCTGCCAGAGGAGGTATCCCTCCACCTGGTTGGCGAGCGTGCCGTCGGCTCCGTGCCCGGCCGTGCCGGTCACGCCTGCCCTCGGTCGGGCCGCACCGGGACCTGGTGTTCGTGCTCCGCCATCGCGATGTCGGGGTGGTGCAGGTCGAACGCCGGGGACTCGCTGCGGATCCGGGGCAGGGTCACGAAGTTGTGCCGGGGCGGCGGGCAGGAGGTGGCCCACTCCAGCGAACGGCCGTAGCCCCACGGGTCGTCGACGCCCACCGGCTTGCCGTACCTGGCGGTCTTCCACACGTTGTAGAGGAACGGCAGCATCGACGTGCCGAGCAGGAAGGAGCTGATGGTCGAGACCGTGTTCAGCGCGGTGAAGCCGTCGGCCGCCAGATAGTCGGCGTAACGGCGGGGCATGCCCTCGGCGCCCAGCCAGTGCTGGATCAGGAAGGTGCCGTGGAAGCCGACGAACAGGGTCCAGAAGGTGATCTTGCCGAGGCGCTCGTCCAGCATCTTGCCGGTCATCTTGGGCCACCAGTAGTGGAAGCCCGCGAACATGGCGAAGACGACGGTGCCGAACACGACGTAGTGGAAGTGGGCCACCACGAAGTACGAGTCGGAGACGTGGAAGTCCAGCGGCGGCGAGGCCAGGATGACCCCGGTCAGCCCGCCGAAGAGGAACGTCACGAGGAAGCCTGCCGACCAGAGCATCGGGGTCTCGAAGGACAGGCTGCCCTTCCACATCGTGCCGATCCAGTTGAAGAACTTCACCCCGGTCGGCACCGCGATCAGGAACGTCATGAAGGAGAAGAACGGCAGCAGCACGCCGCCGGTGACGTACATGTGGTGCGCCCAGACGGTGATGGACAGACCGGCGATGGAGATGGTCGCGGCGATCAGGCCCATGTAGCCGAACATCGGCTTGCGGGCGAAGACCGGGATGATCTCGGAGACGATGCCGAAGAACGGCAGGGCGATGATGTACACCTCGGGATGGCCGAAGAACCAGAAGAGGTGTTGCCACAGCAGCGCGCCGCCGTTGGTCGCCTCGAAGACATGGGCGCCGAACTTGCGGTCCGCCTCCAGGGCGAACAGCGCGGCCGCGAGGACCGGGAAGGCGAGCAGGACCAGGACGGCCGTCAGCAGCACGTTCCAGCAGAAGATCGGCATGCGGAACATGGTCAGGCCGGGGGCGCGCATGCAGATGATGGTGGTGATGAAGTTGACCGAGCCGAGGATGGTGCCGAAGCCGGAGAACGCCAGGCCCATGATCCACAGGTCGCCGCCCACCTCAGGGGAGCGGATCGCGTCCGTCAGCGGGGAGTAGGCGAACCAGCCGAAGTCGGCCGCGCCCTGCGGGGTGAGGAAGCCGGCCACCGCGATGAGCGAGCCGAACAGGTACAGCCAGTAGGCGAACATGTTCAGCCGCGGGAACGCCACGTCGGGCGCGCCGATCTGCAGCGGCATGATCCAGTTGGTGAAGCCCGCGAACAGCGGTGTCGCGAACATCAGCAGCATCACGGTGCCGTGCATGGTGAACAGCTGGTTGAACTGCCCGTTCGACATGAGCTGCAGGCCCGGCCGGGCCAGCTCGGCGCGCATGAGCAGCGCCATCACGCCGCCGATCAGGAAGAACGCGAACGACGTCAGCAGATACAGCGTGCCGATCGTCTTGTGGTCGGTGGTCGTCAGCCACTTCACCACGACGCCGCCGGGCTGTCTGCCCCGGAGCGGCACCTCGCTCTCGTACGAGTCGGCGGCCGCGGCGGCACCGTGGGGTTCGTCGATGATGCTCACAAGTCGTCTGTCTCCCGCTGCTCGCGCTCCGCGCACGCCAAGACGTCCGCGCCTCGTCATGCTCCTCGTCATCCTTGCCGCGCGGACGCCGTGCGGGAGAGCCGGAACGGCCCGCGCACGGCCGATCGCATGACGGATGCACACGGATGGCGCAGCGGCGCCTTCCATGGGACAGGATGATCAGGTGACCGAACAGATGAACGTGCTCTCCGCCCGCCCGTTCGCGCTCCGGCCGATCAGGGCCTCCGGGTGGCTGGCTTCGGGGGGACTGCTGCTGGCCGGGCTCGCCTGGGTGGTGCGGGGGGTGTGGGAACTGCGGCTCGCCGCCGCCGGGGAACCGGCCGCGGGCCCGCCCGAGCAGGGCGACGGCGTGCACCGCCCGCTCAACTCCCTGGAGAACTCGTACCACTTGGTGACGTCGGTCGGCGGTGCGGCCGTCGCGCTGTGCGCCCTGCTCTTCGTCTCCTGGCTGTGGCAGCTGCGCGACAACGCCCGCGCGCTGTCGGGGAACGAGCCGAAGTACGCGGGGATCTGGGTGTACTTGGGGTGGGTCGTGCCCCTGGTCAACCTCTGGTTCCCGCGCGGGATCGTCGTGGACGCGTTCCGCGGCAGTGCGCCCGGGCGCCGGGTGCCCGTCTCCGTGAACGTGTGGTGGGTGCTGTGGGTGATCGGCATGCTCAGCGGCGTCGGGCTGGTGTACAGCGACTCCACCGACGAGATCATCGCCCGCGCCTACCACGAGGTCTGGCCGCTGCTGACGTCCGACGCGGCCGTGGTCGGCGCCGCGATCGCCGGGTTCTTCGCCGTACGGGCCGTCACCGCCGCGCAGACGGAGCGGATGCGGGAGGCCGGGGCGGCGTAGTTCCCCGGGCGGTACCGGGGCCTGCGGGGTGTGGAGCGGCGCCGGGTGCGGTACGGATGGCCCCCATGAGCAGTATCGCCATCGTGGGTGCGGGGACCGGGCTGGGGGCCGCGGTCGCGCGGCGGTTCGGGCGGGAGGGGTTCGCCGTGGCGCTGTTCGCCCGGCGGCGGGACCACCTCGACCGGCTCGTCGAGGACCTCGCCGCGAGCGGCGTGCGGGCCGCGGGGTTCACCGCCGACGTGCGCAGGCCGCAGGAGCTGGCCGCGGCGCTGGAGCGGGCCGCCGGGGAGCTGGGGACGGTGGAGGTGCTCCAGTACAGCCCGGTGCCGCACCGGGACTTCATGCGGCCCGTGCTGGAGACCGGGCACCGGGAGCTGGTCGGGCCGATCGAGTTCTCCGTCTACGGGGTCGTCGCCGCCGTGCAGCAGGTGCTGCCGGGGATGCGGCGGCTCGGGCGCGGGACGATCCTCCTCGTCAACGGCGGGACCGCCGCCGTACCGCATCCCGAGCGGGCCGGTACCTCGATCGCGTTCGCGGCGGAGAGCGCGTACGGGCATCTGCTGCACGACCGGCTCGCCGGCGAGGGCATCCACGTCGCCCAGCTGGTCGTCCCCGGCGCCATCACGCCCGGGCACGCGCGCAAGGACCCCGACGTGCTCGCCGAGGTGCTGTGGGGCCTGCACCGGGAACGGCACGGATTCCGGCACTTCGCCGACGACCTCGACAGCTGAACTGCGCGGTGCCGGTTTGTAGGCCAATATGGTGACGTTGGGCGTAATGCTCTCTTCGAGGGGGCTTGGCATGGCTGTCGAAATCCCCACGATCATCAAGCCGTCCCGGCTCAGAAGCCGGGGAGGGCTCCTCGGCGAGTGCCTCGCCGAGTTCCTCGGGACCTTCGTCCTCATCGCCTTCGGCTGCGGTGTGGTCGCGATGGCGGTCGCCGCGCTGCCCGGTTCCGGCCGGGCCGCCACGCCCACCACGATCTTCCTCGCGGCCGGGGACTGGCTGCTGATCACCTGGGGCTGGGCGATGGGCGTCACCTTCGGTGTCTACGTGGGCGGCGGAGTCAGCGGCGCCCATCTCAACCCGGCGGTCACCCTCGCCATGGCCGTGCGCCGCGGGTTCTCCTGGGCCAGGGTCGTGCCGTACTGGTTCGCCCAGGTCGTGGGCGCCTTCGCCGGCGCGGCGCTGGTCTACCTCGTCTACCACGACGCGATCCACGCCTACGACAAGGCGGCGACGGGCCCGAAGGTGAACGGCCACACCAACGCCACCTTCTCCATCTTCGCGACCTTCCCCGCCCCGTACTTCCACGGCGGTGTCTGGGGCCCGCTGATCGACCAGATCGTCGGTACGGCGTTCCTGCTCATGCTGATCGCCGCCGTCCTCGACGTCCGCAACCAGGCCGTGCAGTCCAACCTCGCCCCCTTCGTCGTCGGCCTCGTCGTGGCCGCGGTCGGCATGTCCTACGGCGCCAACGCGGGCTACGCCATCAACCCGGCCCGCGACTTCGGGCCGCGGCTGCTGATCTGGTCCCAGGGCTGGCAGAGCCTGGCCTTCCCGGGCAGCGTGTCCGGCTCGTTCAGCCACTACTGGTGGATCCCGATCGTCGGCCCGCTGATCGGCGGCGTGATCGGGATCGTCGTCTACGACCTGTTCATCGGTGACGTCCTGCTGCTGCGCGCGAAGCTGGACGAGCCGCTGGAGCCCGGGGAGTCGACTCCGGTGCGGACCGTCAACGGCGATTAGCCCGGGAGGGGAGGAATGTCAGGGGGCCGCCGGGAGACGTGTCAACTGCCCGCCTCGGACGGGTCGTTGGTGCGGGAGCCGGCGGCCCGCCTGGCCGTCGCCGCTTGCCCGGGCAGCGGCCCGGAGGGGTGTGCCGGTGTGTCACAGCGGCCGGTTCGGCCAGTCCAGGAGGCGGGCGCCGATCACGGCCGTCTGGAGCATGTAGCGGTGGGCCGGGTCGGCCGGGTTGGCGCCGGTGAGGTGGTGGATGCGTTCCAGGCGGTAGGTGAGGGCCCGCACGCTCAGGGAGAGGCGGCGGGCCGCCTCCGCCGCCACGCAGCCCACGTCGAAGTACGCCGTCAGGGTCTCCAGCAGGGGGCCCGCGCCGCCTCGTGCCTCCGTCAGCGGGCCCAGGGCGTGCGAGACCAGGTCGGCCATCGCCTGGCGGTCCCGGGCCAGGACCGGGTAGACGAGGAGGTCGGCGGCGCGCAGGACCGGGTCCGCGAGGCCGAGGCGCTCGGCCATCTCCAGCGCGGCCAGGGCCTCTTCGTACGACTGGACCACGCCGCCGGGGCCCGGCTGGGCGCGGCCGACGGCGACCCGGCCGCCGTCCGTCGCCGCGTACGCCTGCTGGGCGAAGTAGGTGAGGACCTCGTCCTCGTCGCCGGGCGCGATGCACAGCAGCCGGCCGTGCTTGGTGGTGAACAGGACGCTGCGGGTCTCGAAGCGGCCGAGTACGGCGGCCTCCACCGTGCGGGCCACCCCGCCGCCCTCGACGTACGCCGTCGGGCCCTCGGCCACGGCCACCGCGTGCGCCCGGGACAGGCGCAGGCCGAAACGCTCGGCGCGCTCGGCCAGACGGCCCAGGCCGCCGCGGCCGTGCAGCAGGTCGTCGATGAACTCCCGGCGGGCCGCCTCCTCGCGGCGCACGGTGAGCCGCTGGGCGCGCTCGTACCCCTCGGCGAACGCGTCCACCGCCTGCTCCACGGCGGCCAGGGCGGCCAGCGTGCTCTCGGCCGAGCCCGGGCCGGCCGGCCAGGTGCCGCGGGCGGCGGCGAGGTGGGCGACGACCAGGGCGCGCAGGCCGTGTCCGGCCTCGGCGGCCTGCTCGCCCAGGGTGCGGCGGGCCTTCAGCTCCTCCCGGCTCAGCCGGCGCCCGGTGGCCGCGACCTCGGCGAGCGTGTCGGCGAAACCGTCCAGATAGTCCTCGTAATGCCCGGATATGTCATGGCGATCCCGCACGCCGTCCGCCCCCCGCCCCCGTGATCTTGACGCGCCGGTGACGCCTTCTTAGCGCATGTCCGGCACAAAGACCCTAGTGAACACTGCCGGAAACCGGCAATGCGCCGGCACGCGCCCCGTCGCACCATTGCCGGTGGGGAGCACTACGGGGGGTTTCCGGTGCCGGACGCCGGTATGCGTGCCGAGGTCCGGCACCGGGAACTGCGACTGCCAGGGGCTCCGATCTGTCGTCTGAGGCAAGGACGTATGCCATGGAAGCCCTCGGCGTGCTCGCCGCCGTCTGTCTCGTCGTCGTGGTGCTCGCGGTGTTCGGGTTCTCGCGGCTGTACCGCAAGGTCGACCAGAGCCAGGCCCTGATCGTGTCGAAGACGCGCCGGGTGGACGTGTCCTTCACCGGCCAGGTCGTGCTGCCGATCCTGCACAAGGCCGAGGTCATGGACATCTCGGTGAAGACGATCGAGATCAGCCGCGCCGGCCGGGACGGGCTGATCTGCCGGGACAACATCCGCGCCGACATCCGGATCCTGTTCTTCGTGAAGGTCAACAAGACCGTCGAGGACGTCATCAAGGTCGCCCAGACCGTCGGCACCGAACGCGCCAGCCACCAGGACACCCTCCAGGAGCTGTTCCACGCGAAGTTCTCCGAGGCGCTGAAGACCGTCGGCAAGCAGCTGGACTTCACCGACCTCTACACCAAGCGCGAGGAACTCCGGTACCACGTCATCGAGTTGATCGGCATCGACCTCAACGGCTACCACCTTGAGGACGCCGCGATCGACTACCTGGAGCAGACCCCGCTCACCCAGCTCGACCCCGCCAACGTCCTCGACGCCCAGGGCATCCGCAAGATCACCGAGCTGACGGCGATCGAGCACGTGCGCACCAACGAGGCCCAGCGCACCGAGCAGAAGGAGATCACCCGGCAGAACGTCGACGCGCGCGAGACCATCCTGGAGCTGGAGCGCCGGCAGGCGGACGCCGAGATCAAGCAGAAGCGGGAGATCGAGACGTCCCGCGCCCGCGAGGAGGCCGAGACCGCCCACGTGGTGGAGGAGGAACGGCTGCGCGCCCAGGGCGCCTTCCTGCGCACCGAGGAACAGCTCGGCGTGCAGCGCGAGAACCAGGCCCGGGAGATCGCCGTCGCCGCGAAGAACCGCGAGCGGGTCATCGCCGTCGAGAACGAGCGCATCGAGAAGGACCGGCTGCTGGAGGTCATCGCCCGGGAGCGGGAGACCCAGCTGACGAAGATCTCCGCAGAGAAGGAGGTCGAGGCGGAGAAGCGGGAGATCGCCGAGGTCATCCGGGAGCGGGTCGCGGTGGACCGTACGGTCGCCGAGCAGGAGGAGTCCATCAAGAAGCTCCGCGTGGTCGAGGAGGCCGAGCGCGAGCGGCAGGCCCTCGTCATCGCCGCCGAGGCGGAGGCGCAGGAGAAGCTGGTCAAGGACATCAAGGCGGCGGAGGCGGCGGAACAGGCGGCCACGCACCGCGCCGGCGAGGAACTCACCCTGGCCGAGGCCCGGTTGAAGACCGCCGACCTCGACGCCCGCGCCAAGCTTCGGCTCGCCGAGGGCGTCCAGGCGGAGGCCGCCGCCGAGGGACTGGCCGCCGTCCAGGTCCGCGACAAGGAGGCCGAGGTCACGGTCAAGGCGGGGCGCGCGGAGGCGGAGGCCACGGAGGCCCGGCTGCGCGCCGAGGCCGAGGGCACCCAGGCCAGGGCGCTCGCCGAGGCCGAGGGCGCGCGGGCGAAGGGGCTCGCGGAGGCCGAGGCGGCGCGGGCCGCGGCGGAGGCCACCTCGGCCCGGCTGAAGGCCGAGGCGGAGGGTGCGCGGGCCAGGGGGCTCGCGGAGGCCCAGGGCGCGCAGGCGGCGGCGCAGGCCACCGAGGCGCGGCTGCGGGCCGAGGCCGAGGGCGTGCGGGCCAAGGGCCTGGCCGAGGCGGAGGGCGCCAAGGCGAGGGCGCTCGCGGAGGCCGCCGCCATCGGCGAGAAGCTGAAGGCCGAGGCCGAGGGCCTCACCGAGAAGGCCGCCGCGATGGCCGCGTTGGACGACGCCTCGCGCGGGCACGAGGAGTACCGGCTGCGGCTCCAGGCGGAGAAGGAGATCCGGCTGGCCGGCCTGGAGACCCAGCGGCAGGTCGCCGAGGCGCAGGCGGCCGTCCTCGCGACCGGGCTGGAGAACGCCGACATCGACATCGTCGGCGGGGAGTCCGTCTTCTTCGACCGGCTGGTGTCCTCGGTCGCGCTCGGCAAGGGCGTGGACGGCTTCGTGGACAACTCCCGTACGGCACAGGCCCTGGCGGGCCCCTGGCTGGACGGCTCGGCCAGCTTCACGGACGACCTGAGCCGGATCCTGGGATCCGTGGGCACGGCGGACGTGCAGAACCTGACGGTGTCGGCGCTGCTGATGAAGCTGATGAACGGCGGAGGATCCCGGTCGGCCGACATCCAGAAACTCCTGGAGAAGGCCGGCGAACTGGGTCTGGCGGAGACGCCGTTGAGCGCCTTGAACGGAAAAAGCGCCCTGAACTGAAGCGCCCCCGAAGGGGCGCGGGGCCGTATCGACATGCGGCTCCGCCGCGTGGGCGCGATCAGCCCACCACGACCCGCACCCGGCACGCGACCCGCAGCACCGAGTTCGTAGTCGCACGGTCCCGAAGGGAAAACATCCGCCATGGCCACCGCTCCGGAGGTCGACGCCGGCACCTACGACCTCCTCCGCGCCCGCCTCACCGCCCACGCCGCCGAGCTGGCCCGCAGGGCAGAAACGCTGAACACCCGCCGAGCCGACGAGTTCGGCTCGGCCCGGGTCGGGCTGGCGACCACCGCCCGCCTCGGCACCGGCCACCCGTGCGTGCCGAGCGACATCGTGGCCGTCGGCGACGTCCTCCTCTTCGGTGGCACCGGCCGGCCGGCCGACGGCACCGAGGTGTCCGTCGCCGACGTCCTCGGGCTGTACGACCGCTCCGGCGAGCGCCTGCCGCAGGACGCCGTGCCCGGGCTGCTCGACGACCCGGCGTTCGTACGGGAGTTCACCGCCCTGCACCGCTACTACCGCGAGGCCCGCCTGCTGCGGCTGCGCCGGGTCGGGGGCCGGCTCCTCGCGGTGTTCCGCACCGGCGAGAAGGCCGACGACGTGCGCGTCCTGCGCTGGAGCGTGGCCGACGACGGCCGGGCGGCGTTCCTCGACGCGCGCGGCGACCGCGACGACGTCTTCCCGCCCGGCCAGGACGTCACCTGGACGGAGACCACCCGCGAGGACCACGTCCTCGGCCGCGACCCCTACGTGGCCGTCCCCGGCGGCCTCGGGGTCACGACCGTCGGCGGCGCCCTCGTCGTGCGCACCCCGGACGGGGAGACGCTGCACACCGAGCCGGTGCGGGAACCGCTCCAGTCCCTCGCCGACGCGGCCGTCGCGCACGCCCAGGCCGGCCCGCTGGTGCTGCTGCGCGTGCGGCCGTACAAGGAGGACGCCGACCGGCACCTGGTCTTCGACACCCTGACCCGTACGGTGGTCCGCCTCGACGGCATCGGGCAGGCGTGCCGCCGGCTCCCCGAGGAGCAGGGCATCGTCTTCCCGGGCGGCTACTGCCTGGCCGGCGGCGGCCACAAGACGTACGAACTCGACGTGCAGGGGCTGGAGTTCGAGCACGAGGTGCGCGCGCCGAACGGCGAGGACGTGCTGTACGCCTTCCGCGACCGGGCGGGCGGCCGCACGCTGCTGCTGCCGTACAACACCCTGCGCAAGGAGGTGGAGACGCCGCTGCCGTGCCGGGGCTGGGCGCTGTTCGCCGACGGCGCGCTCGCCGTGCTGCGCACGGGCGGCGACGAACCCGCGCACACCCACCCCCTCCAGTGGTGGACCTCGCCGTACGTCTCCGACACCCACGCCGCCGCCCTGCGCACCGGCACCGGGCCGCTCGCCCGCGTCGGCAACGCCGACCTCGTGCGCGGGCTCGCCGACTGTCTGTCGGTGGCCCGGCTGGTCGCCGACGGGATCGAGACCGGCGCGGGCTACCGGGCGCTGGCCGCCGCCTGCGTGCGCGCCGCCGACACCCACCACTGGCTCACCGATCCCGAACTCGGCGAGCTGGCCGGTCCGTTGGAAGACGTCCGGGGCACCGCCGAGCAGGTGCTGGCCGAGTTCGAGACGGTGCGGGAGCTGACCCGGCAGGCCGCCGAGGCGCTGGACGAGTCCGCCGAGCGGATCGCCGCCGTCGTGCGCCGGCTGCGCGGCGAGGCCCCGCGCGAGGCCGCCGCCTGGGTGCGCGGGCTGACCGAACTGCGCCACGCGCACGGCCACCTGCTCACCCTGCGGGAACTGCGGCACGTCGACGCCGACCGGCTGGCGGAACTGGCGTCCGCGGCCGAGGACGACCTCGCCGCGTTCGGCCGGCGCGCGGTGTCGTTCCTGGCCCGCGAGGACGCCTTCACCGGGCAGCGGGCGGAGGTCGAGCGGCTCGTCGCCGACGCGGCGGCCGCCCCGACCGTCGCCGCGGCCGCACCCGTCGCCGCCCGCCTCGACGACCTCGCCGACGGGCTGCGCACGGTCACCGAGGTCGTCACCGGCCTCGACATCGCCGACGCCACCGTCCGCACCGCCGTGCTGGAGCGGATCGCCGACGTGCTGGGCGGCGTCAACCGCGCCCGGGCCACCCTCGACGCCCGCCGCCGCGCCCTCCAGGACAGCGAGGGGCGTGCCGAGTTCGCCGCCGAGACCGCCCTGCTCGCCCAGGCCGTCACCGCCGCGCTCGGGGTCTGCGCCACCCCGCAGGAGTGCGACGACCAACTCACCGCCGTCCTCGGCCGGTTGGAGGACCTGGACGGCCGGTTCGCCGAGTTCGACGACTTCCTCGCCGAACTGGCCGCCCGGCGCGCCGAGGTCTACGAGGCCTTCGCCGCGCGCAAACAGTCCCTCGCCGACGCCCGCGCCCGCCGCGCCGAACAGCTCGCCGTCTCCGCCGGGCGCATGCTGGAGACCATCGCCCGCCGCGCGGCCACGCTGGCCGACACGGAGGCGGTCACCACCTACTTCGCCTCCGACCCGCTGGTCGGCAAGGTCCGCCGCACCGCCGGCGAACTGCGCGACCTCGGCGACAGCGTGCGCGCCGAGGAGCTGGACGGGCGCCTGAAGTCCGCCCGCCAGGAGGCGGCCCGCGCCCTGCGCGACCGCGCCGACCTGTACGCGGACGACGGCCGCACCCTGCTGCTCGGCGGCCACCGCTTCGCCGTCAACACCCAGCCCCTCGACCTCACCCTCGTCCCGCACGGCGACGCCCTCGCCTTCGCGGTGACCGGCACGGACTACCGCGCCCCGGTCACCGACCCCGACTTCGCGGCGTACCGCCCCTACTGGGAGCGCCATCTGCCCTCCGAGTCACCGGAGGTGTACCGCGCCGAGCACCTGGCCGCCCGCCTGCTCGCCGAGCACGGCCCGGCCGCCCTCGCCGCCGCCGACGACCTGCCGGACCTGGTGCGCCGGGCGGCGCAGGAGTCGTACGACGAGGGGTACGAGCGCGGCGTCCACGACCACGACGCGACGGTCCTGCTGCGTGCGCTGCTGCCCCTGTACGAGGGCGCCGGGACCCTGCGCCACGAGCCGGCCGCCCGGGCCGCCGCCCAGCTGTTCTGGGCGCACGGCACGTCGGAGGAGGCCCGCACGGCCTGGACCCGGCGGGCGGTGTCGCTGGCCCGCGCCCGGGACACCTTCGGCGCCGTACCGGCCGTCGGCGAGCTGGAGGGGGAGCTGGCGGCGGCGATCGGGGAGTGGGACCGCTCCGGGCCCGCCGGCCCGGCCGCCGCGTACCTCTTCGAGGAGCTGACCTGTGGCCCGGAGGGCTTCGTGCTCGGGACGGTGGCGCGCACCCTGCTGGAGAAGTTCCGCCACACGGACGGGAGTTACCGTGCCGATCTGGAGGGGCTGACGGAGCTCGCCGCCCGCCGGCAGGTGGTCGCGGCCTGGCTCGGCGCGTACGCCGCCGCGACCGGCACCGAGACCGGCCCCGGCGAACTGGCGGAGGCGGTGGCCGCCGAGCTGTGCCCCGCCCTGCCCCGCTACGACGGCGACGCCCCGCTCACGGCCACGGCGGACGGCCTGCTGGGCACGCACCCGCGCGTCATCGCCGGCCAACTGACCCTTCGCATCGACGAGTTCCTCTCCCGCACGACCCGCTTCACCGCCACGGACGTCCCCGCCTTCCGCGCCTACCAGCGCCGTCGTACGGCCCTGGTGGCGGCCGAACGCGACCGGCTCCGCCTGGACGACCACCGCCCCCGCGTGATGTCGGCGTTCGTCCGGGGCCGCCTGGTCGACGAGGTGTACCTCCCCCTGATCGGCGACAGCCTGGCCCGCCAGCTCGGCACCACCGGCGAGACGAAGCGCACCGACACCGGCGGCCTGCTCCTGCTCGTCTCCCCGCCCGGCTACGGCAAGACGACGCTCATGGAGTACGTCGCCGACCGGCTCGGCCTGATGCTGGTCAAGGTCAGCGGCCCGGCACTCGGCCACGACGTCACCTCGCTGGACCCGGCCGACGCCCCGAACGCGATGGCCCGGCACGAGATCGAGAAGATCAACTTCGCGCTGGCGGCCGGCAACAACACGCTCCTGTATGTGGACGACATCCAGCACACCTCGCCCGAGCTGCTGCAGAAGTTCATCCCGCTGTGCGACGCGACGCGCCGGGTGGACGGCGTCCGGGACGGCGAGCCGCGCACCTACGACCTGCGCGGCAAGCGGTTCGCGGTGTGCATGGCCGGCAACCCGTACACCGAGTCCGGCGAGCGCTTCCGCATCCCCGACATGCTCGCCAACCGGGCCGACGTGTGGAACCTCGGCGACGTCCTCACCGGCAAGGAGGACGTCTTCGCGCTCAGCTTCCTGGAGAACGCCCTCACCGCCAACCCGGTCCTCGCCCCGCTCGCCGCCCGCGACCGGGCCGACCTGGACCAACTGGTCCGGCTGGCGTCCGGCGACCCGACGGCCCGCGCCGACCACCTCACCCCACCGCTCTCACCGGCCGAACTCGACCGCGTCGTCGGGGTGTTGCGCCACGCCGTCGTGGTCCGCGAGACGGTCCTGCGGGTCAACGCGGCCTACATCGCCTCCGCCGCCCAGTCCGAGGCCGCCCGCACGGAACCCCCGTTCCGCCTCCAGGGTTCCTACCGCGACATGAACAGGATCGCCCAGCGGCTGCGCCCGGTCATGAACGACACCGAGCGCGAGGCCGTCGTCCACGACCACTACACGGCCGAGGCCCAGACCCTCACCACGGGCGCCGAGGCCAACCTGCTGAAACTGGCGGAGCTGCGCGGCGAACTGAACGAGGAGCAGTCCGCCCGCTGGGCCGAGGTGAAGTCCGCCCACATCCGCGCCCACGCACTCGGCGGCCCCGAGGACGACCCCCTGACCCGCGCCGTCGCCGCCCTCGGCCTGCTGGCGGACCGGGTGGCGGCGGTGGAGTCGGCGATCACGCGGGTGCGGGGTGGCGACGGCGACCGCTGATGCGGTCAGAAGTCGACGTTCGAGTGCTGGAAACCTTCTCCCAGGGTGTGGAGGGCGACGCACCACAATCACCAGCGTGCCCAGCAACGCACCGCTCGCCGCCCACAGCCCGGCCCGGCGCCGCAGCAGCGCGCCGGTGGCCCCGAGGAGCACGGCCCCGCCGGCGGGCCCGCCGACGAGGGCCAGGCCCATGGAAGGGCCGTGGCGGGTCAGGATCCGCCGAGGCAGATCACGACCAGGCAGAGCTGGTTGGAGGAGGAAGAGGAGGAAGGGGACGAAGGAGAGGAAGAGGAGCCTGAGGAGGTGCTCGTGCCGGGCGCCGGGGGCGGCGTCGAAGCCGTTGAACTCCCTGTTCCCGTAGAGGAGTTGGTGGAGGTGCCGGTGCTCGGGGTCGACGTACCCGTCGGGCGGGGTGTCGTGGGGACGCTGTCCGGGCGGGTCGCCGATCGTGCGGTGTGGGGGGTGGAGGTGTGGGACTGCTGCTGGGGTACGTAGCTGTAACCGGCCGGGGTCCGGTCCGTGGAACCGGTGGGTGTGCCGGATGTGCTGGGCGCCGCGTGCCGTGGGGCGGACGGGGTCGGCGTGGCGGGCGGCTGGCCGGGCGAGGCGGGCTGCTCCTCGCCGAGGCCCATGCTGCGGTTGTCCGGGGCGGTGGCCGCCTGGGCGCGGTCGCCGGAGCCGCGGTCCATCGAGGAGAAGGCGAGACCGCCCCCGACGAGTGCCACGGCGGTCGCCACCACGGCCCGGCGCTGGCTCTTCTTCCAGCGGGCGAGCTGCCGCCGCCGGGCCGCCCGTCCCTGCGGGGCCCGGGGCGCGTCCGTGACGTCGGCCGCACCGGCCGCGGCCTCGGCGCCGTACTCGGCCGGGTCGGCGGCCGGCACGCCGTCGTACCAGGCGATGTCGTCGAGTGCCGGTGCCGGTGCAGGTGTGGTGGAGGGTATGTGGGGAGAGGCGGTGCCGGTGGCGTTCGCGCCGGAGTACCCGTCGGTGCCGGGCGGGGCGATGTCCGGGGCGTAGGCGCCGCACCCGGGACAGACCAGGGCACCGTTGAGGTGCCGGCGGCACGAGGAGCAGTAGTCCATCTGCGGTCTTCCTGGATTGACTGCGCCGTCGGTCACCGGGACCACGGCCTGGTCACGCTCGTACGGGAGATCGAGCGACCCAACACGCTAACGAGACTTTCGAAACGCTGTGTGCAGCCGGTGTGGCACTCCTGCGCAGATTCTTCGCCGAAGGCATGTGCCACGGTCCGGTCCGCCGTCGGCACTCGGCACCCGGGTGAAACCCGTCGGCCGCCCCGGTCGGTGCGCCGTCCCGTCCCGTGACGGTGGGCATAGTGGCGGGCGGCTCCGCACCGGATCGGCAGGAGGAAACGCATGCTCGGCACAGACTTCCGCACCGGGTCACCCGTCTGGCTCGACCTCGGCAGTCCCGACCTCGACCGGACCGCCGCCTTCTACGGCGCCGTCTTCGGCTGGCACTTCACCTCCGCCGGCCCCGACACCGGCGGTTACGGCTTCTTCCAGCAGGACGGCGCGACGGTGGCCGCCGCGGGCCGGCTCACCGAGGAGAGCGCGGAACCCGCCTGGGTGACGTACTTCCGGACCGACGGCATCCGGGCCACCGTCGACGCCGTGACCGCGGCCGGCGGTGCGGTGCGCGTCGAGCCCATCACCATGGGCGAGGCCTCCATGGCGCAGCTCACCGACCCCCAGGGCGCCGAGTTCGCCGTGATCCAGTCCGGTACGGGGCTGCAGCGGGTGTCGCAGGACAACACGCTGGTGTGGGTGGAACTGCACGTCCCCGACCCGGAGGCCGCCCTCGCCTTCTACCGGCGGCTCTTCGGCTGGCGTGCGGCGGAGATGTCGGCGCCGGGCATGACGTACCGCGTGCTCAGCATCGCCGACGGGGACCAGCAGGAGGGTGCCTTCGGCGGCGTGGCCCCGCTCCAGGAGGGCCAGGAGGCGCGCTGGGTGCCGTACTTCGCGGTGTCCGACGCGGACGCGACCGCCGACGCCGTCCGGGGCAACGGCGGCACCGTCCTGATGCCGCCGTCGGACATCCCCGACGTCGGCCGCGTGGCCTGGCTGACGGATCCGGCGGGCGCGGTCTTCGCCGTCCTGAAGCCGAACCCGCGCCAGGCGGCAGCGCAGTAGCGGAGCAGCCGCGCCGCCGCCTGCCCTGGTTCGGTACGTCCGGTTCCGGTACGTCCCGGTCAGACGGTGGCGTCCGGGCCCGCGTTCCTGCGGCGGCGTACGACGAACACGGCGCCCGCGCCGAGCGCGACCGCGGCGCCGCCCGCGAGGGCGAGCACCGGCAGCGCGGAGCTGGAGCCGGTCTCGGCGAGGTGGCCCTGGGGCTCGATCCGGGTGTTGCCGGTGGGCTGCTTCGGCAGCGGCTTCTTGCCGCCCTGCGGCTTGGCGTCACCGGGGTGGCCGGGCGCGGAGCCGGCCTTGAGGATGTCGAACTGGTAGAAGCTGTCGTCGCTGGAGAAGACGCAGTTGCCCTGGTCGTCGGCGTACATGCCGATGCTGATGGCGTAGCCGAGGCCGGCCGGGGCGGTCCTGTCGACGCTCACCCGCAGGTTGACGGAGAACGACTCCTTGGCCTTGACGCCGGTGTAGCCGAGGTAGCCGGCGCCCGCGTCGTTCTCGTCCAGGGAGATGCCGATCCACTTGCGGGAGGACGGGTCCTGGTACTGGAGCGTGAGGTGGCTGGTGTCGACGAAGTAGTCGGTGTCGTTCGTCTGGGCGGCGAACACCCCGAGGTCGACGCGCGGGTAGGCGTGGCCGCCGGTGTTCTTCACGTTCAGCTTGAAGCCGTGGAAGCCGCTGCCGGCGACGATCCGCGAGGGCAGGCCGCTCAGGGTGGTGTGCAGGTTGTCGTCGTACTTCGGCTCGTCGCTGTCGGCGCACTGGCCCGGGAAGCCGGAGGCCGACGGGGAGGGCGAGGCCGAGGCGGAGGCCGACAGCGAGGCGGTGGGCTGGGGCGAGGCGGAGGACGCCGGGGCGGACTGGCCGGCGGCCGGGGTCGACGCGCCGGCCGCCGGGCTGCTCTCCTCGCCCGCGGGTCTGGACTCCGCCGGCGCCGGCGTCGTGTCGCCGGCGGCGGGGGTGGTCTCGTCCGCGGCGGGCGTGGACTCGTCCTGGGTGGGAGTCGTCTCGGAGGCCGTGGGCGTCGTCGGAGTGTCGCCGTCGGCGGCGTGGGCGAGCGGGGCCGTGAGCAGGACGGCCGGGGCGAGGGCGGCCGTCGCGGCGGCGAGGGCGAGGGAACGGCGAAGCTTCATGCGAACCTCAGGGCAGGAGTGAGCGGTGTGTGCGCAGAGATGACCTTCGCCGACCGTAAAGAGTTGCCCAAGGCCTCATGGGATCCTTATGTGACGTGGGTCACGTTCCAGGCTCCCGGTGTGCGGCGGGCTCGACGCGGATGACGATCGACTTCGAGGCCGGGGTGTTGCTCGCGATGGCCGTGGCGTCCAGGGCGACCAGGACGTTGGTCTCGGGGTAGTAGGCGGCCGCGCAGCCGCGCGGGGTCGGGTAGCGGACGGCGCGGAAGCCGGGGGCGCGGCGTTCGCCGTCGGGGTTGACGCTGATCAGGTCGACCAAGTCCCCGTCTTTCAGGCGCAGTTGGCGTAGGTCGTCGGGGTTGAGGAAGACGACGCGGCGGCCTCCGGAGATGCCGCGGTAACGGTCGTCCAGGCCGTAGACCGTGGTGTTGAACTGGTCGTGCGAGCGCACCGTCGTCAGCAGCAGATGGCCGGGCGGGACGTCGGCCGCCGTCGGCGGGTTGACGGTGAAGCGGGCCTTGCCGGTGGCGGTGGGGAAGGTGCGGGAGTCGCGGGGCGCGCGGGGCAGCATGAAGCCGCCGGGCTGCCGGACGCGCTGCTCGAAGGCGTGGAAGCCGGGGACGACGTGTTCGATGTGACGGCGGATCACGGCGTAGTCGTCGCGCATGGCCCGCCAGCCCAGGCCGTCGCCGAAGAGCGCGAGGCCGAGGCCGGCGACGATCGCGACCTCGCTGCGCAGGTGCGGGGAGCCGGGCCGGAGCCGGCCGCGTGAGGCGTGCACCATCGCCATGGTGTCCTCGACGGTGACGAACTGTTCGCCGGACGCCTGCCGGTCGCGCTCGGTGCGGCCGAGGCAGGGCAGGAGCAGGGCCTCGGTGCCGTGGCAGAGGTGGGACCGGTTCAGTTTGGTCGCGATGTGCACGGTGAGGCCGCAGTTGGCGAGTGCTGCCTCGGTGACCGGTGTGTCGGGAGTGGCCGAGGCGAAGTTGCCGCCGAGGCCGACGAAGACGTCGACCTCGCCGTCGCGCATGGCTCTGATCGCGTCGACGGTGTCCAGGCCGCGGGCGCGGGGCGGGTCGAAGCCGAACTCCTCGCCGAGCCGGTCGAGGAACGCGTCCGGCATCCGCTCCCAGATGCCCATGGTGCGGTCGCCCTGGACGTTGCTGTGCCCGCGGATCGGGGCGGGCCCGGCGCCGGGGCGGCCGATGTTGCCGCGCAGCAGCAGGAAGTCGACGATCTCGCGGATGGTCGCCACCGCGTTGCGGTGCTGGGTCAGGCCCATCGCCCAGCAGACGATCACCCGGTCCGCGCGGAGCACGTCGTCCGCGCAGGCCTCGATACGGGTGCGGGACAGTCCGCTGAGCGCCTCGATCCGGGACCAGTCCAGGGCCCGCCAGGCCGCGACGGCGGCCCCGAAGCCCTCGCAGTACCGGTCGATGAAGTCGTGGTCGAACACGGTGCCGGGGCGGGCGTCCTCCCGGTCGGTCAGGGCGCGGTTCAGGCCCGCGAACAGGGCGAGGTCGCCGTTGACGCGCACCGGGAGCCAGCGGTCGGCGAGCCGGGTGCCGGGGCCGAGCAGTCCGCGCGCGGTCTGCGGGTTGTGGAAGCGGCCGAAGCCGGCCTCGGGCAGCGGGTTGGCGGCGATGATGCGGGCGCCGCGCCGCTTGGCCGCCTCCAGCGCGGTGAGCATGCGGGGGTGGCAGGTGCCCGGGTTCTGGCCCACGACGATGATCAGGTCGGCGTGTTCGGTGATGTCGTCGTACGCGATCAGGCCCTTGCCGACGCCGAGCGTCTCCTTCAGGGCCGCGCCGCTGGACTCGTGGCACATGTTGGAGCAGTCCGGCAGGTTGTTGGTGCCGAGGCGGCGCGCCAGCAGCTGGTGGAGGAAGGCCGCCTCGTTGCTCGTACGGCCGCTGGTGTAGAAGACGGCGCGGTTCGGATCGGGCAGGTCGCGGAGCCGGGCGGCGGCGAGCGCGAGGGCGTCGTCCCAGGTGATGGGGGTGTAGTGGGTGGCGCCGGGGGCGAGGTGCATCGGCTGGGCGAGCCGGCCCTGCGACTCCAGCCAGTGGCCGTCGCGCTCGCGCAGCTCGGCGACGGAGTGCGCGGCGAAGAAGGTGGCGTCGACCCGCTTGCGCGTCGCCTCCCAGGCGACGGCCTTGACGCCGTTCTCGCAGAACTCCGCCGTCTTGCGGTGCCCGGGGGCCGGTTCGCCCCAGGCGCAGCTCGGGCAGTCGAAGCCGTCGACGTGGTTCACCGACAGCAGCGTCAACAGGCCGCGCCTCGGCCCCATCTCCGTGAGCGTGTAGCGCGCGGACTCGGTGATGCTGGGGAGGCCGACGCTGGATGTGCGGGGACCCGAGACGTGGGTGCCACCGGGGTCGGCCGGTCGCCGGGGCTGCTCCGCCATGACCGCCTCTTCCTTCCCCCGCTCCCCCTTTCCCTCTCTCCCTGCCTTTCCCTCCCCCCTGTGAAGTGTGACACACCTCACATGTCGATCATGGTCGTCACGTGTTGTCGTCCGGTGTTCGACGTTCCGTTGACTGCGGGTGAACGGCCGTGCGACGGTGAGGAGCATGGACCGCAGCCTGACCCCGGATCAACTTGAGTCCTTCGACAAGGAGTTCGCCGCCCGGCCGGTGAACCGGCTGATGCAGAACGCCGTCACCCAGACGCCGGTGGACGACGTCGCCCTGGACCGGCGGATCCTGACCGGCATCGACCACTCCGTCTCCCACCACCTGGACGACTGGAAAGCCACCAACCAGAAGCAGAGCGGCCGCTGTTGGATGTTCGCCGGGCTCAATCTGCTGCGGGTCGGCGCCGCGCGGAAGCTGGGCGTGAAGGACTTCGAGTTCTCCCAGAACTACCTGCTCTGGTGGGACAAGTTCGAGCGCGCGAACCACTTCCTGGAGGCGGTCATCGAGACCTCGGACCGGGAGGTCGACGACCGTACGGTCGCGCACCTGCTGGAGGACCCGATCAGCGACGGCGGACAGTGGAACATGTTCGTGGCGCTGATCGCCAAGCACGGCCTGGTGCCCAAGTCGGCCATGCCGGAGACCGACAGCTCCTCGGCGACCCGGGCGATGAACCGGGCCCTGAAGACCCTGCTCCGCCAGGGCGCCCGTGATCTGCGCGGGCAGGCCGGCGAGGGGGCCGAGGCGCAGCGGGAGCTCAAGCGGGAGGTGCTGGCCGCCGTCCACCGCGTGCTCGGCATCCACCTCGGCACGCCCCCGCAGCGGTTCCTGTGGCAGTGGGAGGACAAGGACAAGGAGTTCCACCGCGACGGCTGGCTCACCCCGGCCGAGTTCGCCGCCTCCTACGTGGACCTCCCGCTGGAGGAGTACGTCTGCCTGGTGCATGACCCGCGCGCGTCGAGCCCGGTCGGCCGTACGTTCACCGTCGAGTACCTCGGCAATGTCGTGGACGGCCCGCCGGTGGTCTATCTCAATGTCGGGATGGAGCTGCTGAAGCGGCTGGCCATGGAGTCGATCACCGGCGGCGAGCCGGTGTGGTTCGGCTGCGACGTGGCCAAGATGATGCGCTCGGACGCGGGCGTCTGGGACGCCGCCCTCTTCGACTACGCGGCGGTCTACGACGCCCCGTTCACCATGGACAAGGCCGACCGGCTGCTGCACCACGACACGCAGATGACCCACGCGATGCTGTTCACCGGCGTCGACGTGGTGGACGGCGGCCCGCGCCGCTGGCGGGTGGAGAACAGCTGGGGCGAGGAGAAGGCCGACCGGGGCTTTTGGACCATGAACGACTCGTGGTTCGACGAGCACGTCTTCGAGATCGCGGCCCGCCGCTCCGCCCTGCCCCCGCACCTGGCCGCCGCCCTGGACGAGCCCCCGATCGTCCTCCCCGCCTGGGACCCGATGGGCGCCCTGGCCGACTGACACCGCGCGGGCCGACCGAGGGGCGCCGTTCGCGGAACGGGGGGCGCCTTTCGGTCACGGAGGTCAAGGGGCGAAGCCCTCGGAGATGCGGGTCAGGACCGCGCCGGCGCCGTCCTCCGTCGCCATCAGGCGGGCGATGGCCGCCGCGCGGTGGCGGAGCGGCTCGGCGGCGGCCGCCGTGATCGCGGCGGCCAGGCTCTCGGCGGTGAGGTCGGGGTACGGCAGCGGCCGGGGGGCGACGCCCAGCCGGTGCAGGCGCGCGGCCCAGAACGGCTGGTCCGCCATGAACGGGACCGGTACGGCGGGGACCCCGGCCCGCAGCCCGGCTCCCGTGGTGCCCGCCCCGGCGTGGTGGACCACGGCGGCCGTGCGGGGGAACAGCCAGTCGTGGGGCAGGTCGCCGACGGCCAGGACGTCGTCGCCCGCTCCGCTCGGCCCGGCCCACTCCGCCTGCACCACCGCGCGCACCCCGGCCCGCCGCGCCGCGGCGGCCACCAGGGCGCCGAGCCGCTCGCCCTCCCCGGGCGCCATGCTGCCGAAGCCGACGAACACCGGGGCCGGGCCGGCCTGGAGGAAGTCGACCAGTCCGGCGGGCGGCCGCCAGTCCCGCGGCGTGGCGGGCCACCAGTAGCCCGCTACGCCGACCCCGGACGGCCAGTCCGCGGGGCGCGGCACCACCAGCGGGCTGAAGCCGTGCAGGACCGGCCCCCGGTGGGCGAGCGGTGCCGACGGCCGCCCCGGTGCCGGCGGTCGTCCGGCGGGCAGGCCGAGGCGGTCGCGCAGCCGGGCCGCGGCGTCCGCGAAGAGCAGGTCCCCGCGCCGGAGCACCGCCCAGCCGGCGGCGAGGTTGGCCTCCGGCCCCAGGTCGGCGTCGGCCGCCGCGGCGCCGGGCAGTGGAAACTCCCTGGTGGCGAAGGCCGGGGCGAGATACGTGCCGAGCACCGGGACGCCGAACGCCTCTCCCGCCGCCCGGCTGAACGCCGACGGGCCGAAGGCGGTCAGCAGCAGATCGGCGCCGCCCGCCACGGCGTCCACCACGCCCGAGGCGAGGTCGTCCAGGAACGTCGTCATCACCGCCCGGGCCTCGGCCGGGGCGACCGTCCGGTCCCGGGAGCGGATCAGCTCCTGCGGATCTCCCGGCAGCGCCCGGCAGGCCAGACCGCACGCCTCGACCAGCGCCGTGAACGGGGCATGGGCGGCCAGGGTGACCTCGTGCCCGGCCGCGAGCAGCCGCCGCCCCAGCCCCGTGAACGGCGCGACGTCCCCCCGCGAACCGGCGGTGACGACGAGAACCCGCATACCTCGATTCTGCCCGCCGAGGGCACGGGTGTAAGCGGCTCGCGACCTCGCGCTTCAGGCCCTCAGGCGGGCTCACCGCCGAGGGGCGCCAGTGCCGCGGACACCGTCCGGCGCAGGTCGGCGGGGTCGGCGCCGGTGCGGGAGCGCAGGTTGACCCCGTAGGCGAGCACGGCCAGCAGCTCGGCGGCGGTGTCGAGATCGGTCGTCGCGGACAGCTGTCCCAGGGTCCGGGCGGTGCGCAGGGCGGCGAGCAGGGCGTCCCGCAGCCGGCGGTGGTGGTCTTCGAGGACGCGGCGGACCTCCGCGTCGCCGTTCTCGGCGCCGGCGTGCGCGTTCACGGCCATGCAGCCCCACCGGGCGTACGGCCCCGAGCAGCGCACCTCGATCAGTCCGGCGAAGAACGCGGCGACGGCCGGCAGCCCCCGCCCGTCCTCGGCGAGGCCCCGGAACGCCGGCGCGGAGTGGGTCTCGACGTAGCGCCGCAGCGCGGCGAGGTAGAGGTCCTGCTTGCCGCCGAAGGTCGCGTACAGGCTGGAGCGGTTGAGGCCGGTCGCGGACACGACGTCCTGGATCCCGGTCGAGGCGACGCCCTGGCGCCAGAACAGCCGTACCACCGTGTCCAGGGCCGTGTCCGGGTCGAAGTGCTTGATGTCCGGCATGGTTCCCTCATCATCCTGAAACGAGGGTTCCAAGATACGCCCGTCGCCCGCTAGGCTGAAGCGAACTTGGAACGGCCGTTCCGAGATCTTCCGAGATCTTCCGTGACGGGCACCGGACGAAAGGCACCCACCATGAGTCTCGACGCCGAACTGAGCGCCCTGCGCACCTCCTTCGAGTCCCGCTACCCCGAGGTCCCGGCCGAGCACCGGGAGGTCATGCGGCGCGCGGCCCAGGAGCTCGCCGCGTCCGGGCAGGCCGACCGCGCCCTGTCCGCGGGCGCCGACGCACCCCGCTTCACCCTGCCCTCCGCGACCGGCCGGGCCGTCGCCCTGGACGAGCTGCTGGCCGCGGGCCCGGTCGTGCTGACCTTCTACCGAGGCGCCTGGTGCCCTTACTGCAACCTCGCCCTGCGCGCCCTCCAGCGGTACCACGACGCCATCGCCGCGCGCGGCGCCCGCCTCGTGGCCGTCTCCCCGCAGATCCCCGACGAGTCCCTCACCCTGACCGAGAAGCACGAGCTGGCCTTCGACGTGCTCAGCGACCTCGGCTCGGACACCGCCGCGCGCTACGGCCTCGCCTTCGACCTGACCGACGAACTGGCCGCCGTCTACGACGCGTTCGGCTTCGACCTCCAGCAGGTCAACGGCGGCCACGCCCGGACCCTGCCGCTGCCCGCCACGTACGTCATCGACCGCGACGGCGTCGTCCGCTGGGCGTTCGTGGACACCGACTACACCAGGCGTGCCGAGCCCGCCGACATCCTCACCGCCCTCGACGCCCTCGCCGGCGGCGTCAGCGGCGACGCGGCTCAACTATCGTGATGTCCTGACGTCTTGACGTTCCGGGCCGTTTCCGCGTTTGCTTCCGCCACCTGGGTTCCCAGATGCTCCCTGATTCCGGAAGGCACCTGCAGTGAACGCTCCGACCCCCCACGGAACTCCCCCGCGCCGTCTCGCAGTTGCCGTGACCGCCTCCGCCTCGGCCCTCGCCCTCACCGCGTGCGGCGCCCTCGGCGGCGGCGGGAGCGACAGCTCCACGCCCTCGGCGAAGGGCGACGGCATCACGGTGGGGCTGCTCCTGCCCGACAAGGACACGGCACGCTTCGAGAAGTTCGACCACCCCATCATCGCGAAGGAGGTCGCCGCCCTCACGAACGGCAAGGGCAAGGTCGTCTACGCCAACGCCGAGGCCAGCACGGCCACGCAGAGCCGGCAGTTCCGGCAGATGGTGGCCCGCAAGGTCGACGTCATCCTGGTGGACGCCCTGGACGCCAGGGCCGTCGCGCCGGACGTGCAGAAGGCCAAGGACGCGGGGATACCGGTCATCGCGTACGACCGGCTCGCCCAGGGGCCGGTCGACGCGTACGTCTCCCACGACAACGAACTCGTCGGCCAGGTCCAGGCCCGCGCGATCGTCAAGGCGCTCGGACCGAAGGCGGCGAGCAGCAAGGTCGTCGTGATGAACGGCGACCCGGCCGACCCGAACACGGCCCTGCTCAAGAAGGGCGCGCTCGGCGAACTCCAGGGCCAGGTCGACATCGTCCGGCAGTACGACACCGACAAGTGGTCGCCCGCGGTGGCCGGGGCGAACATGAGGAAGACGATCCGGTCGGTGGGGCTGGCGAACATCGCCGCCGTCTACTCGGCGAACGACGGCATGGCGGGCGCGGTCATCGACGCGCTGAAGGCGGCGGGCGCGACGCAGGTGCCGCCGGTGACCGGGCAGGACGCGAACCTGGACGCGGTGCAGCGGGTCGTCTCGGGCGAGCAGTACATGACCGTGTACAAGTCGTTCCTGGACGAGGCCACCGACGCCGCGCAGCTGGCGGTGGACAAGGTCCAGGGCAAGGACATCCAGTTCGACGCGCTGACCCGGGACACGGTCGACAGCCCGACGGAGAAGAACATCCCCGCGCGGCTCGTGCCGGTCGTCGCCCTCACCCGGGACACCGTCAAGGAGACCGTGATCGCGGACGGTGTCTACACGGTCAAGGACATCTGCACCCCGGCGTACGCGGCGGACTGCGCCGCGATCGGGCTGAATTGACCTGCTCTCCCTGGGACAGGGAGATTCCGGCCTGCTCGCTCGATGTGGTGCCGCTCAGCCGGCACGGGCATCGGGCGGGCCCGCGCTCACGCGGGACGCGGGTTCGTTCACCGAGTGCCGGACACAGGGGAAGGGCCCGGCACATGGCGTGCCGGGCCCTTCTCGCCGATGCTCAGCTCTCGGGTGTCACTTGGTGAAGGCCGAGACGCCGTTCGGGGTGCCGAGGCCGGTCGGACCGTCGTAGCCCGTGCCCGCCTTGCACAGGTAGTTCGAGCAGGACCCGTTGGCGCCGCTGGTGACGTCGTTCAGCTTGTCCGGGTGGGCGTAGGGGTAGGACGCCGGGGTGTCACCGGAGCCCGGGGCGCCCGCGAGGGCGTAGACGCCGGCGATGAACGGCGCGGAGGCGCTGGTGCCGCCGTACACGTTCCAGCCGCTCGCCTGGTAGGTGTCGTAGACGGCGAGGCCGGTGGCCGGGTCGGCGACCGCGGCGACGTCGGCGACGCTGCGCTTGGCGCAGTCGGTGTCCTTCTGCCAGGACGGCTTGGCCTCGTACTGCGAGCAGCCCGAGCCCGCCCCGTCACCGCCGGCGGAGGTGCCCCACACCGACTCGGACCAGCCGCGGGTGCTGCTGTCCTTCTTGAGCGAGGTGCCGCCGACGGCGGTCACGTACGGGGAGGCGGCCGGGTACTCGACGCCGTAGCCGCTGTCGCCGGAGCTGACGGTGATGGCGACACCGGGGTGCTTGAAGTACTGGTCGTCCGCCTTGGTGTCGCTGGTGTCCTCGCCGCCGCCGTAGCTGTTGGAGACGTACTTGGCGCCCTGCTTGACGGCCTGGTTCACGGCCGCGCCGAGGTCGTCCATGTTGGCGGACTTGGCCTCGACGAGCAGGATGTGGCACTGCGGGCAGGCGGCGCTGACCATGTCGACGTCGAGGGAGATCTCGCCCGCCCAACCCGCGTCGGCCGTCGGGTAGTTGGAGCCGCCGTCCTGGTCGATCTTCTTGAAGCAGCCGTTGCCGGTGCTGCACTCCGGCAGGCCGTACTGCGAGCGGTAGGCCGCCAGGTCCTTCTCGGCGTTCGGGTCGTCGTTGGCGTCGACGATCGCGACGGTCGCGCCCTTGCCGCCGTCCTTGGGCAGGTTGTAGGCGGCCTGGAGGTCGGCCGGGCCGAAGCCCTTGGGGGTGTCGTGGCGGCCGAGGGACTTCTGGGTCTTCAGGTCGGTGCGGACCTCCGCCTGACAGGCCATGTAGCCGGGCTTGCTCGGCTGCGAGCAGAGCCGGTGGGTGTGCACCGTGGTGGCGGCGGAGGAGGCCGTGGAAGAAGAGGTGGTCGTGGTCGCGAAGGCCGCCGACTGCGAGGCGACGAAACCGCCGGTGATCAGGGCCGCTGCGGACAGCAGGGCGGGTATGCCGCGGCGTATCGGATTCCTTCTGCGATGCGAATGCAATGAACTGCCCTCCGTGGGGGGATGGATGGGCTCCGCGACGGCGGGGCGGAAGCGCTGCGGTGGCACCCGCCTCAGCGAGGTGACGAGTGCATGACAAGCGCTTTCCGTTGGGGGTGTGCCGTGGAGGAGCCCGCTTCCGGGCATGCTGTCGGTCGTGCCACCCCGGTCAGTGGTGGCTGTTGACGAGGTTATGGAACATTTGCCGAAGAGAACAGGGGCGATTGGTAAAACCTTGCCCTCAACTCCTCGGCTGCGGCGGGTACCTTGTGCAGCCATGGAGCTGGAAGATGCAACGGTCAACGACCTGATGTCGCTGGGCCTCGCCCGGTACGAGGCGCGGGTCTACCTGGCGCTCATCAGGCGTGGTTCCTACACGGCCGCCGAGGCGGCCCGCGAGGCCGACGTGCCGCGCCAGCGCGTGTACGACGTGCTGGACGGGCTCGTACGACGCCAGTTGGTCACCGCCCATCCCGGCCGCGTCGCCACGTACTCCGCCGTCACGCCCGAACTGGCGGTCGCCCGGCTGATGGCCGTGCAGCGGGAGTCCGTCGACCGGCTGGAGCGGGTCTCGCAGGGGCTGGCCGGTGTCCTGCAACCGCTGTGGTCCCAGGGCCGGGAGCACACCGACCCGCTGGACTACATCGAGATCCTGCGCGACCCGAAGGCGATCGCCGAGCGCTTCGCCGACATCCAGCGGCAGGCCCGGCACGAGCTGCTCACCTTCTGCAAACCGCCGTTCGTGGCCCCCGCCGAGAACACGGAGGGCATCGCGGTGGTGCGCCGGCTCCACCGGGCGGGCGGCACCGTGCGCGCCCTCTACCTCGACGAGGCCCGGGACGACCCCGAGACCATGGAGCACGTACGGCGCTTCGCCGCCGCCGGCGAGGAAGCCCGCTTCGCCCCCGACCTGCCGCTGAAGCTCGTCATCGCCGACGCCTCCCTCGTCCTGTGCGACATGCCCGACCCGGTGGCCGCCGGCTCCACCACCACCCTCTTCATCGAGCACCCCGCCCTCGCGACCTGTCTGCGCCTGGCCTTCGACACGGTGTGGAAGGACGCCATCCCCGGCGACGTCCCCGGCTGAGCCGGGAATCCCCGCTGTTCAGGGAGGGGGGACTCAGAGCCCGAAGAGCCGTGCCGCGTTGTCGTGGCACACGGCCCGCAGCCAGTGCTGCCCCAGGTCCAGGCGTTCCAGGGCGTGGAGCTGGTGGACGTAGGGGTAGGGGAGGTTGGGGAAGTCGGTGCCGAGCAGGACGCGGTCGCCGAGTGCGGCGAGCCGGGGCAGGGCGCGGCGGGGGAACGGCAGGAATGCCTCGGTGAAGTCGGTGAACGCCATCGTCGTGTCCAGCCGCACCTGGTCGTACCGCTCGGCGAGGCCGAGGAACTCCTCGTACTCGGGCATCCCCAGATGCGCGACGACCAGCCGCAGTCCCGGATGCCGCGCCAGCACCCGGGCGATCGGCTCGGGACCGGTGTGTTTGCCGGGCGCGGGTCCGGAGCCGCAGTGGACGACCACGGGGATCCGCGCCTCGGCCAGCAGCCCCCAGACCGGCCGGAGCAGCTCGTCGGCGGGGTCGTAACCGCCTACCTGCACATGTGCCTTGAACACGCGCGCGCCCGCCTCGACGGCCTCGCGGACGTACGTCCCGACACCCGGCTCGGGGTAGAGGGTCGCGGTGTGCAGACAGCCGGGGGTGCGGCGGGCGAAGCCGGCCGCCCAGTCGTTCAGCCACCGGGCCATGCCGGGCTTGTGCGGGTAGAGCATCGCGGTGAAGGCCCGGAGGCCGAACTCCCGCAGCAGACCGGCGCGTTCGGCCTCCTGCGTCCGGTAGGTGATGGGCCACTCCAGCCCGCCGATCAGCGGTCCGTTCGTGTCGAAGTAGTCCCAGACCTTGTGCAGGACACGCTCGGGCATGAAGTGCGTGTGCACGTCGACCAGCCCGGGAAGGCCGAGCCCGGCCCAGAAACGGCGGACTTCGGCGGCTTCGGTGGCTTCGGTGGCGTCAGCGGGCGTGGCGGGTGCGTCGCGGTGATCGTCCATACCGCTCACGATCGGCCGCGGCGACGGCGCGGGTCCACCCCTTTCGGGCGGCGGGGCGGGATCGGTCGGCCGGATCGGTCCGGGCTGGTTCGGGCTGGGCCGGGCTGCTGGGTCGGAGCCGTGGCCGGCCTCCGGCTTATGGGTCCTTACCAGGCGCCGACTGTGCGGAGCAGGAGGTGGAGGTCGTGGGCGGCTTCGGCGGTGGTGAGGGCCGTGGCGGTGAGGACGGCCGCGGTGGCGGCGGTGAGAGCCGGGTGGCGTCCCAGTGGCGGGGCCAGGAGGGCGGCGACGCGGCGGGGGACCGGGCCCGCGGAGGCGAGCGGGCCGCGGCGGCCGAGGATGCCGAGGATGCCGAGGGTTGTACCGGCGGCGCGGGCGGGGGCCGGGGTGCGGAGGGCGGCGAGTGCCGCCTTGCCGACCGTACGGGCGACCCGCCTGCGGTCGCCCGCCTGGGCGGCCGCGCTCTCGTCGGCCCAGCGCTCGATCGTGTAGGTGACGGCCGTCGCGAGGGGGCGCAGGACCGGGTTGGCGGCGGCGCCGAACTGGGCGAGGGCGACGAACGCGTAGTGGTGGGCGGTCAGATGGGCGCGTTCGTGGGCGAGCAGGATGCCGTGTTCGGTCTCGTCCAGGGTGCGCAGCATGCCGGTGGAGACGACGACCCGGCCGGGCAGTCCGGGCAGGGCGAAGGCGTCCGGGGCGTCGTCGGTGAGGACGACCAGACCTTCGCGCGCGGGCATGCAGGCGGCGTCCCACGCGGCGGAGGCCAGTGACCGGGTCCGGCGCCACAGCATCCGGGCGGCCATGAGCACGGCGACGCCCAGCAGCAGTCCGGCGAGCAGCGCGACGGACAGCGCGGCGGGGTCGTCGTGCCGGGCGGTGGCGGCCGACCAGTGGCCCAGGGCCGCGAGGCGCGGGACGCGGATCAGACCGGTCACGGCCAGCAGGCCCAGGGAGATCGTGCTCGCCGCGCCGAGCACGAGGGCCGAGGCCGTGAGCAGCCAGGTGGCGAGGCGGGGCTCGCAGCGTTCGGCCAGCGGGCGTGCGCCGAGCGGGGCGACGAGCGAGAGCAGCAGCGGCACATAGACGGCGACGCGCATTCCGGGCGGCCTCTTCCGGTTCCCGCCGGTCCTACCGGTCGGGGTGCTGGTCGGGGCCGAGCAGCCGGCGCGGCGACTCGGCGCGGGGGACGGACGGTACGCAGGCAAGGGCCTCGCGCACCGGGTCGGACCGCCGGGGGCCGCGTCCGCGTGCAGGGGCACTCATGGATCCACCGTCCTCCCGTTCGGCTTCCGCTTCCACTTCCACGGCCGCGTCCGTGCCGCCGTCGTCCGAGTGTGCCATGCGCCCGCACGGCGGGTGTAACGCCTGCTACATCCCCGGACGCGCCGAAGCCGGAAGCGGCGCGCCGCCGCCCCGCCGCGAACTCGGCGACGCGGGCGGCCCGTTGCTCACCCCGACGGCGCCCTCGGCCCGGCCCTCACCGCACTACAGGTGCGCGGGGGCTTCGGTGCAGGCGAGCGGGACGGCGATGCCCGGCGACACCGTGGCCGCCGCACCTGCGACGGCCAGGCTCAGCCGCCGCCGTCCGGGCGTGGCGGCGATGGCGGTCACCGGGCCGGGAGCGGAGCGGTGCAGTTCGAGTCCTGCCGCCCGTGCGATGGCCCGCGCCACCAGGCGCCGGTCCGCCACCTCGGCCCCCGCCTCCTCGTCCGCCGACCGCTCCAGCGGTCGCAGCAAGGGATCGGTCGCAGCAACGGATCGATCGTGGCCGTCAGACGCGCGCGTCCAGGAGCCGCAGCATCCCGGAGGAGACCACCACGCGCCCCGGCACGCCGAGCACGGCGAAGGCCGCAGGGACGGGATCGTCGACCACCGCGAGCTCCCCGCCCCCCCCGCGCTGTCCCGGCACTCCCGCCAGGCGTCGACCAGCGCTCGTCCCCGCCGCCAGGACGCCACCGTCACACCGGCCACCATGGCCGGCACCACCCCGGCGCACACCGCGGCGACCTTCCGGTTCACCGGGTCCTCCGCCGCGAGCACGCTCACCGACCACGGCCCCTGCGCCGCCACCAGCGGCACCTGCCCTATCGCGGTGAACGCAGGATCGCCGTCTCGGCCGCGCACGCCGTCGCCCACGTCCCTGCCCCGGGCGGCATCCGGCGCCCCGCCCAGGACGCCACCAGCGCCGGCGCCGCGCTCACCAGCAGCGGCAGATGCATCGGCACGGGCCAGAACACGCCTCACCCCCGCAGGGGGCCGTCACCGTGCAGCAACTGCTCCAGCAGACGCTCGTCCTCCGCCGACAGATCCGACACGAACCGGGCCAGTACCACGGCGCGGTCTCCACCGTCGTCGAGCAGCGAGTGCATTCCGGCGGCGGCCATCCCCGGCCGGTCGTCCACGGGTGTGTACACGTAACTGCGCCCCTCGCGCCGCCGGGTCACCAGCCCCTTGTCGCACAGCCGCGTCAGGATGGTGAGGACGGTGGTGTGGGCCGTGCCGTCGTCGCCCAGGTTCTCGTGCACCACGACAGCCGTCGCCGGCCCGCCGGCCGCCCACAGGGCCGCAAGCACCTGTCCCTCCAGCTCTCCCCGCGCACGGCGCCGGGACTCCTTCCGGCCGTCAGCACCGCCGGTCATCCAGCACCTCCCTCTGCCTGCTCCAGCAAGCCGCGTCTTCGCCCCGTTCAAGCTACTACGAGACGTAGAAAAACAGTGAAGGGCAGACGCGGTGCCCCTCCCCGGTACAGGTGCCCCTCCCCGGTACAGCGGCAAGCCCGCGCCCGGTGGAGACGGCGGCCGAACCCTCAGCGGGTGACGTCCAGTTCCGCGTACATCCCGGCCGCGTAGTGGCCCGGGACATTGCACAGCAGCTCATAGCGGCCCGGTCGCAGCGTCACCGTGGTCCAGGCCGCCGCACCCGAGGCGATGCCCTCTCCGGCACCCGCGCCACAGGTGCGGGACGCCTCGCCGAGACTGCCCGCCTCCGACACCCGGCCGTCGGAGCCGATGGCACGTTCTCCGGCAGCCCGGCCCGCCGGCAGCGGCAACACGATCACCTCGTGCGTGAGGGCTCCCGCATTGACCACCCGCACGGTCACCCTGCCCGCCGGAACGGTCATGGGGCGGGCCGCCAGGCGCATCATGCCCATGCCGTACCAACCGGGGTGGCCGTTGTTCGGCGCGGGCCCGTCCGGGCCCCGCATCATGCGTCCCGTGTCCCATACGGTCACGTCGACCGCACTGCCTTTCGCGGCCGGTGCCGTACAGCGTGTGCCCTGCGCTCTCCAGGAGGCCGGCCCCGTCCTGTGGAAGGCGCCGGACGCGGCCATCAGGCCCGTCGTGGCGATGCCCAGGACCAAGGCCGCGGCGGCGATGGCGAGCGCCGTCCACACCTCTCGGCGGCGACACGGAGTCATCGGTGCTCCCGAAGCACCGCGAGCCGGCGTTTGTACTCGTCCTCGTCGATCTCCCCGCGTGCGAACCGCTCGGCGAGCAGGTTCTCGGCCCGCCGCTCCTGCCACCCGCCCTCGCCGGGCGGTGGAGGCGAGCCCGGCTGCTGACCCGGCTGCTGATGATGACGGGAACCGGCGAGGTGGCGCACGAGTGCGAGGAGCCCGACGAGCACGACGGCCCAGAACAGCACCATGAACACCGTCATGACGATCCAGCCGCCCCAGCCCCAGCCCCAGCCGCCGTCGTACCACATCATGCCGATCACTTCCCTCGGCCGACCGACCCAGCGCCACCAGGATGGATCAGCGAGACCTCGGCCGATCCGGGCCACAGTTCCCGGGCATGGGGCCGAAGGACCCAACGCCCGGTACGGATCACACTGCCACGGACAGCGGTGTCGCGCATGCGCCGTCGTGCCGGCCGTGCGGGCGGGTACCCGCAGGGGGACCGTCGGGGCACCGGCGCCTTCATGACCGGGGCCCGGGCCCGGCGGCGGTGTGGTCCGTGCGGGAAGGGCGGCGGCGTGACGGACGGCTCGAAGCCCGGCGGAGAGCACGAACGGCTGCCGTCGGCGGCGAAGCCGGATCTGTGGCAGCGGGTCGTCGAGCAGCTGGGTACGGCCGTCGCCGCGATCGACCCGGCCGGGCGGATCGTCGCGGCCAACCCGGCCGCGGAGCAGCTGCTGGGGCGTACGGCGTGTGGACGACGACGGGTGCCTGCGTGGTGACGGACGGCTGGTCCCGGTCTCCTGGTCGGCATCGCCCCTGACCGACGACGACGTCTGCGATGTCTCCGGCGTCGTCCGGGGCATGGTCGTACTCATCGAGGAGACCGGCCGACCGGAACTTCCGCGGCGCGGTCAGGAGAGCGCCGACGCCCGGGTGCGCGCCCCTCCCGGTCGGGCGGTGCGAGAAGGTCACCGCCGTCGACGCGTGCCCGGCCGGGGAAGGTGAACCTTGCGGGACGCCGAGATGAACACCCCCTCACCCCGGCCATCAAGTTTTACAAGATGTAGTAGTTTCCGGACGGGTCGGAGCCGCCGCGAGCGTCGCCCGAAGCCTCACTTTCCCGCATTCCGAGTCGAAGGCCCTCCATGTCCGTCCTGACCTATCCCGAAGCCGTCGGCGTCGGCCTGCTGCAAGGCGTCACCGAGCTGTTCCCCGTCTCCAGCCTGGGGCACAGCATCCTGATACCCGCGCTGCTCGGCGGGCACTGGAAGCACGACCTGGACGTCTCCGCCGACGGATCCCTCTACCTCAACGAGCTGGTCGGCCTCCACCTGGCCACCGCGCTCGCGCTGGTCGTCTACTTCTGGCGGGACTGGGTGCGGATCGTCCGCGGTCTGTTCACGTCGGTCACCCAGCGCCGCATCGAGACCGTGGAGCAGAAGCTCGCCTGGCTGATCATCACGGCCTGCATCCCGGTGGGCATCGCCGGCATCGCGCTCGACAAGGTCTTCCGCACGACGCTCGGCAAGCCCGTCCCCACCGCGATCTTCCTGGCGCTCAACGGCATCGTCCTCTTCGTCACCGAGCAGCTGCGGCGCGGCGGGACCGGCCACCGGCGGGCCGGGGCCACCGTCGCCCCCGGCGAGGAGCACCTGTCGGCGGACGAGCAGTCGGACCTGCGGATCACCCGGCTGACGATCCGGCAGGCCGTGACGATCGGCGCCGCCCAGATCCTCGCCCTGCTGCCCGGCATCAGCCGCTCCGGCTCCACCATCAGCGCGGGCATCTTCAAGGGCATGGACCACGAGGACTCCGCCCGCTTCGCGTTCCTCCTCGCCACCCCCGTCATCGGCGGCGCCGCGCTGCTCAAGCTCCCGCCGCTGCTCGGGGCGCAGGGCAACGGCCTGCGCGGCCCCCTGCTGGCCGGCAGCGTGGCCGCGTTCGTCGCGGCCTACCTCGCCACGCGCTTCCTGGTCCGCTACTTCGAGCACCGCACCCTCATCCCGTTCGCCGTCTACTGCACACTGGCCGGCCTGGGCAGCCTCGCGTACTTCACGCTGGCCTGAGGCGGGCCTGCTCCGGCTTCTTCCTGCCCGGCGCCGGCCGGGCCGCTGAACGCACCTCCGCCCGGACCGGCGGATGACGGCCGCATCACTCATCCGCACACCACCGGATGTAACCGCTGCTACATTCGGCGGTGTGTCGAACGTCGAAACGGTGAGCCGCTGGCTCGTCCTCCTGATCAGACTCCCCGCCCAGCCGTCGCGGCACCGCGTCGGCGTCTGGCGGGAGCTGCGCAGGATCGGGGCGCTCTCGCTCGGCCAGGGGATCTGGGCCGTGCCGGACGTGCCGGTCTTCGCCGACGGCATCGCGCGGGCGGTCGTACTCACCGAGCAGGCCGCGGGCCAGGTCGTGACGTTGGCCGCCTCCGGGCGCGGCGCCCAGGACGCCACCCTCCTCCAGGAGATGTTCGACGCCGCCCGCTCGGCGGACTGGGCGGAGTTCCTCGCCGACTGCGGCACGTTCGAGGCGGAGATCGCCGAGGGGATCCGCGTCGCCACGTTCACGCTGGCCGAACTGGAGGAGGAGGAGCGGTCGCTGGAGCGGCTTCGGCGCCGGCACCGGGACCTGACGGCACGCGACGTGTTCGGGACTCCCGAGGCGGCCGAGGCCGGCGAGCGGCTGGGGCGGTGCGTGGCCGTCTGCGAGGACTACGCCGAGCGCGTCTTCGCCGCCCTGCACCAGGCCCCGCGGACGGAAGCGGAACAGTGAGCACGACGCCGACGGCGCGGACGGCTCCGGCCCGGCAGATGTGGCCGCTGTACGCCGCCGGGTTCACCACCGCCTTCGGCGCGCACGGCATCGCGGCCAACCTCGGCGGGCACGGCCGGGGCGCGGTCACCTCGCTGCTCGTGCTCGGCGGCCTGCTCGCCCTGTACGACGGTGCCGAGGTGCTGCTCAAGCCGCTGTTCGGCACCCTCGCCGACCGCATCGGCGCCCGGCCCGTGCTGCTCGGCGGACTCGTCGCCTTCGCCGCCGCGTCCGCCCTGTACGTCGTCGCCGACCGCCCCGGCTGGCTGTGGGCCGCCCGGCTCGGCCAGGGCGCCGCGGCCTCCGCCTTCTCCCCGTCCGCCTCCGCCCTGGTCGCCCGCCTCAACCCGGCCGCCAGGCACGGCCGGGCGTTCGGCAGTTACGGCTTCTGCAAATCCATCGGCTACACCCTCGGCCCGCTGCTCGGCGGCGTCCTGGTGTGGGCGGGCGGCCTGCGGCTGCTGTTCGCCGTACTCGCGGTGCTCGGTGCGGCGGTCGCCGGGTGGGCCGCGCTCGCCGTGCCCGTCGTACCCCCGCTGCCCAAGGCCCGGCAGACGGTCCTCGACCTCGCCCGACGTCTGGCCGACCCGGCCTTCCTCGCCCCGACGTCCGCACTCGCGGCGGCCACGGCCGCCCTGTCGGTCGGGGTCGGCTTCCTGCCGGTGTCCGGGCGTGCGGCCGGGCTCGGCACCGTGGCCACCGGCGCCGCGGTGTCCGTGCTGGCCGCCTGCTCGGCCGTGGTCCAGCCACGGGCCGGCCGGGCCCTGGACGACGGGCGGCTCACGACCCGGTCCGGCATCACGGCCGGGCTGCTGCTCGCCGCCGCCGGAATGGGCTGCGCCATGCTGCCGGGCCTGGCCGGCATCCTCCTCGGCGCCGCCCTGACCGGGACCGGGACCGGCCTGATCACCCCGCTCGGCTTCGCCGCCCTCGCCGCGAGCACCCCCGCCGAACGGCTCGGGCAGACCATGGGCGCCGCCGAACTCGGCCGCGAACTCGGCGACGCGGGCGGCCCGTTGCTCGTCGCCACGGTCGCCTCGCTCACCACCCTCACCCACGGCTACGCGACCCTCGGCGTCCTGCTGGCTCTCGGCTCGCTGCTCGCCCTCGTACGACGCCGCGCCGCCGGCGGCTGAGCGCGCCCTGCCACCTGCGCAGTCATCGGTATGTCAACGCGATGTGAACACCGGTGCCTAGCGTCTGGTGCGTTCGTCGCCCGGCACGACCACCATCCCAGGGGGAGATCACGCCATGTCGAAAACGAGCAGGCTGGCACGGGCCGTGCGCACCGCGGCCGTCGCCGCGACGCTGACCGCCGGTGCCGCCGTCGCGTTTCCCGCCGCCGCCCACGCGGCCGACGCGGGGCACTACTACATCGAGATCGGCGGCACCGGCCCCACGGACAACAAGGACGGCTGCCCCACCACCACGCGCTCCTACACCACCGCGAACAACCGTCTCGGCCTCGGCTCCTCTGCGATCGAGGTGTGCTACCCGGCCACCGCCGGCCCCGTCATCGGCCCCACCGGCGGGCTCGTCGAGCTCCCCCTGAAGGTCAACCCCGAGGCCCTCACCGCACCGACCTACGACGCCAGCGTCGAACTCGGCTACCAGCGGGGGCTGCAGGCGGCGCAGGACACCCACCGGGCGCACCCCGGCGCCCGCATCACGATCACCGGCTACTCCCAGGGCGCACAGGCCGCGGACCGGGTGCTCCAGACGATCGCGAGCGGCAGCACCGGCATCCCGCTCTCCCAGGTCGACGGCATGCTCTACGCCGACCCGATGCAGCCCGACACCGGCTTCGGGGCGCACCTGCCCAAGGGGCTGGGCATCCCCGGGGTGGCCACCGCCCCCGGCGCCGGCCCGGTGGAGTTCAACGGCATCCCGGTCAGGCGGTACTGCATCGTCGGCGACCCGGTCTGCGACCTGAGGTCCCTCACGAACGCCCCCGGCTACGTCAACCTGCACTGGAAGTACCCGGACTTCGTCATCCCCAAGAACCTCACCCAGGACGGCCAAGACGGCGTCCAGTGGCTGAACGAGAACGGAGACCCCGTGTAGGACCCCTGAGCGAACGGGGGCAACGGGGGCAGGGGAGGACACGGGGGAAGAAGGGCCCGGCCGGCACGTCCCGGCCGGGCCCGGCCCCGCTCGTACCCACCCGGGCCGCTACGGCTCGTCCGCGTCCGGCCGCCGGTGTGCGCGTCGGCGGCGGCCGAGGTCGTCCAGCACCCGGGAGATGCGCGCACGGTTGGCGTCGGTGGCGGGCAGGGCGGTGCCCCGCTCGAAGAAGTCGCGCGCCCCGGTCAGGTCCTCCGCCACGGCGCCCGGCCGGATCAGCCGATGGCGTATCGCGATCTCCGGCGCGCTGCCGGTCTGCTCGTCCAGCAACTCCTGTGACCGGCGGCGGAGTTCGGCCGCCGCCCGCAGGTTGCCCAGGTCGGCCTCCGCCGCGGACAGCCGGCCGAGGACGGCGGAGTGCAGGGGAACGTCCCCGAGACGCCTCGCCAGGTCCTCGGCCTTGCCGAGCGTGCCCACGGCCTCGGCCGGCCGCCCGAGGTCGAGCTGGAGACCACCGAGGCGGAGCAGCGTCTTGCCGAGGAGCCGGGGACTGCCCGCCCGCTCGGCAAGGGCGATCGCCTCCAGGTAGCGGTCGTACGCCTTGTCGTACTCGCCGAGTTGGTGGTGCACATCGCCGGCGCGCGTCATGACCGAGCCCATGAGCCAGTCGTCGTGCGTCAACTCTCCTACGAGACCCAGGACTTCGGCGAAATGGGCCATGGACTCGGCGATCCGCCCCTCCAGGTTGGCGAAGGTGCCCAGACCGGCCGCGGCCTTGGCCTGCTCATGCCGGTCACCGGCCCGGCGGCTGATGTCCAGCGCCTCCGTGAACCAGGTGCGGGCCTGCCCGTAACGGCCCTGGAGCCCGAACAGGATGCCCAGGCCGGTGCGCAGCGCGGAGTCCATCCGCCGGTCGCCGGCCCGGCCGACCAGCGGCAGCAGTGTCTCCAGCGCGGTGCGGCACTCGTGGAACCGGCCCTGCCGGGTGAGGTAGTCGACCAGGCCCTCGGCGATCCAGCAGGCCTCGTCCAGCCGGCCCGCGGCCGCCGCCCGGCCGATCACGTCGACCAGTTCACCGCCCGCCTCGTCCAGCCAGGCCGCGGCCTCCTCCCAGTCCGCGAAGGGGCCGATGCCCCGCGGGCCGGTCGGGAAGGACGTGGTGCCCCAGTCACCGGCACAGCGGGCGGCGACCACGTACAGCCGGAACACACCCTCCTGGGCCGTCGCGACCTCGTCGGGCGACGCGGCGGCGACGCGCCGGGCATAGACCGCCACCAGATCGTGCAGCCGGTAGCGGTCGGCGGTCACCCGCTGCACCAGACTCGCGTCGGCCAGGCTCTCCAGGGCGCGTGCCGCGTCGGGGGGCGGGCAGCCGAGCAGGGCCGCCAGCGTCAGCCGGTCCAGCCGTACGGTGGGCGACAGGCCCAGGGCGCGGAAGGCGCGCTGCTCGGCGGCCGGCAGCCGGTCGTAGGAGATCCGGAACGCGGCCTCGACGCTGCGGTCCTCCACCGCCAGCTCGTCGAGCCGGTACTCGTCGTCGGTCAGCCGCGCCACCAGGGCTGCCACCGCCCACGACGGGCGGTCCTGGACGCGCGCCCCGACGATCCGCAACGCCAGCGGAAGCCGGCCGCACAGCACGGCCAGTTCCCGGACGGATCGGTCCTCGCCCGGCCCGTCGGCGTCCTCGCCGCCGCCGACGATACGGGTCAGCAGCCTCGCGGCCTCGTCGATGCCGAGCGGGGACAGCGAGACCCTGCGGTCCGCGTCCAGCCCGGTCAGGCGCCGGCGGCTGGTCACGATCACCATGCTGCCGGCACCGGCGGGGATCAGCGGGCGCACCTGCTCGGCGCGCGAGGCGTCGTCGAGCACGAGGAGCAGCCGGAGGGAGGCGGTCGCCGCCCGCCAGGACGCGGCCAGCTCGTCCAGGTCCTCGGAGTCCTCCCCCTCGCCGGCCCCCACCGCCCGCAGCAGCCGGCGCAGTACGCGCTGCCGCCCCGCCGTCTCACGGTCCGCGCGATGCCCGTGCAGCTCGATGAACAGGCAGCCGTCGGGGTACCGGTCCCGCAGCGCCCGCGCCGCGCGCACCACCAGGGCGGTCTTCCCGACCCCGGCCATGCCGTCGACCGCCCGGACGGTGACCGCCCGCGCGTCGGCGGGCGCGACGAGCAGCCGCTGCTCCCGGTCCCGGCCCGTGAAGCTGCCTGTCTCGACGGGCAGTTCATGGCGTATCCGGCGGGTGGCGGCAGCGGGTTCGGGACGCCGGGGCCCGGTCGGCCGTCGCGTCGGGTGCCGCGCCGCCCGCCCCTGCCGTACGGCGTTGTCGGCGGTGTCGCCGAGCAGGAACGCGTCGTCGCCGCGGAGGACCGCCTCGTGCACCCGGCGCAGTTCGGCGCCGGGCTCCACCCCCTGCTCGTCCACCAGCCGGCGGCGTACCGCGGCGTAGACGTCCAGCGCGTCGGCCTGCCGGTTGGCGGCGTGCAGGGCGCGCATGAGCAGGGCGGCCAGCGCCTCGTTGTGGGGGTGGGCCGTCGTCAGGGAGAACAGTTCTCCCACGGCCTCGGCGTGCCGTCCCGACCGGAGCCGGCAGTCCACCTTGTCCTGCGTCAGCAGGAGCCGCTGCTCCGCCAGCCGCAGCCGCTCCCCTTCCGCGAAGGGCCCGGGAATCCCGGCCAGGGGCTCGCCGCGGAACAGGGCCAGCGCCCGGGACCACGTGTCCGCCGCGGCGTCCAGGTCCCCCGAGTCCCGCGCCGCACGCCCCTCGGCGGCGAGCTCCGCCCACCGCGCCTCGTCCACACCCGCGGTCCCCGGGGCGAAGCGGTAGCCGCCGCGAACGGTGTCGATCACGGAGGTCGCCGAGCCCTCTCCAGGAGCGTCCAGGCGCCGCCGTAACCGGTGCACATAGACCGGGATCACCCGGTCGCCCGTGCCGGGGGGCTCCGCACCCCACACCCCGTCGAGCAGCTGCCGCCGGCCGACCGTCCTGCCCGGTCGCAGCAACAGGGCCACGAGCAGGGCCTGTTCACGAACCGGCCCGAGCTCCAGACCCGCCTCGCCACGCCAGGCCTGGAGCGGCCCGAGCAGAGCGAATCGAAGTTGCTGATTTGCGTTCGTGGACAACTCGCGCGGAATCGGCACGCGGGGAGCCTATCCAGCCCCGGCCCACCCCACGGCGGCCCCCACAAGACCTGCCCCTCTCGCGTACGACGGCACCACACCACCCCTGCGCAAGGTTCTCAGGCGCGCTGCTGGTCGAGGGCGTCGTCCAGGGTGGTGGCGGCCATGATCAGCGACAGATGCGTGAAAGCCTGCGGGAAGTTGCCCAACTGCTCGCCGCTGGGGCCGATCTCCTCGGCGAACAGGCCGACGTGGTTGGCGTAGGTCTGCATCTTCTCGAACGCGTAGCGCGCCGGACGGATCCGGCCGGCGCGGGCGAGGGCGTCCACGTAGAGGAAGGTGCAGAGGCTGAAGGTGCCTTCGGAGCCCCGCAGTCCGTCCGGCGAGGCCGCTGGGTCGTAGCGGTAGACGAGGCTGTTCCGACACCAGCGTGCGCTCCATCGCGTCCAGGGTCGACAGCCAGCTCACCGTCCTCGGCGCCAGGAACCCGACGCGCGGAATGAGCAGCAGCGAGGCGTCGAGGACGTCGCTGCCGTAGTGCTGGACGAGGGCCTGCTCCTGCTCGTTCCAGCCCCGCTCCATCACCTGTTCGAGGATCGCGTCGCGCGCCGCGGTCCACCGGGGAGCGTCCGCCGGACGGCTGTGCTCCCACGCCAGACGCAGCCCCCGGTCGAAGGCCACCCACGCCATCACCCGGCTGAAGGTGAAGTCCCGGCGCCCGCCGCGCGTCTCCCAGATGCCCTCGTCGGGGCGGTCCCAGGAGTCGGCGAGCCAGTCCAGCGTGCGCGCGACGTTCTTCCAGCCGTGGTAGCTGCCTCCCGCCGTCACCTCGCTCCCCTCCGACAGGGCGTAGAGCGCCTCCCCGTAGATGTCCAGCTGCAACTGGCCGGCCGCCGCGTTCCCCAGCCGTACCGGATACGAGCCCCGGTAGCCCTCGAAGTGCGAGAGCACCTCTTCCGGCACCTCGGGGTCGCCGTCGACGCGGTACATGATCTGCAACGGCTCGCCGCCGGCGCCCTCCCGGGCCTGGAGGCGGTCCCCCAGCCAGCGCGTGAACCGCGCCGCCTCCTCGGCGAACCCCAGGTCGAGCAGGGCACGCACGGACAGGGAGCCGTCGCGGACCCAGGTGTAGCGGTAGTCCCAGTTGCGTTCACCCCCGATCTGCTCGGGCAGCCCCATGGTCGCGGCGGCGACGGGCGCACCGGTGGGCGCGTAGGTGAGCAGCTTGAGCGTGATGGCCGAGCGGTGCACCACCCCCGGCCACCGGCCGTGGTACCGGGAGGAGCGCACCCAGTCCTGCCAGAAGTCCACCACCTCCCAGAACCGCTCCATCGCCCGCTCCGCGGTGACCGGCGGCGGGGGATCGCCACCGGGCCCGCCGACGGTGAACACCGCCGCGGCCACCTCGTCCGTCCGCAGGGTCACCTCGCCCCGCACGTCCGTGCCGTCCTGTCGCAGGGGGAAGGTGCTCTGCAACCAGGCGGCGGCGCCGGGTGCCCGGAAGGTGGCGGTACCGTCCCGCAGGTCGAGGCGGTGGGCGGCCCTGCCGTAGTCGAAGCGCGGACGGCACTCCAGAGTGAAGCGCACCGTGCCGCGGACCGCCCGCACGCCGCGTATCAGAACATGCCGGTCGGTGGGGGTTCCGGTGCGGTCCGGCGGCATGCAGTCGAAGACCTCGCCGACTCCGTCGGGCGACATGAACCGTGTCACCAGGACCGCGGTGTCGGGGTAGTAGAGCTGCTTGCAGGTGGTGTTCCGGCTCTCCGGGGCGAACAGGAAGGAGCCGCCGCGGTCGTGGTCGAGCAGGGAGGCGAAGACGCTGGGCGAGTCGAACCGGGGAGCCGTGAACCAGTCGACGACCCCCTGGGACGACACCAGGGCGGCGGTCTGGAGGTCACCGACGAGGCCGTGATCGGCGATGGGCGGGTAACGGTCCATGATCACCCCGATTTCCTGACGCCCCTGACGCCCCTGCCCCCTTTGATGCCCTGAGGCTCCCGATTCCACTGTCCGCCCTGTGGGACGAACCCGCCACGGCATGCGGGACGGGGCGCGCGAGCGCCGCACGGTGCGGAACACGGCCGGAGGGCCGAGGACCGCGTGGAACGGTCTTCGGCCCTCGGCCCTCCGGCGGGGCGGGCTAGCGGCGGCCGCGGTAGCGCTCGTGACCCCGGTACCGGTCGTCGTACCGGCCGTGGTCCCGGTGCCAGCCCCGGTCCCGGTCACGGCCCCGGTCCCAGCCGTGGCCCCGGCCCCGGTCGCCGAATCGGCCGTCGTGGTCGCGGTCGCCCCTGCGACTGTGCGAGTAGTTCCTTCCGTGGTCGCGGTCATGACCGCCCCCGGCGGCCAGGGCCGGCATGGCGGCCGCGCCGATGAGGGCGCCCGAGGCCAGACAGGTGGCGATCAGGCGGATCGTCGTACGAGAAACAGACATGAAGCTGTCACCTCACGTTCGTGCATACCGGCCCCTGGCCGGGGCCGGGCGTGCCATCCGAGATTCCCGGCTCTGTGCCGAGGCCCCACACTGTGGCCCGCCGGCACGGGACCGGATCGACGAAAGGATGTGCGTTACAAAGAACGGATATATCCGTGACTGTCCCTTGTAGGGGCCATCCGTCGCGTTCTCGGTGGCGCCGCCGCCCCGCCTCCTCCGAAAGGCCCAATTGCCTCAGTAACGAGGGGAGACCCCCGTTCGGGCAGGTTGATCACGCAGTGGGAGGCGGCGTACCTCTGGCGGAGGGTGTCACGTCGAGGCCGTGCCCCCATCCGCGACGTGATCGGGGACCGTGTCCGGGTCAGGTGGGCCCGTGCGGGCTTCGGGAGAAGGCCGTGTCGCCGGCCGTCGCCACGATCGCGTCCTCGACGAGCAGTACGCGCGGCGGATAGTCCTGCGCTTTGTCCCCGGGGTCGTCCAGCGCGGACGTGCGCCAGACCTCCGCTCCGGTGCGGCTGTCCAGCGCCAGCAGACGGCCGAAGCGGTTGGAGAAATACACCCGCCCGTACGTCGCTGACACCGCGGGCGCGGACAGACTCTCCACGTCCGTCACCTTCTGCCACAGCTGTCTGCCGCTGTCCGCCGACACCGCGGTGACCGACCCGTCGGACCGGACGAAGTAGACGACGCCGTCCACAAGGGTGGCCGCGCCGGTCAGCGGACGTGCCAGCGGTATCCGTCTGACCTGCCCGGTCGAGGTCACCCGCAGCAGCGCGTTGTACGGCCGTTCGTACCCGGCTTCGTACACGTCCTTCGCGGTCTGGGGGGCGAGGAACAGGGGTTGCCCGCCGACAGCGCCGAGCGCCTGCGCCTTCGTGGGCAGTGTGGCGGTTCCGGTCAGGCTGCCGGGTCCGGGCTTCATCAGCTCGACCGGGGCCCGGCCGGGCTCGGTGCCCTTCGAGCACAGGGCACGGGGGACGCCTCCCAGCGCCGACGGAGTGCAGTACTCGGCCGGCGAGGGCGCCCGCCACAGTTCCTTGCCGGAAGGCCCGTAGGCCACGAACGACGCGTGGTCGGGAGACAGGGTCAGCAACCCGCCGTCGTACAGGACCGCGTCCTCGGCCTTGTCGATGTCGCGTTGCCACCGCCGGTGCCCGGTGGCGGCGTCGAGGGCCACCACGCGCCGGGTCCTGTCGTCCGGATCCTCGTACACATAGACCAGCCCGTCGCGAACGCCGATCGGCTGCACCCCCTGAGGGCGGGTGCCGGTCCGCCACAGGGTGCGGCCGGAGGCCGCGTCGATCCTGGCGACCGTGAAGCCCGTACCGCCGCAGAACAGGGCGCTTCCCGCCGCCACGCATCCCGGGCTGTCGTAGTCGAGAGGGACACCCTTCACGTCGTACCGCAGCTCCGTGCGCCACGGCCGCCAGCCGTCGGGCAGTGACGCGGCACGGGCGGTGGCCGTGGCGGCGGCCCGGGAGACGGCGGTGGTGTCCGGACCGGACACGAAGACCCCCACCCCGACACACAGCCCCGTGACGGCCAGCGCCGCGCCGAGGCCGGTGAGCAGCAACCGTGCCCGGCGGCGGCGGGGCCGCGCGGACCGCCCGGTCCTCGGGGACGCGGTGACGTCGGACTCCGGCAGCGCCTGGAGCATGCGGTGTATGTCCGTCAGTTCCGGCCGGGCGGCCGGGTCCTTGTCCAGGCAGCGCTCGACGATGCTCAGGAGCGCTTCGGGCACCCCGTCGAGGTCCGGGGTCCCGTGCACCACCTGATAGCCGGTGATGTACGGGCTGTCGCTGTCGAACGGCCCCGTGCCGACGGCCGCGAACACCAGCAGCGACCCCAGCGAGAACACGTCCGAGGCCGGGGTGACGTCTCGGGGAGCGGACAGTTGTTCCGGCGACATGAAGGGCGGAGTGCCGATCATCCGGCCGGTCGTGGTGAGGCTCTGGTTGTCGGAGGCGCGCGATATGCCGAAGTCGATGACGCGCGGCCCGTCCTCGGTCATCAGGACGTTGCGCGGTTTGAGGTCCCGGTGCACCAGGCCCGCCCGGTGGATGTCGCGCAGCGCCTCGGTGAGCCCCAGCCCCAGCGCGCGCAGTTCCCGCTGGCTCAACGGGCCGTCCTGCTCCACGACTTCGGCGAGGTTGAGCCCCGGGACGTAGAGCGTCGCCATCCATGGCCGGTCGGCGTCCGGGTCGGCGTCCACGACAGGCGCGGTGAAGGCGCCGCTCACTCTGCGCGCTGCCGCGACCTCCTGCCGAAAGCGCGTCCGGAACTCCTCTTCCTGGGCATACGGCCCGTGCGCGAGCTTGACCGCGACCTGCCGTCCCGAGGCGGAGACTCCCAGATAGACGACTCCCATACCGCCCGCCCCGAGCCGGCCGAGAAGGGTGTACCCGCCTATGGACTCCGGGTCCCCGGTGCTCAGGGGCGTCATCGCCGATCGTCCTTCCCAGCGCCTGCCTGCCTCACGGGGATCAGAGTAGGTCCTGCCGCCCCGGAAACGGAGCCGCTCAAAACCCGCGTGGTGTCGGACACTTCGCCGGACATGACATCCGTCCTCGCTCGACTCCGCGTCCACGGCCCGCACTTCGGGCGCGTCTCGGCGTACCTGGAGGCGGCGGCCAAGCGGGCTCCGCTCACCGGCGGGACCTCGGATGCCGGGGCGGCCGTATGAGCGGTGCCCTGGTCCTGGACACTGCGAGCAGCGGGGCTGCATGGTCACAAGCACGCCATCGACGCCATGCTGTGCGCGACCGCGCTCCAGTACCCCGGCCGGGTGACGATCCTGACCTCCGACGTCGAGGACATCGGACTGCTCACCGCCAGGCAGCCGCGTCGGCCGAGGCCGCCCAGACGGTGATGGTGGAAGTCCGAGCGGAGTCGGGCATCTGTCCTCGGTGACCCACGCGTCTACACCTCGACGTGGGAGCCCATGATGACGGTGCGGTCGCGGGGCAGGCCGAAGTACTCGGCGGCGTCGGCGGTGATGTAGGAGGTGGCGATGAACAGCCGCTTGCGCCAGGGCGCCATCGTCGGTGACGTGCCGCGCCGGAGCTCGATCTTCGACAGGAAGTAGGACGCCTGGTCGAGGTCCAGCGGCCCCTCGGTCTGTGCCGGGGTGAGCACGGCCAGGGTGCCGGGCACGTCCGGTGTCTCCATGTAGCCGAACCTTGCGGTGACGTGGATGATCCCGTCGTCGGTGTAGCCGAGGTCGTCGACGACGATCCGCTGGTCGGCCGGTACGCGGGGCATGGGTTCGGTCGCCAGGGAGAGGATGACGACCTGGTCGTGACGCACGTGGTTGTGCTCGACGTTGGCCCGCATGGCCAGGGGCGCGGTCTGCTTGCCCCGGTTGAGGAAAACGGCCGTGCCCGGGATCCGGAGCGTCGACAGCTTCCCTGAGCGGAGGTCTTCGATGAACTCGGGCAGCGGACCTTCGAGCCGCGCCCGTTCGGCGGTGACGACCTCGCGTCCGCGTTGCCAGGTCGTCATGACGGTGAACGCGGTGACGCCGATCAGCAGCGGCAGCCACGCGCCGTGGACGAACTTGGTCAGGTTGGCCGCCACGAACAGCAGGTCCACAAAGAGCAGTACGGCCGCGCCGATGGCGACCAGCCACTTGGGCGTGCCCCATTTCGCGCGGGCGACGTAGAAGAACAGCAGGGTGGTGATGGTGATGGTGCCGGTGACCGCCATGCCGAACGCGAAGGCCAGCGCCGCGGAGCTGCGGAAGGCGAAGACCAGGGTGAGGACCGCGACCATCAGCAGCCAGTTGATCCAGGGGACGTAGATCTGGCCGATGGTGGATTCGGAGGTGTGCGCGATCCGCAGCCTCGGCAGGTAACCCAGCTGGGCTGCCTGGGAGGTCACCGAGTACGCGCCGGTGATCACTGCCTGGGAGGCGATCACGGTGGCCGCCGTGGCCAGCACGACCATCGGCAGGCGTCCCCAGTCCGGTGCGAGCAGGAAGAAGGGGCTGCTGATGTTGTGCGGACCGGCGAGGATCAGCGCGCCCTGGCCGAAGTAGCTCAGGATGCAGGCGGGGAAGACGAGGAACAGCCAGGCGCGGGTGATCGCCCGGCGGCCGAAGTGCCCCATGTCGGCGTACAGCGCCTCGGCGCCGGTGACCGCCAGCACAACCGCGGCCAGAGCGAAGAAGGCCGTGCCGAAATGGCCGAACAGGAAGCCCAGGGCGTAGGTCGGCGACAGCGCCCTGAGGATGGCCGGATGGTCGGCGATGCCGGCGACACCGCAGGCGCCGATGGCCGCGAACCAGGCGATCATGACCGGTCCGAAGACCCGGCCCACCGCCGCGGTTCCCCTGCGCTGCACGAGGAACAGCAGCACGATGATCACCGCGGTGATGGGTACGACCGCGCCTTCCAGCGACGGCTGGACGACCTTGAGCCCTTCGACCGCGGACAGGACCGAGATCGCCGGGGTGATCATGCTGTCGCCGAAGAACAGCGACGCGCCGAAGATGCCCAGCGCTGCCAGTACGGCGGCGGTGCGTCCGGCCCGCCGTGAGCTCCATCGCCGTACCAGGGTGATCAGCGCCATGATGCCGCCCTCGCCGTCGTTGTCGGCGCGCATCGCCAGCAGCACATAGGTGACCAGGACGATGACCACCACCGACCAGAACACCAGGGACACCACCCCGTAGACGTTCTGAGTGGTGACCGGGACGGGGTGCGGGTCGCCCGGGTCGAACACGGTCTGCAGGGTGTAGATCGGGCTGGTCCCGATGTCACCGAAGACCACGCCGAGAGCACCGATCACGAGGGCCAGGCGCACCGTGCCGTGCGCGCCCGCATGATCGGTGTCCGGCGTCCGCGATGGGGATCCGTCCTCGGGCGCGGTCCCCTGCCGGTGATCGGCCATGGTGAATCCTCCTCGTTGCAGGCCGCTGTACTGAAGGCCCTGTGCGTCGGGGCGGACGATACCGATCATCAGCGCGAATACCGGTAGGCGGAGGGCGGCGTGGTCTCAACGGGGGAGGCCAACGGCAGCCGCACCTGCACGATGACCGGGAGCGTCGTGTGAACCTGTTCCTCATGTCAATCATTGCAACCGCCGTGGTACTGCTCATCGCCGCTCTGCACGTCTGCATCCTGGTCCTGGAGATGTTCCTGTGGACCGGCCCCAGGGCTCGGGCAGCCTTCGGGACCAGTGCCGAGTTCGCCTCCGGGACGAAGGCACTCGCGGCCAATCAAGGGCTGTACAACGGCTTCCTCGCCGCCGGTCTGGTGTGGGGTGCGGTGGCATCCGATCCGGTGGGTTTCCAGGTGAAGGTGTTCTTCCTGGTGTGCGTGGCCGTGGCCGGCGCGTACGGTGGCGCCACGGCCAGCCGAAAGATCGTCTTCGTGCAGACTGTTCCCGCGCTGATCGGACTGGCGCTGGTGCTGGCCGCCCGCTGAGTGTCGCCGGCAAGTCGAACGGGGCCGACGGAACTGTCAGTGGTGGGAAGTCCTGCTGCGGCGTACGCGACGTACCAGCACGCAGCCGGCGGCGATGGCCAGCAGGGCGCCGGCGGTGGCGATCAGCGTTCCTCAACCCGAGCCGAACCGAAGCAGTACAGGGAAAACGGGCCGCGGCCGGCTGCCGTGGCCCGTTTTCCTTCTCCGTGCCGCCGAGGAGACCCCACGTCCCCCTCACGCCGGCGGCTCCCCGTGACCCGACGGGGCGGTCCTTGCATGCGTGATGTGTGCTGGTGTCACTCAGCTTGCGCTGAAGGCGGACGTGCCTTCCGGGGTGCCCCAGCCGGTCGGGCCGTCGTAGCCGGGCCCTGCGGTGCAGAAGTACGACGTGGAGCAGGAGCCGTTGCTGCCGCTGGTCACGTCGTTGAGGGCGGCGGTGCCGGCCTTGGCGTACGGGTACTGCGCCGGGTAGTCGCTGCTGCCCGGGGTGCCGGCCAGCGCGTAGACGGAAGCGATGATCGGCGAGGAGGCGCTGGTGCCGCCGTAGGTGTTCCAGCCGCTTGCCTGGTAGGTGTCGTAGACCGAGACGCCTGTGGCGGGGTCGGCGACGGCGGACACGTCGGCGATCATGCGGGTGGAGCAGCCGCTGTCGGTCTGCCAGCTGGGCTTGGGGTCGTTGGCGGAGCAGCCGGAGCCGGTGCCCTCGGTGCTGGAGGTGTGCCAGACGGACTCGGTCCAGCCGCGGCTGTTGGAGGCGGTCTTGAGGGCGGTGCCGCCGACGGCGGTCACGTACTGGGAGGCGGCCGGGTACTCGGCGCCGTAGGCGCTGTCACCCGCGCTGGCGGTGATGGCGACGCCCGGGTGGTTGTAGTACTCGGAGTCGTACGTCGTGTCGGAGGAGGACTCCGAGCCGCCGTAGCTGTTGGAGACGAACTTCGCGCCGAGGGAGACGGCCTCGTTCACCGCGGTGCCGAGGTCGGCTTCGGACGCCGACTTGGCCTCGACGAGGAGGATGTTGCAGTTCGGGCAGACCGCGCTGACCATGTCGAGGTCGAGGGACTCCTCACCGGCCCAGCCGCTGTCGGCGGTGGGGAGGTTGGACGACGAGCCGTCCTGGCCGACCTTGCTGAAGCAGCCGCTGTCGCTGGTGCAGGCCGGGAGGCCGTACTGCGAGCGGTAGGTCGCGAGGTCCGACTCGGCGTTCGGGTCGTCGAAGGCGTCGACGATGGCGACGGTCTCGCCCGAGCCGTTGGCGGAGGCCGCGGAGGTCAGGCCGTAGGCGGACTGGAGGTCCGACGGGCCGAATCCGGTGGGGGAATCGGAGGCGGCGTTCGGCCTGATGGTCTTGGGCGTGATGCCCTTCAGGGCGGCCTGCTTCTCCATGAAGGCGGTGGTGCCGCCGGTGACGCGCAGGGCGTTGCAGGCGGCGTAGCCCTTCTTCGGGGTGGCGCCGCATGCCCGTGTGTACTGCACGTGGGCCTTGGCGACCTGGGCGGCGATCGCCTTGGAGCTCACCTTGTGGCTCGTGGTGGCGGTGGCCGCGCTTGCGTGGCCGGCGGTGCCGAGTCCGGCGATGACGAGCGCGGCGGTGGCCGCTGCCGCCGAGGCCACGCGGCGCCATCTGCCGCGTATGTGGGGGGAGCTGGGGGTGGTCGTACGCAAGGTACAGCCTCCTGGAAGTGGTGGACAGAGGCCTGCGGGTGTGGGGGTCCACCGATGGGGTGACCGGTGGGGGCGGCGGCCCGCGACGACCATCGCTTTGTTGAGTACGCAACAACAAGAAGCCTTGCGGAATCCTGACCGCCGCATTGCTCAAGGGGGTTGGGCGCTTACTGGTCAATGGGTGGGGGATGGGTGTTGTCTGGCTGAAACTTGACCCTGCGCACGGCATGCGCGCGGGCCCGCGCTACGCGCGTTAACCAGCGCGCCCGAGTCCGTTTGTGTTACGGCGGGCCGAGGCGTGCCCGAGGGTGTCCGCGTGGCGAGTTCGTTTGCGTCAGCGGGGTGGACGGGTGCCCCGGGGGAGTCCCACCCCCGGGCTGCCCGACCGAATCCGCTGGTCTGGGCGGCGTCAGCGGCGGAGGATGTCCGTCATGCGATATGCAGGGTCGCCCAGCTGGCAGGTCCGAAGCGGGACCTCGCAGGAGCTCGTGATCGGGTTGTTCGTGCGGGACGCGGCTGGTCTGCGTCCGCGCGCCGGCATCGACGTGCCGCCGCTGGTGCCGGCGGTCGAGACGCGGGCGAGCCTCGTGCCTCTCGCGGTCCCGGAGGCGTCGGCGCAGTGGGCTCGATGGTGGGATCGCGCATTGACGCGGCACGAGGGGCCCGATCGCGGGTTCCCTGCGCCGGAGTCCAGGTTCGGGGACGGCGAGGAACTCGGGGTGCTGGTGCGCGAGTGCTTCGATGACGCCGTGCGGTGGAGTTCTGCCCGGGGCCGCGAGTACGCGGAGGCCATGATGCGCGGTGGTCGCCGTGGCCATGAAGGAGACCTCGTCCGTGCGGTGGAGAAGGAGTTGGGGCGCAAGGCCCGCCCGTTCGAGCTGCACGTGTTGGAGTTGCCAGTCGCCGGCGCGGTCGGCTGGTGTGTCTCGGAGAAGCGTGTGGTGGTGAGCCGGGCTCTGCGGGAGGACACGGCGGCGTACCGCCGATGGCTTACCCCGGTGATCCGCAAGCTGGCCTGAGACCCTCGGTGGTTTCTGCTTCGCCGACGCGCGGGTTGCCGGAAGACCGCGGTGCCATGGGCGGAGTATTCCGGTCCGACCTACGGTCAGGTACGGGGTGCGACGACGGCGAAGGAGCGGCTGGCCCGGTACGCGGCGCTGCTCTCGGAGGGGTCGAGCCGGAGCTCGGGGTTGTCCCGGTGACGGAGGTGGCGGCCCGGGCAGTTGTACGACTCCAGGGAGAGCGACCCGTCGGCGGAGCCGGAGCGGGCGCAGAAGGTGGCGTCCTTCCGCGGCGTCCATGAGCGAGTAGCAGCCCGGGTCGGCGAGACCGGGAACGAGCGGCGACCGGGGTGGGATGCGTGTCGTGCGTCAGGCTATGACCATCGCGGCGCTCCTCGGCTTCGCCGTCCGCCGATGGCCGATGCGGCGACCTCCCGGCCACGGCAGCCGGGCCTCCCGAAGCGGGCGAGTAGGGCCGGTACCGAGCAGGGCCGGTACCGAGTAGGAGGACGCCCGGATCCGGGCGGCCGTGGGCAGCGAGGGGAGTGACTGCACTGAAGATCCCTTTCGTGCCGTGCACCGATCGCCACGAAATCGGCGTCGGGGCGGCAACCTTCTCGGCTCCTGCGGCGACTGGGAGCCGGAAGGCCGAGTCGAACTACCGGATGGACGGGCATGAGGGCAACGAAGCACGCCGCGCCGCAACCCGCGCCGCAACGGCGGCGCAGGCGCGGACTGGTCACGGGCATTCCCTTGGGGCTGCTGGTCGTCGATGTGCCGGCGTGCCTGGCCCTGACCGTCCTCACCGGGAGCGGAACCGGTACGGGGCGGGCAACTCGACCTCAGCCGACAGGCGTTCGCCGAGCTCGCCGACCTGCCGGTGGGCCGGCCACCGGAACCCGGTGGCCGCGCTGGAGGTGCGGGCCGCCGGCGGCCGGCGGCGGCTGTCCTGCACCGAATACCACTACTTCCTGTCCGCCGATGGCACCGGCTGCGGCGGGCCGCTCAGGATCACCGACATCTACGGGAGCGGCTGACCGTCGGCGGCATCGCCGTGCGGCCGGACCGCGCGCAGCCGACCGGTGTCCAGTTCGCCCGGCATTGACCAGCCCGCCGGTCAGCCTTCACCGGCCCGCAACCGAGCACGACCGCTGTTCGAATCCCGGGCTGGGCACTGTTAGGCTGCGCCCCCATTGTTAAACGCGCAACTAACGCGCACATCATTGTCAGGAGAGGGCGGGGGATGCTCCTCGATGACGCGTCCGCGGAGTTCCACGAATTCTTCGAACGCCACTATGCCGAACTCGCCCGTCTGGCACACCTCCTGACCGGCGAGACCGACGCGGCGGACGACCTCGCGGCGGACGCCCTGGTCGCCCTGTGGCAGCGCTGGGACCGGTTGCGGCAGGCCGACCACCCGCTCGCCTACGCCCGCGGTGTGGTGGCCAACCTGGCGCGCGGACGGATCCGCAGCGCGGTGCGCGAGCGACGCCGGATCACGCTGTTCTGGTCCCGCAGCCCCGAGAAGGTGGAGGGGCCGGACATGGCGGCCGTGCTGGACGTCCGCGCGGCGCTCGCCCGGCTGCCGTTCCGCAAGCGCGCCTGTGTGGTGCTGCGGCACGCCTTCGACCTGTCGGAGAAGGACACGGCGGTGGCGCTGGGCATATCGGTCGGTACGGTGAAGAGCCAGACCTCGAAGGGAATGGCCGAGCTGGAAAGGATTCTTGGCGCGCGAGCGGTCGGGGACCTGGTGGCAGGGAGGAGGAACCGGTGAACGAGGAGATCGCCCGTCGGCTGCGCGAGGCCGCCGAGGCCCACCGGCCCGACCGTGCGAGGATGCTGGCCCAGGTTCAACGCGGCATGGCCGGTCCCGCCGTCCGTCACCGCGCGCGGCCGTTCGCGAGGTCCGGGACCAGGGTCGCGCTCGCCGGGCTCGCCGCCACCGGCATCCTGGCGACCGGCGGCCTCGCCGTCGCCGCCATCGTCGCGCACTCGTCGCCTTCGGCCACCGTGACCACGCCTGCCACCCCGTCCCCGACCGTCAGTTCCCCGCACCCGGCATCGGGCCGTCCCGCCCCTGTCGCGCCGGCCCCGGCCACCACGCCGGGCAGCGCGCGCCCGACTCCGCCGGCCACCAGCCCGTCGCCGACCGCCGGCGAGAGCCAGAACGGGCCGCTGTGGTCGGCCGGCTCGGTGGACCCGCACAGCACCGTCTACTGGACGCAGAGCAACCTCGCCCTCAAGACGACCCAGCCGCTCACCTCGCTCACGATCGAGATGCGGATCGCGCAGACCGGCGGGGTGAAGATCACCGGCACCTGGCAGACCCTGCCGAGCACTGACTTCACCGTCACCGCCCAGGAGGCCGACGGCACGCTGGTCTACCGCTGGGTCCTCAAGCCGGGCCTGACCGTGCCGGCCGGGAGCTATGAATTCGCCGCCCAGTTCAACCACGCCACCGGCGTGCGCAGTGCCGCGGGCGACGGCTACCGCGTCGACGCGCAGGGTTCGGGCGGCCCCGCGTCGGTCCGGGGAGGGTTCGTCCCGACCCGGTGAACGCCGCGGTGGGGGGGGGGGGGGGGGGCCCCCCCCCCCCCCCCCCCGGGGCGGGTAAATTTTTTCCCGAGAGCGGGGCCCAAGGATTTGGTGGGGGGCACAGG
>NZ_JBHJYK010000004.1:410504-537072 GCF_042269865.1 Streptomyces sp. NPDC055966
CGGGGGGGGGGGGGGGGGGGGGGGGGGGGGGGGGGGGGGGGGGGGGGGGGGGGGGGGCCGCTGGGGGGGCCCGGGGGGGGGGGGGGGGGGGCCCCCCCCCCCCCCCCCCACCGCTCGATGCCGTGAAAATTCTTCCCCCGATCGCGGCAACCTTTGTGTGCGTGGCGGCAACTGGCGGGTAACCAAGGCCGGATCAAGGCCCGTTGTGCCAGAAGGGCATGCCGTTGTCAGATCAGAACCGCTCCCATCGCCGCCGTCCGGCTACCCGCCGCGTGCTCGCCGCCGCCGTGGTCCTCGCCGCCGCGGGTGCTGCCGTACCCCTGGTCGCCCAGGCCGCACACACGCCGAACGCCCGCACGCCGACCCTGGCCGGTGCGGCGGCCGGCAGTGGCCGCTACTTCGGTACGGCAGTGTCCTCGGGCAGGCTCGGCGACTCGACGTACTCCAGCGTTCTCGACCGGGAATTCAACATGATCACCCCGGAGAACGAGATGAAGTGGGACACCACCGAACCCTCCCGCGGGTCGTTCAACTTCGCCCCCGCCGACTCGATCGTCGGCCACGCCACCGGGCACGGGCAGCGCATGCGTGGCCACACCCTGGTCTGGCACTCCCAACTGCCCGGCTGGGTCAAGTCCATCACCGACGCCAACACCCTGCGCAGCGTGATGGACCACCACATCACCACCGAGATGACCCACTACAAGGGCAAGATCTACGCCTGGGACGTGGTCAACGAGGCGTTCGCCGACGGCGGCAGCGGTCAGCACCGCAGCTCGGTCTTCCAGGACGTGCTGGGCAACGGCTTCATCGAGGAGGCGTTCCGCACGGCCCGGGCCGCCGACCCCTCGGCCAAGCTCTGCTACAACGACTACAACATCGAGAACTGGACCGACGCCAAGACGCAGGGCGTCTACGCGATGGTCAAGGACTTCAAGTCCCGCGGCGTGCCCATCGACTGCGTCGGTTTCCAGAGCCACTTCGGCGCCGGCGGCCCGCCGGCCGGCTTCCAGACCACTCTGTCCAAGTTCGCCGCGCTCGGCGTGGACGTCCAGATCACCGAGCTCGACATCGCCCAGGCGTCCGCCGCCGCGTACACCAACGCCGTCAAGGCGTGCATGAACGTCGCCCGCTGCACGGGCATCACGGTGTGGGGCATCCGCGACAGCGACTCCTGGCGCACCGGTGAGAACCCGCTGCTGTTCGACGGGAGCGGCAACAAGAAGCCCGCCTACAGCGCGGTACTCACCGCCCTGGGCGGCACCAGTGGCAGCACGCCGGGCGGGGGCATCACCTCCGGCACGGTCTACACGCTCTCCGACGTGGCCGCCGGACGCGTTCTCGACGAGCCCGCGGGATACAACGGCAATGGCACCCCGCTCCAGGTGTGGGACGCCAGCGGTGCCTCCAACCAGCAGTGGCGGGCCGGCCGGAACAGCGACGGCTCCTACACGCTGACCAACGTCGCCAGCGGCCGGGTGCTGGACGAGCCGGGCAACCAGACGGGCAACGGGACGAGGACGCAGGTCTGGGACTCGGGCGGCGGCGCCAACCAGCACTGGCGGGCCGGCCGGAACGGCGACGGGTCCTACACGCTGACCAACGTCGCCAGCGGCCGCGCGCTGGAGATCCCCGGTGGTCAGACCGTCAACGGCACTCCCGTCCAGATCCGGGACTCGGGCGGCGGCGCCAACCAGCACTGGAACTTGAGGACTTCGGCGCCCGCGCCGACGGGCAGCACGTGTGCTCTTCCGTCGACATACCGGTGGACGTCGACGGGTGCGCTGGCGCAGCCGGCGAACGGGTGGGACGCGGTGAAGGACTTCACCGACGTGGTGTACAACGGCAAGCACCTGGTGTACGCGTCGAGCGTGTCGGGCTCGTCGTACGGCTCGATGATGTTCAAGCCCTTCACGAACTGGTCGGACATGGCGTCGGCCGGCCAGACCGGGATGCGCCAGTCCGCGGTGGCGCCCACGCTGTTCTACTTCGCGCCCAAGAAGATCTGGGTGCTGGCGTCCCAGTGGGGTGCGTCGCCCTTCGTCTACCGTACGTCGAGCGACCCCACCAACCCCGACGGCTGGTCCGCGCCGCAGACGCTGTTCACCGGCAGCATCCCCGGCGCCGCCCCGATCGACCAGACCCTGATCGCCGACGACCAGAACATGTACCTGTTCTTCGCCGGTGACAACGGCAAGATCTACCGGGCGAGCATGCCGATCGGGAACTTCCCGGGCAGCTTCGGCTCGTCGTACACGACGGTCATGAGCGACACGGTGAAGAACCTGTTCGAGGCGCCGCAGGTCTACAAGGTGCAGGGCCAGAACCAGTACCTCATGATCGTCGAGGCTCGGGGCGCGAACGAGCAGCGGTACTTCCGCTCGTTCACCGCCACCAGCCTGAGTGGTTCCTGGACCCCGCAGGCCGCCGGCGAGAGCAACCCCTTCGCCGGCAAGGCCAACAGCGGTGCCACCTGGACCAACGACATCAGCCACGGTGACCTGGTCCGCAACAACCCCGACCAGACCATGACCGTCGACCCCTGCCACCTGCAGCTCCTCTACCAGGGCAAGTCCCCCGCCGCGAGCGGCCCCTACGACCGACTGCCCTGGCGGCCGGGTCTCCTCACCCTGCAGCGCTGACCTGCCTGATCCACGGTGATCGCGATCGGGTGCGGTGCGCCGGCGCCTGGCCGAGAGGTCCGCAGCCCGACGAAGATGACGAAATGCGCCCCCATCGAAGAGATGGGGGCGCATTCGTACCTCCGCCTACTTGAGCGCTGTACCGCCCGAGTTGTGATAGGCGATCGTCTTGTTGATCAGGTTTCCGCCGTCGGTCTCGGCCGTGGTCTGTTCCTGCTGCCCTGGACCGAACAGCAGCCCGGCGACATGGGCGTTCGCCACCTGGTCCATGTGTCCGAAGAACCAGTCCACCTTGTCGTCCTTGTAATGGTTGAGGGTGTTGTTCTGCGCCATGTTGCCCACGGGGATCTGCCACAGGACCACCGGCTTGCCCGCGGACTCGGCCATCGTCTTGTAGAAGTTCAGCGCGGCGGCGGCCTTCTGGTCGGTCCAGAAGTGGTCACTGCCGCCGTGGGCCGGCTGTGCGTACCAGCCCGCGTCGCGGTCCGACACATCGGTGACCAGGAAGTCGGCGTTCTTCGCCCCGAGGTTCGCGTAGTCCTTGACGCACGCCTGTGTGTTGGTCTGCCAGTCGAAGCAGGAAAGGTGCATCCCCACGGCGGTGTTCGGCGCGTACGTGTGCGCCATCGAGATCAGGCACTGGGCCAGGCCGGTGGCGCTGTTCTCCTGCGATCCGCAGTCCGTCGGATTCGAGGCCGTGACCTGTGCGGGAACCTGGTGCGGATTGCCGAGCGAGCGGACGTAGCCCCAGAAGTCGGGTTCGAGGTCGATCGCGTCGTGCGACGTGCCGATCTTCTGGAGGAAGAAGCGGTAGTCGTTCAGGTACCGGGTGAGCAGGTCGGTCCGGTTGATGGCCTTGACCTCGCCCGGACCGTCGCCCTCGCCTGCCGCATCCCCGAGGTCGCGCAACGAGTACCAGGTCCAGAGCATCTTCTGCGGACGCGGGCTGCCCTTGTACGTCGCCTGGGCCGCCACGGTGTCCCGATAGGTCACGTAGGTGCCGGGCGCCGTGGTGCTGCCGGTCCAGCAGCCCCACCAGCCCGACCACCCGTCGTGGCAGCGGGCTGCCGAGTAGTAGTCCGACGAGGGCGCGGGCTGGCTGTGCACATAGGCGTACCGCACGTCGAACGGTGCGGCGGCCGCCGAGGCGTCGGACACCGAGCCGCCGACGAGCACCGTGCTGCTGCCCATGAAACGTGTCGTCGAACTGCCGCCACCGGCCGCCGGAGACGGAGCCGACGACGGCTGCGTGCCGACGCTCCCGGCCGGGACGAGTTGCCACTGCTGATCGGCGCCGCCCCGGTCGCGGTTCTGGACGACGTCGCCCCCGTCCGCCTTGGCGGCGTTGTGGACATCGACGGCCATGCCACTGAAGCGATTGACCAAACGCACGTAGCCGTCCGGCGACTTGGCCAGTTTGAACTGCTGGTTGGTGCCGTTCAGGTCTTTCCACTGCACGAGGGCGGAGCCGGCGGTCTTCGACCAGCCGAGGTCGTCCAGCACCTTGCCGGAGTTCCGGTTCTGCAGCCGGTAGTACCCGTCACCCGCGTCGATGAACCGCCACTGCTGGTTGGCCCCGCCGTGGCGCGCCCACTGCACCACCGCCGCGCCGTCGTTCGTGGCGTAGGCGCGGTCGTCCAGCACCTTGCCGCTGTTGCGGTTGACCAGCACGTACCACTTCTTCAGGTCCAGGGTTTGCTGGGCCGAAGCCTGGCTGACCACAACGGCGGAGCCGGCCACGACCACCATGACGAGGCCCGCCCAGAAACCCCGACGCGCGAGCAACCGACGGCCACGATGCTTCGGGCGACCACCGCGGGCGTGGCCGTCGGCGCGGGCCGCCACCGATGACGTGGGTGGGCTGGGGACATGTCTGTGCTCTCGTTCAAGGGACATGTCGGTGCTCTCTTTCAGCCGTCGTATCTGACCGGACCACTTGGCCGGACAACACTGAGTGGTCCGAGAGGCCGAAAAGGTTGCCGCGAAGAGCCACAGATTTCTTTTTGCGCCCTGACCGCCCGGCCCGCCGCCTCCCGGCCGCCGCGGAGCGGGGCGCTCAGGGCGCCGGGGCCGGTCCGGATGACGTTCGGCAGCGCGGTCAGGGCGGCGTCGAGGGTGTCCAGCCAGGCCCGCCCGTCCAGGAACCCGAGGATCATGAGCGTGCCGCTGCCGAGCCGTCCGGGCCGGTGAGGCAGAACCCGCGACCGCTCGGACGCGTTCCCGCCGGCTGGGCCACAACCTGCCTGCCACTCAGGGTGCGCGGAGGGCACGGAGTCATCGGTATGGGCAGTGTGAGGCGCCGGCAAGGCGCGCCGAGGTGCTGTCGGTCCTTCGTGACGCCGCTGCCGTCGAACTGGAAGACGTCACCAGTCGAACGCATGCTCGTCGGCTCGCGCGTCCCGGTCCGGCGTGACCGGACGCGCTTCGTGGCAGGTGAAGCCGAGACGGGTCAGCGCCCGGTGCATCTCGACCGAGGTGAAGTCGCGGCGGTTCTGCCTGGTGATCACTTCCCCGACCTGCATCACGGGGTAGACGCGGCGTTCGATGGTCACGCACACGCCGGTGGCGGGTTCGGGAGTGATGCCGCTCATCGAGTGCTCGACCTCGAACTTGGTCAGGTCGAAGGGGAACCGGGCGATGACACAGCGCATGGATGCCTCCACAGGGCGGTCAGGGAGTGATGGCTCAGGACGTGAGGGCGAGGATGCCCAGGGCGTAGCCGTGTTCGTCGATCACGGGGGACACGTCCAGGGTCCGGTCCCGCATGGCGGCCTCCGCCTCGCCGAGTGCGGCGACGGACGAGGTGAACGGTCCGCGGTCGAGCGGGATGTCCCGCAGCCGGGTCCGGTCGCTGTACCACGAGCCGCCGCGGTGCGCGGCGAGCTGGGCCCGGGTGACCAGTCCCGCGCACCGCCCGTCCTCGTCCCGGAGGAGCAGGTGCGGGACGCGGGCACCGATGAGCACGGACAGGGCCACGTCGACCGTCATGTGGTCGTCGACCTGGGGCCCGGGAGCGTGCATGGCGTCGCAGGCGGTCAGACCGACGCCGTCGGCGCTGCCGGCCTGCTGTGTTCGGGACGGGTACTGCGTCAAGGGCTTCTCCTCTTCGTCGGGGCGGGCGGGACGGGCGACGGATCTGCCTGACTGCTGGGAGTGCATCCCCGTACGGGGGCTACGGGGTGTTCCCCGGGGCGGGGCGACGGGCGCGGGCGGCGGCCCGGCCCCTGCGATTCCGGCCGGCGGATCCCTTGCCCTCGCGCCCGCCCCCGGTTCGTCCGTCGACCGGGGCGGTGAGGGTGACGGGCGTGCCGGAGGGGGTCCGGGCGCCGGTGATGCGCTGCAGTTCGGCCTCGCCGGGACGGATCCGGGCGGTGCCCGGAGTGATGCCGGCGTCGGCCATGAGACGGTCCACGGCGCGCCGCTGGTGCGGCAGGACGAGGGTGACGACGGTGCCGGACTCGCCGGCGCGTGCCGTACGGCCGCCGCGGTGCAGGTAGTCCTTGTGGTCGCCGGGAGGGTCGACGTTCACGACGAGGTCGAGGCCCGCGACGTGGATGCCGCGGGCGGCGACGTTGGTGGCCACCAGGGCCGTGACGTGGCCGTCCTTGAACTGGGCGAGCGTCCGGTTGCGCTGCTGCTGGGACTTGCCGCCGTGCAGGGCGGAGGCGCGCACCCCGACGGACAGCAGGTGCGTGGCGAGCCGGTCCACCGCGTGCTTGGTGTCCAGGAACATGATCACGCGCCCGTCGCGGGCGGCGATCTCGGTCGCGGCGGTGTCCTTGTCGGCGTCGCGCACGTGCAGCAGATGGTGCTCCATGGTGGTGACGGCTCCCGCGGACGGGTCGACCGAGTGCACGACGGGGTCGTGGAGGTAGCGGCGTACCAGGAGGTCGATGTTGCGGTCCAGGGTGGCCGAGAACAGCAACCGCTGGCCGCGGGCGGGGACTTGGCCGAGCAGCGCGGTCACCTGCGGCATGAAGCCCATGTCGGCCATCTGGTCGGCCTCGTCCAGGACGGTGACGGCGACCTGGTCCAGCCGGCAGGCTCCTCGCTCGATGAGGTCCTTGAGGCGGCCGGGCGTGGCGACGACGACCTCGGCGCCGCCGCGCAGCGCACTCGCCTGCCGGCCGATCGGCATGCCGCCCACCACGGTGGCGAGCCGCAGGCGCAGCGCACGGGCGTACGGGGTGAGCGCGTCGGTGACCTGCTGGGCCAGTTCCCGGGTGGGGACGAGGACGAGGGCGAGCGGCTGTTTGGGCTGGGCCCGCTGCCCGTCGAGGCGGGCCAGGACCGGCAGGCCGAAGGCGAGCGTCTTGCCCGAGCCCGTCCGGCCCCGGCCCAGGACGTCCCGGCCCGCCAGCGCGTTCGGCAGGGTGGCCGCCTGGATCGGGAAGGGAACGGTCACGCCCTCGGCGCGGAGTGCGGCCAGCAGCCGTACGGGCATGTCCAGTTCGGCGAACGACTCGACCGCGGGGAGCGGCTCGGTGAGGGTGACCGGCAGGGCGAACTCCTGTCGGCGTGCGGTGGGGCGTGCTCGTTGACCGTTCTTGTGCCGGGGGCCGGGACCGGAATTTCGACGGTGCGGTTCCTGCGCCCGGAAGCGGCTGGAACGACTGGAGCTACTGGAACGAGCGGAACGGGTTCGGTCCACGACGGGGCCTTCCTCGATGCGGCACGTATCGAGGAATTCCTTGAGGAGGAATCACAGGACTGAGCCGAGTGAAATCCGAAGACCTTGGGTTGACGTTCCTTACGTTCCTTACGGCCTTGCGGGAGCAGAAAAGAAATGGGCTGGGGCCCGCACCCCGAGAGCGCGGGCCCCAGCCACATGATGCGCGAACCAGTGGCTCGCGACGGTTCGCGTCAGCGTCAGGCGGGAACGATGTTCTCGGCCTGCGGGCCCTTCTGGCCCTGCGTGACGTCGAAGCTGACCTTCTGGCCTTCCTGAAGCTCGCGGAAGCCACCGTTGCTGATGATGTTCGAGTAGTGGGCGAACACGTCAGCGCCGCCACCCTCCTGCTCGATGAAGCCGAAGCCCTTTTCCGCGTTGAACCACTTCACGGTGCCAGATGCCATATTGAATCTCCTTTGGAGGGGCAGTGTCGGACTCCGCACTTTGCGGAGCCGAGTCGCCGCGATGATCACACCTCCGGAAAGATCCCGGAAAGCTCTGCAAAGAAAAAATCTCTGGCAACCAAAACCGCAACAGCTATCACGTTAACACAGAGCGAGTGGCAGCAGCCATGAGTTTTCGGACCGGTCCGGTAATTGTCGTCCCGCTGGAGTGTGCATTTCTATATCGGCGGGACTAGGTATCCGCACCGGGCTCGTCCAGCTTCCGGCGCATTTCCCGGTTCAGCCGGAGGGCGTCGTCGAGCTGGTCCTCCAGGGTGATGATGCGGCACGCGGCCTCGACGGGGGTGCCCTGGCCGACCAGTTCCCGGGCGCGGGCGGCGATGCGCAACTGGCGGCGGGAGTACCGGCGGTGGCCGCCTTCCGAACGCAGCGGGGTGATCAGCCCGGCTTCGCCGACGGCCCGGAGGAAGGCGGGGGTGGTGCCGAGAACATCGGCGGCCCGCCCCATGGTGTAGGCGGGATAGTCGTCGTCGTCGAGGTTGCCGGCGACAGGGGTGTTCTCAGCGGGCATGGCACCTTCGTTTCGGGGGCGCGGCGAGGGACCCGGGCGTGCGTGGCACCCCGTGCTGCGAAGGATTCGGCGCCATCCGCCCTCGCGCCATCCGCCTCGTGCGACAACCCTAACTCCGGCGGGCACGGACATGTGGTCCCGCCGTAACAGACATCCCCTCGGGACGACCAGCAGGTTCCTGCGCCCCTGGCCGGGTGCCATCAGGACGACGGTGCTCGGCGCGTGCGCCGTGGTGGCCCCGCGCAGCCGGACGACCTGGCCGCGGACGAGATGAGGCCCGGTGCCCCGGTCACCGGAGAGCAGCGGCGGAAGTTCCGCCGGGAGATCGAAGGTACGCGGCCACCAGGCCCCGTCGATACGGCGTGGCACGGTGCTCTCGGGCGCGAGGTACAGGCGCAGGAGAGGCGGGGCGGGCGGCGGGGGCCGTAGCCGGTCGCTCGTCATGAGGTGTCCTGTCGAGTGGTTCGGCGCGGTACGTCGGGTCCCGGCCGGACGCTGTGCCTCGGCCGCCGGGAGAGGGCAGGCGGAGGACGCAGTGGCCCGGATCGCCGCGGTCAGCTGTGCCGTCCGGGTGCCTGTGGCGCGCCGGTGCCGGCCGTGCGGCCCTCCCAGGCGTCCTGCGCGCTGGCGTAGGCGGGGAAGCGGTCGAGGAGACCGGTGCAGCGGAAGACCAGGTCGGTTGTGTGGTTGTCGTAGACGACGCGTATCCAGCCGCCCCGGCCACGGCAGTCGGACCACGCCTCGCACAGAGGCGCCAGGATGCTGCCGTCGGAGAAAGTCACCCGGCTCAGGTCCACGATGAGGCGGAGCCGTCCGGGCCGGGCGGCGCGGGCCTCGGCCAGGGCGCGGACCAGCGGCGCCACGGTCTGCGCGTCCAGCTCGCCGTGGGCGCGGACGATACGGCACTCCTCGAAGAGCTCGGGCACTTCGCCCTGCCTGGTCAACGGCTCACGGAGGACGGCACGTGAGGCCGGCCGACGTTCGCTGCCCAAGGTGCCCACGGGGAGGCGTGCCTCATGGTGTCTCCCCTGTCGTGCGCCCGAGGAGCCCGGTCTCGGCGAGCGTCAGCATGCGCCCGGCGGTCAGCGGGTTCTCGGGATCGGCTGCCGCGGCCGGCAGCCGGGCGGCTGTTCCGGCGGGCTCCTCGGGCGGGACGACCAGCAGCACCCGGCGCCCCACGGTGCCGCAGTCCAGGGTGATGACGTGCGCGGCACTTCCGGCGCCGGCCGGCTCCACGGCGATCTCCCGGCCGGGTGACATGACCGTGCGCGGCGCGTCGGGCCATTCGGCGGGGTCCACGGTGACCCGCACCGTGGTGTCCGGGTCCGGCTCCAACGAGCCGACCAACGAGGGCAGTTCGAGTTCCAGCGCGGCGCAGCGCGGCCACCAGGCCCCGTCCAGCGGGCCGTGGCCGGCCTCCGGGGTGAGGGCCAGGCGCGGCGGGGGCATACGGTACGTGTGCGCGCCGGCCGCGGGCGCGCCTCCGGCCGGCGTACTGCTCGGTTCCATCGTGCGGTCCCGTCCCGGGAGCCGTGGGGCGACTGCCCGTCTGGTCACTCGCCGGGAACGGCACCGCCGGAAGCGCTGCGCGAAGAGCTCTCGGTACGGTCAGGCTACTCCTGGCCGACGAGAGGCGGCCGGGTCAGTCGCCCGACTGCGACCGCTCTGTCCTCTCCCGGTCGTCCTGCTCCTCCTGCTCCTCCTCCAGCTCTTCCATCAGGCAGACGCCGACGTGTGTCAGCGAGACGGCGGCCGGGGTCCGGTGCGAGGTCCACTCCACGTTGATCAGGCCCTCGTCCGCCAGGTAGACGCACGCGGCGGAGAGGTCCTCGTCGGGCAGGTCCAGCTCGGCACGGAGCACCGATCCGCTGACCTCGGGGCGATTGTGTTCGACGGCCCCGTACAGGGATTCCAGGATCGTCTTCCGGATGTTCTTGCGTTCGCGGAGTTTCGTCATGGCTGTCGTTCTCCGAGGTGTTGACGGCCGCGCGGGGACGGACGCGACGGTGGATCTGCGTGGCCTCAGGGACCCGGATCACACCTCGTCGACGTGTGCTTGTGCCTGCTGCGTCGATGTACTGGTCGAGAGCCAGGACCGTGCGGGTTCCGCGGCGTTCGCGGTGTCGAGGGTGAGGTGGAGCCGGGTCCCTCCTTCGCGGCCGGCGGGGTAGCTGCGCTGCTCGGTCGAGGCGAAGCAACGGCGGAGGACGTCGGCCACGCGCCGGGCGACCTCCGGGGTCGCGGCCACGATGCGGACCTCGGCGTGACTCTCGGAGGGCAAGGACTCGTGATTCATACGGACCTCCTGGCGGGCGACGGGTACACACCAAGAACGCGGTCGCTGCCCGAGCCGCCGAGCGGCGGTGACGGGGTGACGGGGCTGCGCCGTGTTTCCGTGGCACCCCTCTTCTGAAGGGTATGCCGGGCAAGGGCGGCCGTGCGTACCGCGCCCGACCGGCGGTCCGGCCGGGAGTACGGTGGAGAGACCGAGGGCAATCCGCGCACCGGCTCCGACACCGGCGCCGCCCTCGGTGATCGACGACACGGGGGCGGTCCTCGTCCGCGCCCGGAGCAGGGTCGCCCCATGACCGCGCACATGTTCGCCCCGACGACCCCGACGCCGTGGAACGTCCCCGCGGCCCGGCCCGCACCGGCCAAGCCGCACCCGCACCCGTACTCGCGCACGCCGGGCCGACCGCGGTGGGAGCGGGGAGCCTCACCGTACGAGGGAGAACGCCTCCGCCCGCTGACCCGCGGGCAGGTCGAGGATCGCCTGCAAGAGCTGGGCGATCTGTACGCGAAGGTGTCCGGTGACGGCCCATGGGCGTGGAACCAGGCGCGCGGCGCCTTCCTGCGGCATCTCGCGGCCGACGTGCGACGACCGGGGTTCTCGCTGCTGATCGCGGAGACCACCGCCCTGACCGGATGCGCCTACGGCTTTCCCGCGGGCGGTGCCGGTCCGTGGCGGGAGGGCTTCGACGGACATCTGCCAGAGAGCCTGTTCCGCCGCGCCGCCTCCGGGCGGCTCTTCGTCGTCTCCGGGATCGTCGTCCCTCCCCGTGTGCGCCGGGAGCAGCCGGACCGTGCCTGGAATCTCGCCCGGCGCTTCCAGCGGCGACTGCTCGCCGACCACGGCGCCGTACTCGGCGTCACGCTGGTGGACGCCCGGGACCACAGGGCGGTCGAGGCGTTGCGGTCCTGGGGGTGGCGGAGCGCCGGGGACGACACCCTCACGGCTGTGCCGCCCGGCCCGTTCCGGGTTCTGGTGCTGGTTCCGGGGACGTGAGCACCGTACTCGTCGCTTCGGCTTCGGCTTCGGCTTCGGACAGGCGCAGCGCGATCGACGGCCTCCGCCGCCGGATGAGCCGGCGGCGCGTCGCCGTGCCGGAGATCACGGAGGGCCATCTGGGCGCTGCGCAGCCCGTCCGTATCCGATACAGCGGTCGAGACCTGGACCGGCGCGACTTCCGGGCCGCGCGCCCCCTGGGCCGCTACAAGGCGTTCCGGGAACTGCCCACCGGTCTGCCGCTTCGACGCGAACGTCCGGTCGCTGAAGTCGCCAGCCGTAGAAGGGACCTGGGCAGCCGTAGCCTTCAGGTGGAGGGGCACGTGACTCGGCTTGACAGGCCAGAGGCGCGTTTCGGTGGAGCGGGTGACGAGAATCGAACTCGCGCTCTCAGCTTGGGAGGCTCAGGTGATCCGGGGCCGATCGCTCTGCTGACCTGGGGTGGAGCGGTGTCGGTGTCCGGCCTCTCCGGCAGGTCCATCATGGAAGCCCGCCAGCCGGGCCGTGGCTCGTGCTGAGCCGCTTCTCGACGGCTCAGGATTCAACCGTCGTCAGCTGCCCCACGGTGACGATCGAAGTCTTCCCACGCCTGCCGCTGGATCTCTTCGGAGTTCGCAAGGAGTTCCTCCAGGGGCTGCGCCGGCCCGGAGGGGGGAGGCGGCAACTGGACGAGCGTGTCGTAGAGGTACGCGCATGCCTCGGTCTCGGTGGCGAAACTCCGCATGACGCTGTCCTGTGAGCGTTGGCGCAGCCCCACGGTCCAGCCATCGACCTCACGACACAGGAAGTAGTAGGCATCCAGCTGGATGGGCACGTCGTGGACACCGGGGATGTCGTAGAACGCCTCTGGAACGTCAGCCTCGCGGAGCCTTTCAACGAGTTCTGCGCTGTCCATCAGGTCCGTCCCATCGTCTGCCTCAGAGGTGGCCACCGACCGGGTAGATCCGCGGCCACCCCGGGCCTGGTCTCGTCAGGTCACATGCAGTTCTTCCAGTTTGTACGCGTTGATGAGCATGGGGATGGTCGGCTTCGTCACGTACTGGAGGCCCAGGCCGGGCTGGCCGAACCAGGGCCTGATCGGGCCGGCGTCGACGGTGAACGGCTGGAGGACCTTGTAGAGGTGGTAGCTGAACGGGTACGTGTTGACGTAGGTGTCGAGATTGCTTGGCGGGATCGCGCGCTTGGCGTACGGCGTGCCTGCGGGGGCGAGAAAGTTGCCGAAGCCGCTGCCGAAGAGGTCGACCAGCTGGCCCTTGCGCAGCGTCACGGAGTGCTTCACCGGCTTGCCGTTCTTCAGCACGAACCCGTTGTTGTCGGGATACCACCAGCCCGACTTCCCTGTCTGGGGATCCGTCTGCCAGTAGCATCCGAGGAACCAGTAGGCGGAGGTGCCGTCCGTGCGGTGATAGCCCCTCAGCATCTTGCCGAGGGCGCCTGTCCGGGGGAGGTAAGTCGGCCCCAGCCGCCAGTCGTTGAGGTAGTAGCGCTGGTACGCCGTCGTCGGCGCGGAGTTGTTCCCGCGGCTCCGGTGCGTCGTCGGGCAGTGGGATTCGTTCCCCGCCCGGAGGTGGTCTGCGTGGGCCGTGGCCGGTGAGATGCCGACCAGCAGGAGGAGCGAAGCGAGGACGCTCCCCACGAAAGCGCGCAGTACGCGCATCCGGTCTCCCTTTCTCTTCCGGCGCCGACAGGCGCCGCGTGGGGGCGGTCGGTCGGCTGTGGTGACCGGCTGACCGCCTCATCGTGTTACAGGGCTCAGTTCACGCGCGGCATATGCCTGAGAGGTGAAGGAGCCGCAGATAGTCACCCGAACCGATGAGCCGAATTCCTCGGATGGTCGAAGACCGGGGGCGATGCAACGGGTAGGCAGGGTGGGTCGGAGCGGCGGCCTGTGCGAATGGTGTGACGTCAGCGAGTCCCGTCGCGCTCATCGTATGAGAGTTCGAAACATCGGCCCTCCAGACCCGGAGGCCTCCGGGCCTCTTCAGAGAAAGAGCGCACATGCGGCTTTCACGCCCTGGGCTGTCGATCAGCCTGGCAATCGCTCTGAGCCTGCCCGTCATCGGCAGCGCATCGGCGGCAACGCTCGACTCGACAACCAACGGCAGTCTCATCGTGTCGGCCGGACAGACGACCGTCGCGATCAACCCCGCCGGCGGTTCGGTGACCGGCACCGTGGCGAACGGCCAGCAAGCCGTCTACTCCTCCGACGGCAAACAGATCGCCTACCTCTACGACAACGGCCCATGCGTCCAGCAGCCCGAAGGCGGCTGCGTGTGGCAACCCGATCTGATGACATCCAACGCGGACGGCACCAACCAGCAGCTCCTGGTCCACGCAATCCAGGGCGAGGGCGACGCCACAGACGACTACGTCATCCATCCGGACTGGTCGCCGAACGGCAAGCAGATCATCTTCGACTCCCCTCACGGCCTCGGCATGGTCAACACCGACGGCACCGGACTCCAGACGCTGACCGACGGCGGGGATGGAAAATTCTCGCCCGCCGGCGGTGAGATCGCGTTCATCCGCGACACCTCGTACGTGGCAGCGGACGGCAGCACGCAGTACGGCCCCGACGTGTACGTCATGGACCTGGCCACCCGGGCCGTCGTCCAGGTCACCACCGATCACCAGGCATGGTCGACACCGCTCACCTGGTCCCCGGACGGTACGCGCATCGTGTACGCCACGCAGAACGGCCTGAACGCCATCGACGTCGCCACCGGACAGGTGACGAACCTCGTCGACCCCACAACCTGGCCCACCGGGCTCACGGACGTCCAGACCCCCGTCTTCTCCCCGGACGGCAGCCAGATCGCCTTCTCCGGCTACGACCCGAACGCCGGTGTACAGGGCATCTACGCGGTCAACGCGGATGGCAGCAACTTCCGGACGGTCGCCGCGACCGGCGGGACCCTGACGGAGTGGACGGAGTAGCCGCGCAGAACTCCGCGTCGCCCCCCTAGCCCACCACGCCCCCCGGCTCCCATCCCGTACGCCACTACGGACACGGCCGCGTGCGACCCCAGCGTGACGGAGCGGACTTCGGGCAAGGGGTAGGCGGCGGCCCAGCACTGATACGAGCCGTACTGCCCGCCCGCAGGTAGGCCCTCAGCAAGGGCCGACGTCAGCATGGCCGTCCCTCTGGGCCCGGCTGCGCAAAGAGTTCCGCGGTGACCGTGTGGCCGCCGTCGCTGTCGTGGACCACGACCCGGTGAGCGATCGTGCTGACCATGCTCATCAAGGCCGCTGCCGCCAAGGTTCACGTCGAGGGCCCGGTGATCGACAGCCGACCCCGCACCTTCGCCTTCGGCCGCCAACTCGACTTCCGTACCATCCGGTCCGCCGAGTTCAGCGACGGCCAGGAGCTGACCGCGCGAGCCGTGGCGGCGTACATCGCCAAGTACGCCAGAAAGGGTTCCGAGACCGCGACGGGCGCTCTCGATCGCCCGCTGAAGTTCGCCGCCGAACTCGCCCAGCTCGACATCAGCGACCACGCCCGCCGCCTCATCCGAACCGCGTGGACCCTGGGCGCCCGCAAGGACCTCGAACACCTCCGCCTGCGCGCCTGGGCCCACATGCTCGGATTCCGCGGCCACTTCTCCACCAAGTCCAGCCCTACTCCACCACCCTCGGCGCCCTCCACGACGCCCGTATCGAGGAGCGGCGCATCCGGTACGTGAAGGTCGGCCGGCACGTGCGCATCCCGGAGAGCGCCTTCGAGGAGTACATCCGGGCTCGCACTGTCGAGCCGATCAGAGTCCGCCACCGCACCGGATTGCGGAGGGCTGCCTGATGGCCGACAAGAAGGGCAACCGCCGCGGCTTCGGTGCGGTCCGGCAGTACCGCTCCGGCCGCTGGACGGCTTCGTACCCCGGCCCCGAAGGTGAACGCATCCGCGCGGACGAGACTTTCGAGACCACGAAGGATGCCGAGATCTGGCTGTCCCAGGTCGAAGCGGATCTCACTCGTGGGGACTGGCGCGCCCCGGACGCGGACGCCGTCAACTTTCGCGTGTACGCCGAAAAGCTGGTCGAGGAGCGGGAGTTGTCCGTCCGTACGGTCGACCTGTACGAAGACCTCCTCCGCCTGTATATCTTCCAGGCCCTCGGCGCCCTCGACCTGGACGAGATCACGGCTCCCCGCGTCCGTGAATGGCGTGCCGAGCGACTCCGCACTACGAAGGCCAGGACGACGGTCGCCAAGGCGTACCGGCTCCTCAAGGCGGTCATGGAGACGGCCGTCGGTGACGAGTTGATCAGTCGCAACCCGTGCCGGATCAAGGGCGCGGGCAAGGAGTCGGCTACCGAACGCCGTATCGCCGCCGTCGCCCAGGTTGATGCGCTCGCCGATGCGACCGGGATCCGCCGGCGGCTCATGGCCCACCTCGGCGCGTACGGCCCGATGCGTCCGGAGGAACTGGCGGGCCTCCGCCGTCGGGATGTCGACCTCGACAATCTGGTGATGCGCGTCCGCGGCGCCGAGCCGGAACGCACCAACGGCAAGCGGGCTCCTGGCGAGACCAAGTCCGATGCAGGCGTGCGTACCGTCGTCCTCCCGGCCTTCCTCCACAAGGACGGACGTGAGGCGGCACCTCGACTGGTTCGCTGAGAAGGGACCGGACGGCCTTCTGCTCGTCGGTGAGCAGGGGGCGCCCTTCCGCCGTACCTCCTTCGGACGGAAGTGGCGGCGGGCGCGTCTAGCCGTCGGCCTGCCGGACGGCTTCCGCTTCTACGACCTTCGTCACACCGGACACACGCTCTCGACTCGATCGGGCGCCACCCTGAAAGACACGATCGTCCGCGCCGGCCTCGACGGCATGGTCCGCACCGAGCGTGCGAAGCACCACAAGGGCAACGGCCTGCACCACAAGCCGGAGTCATCGGCGGGCTAATGGTGCAACCCCCGCCCACCGGTCTGGACAACAAAGAACCCCCGGGTCTCTGACCTGGGGGTTTTGCGTGGAGCGGGTGACGAGAATCGAACTCGCGCTCTCAGCTTGGGAAGCTGATGTTCTACCATTAAACTACACCCGCGTAAGTACGGACGGGTCGGCTCGGGGAGTCGAGGTCCGGACGATGCTCACTGTACAACATCGCAGACCCCTGGTGCCCGGGCCCAGGGGTCTGAGTCTGTTTCAGGGGTGGGATCCGGCTGCGGGTGGCCGGAGTTGGGGCGTACCGTGGAGGCTTGGAGGAGGGCGCGGGCGGGGCCGGAGCGCCGCCTGGAGAGTCGTCTCTTTGATCCCGTAATGTGCCTTTTGTCGTCGGGTCGGTCACGCCCGACGGGGCTCTTGGGGAAGGGACTTAAGGGACTTGATGGAACGCACCGTCGTCCGTTGTGCGGACGGGCACGTCTTCAGCGCCGCTTCGTTCCCGATGCAGCAGGCCGAGCGGCTCGGCCCCGGTCGGCTCATGAGGTGTCCCCGGTGCACCCGGCTCCGCAGTGTGGTGCCGGTCGCCCTGGAGAAGCAGCGGTAGCGAAGGAAAGCGACAGAAGAGGCAGGGGCGCCGTCGTGGAGGCGGCGCGGGCGGTAACCCTGGCGCGCGGAGTCGTCACGATTGTCACGGCTCCGCGCGCCTTGCGTATCCTCGCTACGTGCTTCTCTCAGACAAGGACATCCGGGCCGAGATCGACGCCGGGCGGGTACGGATCGATCCCTACGACCAATCCATGGTGCAGCCGTCGAGCGTTGACGTGCGGCTGGACCGGTACTTCCGGGTGTTCGAGAACCACCGGTACCCGCACATCGACCCCTCGGTCGAGCAGCCCGATCTGACCCGGCTGGTCGAGCCGGAGGGCGACGAGCCGTTCATCCTGCATCCCGGGGAGTTCGTGCTCGCCTCGACGTACGAGGTCATCTCCCTGCCCGACGATCTCGCGTCGCGACTTGAGGGGAAGTCCTCGCTGGGGCGGCTCGGGCTGGTCACGCACTCCACCGCCGGGTTCATCGACCCCGGCTTCAGCGGTCACGTCACGCTTGAGCTCTCCAACCTCGCCACGCTGCCGATCAAGCTCTGGCCGGGGATGAAGATCGGCCAGCTGTGCATGTTCCGGCTGACCTCGCCCGCCGAGTTCCCGTACGGCAGCGAGCGCTACGGCTCCCGCTACCAGGGGCAGCGCGGGCCGACCGCCTCGCGGTCCTACGTCAATTTCCATCGGACCCAGGTGTGAGGGCAGCAGAAGCATGAGTGAGACGCAGGGCGTGGAGACCCGGGGCGTGCGGGAGAACCTGACGTACGACGCGTTCGGCGGCGCCGTGCGCGAACTGGCGCAGACCATCGCCGACGACGGGTACGAGCCCGACATCGTGCTCAGCATCGCCCGGGGCGGGGTGTTCGTCGCCGGTGGGCTGGCCTACGCGCTCGACTGCAAGAACATCCACCTCGTGAACGTGGAGTTCTACACCGGGGTGGGGACCACCCTGGAAATGCCGGTCATGCTCGCGCCCGTCCCCAACGTGATCGACTTCTCCGACAAGAAGGTGCTGATCACCGACGACGTCGCGGACACCGGCAAGACCCTGAAGCTCGTGCGCGACTTCTGCCTCGACACCGTCGCCGAGGTGCGCTCCGCGGTGATCTATGAGAAGTCCCACTCCCTCGTGAAGTGCGAGTACGTGTGGAAGCGGACGGATGACTGGATCAACTTCCCGTGGAGTGTCCTGCCGCCCGTCGTGAAGCGGGCCGGGCAGGTTCTCGACGCCTGACCCGTTCGGTTCCGGGTACGGAAAAGGGCCTCCGGCGGCAGTGCCGGGGGCCCTTTCGCATGCCGTTCCCGGGATCTAGAACGTGCCCAGCTTCACGATCGACAGCAGGGCGATCAGCTGGATCGCCGACGCGCCCAGTGCCTTCGGCCAGGGCAGGTCGTGGGAGCGGGAGACCATCAGGGTCAGCAGGGCGCCCGCGCCGATCCAGGTGGCCCAGCCGAGGAGTTGGACGAAGCTCGCGTCGCCGCCGACGAACATCGCGACCAGCAGGCGGGGCGCGTCCGTGACGGCCGTGATCAGCATGGACAGGCCGACCGTCGGCTGCCAGGCGCCGTCGCCGCCGAGCTGGCGGGCCAGGGTGTGGGTGACCACGCCCAGGACGAACAGGCCCAGCACCATCACGACCGCCGTGATCAGGACGATCGGCACCGTGGTGGAGAACGGGGAGTCGATCGCGTCCTTGCGGGCGGTGTCGAAGCCGAAGACGGCGAGCAGGCCGTAGAGGAACGTCGTGATGAGGGCCGGCGCCCACATCGTGTAGTCCCGCATGCGCAGGAAGGTCTGGTTGGGGGAGGTGATGATCCCCTTCAGCAGTTCCTTCCAGTGCAGGGGCGGGCCGAGCGGGGCCGCGGGCGCGGCGGCCGAGCCGGCCTGGTAGGTCGAGCCCCGGGTGTAGTCGGCGGCCTCGTCGACCGAGAACGCCTGGGTGTGGCCCGGGTTGTCGGCCGCGTACGGATCGTGCGGCGCCCTGCGGCCGGCACCGGGCGGGCTCTGGTAGCCGCCGTCGCCGAAGTACTCCGGGCCGTCCTCGCCCGGGCCGGCGTAGCCGTGGGACGGGCCCGGGCGGCCGTACTGCTGCGCCTGCGGGTACGGCGGCTGCGGCGCCGACGGGTAGCCGTACGACGGCCCCGACGGCTGCCCGTACCGCGGTCCCGGGCGGCCGTGCGGCGCCCCCTGCGGTGCCTGCGGTACCTGCTGTCCTTGGGGGGTGCGGTTGTCCCGGCCCCCGCGTCCGATCCTGAATCCAGCCACGTCATCGAACGTACCTGGTCCCGGAGAGTGACGTGCCCGGCCCGGGCGTCCGGGCCCGCCTTTGCGGCCGACCTGTGACATCCCCTAAGGGGCCGTCAGCGGACCGGTCCCGGGGTTCATCAGGGGTTCCCCCGGTTTTGCCCGGCCCCGGACCGCCGCGGGGCGGGCCGGCGGGGGCCGAGAAGGGCGCCCCGGCCGGGCCGGGCGGGGCGGACTGGGCCAGGATGGTGCCATGAGCGTAGTGAAGATCAACGTGCTGACCGTGCCCGCCGAGCAGCGGGAGGTGCTGGAGAAGCGGTTCGCCTCGCGCGCCCACGCGGTGGAGAACTCCGACGGCTTCGAGTGGTTCGAGCTGCTGCGGCCCGTCGAGGGCACCGACACCTACCTCGTGTACACGCGCTGGCGGGACGACGCGTCGTTCCAGGCCTGGATGGAGGGGCCGATGAAGGCCGCGCACCAGGGCGGCGGCGAGGGCGCCGAGCGGCCCCGGCCGGCTGCTTCCGGTTCCACCCTGTGGTCCTTCGAGGTGGTGCAGCAGGCGGGGCCCAAGCAGGACTAGCCGCACGCGACCAGTCGTAAGCGACAGGCCGTAAGCGACCGGCCGGGGCCCGGGTCAGTCGTCGGCGCGTGCCAGCTCCAGCTTCGGGAAGGTCACCGGCTCGGGAGACCGGCCCGCTTGCAGGACGTAGGCCCGTCCCGTCTCCTCGCCCGCCGTGATCCCGGCGACCGACGCCGCGATCTCGGCGGGCTCGGCCAGGGCGAGACCCTGGCCGGTGACGTATGCGACGGCCTCCGGACGCAGGATCGGCGTGCGGACCAGGCCCGGGCAGATCGCGTTGATCCGCACGCCCCTGTCCTGCCAGGCCGGGGCGAGCGAGCGCACCAGCCCGATCACGCCGTACTTGGTCGCCGCGTAGACCGGGTCGAAGGGTGCCGCCCCGAGCCCGGCCATGCTGGAGGTCACCAGCAGCGAGCCCCCGCCGTGCGCGGCCAGCGCGGGCAGCGCCGCGTGCAGGCCGTACATCACGCCGTGCAGGTTGACCGCCAGCACCCGGTGCTGGCGTGCCGGGTCGTAGTCGTCCTCGCCGAAACCGCCGCCGTCGCCGATCCCGGCGTTCAGGTGCACCAGGTCCAGCCCGCCGTAGGCCGCCACGGCGGCGTCGATCAGCGCGAGGTTGTCGGCCTCCCGCGTGGTGTCGGTGCGGACGAACAGGCCGTCCACCTCACGAGCCACGGCCCTGCCGCCCGCCTCGTCGACGTCCGCGACGACCACGCGCGCGCCCAGCCCGCCGAAGTGCCGGGCGACCGCCGCGCCGATCCCGCTCGCCGCCCCGGTGACCACCACCACCTGTGCCATGTCCGCGGACCTCTCTCGTCGGTTGCCGCTCACGCCGCTCACCCCGCTCACGCCGCTGCCGCCGTGGCGGCCTCGTCGCGGATGGCGGCGATGCGGGACGGTGCCCGGCCGTAGCGCCTGCTGAAGATCTCCAGCCCCACGAACAGCGCCACGTACTGGAGCGTGGTGACCAGCATCACCGAGTCGATCGGCAGGGTGTAGGCGAGCGCCACCCGGACGACGGAGTCCAGCAGCAGGCCCACGCCCCAGACCGCCGTCAGTCGCCGCATCAGACGGCGGAAGGTCGGCGACGTCCGCCAGTTGCGTTCCAGCTCGGCGCGCCGGTCCCCGCGTGCCACGGATGACAGGAGCCGGAAGATGACCGGCTGTCCGCGCAGCAGCGTGCCCAGGAACACCAGCCCGACGACGCCCGTCATCCAGCCGTCCTTCGCGAACATGAACCGCGGGCTTCCCGTCACCGCCGACAGCACCGCGCCCAGGGCCACCATGCTGAGCACCAGGATGCCCAGCATCCCCACGCGCCGCTCGCGCGCCACGGTCAGCAGCGCCTCCGCCGTGGGCGGTACGGCGCTCGCCACCACCGCCCACCACAGGCCGACGCCGGCCGCGCGCAGGCCGTAGAACAGGGCGAGCGGCGCGGCGACGTTCAGCAGCAGACTCTGCACCAGCAGCCTGTTCGGCGACCCCGCACCGATGGACCCCGCCCCCGTGGAACCCGCGTGCTCGTTCACCGCCGCCTCCGCCGCGTTCATGTCCGTCGCGCTCATGTCCTTCCCCTCTCCTGCGAGTTCCGCGTTCGCGTTTTGATGTCTTCGACGCTACGGAGCAGGAGGCGCGCGGACCTTGTGTCCAACTGCCGAACGGGGGTGGGGCCAGGCCCACCCCCCGCTGGGCCCGGGCACACCCCGTCCGCCCGCCGGGCACGCCACACTGGGCCCATGACCACCACAGCCGGACGCGTCGGTGCCGCCGCTCTGCGCCGCCTCGGCGGACGTCACCGGCAGCTCGGGTACTGCTGGACGATCGGCTGGTGCGGCCTGGCGGCCCTCGCGGTGGCCTGTGTCGCCCTGCCGGTCCGGCTCCTCGGCGGAGACGACCCGGAGCGCGGGCCGCTGCGCGCCGTGCGCAAGCTCACCGTCAACTACCGCAGGATGCCCGGACGGTGGGGCGGTACGGCGGTGCCGAGCCCCTATCTCCCCGGCCGCCCGCCGCGCGAGGACCCCGCGAACCGCCGCGACCTGGTCTTCCTCGCGCTGGAGCCCTGGGTCGCGCTGGTGCTGCTGCTCGTGCCCTCCGCGATGGCCTGGTACGGCCTGTTCGGCCTGCTCGCCCCGGGCATCGCCGCGCTCTTCGACAGCCATCGCGGCCTGTTCGACGGGCCCGTGCCCAGCCGGCCGGCCGTGGGGATCCCCGGCGGCCTGCTGCTGTACTACGCGGCGCTGCGGCTGTCCGGTCCGGCCTCCCGGCTGCACGCGGACCGCTGGCTGCCCGTGCTGCTCGGCCCGGCCCCCTCCGTCGCCGCCGAGGTCGCCGCCGAGGCGGAACGGCGCCGGCTGGCCGAGCGGGTCGCGGAGCTGACCGAGACCCGGCTGGCCGCCGTGGACAGCCGCGAGGCCGAACTGCGCCGTATCGAACGGGACTTGCACGACGGCGCACAGGCCCGGCTGGTCGCGATGGGCCTCGCCCTCGGCGCGCTGGAGACGCTGATGGAGACCGATCCGGAGCGGGCGCGCGAGCTGGTGCGGCAGACGCGCGAGAGCTCGGCGCGCGCCCTCACGGAACTCCGTGCGCTGGTACGGGGCATCCATCCGCCGGTGCTGGCCGAGCGCGGGCTGGTCGACGCGCTGCGGGCGCTCGCCCTGGACGCCCCGCTGGCGGCCGAGGTGGACGCCGACGGGCTGCCGGGGCGCCCGGAGGGGCCGATCGAGGCGGCGCTGTACTTCGCCGTCGCCGAACTGCTCACGAACGCCGCACGGCACGGGGACGCGACGCACGCGCGCGTGGAACTCGCCCACACCGGCGGGGTGTTGCGCTGCACGGTGTGGGACGACGGGAGCGGGGGCGCGCACGAGGAGGACGGGCCCGTGCTCGGGGCGGGCGGCAGCGGGCTGCGGGGCATCCGCCGCCGGTTGTCGGCCTTCGACGGTACGCTCGGCATCGACAGCCCGGACGGAGGGCCCACCCTGGTGACGATGGAGCTGCCGTGCGTGTTGTCCTCGCGGAAGACCTCTTCCTCCTGAGGGAAGGGCTCTGCACCCTCCTGACGGCCCATGGGTTCACCGTCGCCGCCGCCGTGGCCAGCGGGCCGGAGCTGCGGCGGGCGCTGGCCGAGGAGGAGCCGGACGTCGCGGTGGTGGACGTACGCCTGCCGCCCACCTTCACCGACGAGGGTCTCCAGGCCGCGCTGGAGGCCCGGCGCAGCCGCCCGGGGCTGCCCGTCCTCGTGCTGTCGCAGCACGTGGAGCAGTTGTACGCGCGCGAGTTGCTGGCGGACGGCACCGGCGGGGTCGGCTATCTGCTCAAGGACCGGGTGCTCGGCGCCGCCGAGTTCGTGGAGGCCGTACGGCGCGTCGCGGACGGTGGTACGGCGATGGACCCGGAGGTCGTGGCCAAGCTGCTGGGCGGCCGGCGCCGCGACGATCCGCTGGCCACACTCACCCCGCGCGAGCGGGAGGTGCTGGCGCTGATGGCCGAGGGCTACTCCAACGCGGCCGTCGCCGCCCGGCTGTTCGTCAGCGAGAGTGCCGTCGGCAAGCACTCGGCGAGCATCTTCGCCAAGCTCGGCATCACCGCCTCGGACGAGACCAACCGCCGGGTGCTGGCCGTCCTGGCCTACCTGAACGGCACACCGCGCGAGTGAAACAGGGCGCCCCCTGCCCGTGCGGGCAGGGGGCGCCGTACGTCAGCGAGCCGCTGTTACTTGACCGGCTCGGGCTCCGGCTCGTTCTCGCTCTCCGGCTCGCCCGCCGGGTCGCCCGGCGTCCTGACGGAGTCGAGGAGGAGCTGGGCGACGTCCACGACCTGGATGGACTCCTTGGCCTTGCCCTCGTTCTTCTTGCCGTTGACCGAGTCGGTCAGCATGACGAGGCAGAACGGGCAGGCGGTGGAGACGATGTCCGGGTTGAGGGAGAGGGCCTCGTCGACGCGCTCGTTGTTGATGCGCTTGCCGATGCGCTCCTCCATCCACATCCGGGCGCCGCCGGCGCCGCAGCAGAAGCCGCGCTCCTTGTGGCGGTGCATCTCCTCGTTCCGCAGGCCCGGGACCTTGCCGATGATCTCGCGCGGGGGCGTGTAGATCTTGTTGTGGCGGCCCAGGTAGCAGGGGTCGTGGTAGGTGATGATGCCCTCGACCGGGGTGACGGGGACGAGCTTGCCCTCGTCGACCAGGTGCTGGAGCAGCTGGGTGTGGTGGATGACCTCGTAGTCGCCGCCGAGCTGCGGGTACTCGTTGCCGATGGTGTTCAGGCAGTGCGGGCAGGTGGCGACGATCTTCTTCGCCGACTTCGGCTTCCTCGACTCGGCCGTGACCTTGCCCTCGTCGTCCAGCTCCTCGCCGAACGCGGTGTTGAGGGCCATCACGTTCTCCATGCCGAGCTCCTGGAAGAGGGGCTCGTTGCCGAGGCGGCGGGCGGAGTCACCGGTGCACTTCTCGTCCCCGCCCATGATCGCGAACTTGACGCCCGCGATGTGCAGCAGCTCGGCGAAGGCCTTGGTGGTCTTCTTCGCGCGGTCCTCCAGGGCACCGGCGCAGCCGACCCAGTACAGGTACTCGACCTCGGTGAGGTCCTCGATGTCCTTGCCGACGACCGGGATCTCGAAGTCGACCTCCTTGGTCCACTCCAGGCGCTGCTTCTTCGCCAGGCCCCAGGGGTTGCCCTTCTTCTCCAGGTTCTTGAGCATCGTGCCCGCCTCGGACGGGAACGCGGACTCGATCATGACCTGGTAGCGGCGCATGTCGACGATGTGGTCGACGTGCTCGATGTCGACGGGGCACTGCTCGACGCAGGCGCCGCAGGTGGTGCAGGACCACAGGACGTCCGGGTCGATGACGCCGTTCTCCTCGGCGGTGCCGATCAGCGGGCGCTCGGCCTCGGCGAGCGCCGACGCGGGGACGTCCTTGAGCTGCTCCTCGGACGCCTTCTCCTCGCCCTCCGCGTTCTTGCCGCCGCCGGCCAGCAGGTACGGCGCCTTGGCGTGGGCGTGGTCCCGCAGGGACATGATCAGCAGCTTGGGGGAGAGCGGCTTGCCGGTGTTCCAGGCGGGGCACTGCGACTGGCAGCGGCCGCACTCGGTGCAGGTGGAGAAGTCCAGCAGGCCCTTCCAGGAGAAGTGCTCTATCTGGGAGACGCCGAAGACGTCGTCCTCGCCCGGGTCCTCGAAGTTGATCGGCTTGCCGCCGGAGGTCATCGGGAGCAGGGCGCCCAGCGAGGTCTCGCCGGTGGCGTTGCGCTTGAACCAGATGTTCGGGAACGCGAGGAAGCGGTGCCAGGCGACACCCATGTCGGTCTTCAGGCCGACCACGATCATCCAGATGAAGGAGGTCGCGATCTTCAGGCCGGCGAAGAAGTAGGTGAGGTTCTGGAGCGTGGCGGCGTCCATGCCCTTCAGCCACGCCACGACCGGGTACGAGACGAAGAAGGAGGCCTCGTAGCCGTCGACGTGGTGCTGGGCGCCTTCGAGGGCGTGCAGCATGAAGATGCAGACGCCCACGATGAGGATGACGGTCTCGACGAAGTACGCCTGGCCGGTGTTGGAGCCGGCGAAGCGGGACTTGCGGCCCGGCTTGTTCGCCTTGCTCAGCTGGCGGACCACGACCAGGATCGCGATGCCGAGGATCGTCGTCGTGCCGATGAACTCGACGAAGACGTTGTACGGCGCCCAGTCGCCGATGACCGGCAGGATCCAGTCGGCCTTGAAGAGCTGGCCGATGGCGTTGACGATCGTCAGCAGCAGCGTGTAGAAGCCGATCGCCACGAACCAGTGCGCCACGCCGATGACGCCCCAGCGGTTCATCCGGGTGTGGCCGACGAACTCCCGGGCCACGGTGAGGGTGCGCTGAGCGGGGTCGTCGGTCCGCGTCCCGGCCGGTACCGGCTGGCCGAGCCGCATGAAGTTGTAGATCTGGAGGAGGGCGCGGCCGAACAGTGCCACGCCGACCACGATCAGGACCAGCGACACGATGATCGCGGCGAGTTGCATTGGGGCTCCTGAGGCGGCCTGAGTCAGCTGGGCAACATTACTAAGCGGTAACTTATGGAGTCCGTCCGAGACTACCTCCATCTTCCGCCGGGATGCAGTACAGCACGGGGTGATCTGGGTCGCCGAGCAGCAATCGGATCGTGTTATTCATACCGATTTGATACTTTCGCCCCTACCGTGGTGCAGTGCTCTACGGGATCGCCGCCGCCACCGCCGCCCTCCTGCTGACCGCCGTGCTCACGGCGCTGCTGCGGGGGGTCGCGCTGCGGGCGGGCATTGTCGACCGGCGTATGCAGCGCCGGATGCCGCTGCTCGGCGGGCTCGCCGTGGTGACCGTCACGTGTCTCGTCGCCTGGGTCGGGGAGTCGACCCGGATCGCCCCGCTCGGGGACGGGGTCGGCCGGCTGCTGGTCGTCGCCGCCGCGCTCGCCGCGCTCGGCCTGTTCGCCGACGTGTGGCGGCTACGCGCGCGCGTGCTCGTCGCCGGTACGGCCGTGGCGGCGGTCTGTGTCGTGCCGTACGAGGAGACGGGCGCGGCGGGCGGGCTCCTCGCCATCGGCTGGATCGTCGCCGCCTCCCTCGCCTTCAAGGGCCTCGACCACGTGGACGGGCTGGCGGGGACCGTCGGGGTCATCACCGCCTTCGGGGCCGGGGCCTGTGCCGCCGCCGAGGTGCTGGACGGGCTCGCCGCGCTGCTGAGCGTGTTCGCCGCCGCCCTGACCGGCTTCCTGATGCACAACTGGCCGCCCGCGCGGATCGGGCTCGGCTCCTGCGGTGCGCTGTTCACCGGCTTCCTGCTGGCGTCGTCGCTCGTCCTCACGCGCGCGGGCTACGGCCTCGCGGCGAGCTCGGCCGTGACGGCGTGCTTCGGCGCCGTCGCCGTCGCCGACGCGCTGCTCGTCGCGCTCGCCCGGCTGCTGGCCCGCCGGCCGCTGCTGCGGCGCGGCCCCGACCATCTCGCACACCGGCTGCGCCGGCTCGGGCTCACCCCGGCGGGCTCCGTCGTGCTGCTGGGCGCCGGCTCCTTCTCCACGGTGCTCGTGGGGGTGCTCGTGCACACCGGGTGGACGGGGGAGGAGGCCGCGCTGTGGGTGGCCGGAGGGGCGTTGCTCGTCGTCGGCGTACTCCTTCGTATCCCTGTCCAGCGGTCCCGGGGGACGGAAACCATGCAGGTCAGCGGCCAGTTGCGTGTAAGGAACGGATAAGACTTGAGCCCTCTCGACTCAGGTCTGTTGACCGTGCGCGGGGAGTCGTGCACACTTGAGTCCGTTCCACTCAAGTCAGCTGGAGGAATCAACCATGGCACGTGCGGTCGGCATCGACCTGGGCACGACTAACTCCGTCGTCAGCGTTCTGGAGGGCGGCGAGCCCACCGTCATCACCAACGCCGAGGGCGCCAGGACCACGCCGTCCGTCGTCGCCTTCGCCAAGAACGGCGAGGTGCTCGTCGGCGAGGTCGCCAAGCGCCAGGCGGTCACGAACGTGGACCGGACCATCCGCTCCGTGAAGCGCCACATGGGCACGGACTGGAAGATCGAGCTCGACGGCAAGCAGTTCAACCCGCAGCAGATGAGCGCCTTCATCCTGCAGAAGCTGAAGCGCGACGCCGAGGCCTACCTGGGCGAGAAGGTGACCGACGCGGTCATCACTGTCCCGGCGTACTTCAACGACTCCGAGCGTCAGGCGACCAAGGAGGCCGGCGAGATCGCGGGCCTGAACGTCCTGCGCATCGTCAACGAGCCGACCGCCGCCGCGCTGGCGTACGGCCTCGACAAGGACGACCAGACGATCCTCGTCTTCGACCTCGGCGGCGGCACCTTCGACGTGTCCCTGCTGGAGATCGGCGACGGCGTCGTCGAGGTGAAGGCCACCAACGGCGACAACCACCTCGGTGGTGACGACTGGGACCAGCGCGTCGTCGACTACCTGGTCAAGCAGTTCCAGTCCGGCCACGGCGTGGACCTGTCCAAGGACAAGATGGCCCTCCAGCGCCTGCGTGAGGCCGCCGAGAAGGCCAAGATCGAGCTGTCCTCGTCCACCGAGACCTCGATCAACCTGCCCTACATCACGGCGTCCGCCGAGGGCCCGCTGCACCTGGACGAGAAGCTCACCCGCGCCCAGTTCCAGCAGCTGACGGCCGACCTGCTGGAGCGCTGCAAGACGCCGTTCCACAACGTCATCAAGGACGCCGGCATCTCCATCAACGAGATCGACCACGTCGTCCTCGTCGGTGGCTCCACCCGTATGCCCGCCGTCGCCGAGCTCGTCAAGGAGCTGACCGGCGGCAAGGAGGCCAACAAGGGTGTGAACCCGGACGAGGTCGTCGCCATCGGCGCCTCGCTCCAGGCCGGTGTCCTCAAGGGTGAGGTCAAGGACGTCCTGCTCCTCGACGTGACCCCGCTGTCCCTCGGCATCGAGACCAAGGGCGGCATCATGACCAAGCTGATCGAGCGCAACACCACGATCCCGACGAAGCGTTCGGAGATCTTCACGACGGCCGAGGACAACCAGCCGTCGGTGCAGATCCAGGTCTACCAGGGCGAGCGCGAGATCGCGGCGTACAACAAGAAGCTCGGCATGTTCGAGCTGACCGGTCTGCCGCCGGCCCCGCGCGGTGTCCCGCAGATCGAGGTGTCCTTCGACATCGACGCCAACGGGATCATGCACGTGACCGCCAAGGACCTGGGCACGGGCAAGGAGCAGAAGATGACCGTCACCGGCGGCTCCTCGCTGCCGAAGGACGAGGTCGACCGGATGCGCCAGGAGGCCGAGCAGTACGCGGAGGAGGACCACCGCCGCCGCGAGGCCGCCGAGTCCCGCAACCAGGGCGAGCAGCTCGTCTACCAGACCGAGAAGTTCCTCAAGGACAACGAGGACAAGGTCCCGGGCGAGATCAAGACCGAGGTCGAGGCCGCCGTCGCCGAGCTGAAGGAGAAGCTCAAGGGCGACGACACCGCCGAGATCCGCACGGCCACCGAGAAGGTCGCGGCCGTCTCGCAGAAGCTGGGCCAGGCCATGTACGCCGACGCCCAGGCCGCGCAGGGCGCTGCGGGTGCCGAGGGCGCCCAGCAGGCCAAGGCCGAGGACGATGTCGTCGACGCCGAGATCGTGGACGACGAGAAGCCGAAGGGTGCCGCGTGATGTCGGAGGAGACCCCGGGCTTCGAGGAGAAGCCCGACGTCCCCTCCGGCGCGACCCCCGACGACGCCGAGCCGAAGGCCGCCCCCGAGAAGGGGGCGGCCCCGGCCGGGGACGGAACCGCAGACGTGGGCCTGGTGGCCCAGCTGGACCAGGTGCGCACGGCGCTCGGCGAGCGCACGGCGGACCTCCAGCGCCTCCAGGCCGAGTACCAGAACTACCGCCGCCGGGTCGAGCGGGACCGGATCACGGTCAAGGAGATCGCCGTCGCGAACCTCCTGACCGAGCTTCTGCCCGTGCTCGACGACATTGGCCGCGCGCGGGAACACGGCGAACTGGTCGGCGGCTTCAAGTCGGTCGGCGAGTCGCTGGAGACCGTGGCGGCCAAGCTGGGCCTCCAGCAGTTCGGCAAGGAGGGCGAGCCCTTCGACCCGACGATCCACGAGGCCCTGATGCACTCCTACGCGCCGGACGTCACCGAGACGACCTGCGTCGCGATTCTCCAGCCCGGGTATCGCATCGGCGAGCGCACCATCCGCCCCGCGCGGGTGGCCGTCGCCGAGCCGCAGCCCGGCGCGCAGACCGTCAAGGCCGACGGAGCCGAGGACACGTCCGAGGCGAAGAAGGCCGGTGCCGGCGACGACAAGGAGAACGGTGGCCCGGAGGAGGGCTGACGTCATCACCGCAGACAGGAAGGAGGGACGTCGGGGATGAGCACCAAGGACTTCATCGAGAAGGACTTCTACAAGGTCCTCGGCGTCCCCAAGGACGCCACCGAGGCCGAGATCAAGAAGGCGTACCGGAAGCTCGCCCGCGAGTTCCACCCGGACGCCAACAAGGGCAACGCCAAGGCCGAGGAGCGCTTCAAGGAGATCTCCGAGGCGAACGACGTGCTCGGCGACCCGAAGAAGCGCAAGGAGTACGACGACGCGCGCGCCCTGTTCGGCAACGGCGGCTTCCGCCCCGGGCCGGGCGCCGGCGGCTCCTTCAACTTCGACCTGGGCGACCTCTTCGGAGGCGCGGGCAGCACCACCACCCAGGGCGGAGGCTTCGGCGGCGGGCTCGGTGACGTCTTCGGGGGCCTGTTCAACCGCGGCGGCACCGGTGCGACCCGCACTCAGCCGCGCCGCGGCCAGGACATCGACACCGAGGTGACGCTCAGCTTCACGGAGGCCATCGAGGGCGCCACGGTGCCGCTGCGGATGTCCTCCCAGGCGCCCTGCAAGGCCTGTTCGGGCACCGGCGACAAGAACGGCACACCGCGCGTGTGCCCGACCTGCGTCGGCACCGGCCAGGTCGCGCGGGGCTCGGGCGGCGGCTTCTCGCTCACCGACCCCTGCCCCGACTGCAAGGGCCGCGGTCTGATCGCCGAGCACCCCTGCGCGGATTGCAAGGGCAGCGGGCGGGCGAAGTCGTCCCGCACGATGCAGGTCCGCATCCCGGCGGGTGTCACCGACGGGCAGCGGATCCGGCTGCGCGGCAAGGGCGCGCCCGGCGAGCGGGGCGGACCGGCGGGCGACCTCTACGTGGTCGTGCACGTCGGCGAGCACCCGGTGTTCGGGCGCAGGGACGACAACCTCACGGTCACCGTGCCGGTCACGTTCGCCGAGGCCGCCCTCGGCGGCGAGGTCCGGGTGCCGACCCTCGGCGGCCCGGCCGTCACCCTGAAACTGCCGCCCGGCACGCCCAACGGCCGGACGATGCGCGCCCGCGGCAAGGGCGCGGTCCGCAAGGACGGCACCCGCGGCGATCTGCTGGTCACCGTCGAGGTGCGTGTCCCGAAGGACGTGTCGGGGAAGGCTCGTGATGCGCTGGAGGCGTATCGCGAGGCGACCGCGGGCGAGGATCCGCGGGCGGAGCTGTTCGAGGCGGCGAAGGGAGACTGAGAGAGATGGACGGCCGTCGACGTAACCCGTATGAACTGACCGAGGAGACCCCGGTCTACGTCATCTCGGTGGCGGCCCAGCTCTCCGGACTCCACCCGCAGACGCTGCGCCAGTACGACCGGCTCGGCCTGGTCTCCCCGGACCGCACCGCGGGCCGGGGCCGCCGCTACTCGGCCCGCGACATCGAACTGCTCCGCCAGGTGCAGGCGTTGTCGCAGGACGAGGGCATCAACCTGGCCGGAATCAAGCGCATCATCGAACTGGAGAACCAGGTCGTCGCGCTCCAGTCCCGCGTCGCGGAGCTGGAGGCGGCCCTGGACGGCGCGGCGGCCGCGATGCAGCAGCGCGAGGCCGCCGTCCACGCCTCCTACCGCCGCGACCTGGTGCCGTACCAGGAGGTGCAGCAGACCAGCGCGCTGGTGGTGTGGCGGCCGAAGCGGCAGCGCAACGACTGACGCGTCCGCACGCAGACATCTCCGAAAGGGGCCCGGATTCCGGGCCCCTTTCTTTGCCCTCTCATGAACTCCCCTTGGATGGAGGGTCCGTAAAGGGCGTTTGAAGGTGATTCCGCTGCTCCTTCACAGGTGCAGCGGAGCGTGGTGTTGCGCACTCGTTAAGTAGTTCTTCTTGACGCCGGGTATGCCCTCCGCGTTGTCTTTTCAGACACCTCAAACGCACCTGAAGTGAGCCCTCGCATGCGCCGTATCGCCATAACCGTGGCCGCGTCCACGATGACCCTCTCGCTTGCCGGCTGCGGCATGCTGAACGCGACGGGGGGCGGGGCGAGCGCGAGCCCGAGCAAGGGCAACGACCTGACCGTGGGCCTGCTGCTGCCGGAGACGACGAACACCCGCTACGACAAGTTCGACTACCCCATCATCAAGTCCCAGGTCGCCGAGCTCACCAACAAGCGGGGCAAGGTCGAGTACGCCAACGCCGGCGCGGACGCGTCCAGACAGGCCCAGCAGCTCCAGACGATGATCGACGACAAGGTCGACGTCGTCCTGCTCGACGCGGTCGACGCGCACGCGATCGCTCCCGAGGTGCAGAAGGCCAAGGACGCGGGCATCCCGGTCATCGCCTACGACCGGCTCGCCGAGGGCCCGATCGAGGCGTACGTCTCCTTCGACAACGAACTGGTCGGCGAGGTGCAGGGCCGCAGCCTGCTGGAGGCGCTGGGCTCGCACGCCGACACCTCCGACAAGATCGTCATGGTGAACGGCTCGCCCACCGACCCGAACGCCAAGCAGTTCAAGCAGGGCGCGCTCTCCGAGCTCAACGGCAAGGTGACGATCGCCGCGTCGTACGACACCACCGACTGGAAGCCGGAGAACGCCGAGGCCAACATGGCCAAGGCGATCGGCCAGATCGGCAAGAACAACATCGCCGCGGTCTACTCCGCCAACGACGACATGGCCGGCGGCGTCATCAAGGCCCTGGAGGCGGCCGGCGTCACCTCCCTGCCGCCGATCACCGGCCAGGACGCCTCGCTGGAGGGCGTCCAGCGGGTCGTGGCCGGCGAGCAGTACATGAGCGTCTACAAGTCCTACCCGGACGAGGCCCAGGCCGCGGCCCAGATGGCCGTCGCCAAGGTCCAGGGCAAGGACATCCAGTTCGACGCCCTCACCCAGGACAAGGCCGACAGTCCCACCACCAAGAACATCCCGGCCAAGCTGATCCAGCCGATCGCGCTGACCAAGAGCAACATCAAGTCCACGGTCATCTCGGACGGCATCTACACCGTGGGCGACATCTGCACGGTGAAGTTCAAGGCGGCGTGCACGGCGATCGGTCTGAAGTAGCGGGCACCGCGCCGGCGTTCACCTTCAGCCCGTTCGCCTTCCGCCCGTTCATCGTCCGCCCGTTCGTCTTCCTGCGCAGGCGAGAGCCGGAGCCCGGTCGATATCCGGGCATAACGTCCGTTTATGGCAGCCCTGTCGGAGAGAGCCGTGTTGCGGACCCGGTCGGCGCCGCGCATAGTTGCGCTGCGGAAGTGGCAGCACACCGGGGGTGAAATGGGCGATGGCCGGGCGCGGGGCGGAGGAGCATCCACACGGCGCCGACCGACTGTGCGCGGCCGGCGACCGGTTGTATTCCCGGGCCGTACGCCGTGGGCGGGTGCCCCGCGGTGACGTCGAGACGGTGCCCTGCCTGCTGGAGCTGGCCCTGCTGCACCCGGACCCCGACGACATGGACTGGCTGGTGCCGACCTCCCCGCAGGAGGTCATGACCCGGCTGCTGCGCGGGGTCTACGACGAGGTCAGCGCGAGCCAGCGCCGGATGGGCTCGGCGGTGGCCGCGTTCGAGTGGTACGCCGGGCTGGGCCGTCAGTTGCACGCGCTGAGGGGCCCCGCCGAGGGCAGTGCGATCCGCGTGCTGGACGGCCTCTCCCGGATCCAGGCGGCGATGGACGAGGCGACCGAGGCGTGCACGGCCGAGGTGCTCACCGTGCAGCCCGGCGGCATCCGCCGTGAGGCGGAACTGACGGAGGGCCTGCACCGCGCCCTGGCCCTGCGCGGCCGGGGCGTGCGCATGCGCGACCTCTACACCCACGTGGCCCGCCACGGCCAGGGCCTGCTCAACTACCTGGAGCTGATGGGCGACACGGTGGAGGCCCGCACCCTGGACGAGGTCATCGACCGGCTGATCCTCTTCGACCGCACGGTGGCCTTCATCCCCGCCAACGCAGACCGCACGATGGCCCTGGAGCTGCGTCATCCCGCGCTGGTGGAATACCTGGTCACGGTCTTCGAACGGCTGTGGCGCCTCGCCATCCCCCTGACGGCCCCGCTCCCCGACACCGGCATCGAGGGCATCTCCCACCGCGAGCAGTCCATCGCGGCCCTGCTGGCGGAGGGGCACCAGGACGCGGTGATCGCCGAACGCCTCGGCATCAGCGTCCGCACCTGCCGCGCCCACATCGCCCGCCTCTCGGAGACCCTGGGCGCGGCCAGCCGGACCCAGCTGGGCGTGCGCATCGCCCAGGTGGGCCTGGACGTCCACCGGCCCGGCCCGCCGTCGGCGCCCGCGGCCTTCACGACTCCCGACCAGGAATCCCCGACCGTGCACTGAGCGGGCCGGGTCGCGCTCCTGCCGGCCGTCACCGCTCCCGGTCGAGGATGCCGGACTGGGCGATGAGATAGCCGAGTTGGGCGCGGCTGCCGCTGCCGAGGGCCTGTGCGAGCTTGGCGATGTGGGCCCGGCAGGTGCGGACGTTCATGCCCAGGCGGCGGGCGATGGCCTCGTCCACGTGCCCCTCCACGAGGAGTTTGGCGATGGAGTGCTGGATCTCGGTGATGCCGTCGGGCGCCGTCTCGTAGCGGCCGCCGGCGCTCAGCGGGACCGCCCGGTCCCACATGAACTCGAACACCTTGATGAGGTAGCGGACCAGGCCCGGATGGCGCAGCTCCAGCGCGACCTGCTGGTCGTCCCGGGTCGGGATGAAGGCGACCGTCTCGTCGCAGATGATCAGGCGTTCCACCAGCTCGTCGATGGAGCGGTACTCCACCTTGCCGTCGGCGAGCTCCGCCGCGTAGGCCAGCTTCTCCGGGCTGTAGCGGGCCGTGTGCTGATACAGCGTCCGGATCCGCACGCCCCGCTCTATGAGCGGCCTGTCGCGTTCCAGCCCGCGCAGCACGCTGCGCTCGGAGACGCGGTCGCTCGGCTGGACGGTGAGCATCTCCGTGTGGCACTGGGCCGTGGCCAGGTTGAGCGCGGTGTTGATGCGCTCGCCGCCCTCCAGCACCGTGATCGAGCCGCCGCCCGGCGCCGACTGGCCGTTGATGGACATGAACGGCTCGAAGGCGGTGGAGATGTCGGTGGCCAGCTGGCGGCGCTCGGTGATCTCGCGTTCGAGGGGGTTGAGACGCTGGGCGAGGGCGAGGGCCGGCGGCACGGGGCGCAGCCAGTCCGGATCGTCCGGATCGGGATGCAGCAGGGCGAAGTCCATCAGGCAGGGAGCGGGCTCCGCTTCCGTGCGCGCGATCCGTCCCGCCCGCAGCGCGGCCGCATACAGGCGACTGCCTTCCTCACACAGCTCGTTCACGGGGTGGGGATGTGTCGCTTTTGAGTGATTCGTTGTCAAATCTCCACCCCCCAGGGTCCTGAACATGCAGGAACATGATGCACCGATTGTGTGGCCATGACGTGCCCGAATGAGCCATCGTCGTACGTGACGGGGGAAAAGGGGACCTTCAAGTGAGGACGAAGCCGATTATGCGTAACAGACTGCTTCGCTCGGTGCTTGTCGCCGCCTTCTCCGCCGTTGCAGCCCTCGGTGCGCTGAGTGGCTTCGCCGCCGCAGGAAAGAGCGAGGTTCGAGCGAACAGCACCTGGCCCGCGGTGGTTGCGGACCCCGCGAACAGCACGTGGCCCGTCGCGAGCTCCGCGACCAGCAGTACCGATTCCGCGACCGATGGAGCCGGGAGCTGACGTGACCACTCCACCCGACGACCGATCCTTTCGCCGCGAGATGGCCACGGCCTACCGCTCCGGCTGGCACTTCATCGACCTGGTCACCGCCATCCCCCACAGTGGTGACTCGTTGATGGTGACGGTGTTCGGAGAACCGGTGGTCGTGACGCGCGACGAGGACGGGGATCTGCGGGCGTACCGGTGCCTGCGCAAGCCGCGTGGCGCGCCCCAGCCGGTGCGCTGTGCCATCCGGTACGGAATGATCTTTGTGAACCTGGACCAGCGGGACCACCGGCTTGCCGAGCCGGCGGAACCTGACCTGCGAACCATCTCGGCCACCCCCCGCAGTGCCTGACGCGATTCCCCCGTCGTAAAAGATCGCTCAGGTGCTTCCCCCCGCAGCGGCGTCACCGTGACCTGAACACGGTGACGCCGCTGTAGTTTTTGGGGACATTTCGGGGTATGGGCGCGCTTCCACGGTGGCTGAAAATGCTCGGTCATCTCGCCCATTCCGTCCGAGCCCCGCGTCCGGCCGTCAAAGCCCCGCCGCTCACCGCCGGGGTCCCGCGTCTCACCCGTGCCCCAGCGCCCGCTCGATCTCGATCTCGATCACCACGCGCGCCGGATTCGGCCCCGGGGTCCGCTCGTAGCGCTCGGCGTAGCGCCGTACCGCCTCCGCGACCCGCTCCGGCTCCGTCCGGACCCGGGCCCGCCCCTCCAGGGTGGCCCAGCGCCGGCCGTCCACCTGGCACACCGCCACCCGGGCGCCCGCCGTGCCGGCCGCGCGCACATGCCGCACCTTCGCGCTGGTCCCGTTGGTGATGATCCGGGCCAGCCCGGCCTCCGCGTCGTACGTGACACCGACCGGCACCACGTGCGGGCTGCCGTCGGGCCGGAGCGTGGTCAGGGTGCACAGGTGGCGTTCCCGCCAGAACGTCAGGTACTCCTCAGAGTGCTTCGCCATGCCCCGCAACCTAGTCCCCGCACGGTCTCCCCGTGCACCTTGAGCGGAATAGACTCAACTTTGTGTACGCTGACTAAGTCAGCACTGGAGAGAAGAGTCGCGCAGGAGGAGAACGGACACGTGGACGCCGAGCTGACCAACAGGAGCCGGGACGCGATCAACGCGGCGAGCAAGCGGGCCGTGACCGAAGGACACCCGGACCTCACCCCTGGCCATCTGCTGCTGGCGCTGCTCCAGGGCCAGGACAACGAGAACATCGTCGATCTGCTCGCGGCCGTCGACGCCGACCAGGCCGCCGTGCGCTCCGGGACCGAGAAGATCCTCGCCTCGCTGCCGAGTGTGGCCGGATCCACCGTTGCGCCGCCGCAGCCCGACCGTGAACTGCTGGCCGTGCTCGCCGACGCCGGCGAGCGCGCCAAGGAGCTCGGCGACGAGTACCTGTCCACCGAGCACCTGCTCATCGGCATCGCCGCCAGGGGCGGCCGGGTGGCCGAGGTGCTCCGGGCGCAGGGCGCCGAGGCGAAGAAGCTGCTGGAGGCCTTCAGGAAGGCCAGGGGAGGACGCCGCGTGACCACCGCCGATCCCGAGGGCCAGTACAAGGCCCTGGAGAAGTTCGGCACCGACTTCACCGCCGCCGCCCGCGAGGGGCGGCTGGACCCGGTGATCGGCCGGGACCAGGAGATCCGGCGGGTCGTGCAGGTGCTCAGCCGCCGTACGAAGAACAACCCCGTCCTCATCGGCGAGCCCGGCGTCGGCAAGACCGCCGTGGTCGAGGGCCTCGCCCAGCGCATCGTCAAGGGCGACGTCCCCGAGTCCCTCAAGGACAAGCGGCTGGTCTCCCTCGACCTCGGCGCGATGGTCGCCGGCGCCAAGTACCGGGGCGAGTTCGAGGAGCGGCTGAAGTCCGTGCTCGCCGAGATCAAGGACTCCGACGGGCAGATCATCACCTTCATCGACGAGCTGCACACGGTGGTCGGCGCGGGCGCCGGCGGCGATTCGGCCATGGACGCGGGCAACATGCTCAAGCCCATGCTCGCCCGGGGTGAGCTGCGCATGGTCGGCGCCACGACGCTGGACGAGTACCGCGAGCGGATCGAGAAGGACCCGGCGCTGGAGCGCCGCTTCCAGCAGGTGCTGGTGGCGGAGCCGACCGTCGAGGACACCATCGCCATCCTGCGCGGCCTGAAGGGCCGTTACGAGGCCCACCACAAGGTGCAGATCGCGGACAGCGCGCTGGTGGCCGCCGCGACCCTCTCCGACCGCTACATCACCTCCCGCTTCCTGCCCGACAAGGCCATCGACCTCGTCGACGAGGCCGCCTCGCGCCTGCGCATGGAGATCGACTCGTCCCCCGTCGAGATCGACGAACTCCAGCGCGCCGTCGACCGGTTGAAGATGGAGGAGCTGGCGATCGCCAAGGAGACCGACCCGGCCTCCGTCGCCCGCCTGGACAAGCTGCGCCGCGACCTCGCCGACAAGGAGGAGGAACTGCGCGGCCTGACCGCCCGCTGGGAGAAGGAGAAGCAGTCCCTCAACCGGGTCGGCGAGCTGAAGGAGAAGCTGGACGACCTGCGCGGCCAGGCCGAACGCGCCCAGCGCGACGGCGACTTCGACCGCGCGGCCAAGCTGCTGTACGGCGAGATCCCGACGCTGGAGAAGGAGCTGGAGGAGGCTTCCGAGGCCGAGGAGGAAGCCGCCAGGGACACCATGGTCAAGGAGGAGGTCGGCTCCGACGACATCGCGGACGTCGTCGCCGCCTGGACCGGCATCCCGGCCGGCCGCCTGCTGGAGGGCGAGACGCAGAAGCTGCTGCGCATGGAGGACGAGATCGGCAAGCGCCTCATCGGCCAGAGCGAGGCCGTCCGCGCGGTCTCCGACGCCGTACGGCGCTCCCGCGCGGGCATCGCCGACCCGGACCGCCCCACCGGCTCCTTCCTCTTCCTCGGCCCGACGGGCGTGGGCAAGACGGAGCTCGCGAAGGCCCTCGCCGACTTCCTCTTCGACGACGAGCGGGCCATGGTCCGCATCGACATGTCGGAGTACGGCGAGAAGCACAGCGTGGCCCGCCTGGTCGGCGCGCCCCCCGGCTACGTCGGCTACGAGGAGGGCGGCCAGCTCACCGAGGCCGTCCGCCGCCGCCCGTACACCGTCGTCCTGCTGGACGAGGTGGAGAAGGCCCACCCCGAGGTCTTCGACATCCTGCTCCAGGTCCTGGACGACGGCCGGCTCACCGACGGGCAGGGCCGCACGGTCGACTTCCGCAACGCCCTCCTGGTGCTCACCTCCAACCTGGGCAGCCAGTACCTGGTCGAGCCGACGACGAGCGAGCAGGTGAAGAAGGAGCAGGTCCTGGAGGCCGTCCGGGCCTCCTTCAAGCCCGAGTTCCTCAACCGGCTGGACGACCTGGTGGTCTTCTCCGCGCTCGACAAGTCCGAGCTGGAGCGGATCGCACAGCTCCAGATCGACCGCCTCGGCCGGCGGCTGGCCGAGCGCCGGCTCACCCTGGACGTCACGCCCGAGGCGCTGGCCTGGCTCGCGGAGGAGGGCAACGACCCGGCGTACGGCGCCCGGCCGCTGCGCCGCCTGGTCCAGAGCGCCATCGGCGACCGGCTCGCCCGCGAGATCCTGTCCGGCGAGGTCAAGGACGGTGACACGGTGCGGGTGGACCGCTTCGGCGAGGGCCTGCTGGTGGGCCCGGCCACCGGCAAGACGCTCCAGTGAGGTGGATTGTCGGCCCTGGGCTGACACGGGGTCGCCGGGGCTTGCCTCCCCCCTCCCCGGATGGGGGAGGATGGCGGAATCCAATGAAGGGAAATTCACGGTGAGCATCGACCCGTCCTCGATTCCGAACTTCGGGGGCCAGCCCGAACCGCAGCCCCAGGGACCGGCGGGCCCCGTCCTCCCGGATCAGGACCTCGTGAAGCAGCTCCTCGACCAGATGGAGCTGAAGTACGTCGTCGACGAGGAGGGCGACCTCGCGGCCCCGTGGGAGCAGTTCCGCACGTACTTCATGTTCCGCGGGGAGGCCGACCAGGCCGTCTTCTCGGTGCGGACCTTCTACGACCGCCCGCACAAGATCGACGAGAAGGCCCAGCTGCTGGAGTCCGTCGACGACTGGAACCGCCGCACCCTGTGGCCCAAGGTCTACACCCACACCCACGACGACGGCACCGTCCGCCTCATCGGCGAGGCGCAGATGCTGATCGGCACGGGCGTCGACATCAACCACTTCGTCTCCTCGACGGTCAGCTGGGTGCGGGCCGCGATCGAGTTCGACAAGTGGCTCGTCGAGCAGCTCGGCCTGGAGCCGGACGCCGGCCAGGCGGACCAGGGCGAGACGCCCGAGGGCGACGCGGAGTAGTCCTCCGGCGGGTCCTACAGCGGCGCGTCCGCGTACACCAGCAGGTACGCGCCGTAGAGACAGCTGAACCCGGCCAGGGTCGCGACCAGCACGGTCGCGTGCCAGGGCCGGGTTTTCGCCATCTGTGCCAGGCCCCGGGCGAGCGGCAGCAGCAGCGGGAACGCCGGCAGCAGGAACCGCGGCTTGGACTCGAAGAAGCCCGACCCGCCGAGCGCGACCAGCAGCAGCGCCCCGCTGAGCACGAGCAGCGGCAGCGGGGCGCGGTCCAGCAGGAGCAGGGCGTACAGCACCGCCGCGGCCGCCACGGTCAGCAGCGCCGTCGTGAACTCGAACCGGCTGCCGTGCGTGAGCATCACATGCACGGAGTGCAGCGAGCCCCGCCCGAAGTCGAACGTCGAGCCCCACGCCCGCTGCACCTCGAAGTAGCCGCCCGGCAGGTCGCCCTCGCACCGGCCGACCCACAGCACGTACGCCGTCCAGCCCAGCGGGGCGAGCGCCGCGCCCGTCCACAGCCTGTGGGAAACCCGGGGGAGCTCACCGCGCCGCCGCCACACCTGGCAGCCGGCGGTGGCGAGGACGGCGGCGGCGACCGCGAACCCGTTCGGCCGGGCCAGCCCCGCGAGCGCCGCCAGGGCGCCCGCCCACAGCCAGTTCCCGGCCAGCAGGGCGTACAGCGCCCAGGCCGCGAGCGCGGTCAGCACCGGCTCGGTGTACGCCATCGACAGCACCACCGAGTGCGGCAGCAGGCCCCACAGCAGCACCAGCGCGATCCCGGTCGCCCGGCCGTACAGCCGCGCGCCGACCGCGTGGATCCCGGCGGCGGCCACCATGGCCGAGGCCCACGAGATCACCAGCCCGGCGGCGCCCCCGCTCAGCGGCAGCACCGCGGTCAGCGCCCGCACCAGCGCCGGGTACAGCGGGAAGAACGCGCGGTCGCTGTGCACCCCCGGCGCCGGGGAGGGCAGGTCGTGGCCGTAGCCGTGCCCGGCGATGCCCAGGTACCAGACCGAGTCCCAGGACCGCCCGAGCAGCGCGAGCGGGTGCCGGCCGGCGTGCTGGGCGACGAGCGTGAGCACGGCCGCGCCGACCAGCCGGGCACCGAGGAAGAGGCCTACGGCGACGAGACGCTGCGCCTGCCTGGGCATGGCGAGGACGGTGCTGACGGTGCGGACGGGACTGGCGGTGGTCACATCTGAGCACCCTGCGCGACAGTGCCGTTCGGCCGTGCGGTGACGCGCCGAGGGTCCACCCGCCGTCGCCCGTCTGCGGGCCCGCCGTGGCGTGCCGCGCGGCTGCCCGGGCCGGGCTGCTCACATCGCGCGCAGGCGTTCCGCCGCCTGCCGCAGCACGTCCTCCCGCTTGCAGAACGCGAACCGTACGAACGGTGCCCCGGCGTCCCGGTCGTCGTAGAAGACCGCGTTCGGGATGGCCACCACGCCGGCCCGTTCGGGCAGGGCGCGGCAGAAGGCGAAGCCGTCCTTCTCGCCGAGGGGGCGGATGTCGGTGGTGATGAAGTACGTGCCGGCCGGGGCGAAGACCCGGAAGCCGGCCGCCGTGAGGCCCTCGGCGAGGAGGTCGCGGCGGGTCTGCATGGAGCGGCGGAAGTCCTCGAAGTAGGAGTCCGGGAGGGCGAGGGCCTCGGCGACCGCGTACTGGAAGGGGCCCGAGGAGACGTACGTCAGGAACTGCTTCACCGAGCGCACGGCGGTGACCAGTTCGGGCGAGCCCGTCACCCAGCCGACCTTCCAGCCGGTGAAGGAGAACGTCTTGCCGGCCGAGCCGATGGTGACCGTGCGCTCGCGCATCCCCGGGAACGTGGCGAGCGGCAGGTGCTCGGCGCCGTCGAAGACCAGGTGCTCGTAGACCTCGTCCGTCACCACCAGCAGATCCCGCTCGACCGCCAGCTCGGCGATCGCGGTCAGCTCCGGGCGCGTGAGGACCGTGCCGGTCGGGTTGTGCGGGGTGTTGATCAGCAGCAGGCGGGTGCGGTCGGTGACGGCGGCGCGGAGTTCGTCCAGGTCGAGGCGGAAGCCGGTGTCGTCCGGGCGCAGGGTCACCGGGACGCGGCGGCCGCCCGCCATGGCGATGGAGGCCGCGTAGGAGTCGTAGTACGGCTCCAGGGCCACGACCTCGTCGCCCGGCTCCAGCAGCGCCAGCATCGAGGCCGCGACGGCCTCCGTCGCGCCGGCCGTGACCAGCACCTCGGTGTCGGGATCGAAGGACAGCCCGTAGCGGCGCTGCTGGTGTGCGGCGATCGCGGTGCGCAGCTCGGGGATGCCCGGACCCGGCGGGTACTGGTTGCCCCGGCCCTCGCGCAGCGCCCGTACGGCGGCCTCGCGGACCTCCTCGGGGCCGTCCGTGTCGGGGAAGCCCTGGCCCAGGTTGATCGCGCCGGTCGCGGTGGCGAGCGCGGACATCTCGGCGAAGATCGTCGTCCCGAACTCGGCGAGGCGGCGATTGAGGTGGGGGCGCGCGGTGGAGGTCATGCCGGTCATCCTGCGCCCAAGCTCTGGAGTTCCTCAACTCTGCTTTGAGCCCCCGGGCGGCCGGGCATCCCCCGTTCACCGCGGTCCACGGGGGCCTGCGCGGGGCAACGGAAAATCCGGGGGAACGGAAAGAAGGTGACGCCCATGGGCATCGTCATCGTGGTCGTGCTGGCAGTCGTCGGGTTCATGACCATCGGGGCGCTGCGGAGCCGGGGCAGGAGCCGGCGGGCGCAGGTGTCGTTGAGCAAGCGCGGCGGCCGGTCCCGGTCGATCCGCTCGTCGGCGTCGTCGTCCTCGGCCGGGTACGCGGGCGGCGGCGCGAGCTGGTGGGCCGGTGACTCGGGCTCGTCGTCCTCGGGAGGTCACGGGGGACACCACGGTGGCCACCACTCGTGCGGCGGCGGCCACCACTCCTGCGGGGGCGGGCATTCCTGCGGCGGGGGCTCCTCGTGCGGCGGGGGCGGATGCGGGGGAGGCAGCTGACACGGGGCAGCTGAGCTTCCCGGGGGGATCGGGGGGCCGGGGGGGGGATCGGGGGACGGGCCGCATCAGGGGCGCCCGTCGGCGAAGGCGGCCGGCGGGCGCCCGGCCGTTGTTCGTGCGCGCCAGGCGTACGCCATGGTTGAACAGTTGAGCAGTGGAGCCCTCTGAGGGATGGAAAGCCCACGAAGTTGGGTAAAAACGCTGTGGCGGCTGCTCTGTTCATGATTCCCTCTAAATCGCCAACGCAGCCCCTCGGACGTCCCGCAGAACCCCTCCTCCGGCCGGGACGGCCGGGGCGCCGACCTGTCTGCCATGGCTGATCTCCCCCTCATCGTGTGTTAGCGGAGCCGATCCATGCTCACGACCCTGAACACCTCCTACACCGATACGCGCGCCGCCGACCTCGCCTGGGCCCTGGGGCGCGAGCCACTGCCCGCCCTGGCCACGCTCGACCTCGAACTGACCGGTGCACAGCTCCAGTTGAGACTGCTCGGCGCGTCCCACCAAGTGCTGCTGGAGGAGAAGCACGGCAGTTGCTCGGAGACGGTCGCGTGCATCCCCGGTTCCAGCACCCCGCTGCCGCTCGGCGTCGCCAAACGCGTCGGCGACTGGGAGTACGAGTTCGCCGCCCGCGTCGAACTGCTCACGCCGGGCTCGTTCGCGGGCCGCGCCCAGGAGTTGCTCGCTCTCGTCTCGGACCATCCGCACGGCCTCGCGGGCGTCTTCCCGGGCAGCCCGCACGCCTTCACCGCGATGCTCGCCCAGCGGCACGAGGGCCAGGTGCACTGGCGGACCTGGCACGCCTACCCGCAGGACGGCCAGTTGGTGGCCACCCGCACCCGCGTGGGCGTGCGGGTGTCGACGCCGACCGCGTGAGGCGGATAAACATGATCGGCCCCAACTCGCCCCAGATCCACACGTGTGGGTGACGAAGCGTGCCGAGCGCGTGACGTAACGTCGCACCGTGATCGAACCGCACGCCCCCGCGCCCCCGGGCGCCCCGCCCCACTGGACAGGCCCCGCCCGGCTGCCCGTGCGGCCCGGGACCGGGCGGTTCCTGGTCCTCCTGTGCGTCTTCGTCTGCGCGGCCTGCGGACTCGTGTACGAACTCGAACTCGTCGCGTTCGCCTCGTACTTGATCGGTGACTCGGTCACCCAGTCCTCCGTCGTGCTGTCCGTCATGGTGTTCGCGATGGGCATCGGCTCGCTCGCCGCCAAGCGGCTGCGCTGGCACGCGGCCGCCGGCTTCGGCGCGATCGAGATCGCCCTCGCGCTCGTCGGCGGCTGCAGCGCGATGACGCTGTACGCCGTCTTCGCCTGGACCGGCGGCTGGGGCGGGATGTGGGCCGACGGCCCCCGCTTCCTGCTGGTCGCCTTCTCCCTCGCCATCGGCCTGCTCATCGGCGCCGAGGTCCCGCTGCTGATGGAGCTGATCCAGCGCATCCGGCGCCAGGACGCGGGCGGCGCGGTCGCCGACCTGTTCGCCGCGGACTACGTCGGCGCGCTGGTCGGCGGTCTGGCCTTCCCCTTCCTCCTGCTGCCCTTCCTCGGCCAGCTGACCGGCGCGCTCGTCACCGGCACGGTCAACGTGGTCGCGGGCGGCGCCCTCGTCCTCGGCCTCTTCCGGCGAGACCTGTCCCGCCGGGCCCGCTGGACCCTGCTCCTCGTCGGCCTCACCGTCCTCGGCGTCCTCGCCTCCGCCGCCGCCCTCACCGGCGACTTCGACCGCGCCGCCCGGCACGCCGTCTACGGCGAGGACGTCCGGGTCGCCGTGCGCACCGGCGTCCAGGAGGTCGTCCTGGCCGGCGGCACCGACGGCAGGCCCCTCGACCTCTTCCTCGACGGCCGGCTCCGCGCCGGCGGCCGTGACGCACGCCGCTACCACGAGGCCCTCGTCCATCCCGCCCTGTCCGGCGGCGCCCACGCGCGCGTGCTCATCCTCGGCGGCGGCGACGGCCTGGCCGCCCGCGAGGCGCTGGACGAGCGCGGGGTGCGCCGGGTCGACCTCGTCGAGATCGACCCCGGCCTGGTCCGGCTGGCCCGCCACGACCCCGGCCTCGCCGCGGCCAACGGCCACGCCTACGACGACCCGCGCGTCCACGTCGTCACGGCCGACGCCTTCGACTGGCTGCGCGGGGCGCCCACGGCGGCGTACGACGTCGTGATCGCCGACCTGCCCGACCCCGGCATCACCGCCAGCACCAAGCTGTACTCCCAGGAGTTCTACGGCCTCGCCCGCCGCGTCCTCGCCCCCGGCGGCCGGCTCGTCGTCCACGCCGGAGCGGTCAGCACCCGCCCCCGCGGCTTCTGGACGGTCGCCGCGACGCTGCGCGCGGCCGGCTTCGCCACCTCCGCCTACCGGGTCCTCGGCCGCGACTCCGGCTTCGCGGCCGGCCCCGACCGCTCGGCCGCCGGTGCCTCCCGCGCTCCGCACGACTGGGCCTTCCTGCTGGCCGCCCCGGCCCCCGCCGCCCCGCCGCCGCTGCGCCTGGACCCCGGCCCGCCGCACACCCTGACCCAGGCCGGTCTCACGGCGGACGCGGCGGCGGCCGGGCGCACCCGGATCCCCGGACTGCCGGCGTCGACGCTGGTCCATCCGCGCTACTGACGGTGGGGCGGGCGGGGACCGCGATGCGAGGGTACGTTCCGGCCACGCGTGGGTAGGCTCAGCCGACATGGAGCACCAGGTCTTCGTTCCGGTCCCCGCCGAGCGACTGCGGGCCGCGCTGGCCGACCCCGCGCGCGTCGCCCGCGCGATCCCCGGCCTTCAGCAGGACGCCGGTGCCGAACCCGTCGCCGGCCGCCTGAAACTGCGCGTCGGCGGTCACTCCGTCACCTACCGGGGGACGGTCCGGATCACGCCTCGCGAGGACGGCGGGTACGACGTGACGGGCGACGCCACCGAGGCCCGCGGCACCGGCACCGTCCAACTCGCCCTCACCCTGCGCCTCGCGGACACCGAGGGCGGTACGACGGTCACGGCCGAGGGCACGGCGGACGCGGCCGGCCGGATCGCGGAACTCCCCGCGGACGCGGTGAGTTCGGCGGCCGTGCGCCTGCTCGGCCGCTTCGTGGAGAACCTGGGAGCGGAGCCGTCGCCGGAAAAGCCGGAACCGGAGCCGGCGGAAACAGGGGAGCCGGCGGAGTCAGGGGAGTCAGGGGACGAGGCGCACACCTCGGTCTTCGACACCGAGGTGCCGCCGCCGTCCCTGGACCCCGAGGCGGACCGGCTCGCGGAGGACTTCGCCGACACCGGCGAACCCCCCGCCGAGGCCGCGCACGCCCGTCGCACGATGATCGGCCGCAGCGCCGAGGAGGTCGACCACGCCCCGCCGCGCGGCCGCTACGCCCCGGTCCCGGCCCCCCAGACGGTCGCGGGCAGCCAGGCCCTGCGCTGGGCGGCCCCGGCGGCGGCGCTGGCCGTGGCGTCGGCGATCGTCGTCACCCGGGCACTGCGCAAACGCCGGTGAGCCCGGAAGACCCCGGGGCGGCGCCCAGTACTGTCATCCCGTGAGTAACGAAGACATCACGCTGACAGCGGGCGACGCACAGGTACGCGTCAGCCCTGCCAACGGCGGCCGGATCAGCGGCCTCAAGGTCGGTTCCACGGAACTGCTCCGCCAGGGGGACCGCTTCGGCTGCTTCCCGATGGTCCCCTGGTGCGGCCGGATCAGGGAGGGCCGCTTCCTGGACGGCGGGACCGTCCACCAGATGCCGCTCAACTCCCCGCCGCACGCCATCCACGGCACCGCCCGCGACGGCGCCTGGAGCGTCGCCAAGGTCACGCAGGACACGGCGGCGATCACGTACGACCTGGTCGCCCCCTGGCCCTACCCCGGCCGGGTCACCCAGCTCGTGGAGATCGCCGAGGACAGCCTGACCCTGACGATGGGCGTCGAGGCGACGGCGGACTCCTTCCCGGCGCAGATCGGCTGGCACCCCTGGTTCAACCGGACCCTCACGGGCGAGGACGGTGCGGTCGGCGCGGGCGCGACGCTCGCCTTCGAGCCCGCCTGGCAGGAGGAGCGCGGCGCGGACCACCTGCCCACCGGCAAGCGCATCGACCCCGCGCCCGGCCCCTGGGACGACTGCTTCGGCATGCCCGGCGGCGTCGACGTGACCCTCACCTGGCCCGGACAGCTGGAGCTGAGGGTGACCAGCCGCGAGGAGTGGGTCGTCGTCTACGACGAGCAGGCCGAGGCCGTGTGCGTGGAGCCGCAGACCGGCCCGCCCAACGGCCTGAACACCGCCGCACGCCTGGTCACCCCCGTGGACCCGCTGGAGGCGTCGACGACCTGGAGCTGGCGGCGCCTCTAAGCTGGTCGGCATGACGGACGTACGCGGCGCGCTGCTGCAGCAGATCAAGGACAAGGCCGTGGTGCACGGCAAGGTGACGCTCTCCTCGGGGCTGCAGGCCGACTACTACGTCGACCTGCGCCGCGTCACCCTCGACGGCGAGGCCGCCCCGCTGGTCGGGCAGGTGCTGCTGGATCTGACGGCCGACCTGGAGTTCGACGCGGTCGGCGGCCTGACCATGGGCGCCGACCCGGTCGCGGCGGCCATGCTGCACGCCGCCGCCGCGCGCGGGAAGCGGCTCGACGCCTTCGTCGTCCGCAAGGCGGCCAAGGCGCACGGCATGCAGCGCCGGGTCGAGGGCCCGGACATCACCGGCCGCCGCGTGCTCGTGGTCGAGGACACCTCCACCACCGGCGGCTCCCCGCTCACCGCCGTCGAGGCCGTGCGCGAGGCGGGCGCGGAGGTCGTCGCCGTCGCCACGATCGTGGACCGGGCGACCGGCGCTGCCGAGAAGATCGAGGCCGGCGCGGGCGTTCCGTACCGGTTCGCCTTCTCGAAGGATGAACTGGGTCTGGACTGAACGGGCGGTTCGACCTGGACTTGACCGGTGCGCCGACGACGGCGCCAGGTCTGGAAAGATGGGGCCGACGACGGCGTCGAACCCCCCAGGTCTAGGTCAGGGCCTTAACGCACAACGCCAACCCGCAACACAAGGAGCGGACAGATGCCCATCGCAACCCCCGAGGTCTACAACGAGATGCTCGACCGGGCGAAGGCAGGCAAGTTCGCCTACCCGGCCATCAACGTCACCTCGAGCCAGACCCTGAACGCGGCGCTGCGCGGCTTCGCGGAGGCGGAGAGCGACGGCATCGTCCAGATCTCGACCGGCGGTGCCGAGTTCCTCGGCGGTCAGTACAGCAAGGACATGGTGACCGGCGCGGTCGCGCTCGCCGAGTACGCGCACATCCTCGCCGAGAAGTACCCGGTCAACATCGCGCTGCACACGGACCACTGCCCGAAGGACAAGCTCGACGGGTACGTACGTCCGCTGATCGCGATCTCCGAGGAGCGCGTGAAGGCCGGCCGCAACCCGCTCTTCCAGTCGCACATGTGGGACGGCTCGGCCGAGACCCTCGCCGACAACCTCGCCATCGCCCAGGAACTGCTGGCCCGCACCCAGGCCGCCAAGATCATCCTGGAGGTGGAGATCACCCCGACCGGCGGTGAGGAGGACGGTGTCTCGCACGAGATCAACGACGAGCTCTACACCACGGTCGACGACGCGATCCGCACGGCGGAGGCCCTGGGCCTCGGCGAGAAGGGCCGCTACCTGCTGGCCGCGTCCTTCGGCAACGTGCACGGCGTCTACAAGCCGGGCAACGTCGTGCTCCGCCCCGAGCTGCTGAAGGAGCTGAACGACGGCGTCGCCGCCAAGTTCGGCAAGCAGTCCCCGTTCGACTTCGTCTTCCACGGCGGCTCCGGCTCCACCGAGCAGGAGATCGCCACCGCGCTGGAGAACGGCGTCGTGAAGATGAACCTCGACACGGACACCCAGTACGCCTTCACCCGTCCCGTCGCGGGCCACATGTTCGCCAACTACGACGGCGTCCTGAAGGTCGACGGCGAGGTCGGCAACAAGAAGGCCTACGACCCGCGCACCTGGGGCAAGCTGGCCGAGGCGTCGATGGCCGCGCGTGTCGTCGAGGCGACGCAGAACCTGCGCTCGGCGGGCAACAAGATCAAGTAAGCGGCACCTTTCGGTGGGCCCGGCGGCTGTCTACGGCGCCGGGCCCGCTGTATACCTGAGGACATGCCCGATGTCCGGCTGGCCTCGACCCGCGGCAAGTGGATCCTGCTCACCACGGTCCTCGGCTCCAGCATGGCCCTGCTGGACTCGACCGTCGTCAACGTCGCGCTGCCGCGCATCGGCCGCGACCTGGGCGCGAGCCTCGCCGCACTCCAGTGGACGGTCAACGCGTACATGGTCACGCTGGCCGGCCTGATCCTGCTGGGCGGCTCGCTCGGCGACCACTACGGGCGCCGGAAGATCTTCGTGCTGGGCGTGGTCTGGTTCGCCGCCGCGTCCCTGCTGTGCGGCCTGGCGCCGAACTCCGCCGTGCTGATCGCCTCCCGGGCCCTGCAGGGCATCGGCGGGGCGCTCCTCACGCCCGGCTCCCTGGCGCTGATCCAGGCCTCCTTCCACCCCGACGACCGAAGCCGGGCGGTCGGGCTGTGGTCGGGCTTCGGGGGCATCGGCGCGGCCATCGGCCCGTTCCTGGGCGGCTGGCTGGTCACCGGCCCCGGCTGGCGCTGGGTGTTCCTGCTCAACGTCCCGCTGGCCCTGCTGTGCGTACCGGTCGCCCTCCGGCACGTCCCCGAGTCCCGGGACAGCGCCGAGCACGGCCGCTTCGACGTCCTCGGCGCGGTGCTGGGCGCCCTGGCCCTGGCCCTGCTGACGTACGCGCTGATCGAGGCGCGGGCGGGCTCGGCGGTGGTGGCGGTGAGCGCGGCGGCCGGGCTGGCCGCGGCGGTGGCCTTCGGGTACGTCGAACGGCACCGTCCGGACCCGATGCTCCCGCCGGACATGTTCGCCTCGCGCCAGTTCACGGCGGTCAACCTGGTCACCCTGTGCGTGTACGCCGCGTTCGGCGGGTTCTTCTTCCTGACGGCGCTCCAGCTCCAGGTGGTGGCGGGCTACTCCCCGCTCGCGGCCGGTACGGCGATGCTCCCGACGACGGCCCTGATGCTGCTCTTCTCGGCCCGCTCCGGCGCCCTCGCCGACCACACGGGCCCCCGGCTGCCCCTGACGGTCGGTCCGCTCCTGTGCGCGGCGGCGATGCTGCTGATGCTGCGGGTGGGGCCGCACGCCGACTACCTGACGGACGTCCTGCCCGCCCTGCTGGTGATGGGCGCCGGCATGGTCACCCTGGTGGCCCCCCTGACGGCGACGGTCCTCGCCTCGGTGGACACCGCCCGCGCGGGCCTGGCCAGCGGCATCAACAACGCGGCGGCGCGGGCCGCCGGCCTGATCGCGGTGGCGGCGCTGCCGCTGCTGGCGGGGATGGGCCCGGAGGCGTACCGGCTGCCGTCGGCGTTCGACGCGGCGTTCCGGCGCGCCATGCCGATCTGCGCGGGCACGCTGCTGCTGGGCTCGGCGTTGGCTTTCGCGCTGGTCCGCCGACCGGGTCCGGGGTGTGCGCGACCGGAATGCCGGACCTATGGGAGTGTGACGGTGCCGCCGCTGGAGGGGGAGCGGTGACCGGGCCCGGTCTTCCGGGTGCGGGTCGAGGCGGCGCGCTCGCGCAGTGCACCGCGCCCCTTCAGTGCGCCACGGCGCCGCCCGGTGAGCCACACCGGACTCCATGACGATTCACGAGAACCTCCTCGGCGGCCCGCCCCCGACGCACCTCCCCGACGAGGCGTTCGCGCGCGGCGCGGTCGTGGAGTCGTACGCCTACGTGCATCCCGTGCCGCCGTCTCCTGTTGAGGGACGGCGGCACAGTCCTTTCTGCCGTGGTGACTACCGCTTCAGCTCGGCGTACGCCTCGGTGCTGCTGTCCTTGAGGAACTGCCAGCAACGCTCCGTCTCGTCCTTCTCGTTGATCTCGCCGGCGGCGCGGGCGAGGGCGGCGAGGCAGCGAAGGAACCCGCGGTTGGCCCGGTGGTCCCAAGGGATGGGGCCATGCCCCTTCCAGCCGGCCCGACGCAACGCGTCCAGACCGCGGTGATAGCCCGTGCGCGCGTACGCGTACGACTCGACCACCCGCCCCGCCTCGAAGGCGTCGTCCGCGAGCATCGCCCAGGCGAGCAAGAACGTGGGGTACTTCGCCGCGACCTCGGTCGGCGGCTGGGACTCCTCGCCCAGCAGGCGGTACGCCTCTTCGTTCTCCGGGAGGTACGTCGGCTCCGGGCCGCCGAGCAGGTTCTTGTGCGTCGTCATGGAAGCAGTCTGCCACCTGTGGCCGGGGCTTCGGGATCTGCGACGATCCGGCGCAGGGCGGCACGACGGGAGTCCTCCGGGGCCATTCAGGTGGGCATCCACACCCGGATCGGCAAGGACGACGAGGCGGAGGGGCTCGGCGTCGCACGGCAGGAGGAGGACTGCCGACGGCACTGTGCCGCCCGGGGGTGGGAGGTCGCCGAGGTCTACGAGGACAACGACCTCTCCGCGTACAAGCGCAGGACGGTACGCCCCGAGTTCCGGCAGATGCCGGAGGACTTGAAGGCCGGGCGGATCGACGGGGTCGTCGCCTGGGACATCGGCCGTTTCTCGCGTCAGCCGCGCGAACTGGAGGCGTGGATCGACGAGTACGAAGAGGCCGAGCGCCGAGGCCGTCGGCTCGTCTTCGACTCCGTGTCCGCGTCGGACATCGACCTGCCCACGGAGAACGGCCGGTTCATCGCGAGGATCGAGGTCACCATCGCCGACAAGTCCTCGGCGGACACTTCACGGCGTACGCAGCGCAAGCACCTGGAACTGGCGGCGCAGGGCAAGCTCCCCGGCGGCCGGGCACCGTACGGATGGAACCGCGAGGACCGCAGGACGCTGGCGCCGGAGGAGGCCGAGCACCTCCGTAAGGCGGTGAAGGACTTCCTGGACGAGCGTGGTGAGCCCGTTGTCGGAGACTGGGAGCCGATCATCACCCCGGAGGAGTGGTATCTGCTCACGGCGAAGGTCCGGCGGGAGACAGCCCGGTGCGGGCGGTGCGGTACGAAGATGCGGGCCTTGGTGATGCGCAACGAGACGGTTCCGTCCACTTCTGTCGACGCCGTCACCGTTCCGTCCACCACCCCCGGGATCATCGAGGGCGTCGTCATGCCGTGGCCTCCTCGGACGGGGGCGCGGCGCCGGATGCCTGGGCGGAGCGGGGCCGGAACACGGCGGCCCGAAGGCGGCCGCCGTACAGGCTGACCACCAGCCCGGCGATGATCAGCAGACCCCACCACCTACCGCCGCCATGTCTCGGAGCTCCTGGCCGAACTGGGCGCCCAGAGCCGCTTCCAGGCGGGCAGCTACGCCCGGCGGGCCGGCCGGCTGGACGACTGACGACAGCCTGCGGCCCGGCCGGCCAACGACGCCTCCCTCCGGTCCGCACCAGCTCGGAATCCAGCACCACTGACCTACTGACCAGCAGCCCCTCGGGACCAAGCCACAAAGGCCCCCGCTCAGAATGGAGACCTCGTATCGGACTGGCCGGCAGTTCGTTCCGACAGCGGCTCGCCGCCCGTGAAGGCGGTGAGACACCAAAGCCCCCCGGTCGCCGGTGTGACGAGTGAGATCACCACGCCGACCACGAGAGGCTCTGTCACCTCACCCGCCTGGCGCAGCGAGGTGGTCTTGCCTACGGCACCGACGGTCTGCGACGAGCCACACCGCTCTCGCAGCGAGCCGGTCTCCGAACCGGAGACCGACCCTCGTACCGAGGTCGGGCAGGTCGGCGCGGCTCTGAACCGCATGCTCGACCACATCCACGCCGCCCTGCACGCAGTTCCTGAAGGACTCCTCGCCGGCGGCCGCCCAGACCCTGGGCCGACCTCCCGGACGGGGCCGGTGTGGCCCGTCCCGCAATGGACGGGCCTTGCCGTACAGGAGCCGATTACAGAGGATGCGGGTGGGGACCGGGGCCCCCGTGCCGGAATCGGCAGGGGCGGACCGCTACCCGGAGTACAACAGGAGACAGCGATGTCCCAACAGGCTCGCCCCCACGAGGCCGCTGAGCCCGAGACCCCGCATCTCGATTTCCAGGGCACCACGCCGTACGAGGACTACGTCCGCGCGGACGTCCTCACGCACCTCCAGCACACCCTCTCCGACGATCCCGGAGAGATGGTCTTCCTGGTCACGACCCAGGTCATGGAGCTGTGGTTCACGGTGATCGTGCACGAGTGGGAGACCGCCGCCAAGGCCCTGCGCGCCGACGACGTCCCGACCGCGATCGCCGCCCTGAAGCGTTCCGTGCGGGAACTGGCGGCCCTGAACGCCTCCTGGACCCCGCTCGCCCAGCTCACCCCCGCCCAGTTCAACTCCTACCGCTCCGCCCTCGGCGAGGGCTCCGGCTTCCAGTCGGCGATGTACCGGCGCATGGAGTTCCTGCTCGGCGAGAAGTCCGCGTCCATGCTCGTACCGCACCGCGGCGCCCCGCGCGCCCACGCGGAGCTGGAGAAGGCGCTGCACGAGCCGAGCCTGTACGACGAGGTGCTGCGCCTGCTGGCCCGGCACGGCCACCCCGTCCCGGCCACCGTCCTGCACCGGGACGTCTCCCAGCGCTACGAGCCCTCCGACCAGGTCGAAAAGGTCTGGGCGGCGGTCTACTCCGACGATCCGGACACCGAACTCGCGCGTCTGGGCGAGGCGTTGACCGACGTGGCCGAACTGGTGTGGCGCTGGCGCAACGACCACCTGGTCGCCACCCGCCGCGCGATGGGCGCCAAGCCCGGCACGGGCGGCTCGGCCGGTGTGGCCTGGCTGGAGAAGCGCGCCCGCAAGAACGTGTTCCCGGAGCTGTGGACGGCGAGGTCCCATGTCTGAGCTTGCGCTGGAGGCGGAGAAACTGGACGCGGCGGACGAGCTGGCGCCGCTGCGGGACCGCTTCGTCCTCGACACCGTGTCCGATCACGCGGCTGACGCCGCGGGCGTGTACCTGGACGGGAACTCGCTCGGCGCGCTCCCGGCCCACGTCCCCGACCGGGTGGCGGACGTCGTGCGCCGGCAGTGGGGCGAGCTGCGCATCCGCTCCTGGGACGAGAGCGGCTGGTGGACCGCGCCCGAGCGGATCGGCGACCGGATCGCCCCGCTGGTCGGCGCGGCCCCCGGCCAGATCGTCGTGGGCGACTCCACAAGTGTCAACGTATTCAAGGCACTTGTGGCGGCGGCACGGATGGCGGACGAGGCGGGCGGGGGCCGCAGCGAGATCCTCGTCGACGCGACGACGTTCCCCACGGACGGCTACATCGCCGAGTCGGCGGCCCGCCTGACCGGCCGCACCCTGCGCCCGGTGACCCCGGCGGAGGTGCCGGGGGCGTTGAGCACCCGTACGGCGGCGGTCCTGCTGAACCACGTCGACTACCGCACGGGCCGGCTGCACGACCTGCCCGGCCTGACGGCCGCGATCCACGCCGTGGGCGCCCTCGCCGTCTGGGACCTGTGCCACAGCGCGGGCGCGCTGCCGGTGGGGCTGGACGAGCACGGTGTCGACCTGGCGGTCGGCTGCACGTACAAGTACCTGAACGGCGGCCCGGGTTCACCGGCGTACCTCTACGTCCGCCGGGAGCTCCAGCCCCGCTTCGACTCCCCGCTGCCCGGCTGGAACTCCCATGCCGAACCCTTCGGCATGAGCCCGTCCTACACACCGGCACCGGGCGCGCTGCGCGGCCGGGTGGGCACCCCGGACATCCTCTCCATGCTCGCCCTGGAGGCGGCCCTGGAGGTCTGGGACGACGTCTCCGTCCCCGCGGTCCGCGCGAAGTCCCTCGCCCTGACGGACTTCTTCCTGCGCTGCGTGCGGGCGTACACGGAGCCGGGCCGCGTCGAGTCCGTGACGCCCGAGCGCCACGAGGAGCGCGGCAGCCAGGTCGCGCTGCGCTGCGCGGACGCAGGCGAGGTGATGAAACGCCTGATCAGCAGGGGTGTCGTGGGTGACTTCCGGCACCCTGACGTGCTCCGCTTCGGCTTCACCCCGCTGTACGTCGGGTTCGCCGACGCGGAGCGGGCGGCGCGGATCCTGGGGGAGGAGCTGGCGTAGGCGACGGCCCCGGGAAAGGGGTCCGGGGGAGGGGTCCGGGACGGCCGGTCCCTCCCCCTGGGGGCCGTGGGGCACCGTGCGGACCGCTCCGCCCTCACCCTGCGTGACAACCCCATGTCCGCGCACGTCACCGGCCTGATACCGTCCCCGCCAACGGTGGACGCGGAGTTCCCCCCTCTGGTCCGCCACACGCCAAAAACGTTCCATCGCTGAGAGGTTGGAGCATGCCGGACGACGCAGCAGCAGCCCGCGCCGCCGCCGAAGAGGAGTCGGCCTTCTCGCACCCCCCGGTCGACCCCGACATCAGCTCCGCGTACGGCGACCACCCCGACCAGGTGATCGACTTCTACGCCCCCCGGTCCACCGCCCCGGACTCCCCGTCCCCGCTGGTGGTGGTCCTGCACGGCGGCGCCTGGCGGGCCCGCTACGACCGCCGGCACATCACCCCCTTCGCGGACTACCTGGCCCGTAGGGGTTTCGCGGTGGCGAACGTCGAGTACCGCCGGGGCGGGGAGCCTCCCCTGATCCCGGGGCAGGGCACGGCGGCGGACGGAGGCGCCGGGGACGGCGCCACCCCTTCGGCGGGCCGCTGGCCGGAGACCTTCGACGACGTGGCGGCGGCCCTGGACGCCCTGCCGGACCTCGTCCGCACGGCGCTGCCGCAGGCCGACCCGCGCCGCACGGTGCTGACGGGCCACTCGGCGGGCGGCCACCTGGCGCTGTGGGCGGCGGCCCGGCACGTCCTGCCCGCGGACGCCCCGTGGCGCACCACCGGCCCGGCCCTGCTCCGCGGCGTCGTCGCCCTCGCCCCGATCGCGGACTTCGAGGTGGCGGAGAAGCTGGACGTCTGCGGCAACGCAAGCCTGCAACTCCTCGGCGGCCACGAGGGGTTCGCCGCGCGCCGCCCGTACGCCGACCCCGTGCTCCTCCTCCCGACGGGCATCGCGACGACGCTCGTCCAGGGGCGTACGGACCTGGTGGTGCCGCAGGCGGTGGCCGAGTCGTACGCGGACGCCGCGGCGAAGGCGGGCGAGGTGGCGGGCCTGACCCTGCTGGAGGACGTGGGCCACTTCCCGCTGATCGACCCGGCGGCGGACGCGTGCGCGGTGGTGGCGGAGGAGATCGCCCAACTGGCCTGGTGATGTGAGTGGTTGCTCCCTGGGGGGGGGCAGCCGCGGCCCGCCCCTTGGGGGCCGCCCCCGGTCATACCCGTAGTACCTGAGAGCTACCCCGAAGGACCGCTCTCAGGCGGGACGCCGACGACAGGACCCGATCCATAACTTCCTTGTCAGAAAGGCCCGATGGCCGGGCTTTCTGAAAGGAAGCCGACCATGGGGCAGCATCCCCCGCACACCCCCGACCCCTGCCTCTCCTCCCACCCGCAGCCGCCGATGGCGAGTGCGCCCCACGAGGGCCGCCCGCACCCGGCGACGCAGCGGTCACCGACGGCGCGGGCGGGAAGCACGGCGCCGACGGCGAAGCCGAGGCGCGGCCTGTTCCCGCCGAGGCGTCGCAGACACTGGCGTCGCGCGTTCCTCGCCGCCCTCCTCACCACGGCCATCGCCGCCCCCCTCTCCGCCGCGACCACCCACCCCCGGATCCCGGCCCCCCGCCCCTCCGCCCTGCCCCCACTCACGGCGAGCACCCTTCAGAAGACCTACGAGGCCAACCGGGCCGACGCCACCGCGGCGGCCACCATGGCGGCGGAGCACGGCGACACCGACCGCGCCGCCGCCGACCGCACCCTCGCCTCCCGCAACCTCCTCTCCTTCGACGGCCGAGGCGCGGGCCGGGCCACCGAGGTCCTCGGCGACCTCTCCCGTGCCGACCACATCGCCGTCCTGGTCCCCGGCTCGGACACCTCCCTCGACACCTACGCCCGCTTCCACCAGACCGCCGCGGCGCTGTACGCGGACCTCACGCACCGCGCCCCCCACGGCACCCGCGTCGCCGTCATCGCCTGGCTCGGCTACGAGACCCCGGCCACGGTCAGCACCACCGTCACCACGACCACCCGGGCCGACGAAGCCGCCCCCCACCTGCGCACCTTCGTACGCGACCTGCGGGCCGCGACCGAGCCGCACGCCCACCTCTCCCTGCTCTGCCACTCCTACGGCTCGGTCGTCTGCGGCCGGGCCGCCCCCGGCCTGGACGCCGACGACATCGCCCTGGTCGGCAGCCCCGGCACCGGAGCGGGCTCCGCCGCCGCCCTGCACACCCGCGCCCGCGTCTGGGCGGCCCGGGGCGGCGACGACTGGATCGCGCACGTCCCGCACACCAGCGTCCACCTGTTCGGCACCGCCATCGGCTTCGGCACCGACCCGGTCTCCCGCGCCTTCGGCGCCCGGGTCTTCGACGCCGGCGACGCCCAGCACAGCGGCTACTTCACCCCGGGCTCGGCCTCCCTCGCCAACCTGGCCCGGATCACCCTCGGCGAGACCTCGGAGGTGACCCGTGCCTGAGCCAGCCGTACTCCACCCCGTTCACGACCCCGTCCACCACTCGCGACGCCACCTGCTCCGCCCTCCGCACGTCCCTCACCCCGTCCGCGCTCTTCGCCGCGGCGCCCACCAGGTGGACTCCGCCACTCCGGCCGACCGCGACCGTGCGGTCGACGCCCTGCGGGCCTTCGCGATCCTCGGCGTCGTCCTGGGCCACTGGCTGGTGACCGCGCTGGTGGCGAGGGACGGCGGCCTGCACACCACCAGCCCGCTCCAGCACATGCCGTGGCTGGCCCCGGTCTCCTGGCTGTTCCAGACCCTGGCCGTGTTCTTCCTGGTCGGCGGCCATGTGGCCACGCGCAGTCTCGCCTCGGCCCGGGCCCGGGGCGAGAGTTACGGCGCCTGGCTGCGCGCCCGACTGACCCGGCTGCTGCGCCCGGTGGCCGCGCTGCTGTGCCTGTGGACGGTGGCCGCCACGGCCCTCCTCCTCACCGGCACCCCGCCGGCCACGATCGAGACCCTGGTCAAACTGGCCCTGTCCCCGCTGTGGTTCCTGCTGGTCTTCGCCGCCCTGACGGCCGCCACCCCGCTCCTCACCCGCCTCAACCCCCTCTGGCCGCTGGCCGTCGTCCTGCACGTCGACCTGCTCCGCTTCGGCCTGCACCTCGGCCCCGCCTGGCTCGCCTGGCTGAACCTGCCGGCGGGCTGGCTCGTGCCGTACACGCTGGGCGCGGCCTGGACCCGGGGCGAGCTGGACACCCGCCGCGCGGCCTGGGTCCTGCTCCTCGGCGGTACGACGGCGACGGCGTTGCTCGTCGGCTTCGCCGGCTACCCGGCGTCGATGGTCGGCGTCCCCGGAGCGAGGATCTCCAACCTCGACCCGCCGACGCTCGCGGCCGTCGCCTTCGGTCTTGCCCAGTGCGGCCTGGCCCTGCTCCTGCGCGACCGGCTGCGCCGCGCGATGACGCGCCCGCTGCTCTGGTCGGCAACAGCCCTCGTCAACCTCTCGGCGATGACGATCTACCTGTGGCACCAGACGGCCATGATGGCCACGACCGCGACGGGTCTGACCGCGGGCCGCCTGCCCGGTCTGCACACCGCACCGGACTCGCCGGACTGGGTGATGTACCGCCTCGCCTGGCTCCCCGTCTTCGCTCTGGTCCTGGCCCTGTGCTGGACGGCCTTCCGCCACCACGAACAGGGCCCGCGCCGTCCCCGGGACCGCACGTCGCACGTGGTCCGCCGCCACCTGCCCCCAGCAAAGACCCCGCGCAATGCCTAATGTTGACCTCGTGAAGCCCGCGGCCGCCGACGACGAGAACGACCGACAGCGCCGCCCCACACCCGAACCCGTCACGCCCACCCCGCCCCGGCGCCGCCGCCTGCGCACCTGGCTGGGCGAGAACCCCTCTTCCCAGTCACCCCCCTTCGCCCGGCACCGCTGGCTCCGCTTCCTCATCTACCTGTTCGTCGCGTACGCCGCGCTGGGGATCGGCCTGGGCGGCGGGGACCAGCTGGCGAACGAGTACGGGCTGACGGCCGTCGTCGGCTGGCTCCTCGGCCTCGTCCAGGGGGCCGTCGTCGTTGTGGCGATCTGGCGCCCCGTCCCCGCCTGGGCCGCGTCCCTGGCCGCCGCCGTGCTCACCGCCCTCCTCGCCCGTCCGCATCTCGCGACGGACGCGACCGCCAACTCCGGCTGGCCCTGGACGACGCCCGCCCTGCTGGCCCAGATGGTCGTGCTGGCCCTCCTCGCCCTGCGCACCCGCCTGCGCGGCACGCTCGCCGCGCTCGGCATCACCGTCGTGGTGACGTGGGTGCTGGAGGCCCCGATCGGTGCTCGGAGATACTCCCCGACCGGTGTCGTGGCCGTCGCCCTCTTCGCCGTCGCGGTCCTGATCGGCACCGCCCTGCGCAGCCGCAGCGAGGCCCGGGCGGAGCTGGCCCAGCAGACGACGATCACCGCGGAGGAGCGGGCCCGCCGCGCCCTGCTGGAGGAGCGCAGCCGTATCGCGCGTGAGCTGCACGACGTGGTCGCCCACCACATGTCGGTGATCTCGATCCAGGCCCAGGTCGCCCCCCACCTGGTCGAGAACCCCTCCGAGGAGCTGAAGGAGAACCTGGCGGGCATCCGCAACAACGCCCTGGAGGCGCTGACCGAGCTGCGCCGTGTGCTCGGTGTCCTGCGGTCGGCGGGCCCGGACGACCCGGAGGCCCTGGACGACGCCTACCGGCTGTCCGCCCCCGGCACCGGCCCGGCCCCCGACGCCCCGCAGCCGAACCTCGCCCGGCTGGACGCGCTGATCGAGAACACCCGGGCGGCCGGTCTGGAGGTCGTCATGAAGACGGAGGGCGAGCCGCGCGGCTATCCGCCCGGTGTGGAGCTGTCGGCGTACCGGATCGTCCAGGAGGCGCTGAGCAACGTCCTGCGGCACGCCCCGGGCGCGTCGGCCACCGTGGAGGTCCTCCACTACCCGCACGGGATATGCCTGGACGTCACCAACTCCCGCCCCACCCGCCCGGCCCCGCCGTCCCCCGGCAGCGGCCACGGTCTGCTCGGGATGCGGGAGCGGGCGGCCATGCTGGGCGGACACGTCGTCGCGACGGGCGACCGGAACGGCGGCTTCCGCGTGACGGCGTTCCTGCCGCGCGAGGGCACCCCGCAGCCGGCGAACCCGGCCCGCCCCTCCGCGTCCAGCCCCGGCCCCGAGCTCGACCCCGACCCCGACCCGCACAGTCCCGAACCCCCGACAGGAGAGCAGTCCCCATGACGAGCGGTGCCGGCACCATCCGTGTACTCATCGCCGACGACCAGGAGATGGTCCGGCAGGGTTTCACCGTGCTGCTCAACACCCAGCCCGACATCGAGGTGATCGGGCAGGCGGTGGACGGGCTGGACGCGATCGCCCGTACCGCCGAACTGGCCCCGGACGTCGTGCTGATGGACATCCGGATGCCGGAGATGGGAGGCCTTGAGGCGACCCAGCGGATCACCGTCGAGCACCCCGCGGTCAAGGTGCTGGTGCTGACCACGTTCGACCTGGACGAGTACGTGTACGAGGCGCTGCGGGCCGGCGCCTCCGGCTTTCTGCTCAAGGACGCCTCGGCGGACAAGCTGGCCGAGGCGGTGCGGGTGGTGGCCGCGGGCGACGCCCTGCTCGCGCCCGGCATCACCCGGCGGCTCATCGCGGAGTTCTCCCGCATGGACGGCAGGAACCGGGCCCCGCTCAAGCAGCGCGTCGGCGATCTGACGGAACGGGAGACGGAGGTGCTGGCGCTGATCGCACAGGGTCTGTCGAACGCGGAGATCGCCGAGCGGCTGGTCGTGGCCGAGCAGACCGTGAAGACGCACGTCGGCCGGATCCTGGTGAAGCTGGGGCTGCGCGACCGCACGCAGGCGGCGGTGTTCGCCTTCGAGTCGGGCCTGGTCCGCCCGGGAGGGGCGACCCGTAGTACCTGAGAGGGACCCCGCAGGACCCCTCTCCAAGGGGACGACCGCGACCATGGCCTCGGCCTACCGTTCTGTACGTGACCGAGACGACGCACACGCAGACGACACCGCCGGGCCGGGCCGGCCGGCGGCGCAGCCCCGAGATGCGGCTGGCCGCGGACGCCCTGCGCGGTCTGCGGCAGGAACTGTTCCAGGACGCCTTCAGATACGACCCGCTGCCCCGGCCGGGCGAGGCGGGCCCGCTCACCCGGCGCCTGCCGGGCCGGATGCGGGAGTACGGCGCCTGGTCCCGGCACCTGCTGGTGGCCTTCGGCGGTGCGGTGGCCCTGTTCGTCGCCATGGCGGACGAGGAAGCGCCGTTGCTCGCCCTGCTGTGCGGGCTCTGCGCGCTGGTGCCGGTGCTGCTGACTCTGGTGCGTCCGGTGGGGGCGTTCTGGGCGTCCCTCGCGGGCACCGTCGTCATGTCCGTGATCGGCCGGGGAGAGGGCAGCTGGCCGTGGGCGCCGGCCAGTTTCCTCTCCCACCTGCTGGTGCTGACGGTCGTCGCGCTGCGCACCCGCCCGCGCACGGCGGCCTGGATGTGGGCGCTGACCGCGGTGTTCGGCGTCTTCTGCGACATGGTCCTCGGCGGGAACGAGTACGGCACGGACACCGCCCCGATGCTGTTCCTGTCGGCGCTGCTCCTGCTGATCGTCACGGTCCGGCACATACGCAGGGAGGCCCAGCAGGAGATGACCGCGCAGCAGACGGTGACGGCGCACGAACGCTCGCGCCGCACGCTGCTGGAGGAGCGCACGACCATCGCCCGCGAGCTGCACGACGTGGTCGCCCATCACATGTCGGTGGTCGCGATCCAGGCGGAGGCGGCGCCGTACCGGGTGGAGAATCCGCCGCCGGAGCTGGAGAAGGCGTTCGCCACCATCCGGGAGAACGCGGTCGCGGCCCTGACCGAGCTGCGCCGGGTGCTGGGCGTCGTCCGCGCGGAGGACTACGAGGCGCCGGAGGCCCCGCAGCCCACGCTCGCGGACCTGGACGGGCTGCTGGCCAATGTGCGGGAGGCCGGCCTGGTGGTGGACAAGGCGGTGACGGGCGCGGTCCGCGAACTCACGCAGGGCGTGGAGCTGTCGGCGTACCGAATAGTCCAGGAGGCGCTGAGCAACGCCCTGCGGCACGCCCCCGGAGCGGACGCCCGGGTGGAAATAGGCTACGTTCTCGGTGGCCTGGGCCTGCGCATCGTCAACGCCCCGCCGCCGGCCCCCCACCTGATAAATCCCTCGCCCGGTGCCGGGCACGGGGTGACGGGCATGCGGGAGCGGGTCTCGATGCTGAGCGGCGAGATGACGGCGGGCCCGACGGACGACGGGGGCTACGAGGTGACGGTGTTCCTGCCGGTGCCGGCCGCCGCGAGCGAAGGGGACGCATGACCATCCGCGTACTGATCGCGGACGACCAGATGATGGTCCGCGAGGGCTTCTCGGTCCTGCTGAACGCGATGCCGGACATCGAGGTCGTCGGCGAGGCCGTCAACGGGAGGGAGGCGGTGGACCGGGTTCGCGAGCTGGCCCCGGACGTCGTGCTGATGGACATCCGGATGCCGGAGCTGAACGGCATCGAGGCGACCCGGGAGATCGTCGCGGCGGACGCGGCGGCGAAGGTGCTGGTCCTGACGACGTTCGACCTGGACGAGTACGTGTACCAGGCCCTGCGCGCCGGCGCCTCGGGCTTCCTCCTGAAGGACGCCTCGGCCCGGCAACTGGCCGACGGCGTCCGGGTGGTGGCCGCCGGCGAGGCCCTGCTCGCTCCCTCGGTCACCAGGCGCCTGATCACGGAGTTCTCCCGCCTCTCGGAACCTCCGCGCCTGATCCCGGCGGCCCAGGCGACCTACGGCGAACTGACCGAACGCGAGACGGAGGTCCTGATCCTGATCGCCCAGGGCCTGTCGAACGCCGAGATCGCCGAGCGCCTGGTGGTGGCGGAGTCGACGATCAAGACCCATGTGAGCCGCATCCTGGTGAAACTGGGTCTGAGAGACCGCACCCAGGCAGCGGTCTTCGCGTACGAGGCACGTTTGGTCACGCCGGCCTGACGCTGCGTCACGTTGCTCATGAACAGGCCTTACATCGCCTGATGTTCGCACTTGCGCATCTGAAGCTGCGCAAGTGCGAAGGTTTTTGCGGCAACGGGGAGGCGACACGAACGCCCTGCTGGCCTGAGGGCCGGGGACGCGTAATCAAGGGAGTGAACATGGAACTGGAACGCGTGCCGCACGTCGGCACAGGGCGTTTCCGGTTCGGCGTGTCGGTCGAGGACGCGCGCGCAGCGGTGGCGGAGGGGGGTCTTTTCCGGACCGTTTCGAGCGACGAGGAGCCGGGGCAGATCGTGCTCACGCACGACGGATCCGAGAGGAACGTCGTGCTCGGGTTCACCAAGGGCGCGCTGAGCGGTGTGGAGCTGTACCGGTTCCGGAACGAGGCCGCCGATGTGCGGGTGCTGCTCGACGGACTGGACGTCTTCCGTACTCCGGGCGAGGACCTCTTCGAACAGCTCGCGGAACGGGGCCACACCATCGAGGAGAACGACCTGGGCTTCGACGCCCTGCCGGAACTCGACGTGATTCTTGCGAACCAGAGCAGCTACGCATACCCGGTGGACGAAGTCGACACGGCGGCGCCCGAGTACCCGGTGATCCCCGGTGTGTCGCTGGGTTCCACCCCGCAGACCTCCCAGGAGGTTTCCCGGGACGCCGGCGGTCTGCCGTCGTGCGCCACGTCCGTCCTCGTGGGCGGGAGGGACTAATACGGCGTCCGGCACGGGGAGCGGGGCTGATCGCTTCGTATCGCTCCGCCGGTCGCCCTGGTCACGGGCCCGCTCGGCGGGTTAGCGTCCGCGCATGGCTGGCGCTACCGATGTGACCTTCGATCCCTGGGACCCGGCGTTCCTCGCCGACCCGTACCCGGCCTATGCCGAGCTGCGGGCGCGGGGCAGGGTGATCCGGTACGAGGCGACCGACCAGTGGCTGGTCCCGCACCACGCGGACGTCTCGGCGCTGCTCAGGGACCGGCGGCTCGGGCGGACGTACCGGCCCCGGTTCTCGCACGAGGACTTCGGGCGCGGCGCGCCCCCGCCCGAGCAGGAGCCGTTCCACACGCTCAACGATCACGGGATGCTCGATCTGGAGCCGCCGGACCACACGCGGATCCGGCGCCTGGTGTCGAAGGCGTTCACGCCGAGGACGGTCGAGCGGCTGACGCCGTATGTGCGCCGGCTCGCGGACGAGTTGGTGGCCGGGCTGGTCCGGGAGGGCGGCGGGGATCTGCTCGCGGAGGTGGCCGAGCCGCTGCCCGTCGCCGTCATCGCCGAGATGCTGGGCATTCCGGAGGCGGACCGGGCGTCGCTGCGGCCCTGGTCGGCGGACATCTGCGGGATGTACGAGCTCAACCCGTCGCAGGAGACCGCGGCCCGGGCCGTCCGGGCTTCCGTGGAGTTCTCGGAGTTCCTGCGCGCACTGATCGCGGCGCGGCGGAGGGAACCGGGGGAGGATCTGATCTCCGGGCTGATCGCCGCTCACGACGAGGGCGACCGGCTGACCGAGCAGGAGATGATCTCCACGGCCGTGCTGCTGCTCAACGCGGGACACGAGGCCACGGTCAACGCGACGGTCAACGGCTGGTTCGCGCTGTTCCGGAACCCCGCCCAGCTCGCCGCCCTCCGCGCCGACCACTCGCTGATCCCGTCCGCGATCGAGGAACTGCTGCGCTACGACACCCCGCTCCAGCTCTTCGAGCGCTGGGTGCTGGACGACATCGAGATCGGCGGCACGACGATCCCGAGGGGTTCGGAGATCGCCATGCTCTTCGGGTCCGCCAACCATGACCCGGCGGTCTTCACCGACCCCGGCCGCCTGGACCTGACCCGTGCGGACAACCCGCACATCTCCTTCAGCGCGGGCATCCACTACTGCATCGGCGCTCCCCTGGCCCGGATCGAGCTGGGCGCCTCGATGCGGGCCCTGCTGGAGCGGGCTCCCGGCCTGGCCCTGGCCGCGGAACCGGAGCGGAAGCCCCACTTCGTCATGCGCGGACTGGAAGCGCTGCCCGTGGTGGCCGGTTGACCGGCGCGGTCAGCCGGCCAGGTCCCGGCGGCGCAGGCCCGCCAGGCCGCCCGCCACCAGCAGCGCCGCCAGGGCCAGCAGGACGCCCACGGGAGTCCAGTCCAGGTGTCCGCCGGGGAGCTTCGGCAGGTGGCCGAAGGGGGAGAGGTCCAGGACGGCACGGGGGACGTTCAGCGCCGGGCCGATCCAGCCGATCAGCAGGGCCGCGCCCGCCACGCCCCACGCGGCCGTCGCGCCCCGCGGCAGGACGCCGTGGAGCAGGACGGCGAGGCCGCCGATCACCCAGACGGCGGCGACCTGGAGCAGGCACGCGCCCAGCACCGGGCCGATCTGCCGGCCGTAGCCGACGGCGAAGCCCAGGCCGGCGAGCAGCATGATCAGGGCCGAGCCGCCGAAGGCGATCAGCAGGTGGCCGGCCGCCCAGCGCAGCCGGCCCACCGCGCCGGCCAGGACCGGTTCGGCGCGGCCGGAGCTCTCCTCGCCGTTCAGCCGCAGCACGGAGGAGACGACGTAGAGCGCGGCGACCAGGCCGAGCATGCCGACCATCGCGGCGAGGAAGGCGTCGGTCAGCCCCGACTGGCCGCCCATGCGCTGGAAGATCTCCCGCGCCTGGGCGTTGTCGCCGACGAGCCTCGCGGCGCCGTCGGTCAGCCCGCCGTAGACGACCCCGGCGAGGAAGAAGCCGATCGACCAGCCGAGGACGCTGCCGCGCTGCAGCCGCCAGGCCAGGGCGCCGGCGGTGCCGAGCCGGCCCGCCGCCGGTCCCGGCCGGGTCGGCAGGAAGCTCATGCCGATGTCCCGGCGGCCCGCCAACGCGTAGGCGAGGAAGGCCTGGAGGGCCGTCGCCGCCACGAACAGCAGCAGCACCCACCAGCGTTCGGCCGCGAAGGCGCGCAGGTTCTCCAGCCAACCCAGCGGGGACAGCCAGGTGAGGACGGACGAGCCGTCGGAGGAGGCCGAGTCGCCCGCCGCGCGCAGCACGAAGGCCGCGCCGAGCACCGCCGCCGTCAGCCCCCGGGCCAGCCGGGCGCTCTCGGTCAGCTGGGCGACGATCGCCGCCGCCGTGGCGAAGACCATGCCCGCCCCCGCCACCCCGAGCCCGAAGGCCAGGGCGCCGGCCGTGCCCTGCCCGGCGAGTCCGGCCACGATCAGGACGCACAGGGCCGTGTTCGCGACGGCCGCCGCCAGCAGGGCCGCCGTCAGGGGCGCCCGGCGCCCGACCGCCCCGGAGGAGAGCAGTTCCTGCCGCCCGCTCTCCTCCTCGTCGCGGGTGTGCCGGACGACGACGAGGAGGCTCATGACGGCGGCGAGGGCGCCCGCGTACACGCCGACGCGCCAGGCGGTCAGCGCGCCGAGCGAGTCGTCGAAGACCGGGCCGACCATGGCGCGCAGCGAGGCGTTGCCGGCCATCTGGTGCCGAAGGTCGGCGCGCTGGGCGGGGGTGGCGTACAGGGTCTTCAGGGTGTTCGGCATGGAGAGGACCATCAGCGCGTTCACCGCGACCCAGACCGGCAGCATGACGCGGTCGCGGCGCAGCGCGAACCTCAACAGGGTTCCGGTACCGGCCAGTTGGCGGGACATCAGGCCGACGCCCCCTCGGTCCGCGCCGTCTCTTCCGTGTAGTGCCGCAGGAACAGCTCCTCCAGCGTCGGCGGGGTCGAGGTGAGCGAGCGCACTCCGGTGGCGCTCAACGACCGCAGGACGGCGTCGAGCCGGTCGGTGTCGACCTGGAGCCGGACCCGGTGGCCCTGGATGTCCAGGTCGTGCACGCCCGGCAGGCGGGCCAGTCCGTCGGGCGGGCCCGCGAGTTCGGCGCTGACGCTGGTGCGGGTGAGGTGGCGCAGGTCGGCGAGCGAGCCGCTCTCCACCGTGCGCCCCTTGCGGATGATGCTGACCCGGTCGCACAGCTCCTCCACCTCGCTGAGGATGTGCGAGGAGAGGAGGATCGTGCGGCCCCTGTCGCGTTCCTCCTCCACGCAAGCCTGGAAGACCTCCTCCATCAGCGGGTCCAGGCCCGAGGTCGGTTCGTCCAGGATCAGCAGGTCGACGCCGGAGGCGAAGGCGGCGACCAGGGCGACCTTCTGCCGGTTGCCCTTGGAGTAGGTGCGGCCCTTCTTGGTGGGGTCCAGCTCGAAGCGCTGGATCAGCTCAGCCCTGCGCCGCTGGTCGAGTCCTCCGCGCAGCCGGCCGTAGAGGTCGATGACCTCGCCGCCGGAGAGGTTGCGCCACAGGGTGACGTCGCCGGGGACGTACGCGATGCGGCGGTGCACCTCGACCGCGTCCCGCCAGGGGTCGCGGCCCAGCACCTGGGCGGCGCCCGCGTCGGCGCGCAGCAGTCCGAGCAGGACGCGGATGGCGGTCGACTTGCCGGCGCCGTTGGGGCCGAGGAAGCCGTGCACCTCACCGGCCTCGACGTCCAGGTCGAGGCCGTCCAGCGCGTGGGTGCGGCCGAAGGACTTGTGGAGCCCGGAGACCGTGATTGCCTTGGTCATGCATCAGAACGTACGCTTCTTTCAGAAATTTGTGAAGTTAAGGAAACGCATGAACGCCGGATAGGGTGAGCGGCATGACGGAGCCAGGGAACGGGACGGAGTCAGGGAGTGCGCGGGACCCCGAGGCGGTCTCGCGGTTCGTGGAGCGGTTCGCGGCGCAGCTGGTCGAGGCCGGGATGCAGCGCATGCCCTCCCGTGTCTTCGCGGCCCTGCTCGCCTCCGACACCGGCACCCTGACCTCGGCCGAGCTGAGCGAGCAACTGCGGATCAGCCCCGCCGCCGTCTCCGGAGCGGTGCGCTATCTCGCCCAGGTCCACATGGTGTCGAGGGAGCGGGAGCCCGGCTCGCGCCGGGAGCGCTACCGGGTGCACAGCGACCAGTGGTACGAGGCGCTCACCAGCCGCGAGGCGATCATCAAGCGCTGGGAGGACGCCCTGCGCGAGGGCGTCGCCAGCCTCGGAGCCGACACCCCCTCGGGCCGCCGGCTCGCGCAGACGCTGGCCTTCTTCGAGTTCATCGAGCAGGACGTGGCCCTGATGATGGAGCGGTGGCGGGTGTACCGGCAGGAGAGGTTCGGGGACTGAGCCCGCTCAGCGCTCCTTCGTCTCCTCCAGCACCGTCCGCCCCAGCAGCGCGTACCGCTCGGGCGCCCGCCGCTTGAGGTACTGCGCGCCCCCGACCCCCGCCGCCGCGACCAGGGCCACCAGCCACGGCGTCGCCTTCAGCACCAGCGAGCCGGATTCGGGACCGGCCGCCGCGCCCATGTTGGACACGAGGAGCACGACGACAGCGAGCATCGCGATGCCGCCGAGCAGCGGCGCGGTGAAGGTGCGGAACCAGTGGCGGCTCTCGGGGTGGTGGGAGCGGAAGTAGGCCAGCACCGCGAAGGAGCACACGGCCTGCACGACGAGGATCGCCATGGTGCCGAGGATGGCGAGCAGGACGTACGTGCCGGTGTACGGGTCCTTGCCCGCGGCCCAGAACGCGCCGAGCAGCACCGCGGTGACCGCCGTCTGCACCAGCCCGGCGATGTGCGGGGAACCGTGCCGGGCGTGGGTGCGGCCGACGGTGCGCTGGAGCGAGGGCAGCACGCCCTCCCGCCCCAGGGCGTAGAGATAGCGGGCGGCGCAGTTGTGGAAGGCCATGCCGCAGGCCAGCGAGCCGGTGATCATCAGCCACTGCATGACGTCGACCGCCCAGTGCCCGACGTAGCGCTCGGTGGGGTTGAAGAACATCGCGAGCGGGTTGGCGGAGGAGGCCGCCTTCACGGCCTCGGCCTCGCCGTTGCCGGAGATGGCCATCCAGGAGACGAGGACGTAGAAGACGCCGACGCCCAGGACGCTGATCATCGTGGCCTTGGGGATGATCTTCTTCGGGTCGCGGGACTCCTCGCCGTACATCGCGGTCGACTCGAAGCCGACCCAGGACCAGAAGGCGAAGAACAGCCCGAGCCCGGCGGACGTGCCCTTGAAGGCGTTGACCGGGTCGACCGGCGCGAAGGTGAACCCGTGCGGGCCGCCGCCGTGGAGGGCGACCGACACCGCCATCGCGGCCAGCACGGTCACCTCGGTCGCCAGCAGCACCACCAGCAGTTTCTCGGCGACGCTGACCCCGAACCAGGTGCCGGTCGCGTTGATCGCGAGCATCAGCACGGCGAAGGCCCACCAGGGCACGTGCGCACCCGTCTGGTCCTTCAGGGTCGTGGTCGCGAAGGTCGAGAAGATCCCGATGAGCGCCGGCTCGAAGACGACGTACGCGAAGGTCGCGAGCAGCCCGGAGGCGAGCCCGACGGTCCGCCCCAGCCCGTACGAGATGAACCCGTAGAAGGCGCCCGTGGACGTGATGTGCTTCGCCATCGAGGTGAAACCGACGGAAAAGATTGCCAGGACGACCATTGCCACGAGATAACTCGCGGGCGCCCCGATCCCGTTGCCGGACGACACCATGAAGGGCACGTTCCCGGTCATCGCGGTGATCGGCGCGGCGGTCGCCACGGCCATGAAGACGACCCCGAGCAACCCGACCGCGTTGGGTTTCAGCCGGTGAACCGCATCCGAGCCATCCGCCTCCGCCGTCGGGGCAACGCCCTCGTCCACTGCCATCGGGTGGCCCCCTCCGTGTCCGGTCCGTGAGTCCTGGTGGGTCCTGATGGAGCAGGATGGTGGACGAGCGGGGGCCACGGGAAGGGGTCGGCCGGGTTAAATATTTGTCACCAGACCTTTAGGGGCGGCTCGTGGGGGTCCCTCAGGACGGCAGCACCAGCCCCCAGGCCGCCTCCGCCACCCTCCAGGTGCGCCTGCGTACGGGGCCCGAGACGGTCCCGTCGGCCCGGTAGCGGAAGTCCGGGCCCGTGACCGTCACCGTCCGCCCGCAGGCCCGCAGCGGGGTCGCCTCGGCGCCCACCGACAGGGGGCGGAACTCCACCTCGGCCGTGCCGGCGCCGGGCGCCCCGGGTGCGCCGAGCGCTCCGGGTGCTCCCGGCGCTCCGGGAGTCACCGTCAGGGACTCCAGCGGCTCGTCCAGGTCCACGAGCGTCTCGCCGTCGAGCTGGACGCGCAGCCGGGTGGGGCCGGGGGAGGGGACCGACGGGAGCCGGGGCGGGCGTGCGGGCAGCGTGCGGGCCAGCAGGGTGCGGTACCAGCGGCCGGCGGCCGGCGCCACCGGTTCGGGCACGGGCGCGGGGACGCGCCGGGCCGGCGGGATCGCCAGCCCGGTCAGGACGACCCCGTCGCTGTCGTCGACCAGCAGGTCCAGCCGCCGTTCGGTGCCCTCCAGGACCGCCCGGGCCGCCGCCACCGCGCCGCCGGGCACGCCCAGCGACTCCGTCAGGGACGTGTCTCCCGCCCCGCCGACCGGCACCACCGACAGACCGCATCCGCCCAGTTCGCGCTCGCGGTGCAGCAGCGTGACGGCCCGTAGCAGAGCGTGGTCGTCGCCGATGACGACCGGCCGCCGGGAACCCCTTCGGCCCAGCGCCCGGGCGAATTCCTCGGGGCCGTCCGGGAGGCACACTTTCGCCGCCGCACCCGCGCTGAGCACGTCTTTCGCGATCCGAACGGACTCGCCGTCCGTCTGCCGTGCCGCCGGATCGATGATCACCAGCAGCTGGTCGGACATCGCGAAAGTCGCCACCTCGGTCCTGCCTCGCTTCCTCGGGTAGCATCTTTGTGCAAGAGCCCCTTGCGCTATTGCGCCAGGGGCTTCGTCTATTCCGGGGCATCCGGTCCGACGGTTGTGCGACCAACGGCGGTCGCTGTGGCACGCGGCGGTGAACCTTACGCCCACGCCCCCGACCTTGGACATGCCCCGCCCGGAAGGGGTGTACGCGCGTGCCCGCACTTGTGCTGCTCGGTGCTCAGTGGGGTGACGAAGGCAAGGGGAAGGCGACCGACCTGCTCGGTGGCTCGGTGGACTATGTAGTGCGCTACCAGGGCGGCAACAACGCCGGCCACACGGTCGTCGTGGGCGACCAGAAGTACGCGCTCCACCTCCTCCCTTCCGGAATCCTCTCCCCCGGCTGTACGCCGGTCATCGGCAACGGTGTCGTCGTCGACCCGTCGGTCCTGCTCTCCGAGCTGAGCGGTCTGAACGAGCGTGGCGTCGACACGTCCAAGCTCCTGATCAGCGGTAACGCGCACGTCATCACGCCGTACAACGTGACCGTCGACAAGGTGACGGAACGCTTCCTCGGGAAGAGGAAGATCGGCACGACCGGGCGCGGTATCGGTCCCACCTACGCCGACAAGATCAACCGCGTCGGCATCCGGGTCCAGGACCTCTACGACGAGTCGATCCTGACCCAGAAGGTCGAGGCGGCCCTCGACGTCAAGAACCAGCTCCTGACCAAGCTGTACAACCGGCGCGCGATCGCCGTGGACCAGGTCGTGGAGGAGCTGCTGGGCTACGCCGAGCAGATCAAGCCGTACGTCACCGACACCGTCCTGGTCCTGAACCAGGCGCTGGAGGACGACAAGGTCGTCCTGTTCGAGGGCGGTCAGGGCACCCTCCTCGACATCGACCACGGCACGTACCCCTTCGTCACCTCCTCCAACCCGACCGCCGGCGGCGCCTGCACCGGCGCCGGCGTGGGTCCGACGAAGATCAGCCGGGTCATCGGCATCCTGAAGGCGTACACGACCCGCGTCGGCGCCGGCCCGTTCCCGACCGAGCTGTTCGACGAGGACGGCGAGGCGCTGCGCCGGATCGGCGGCGAGCGGGGCGTGACGACCGGCCGTGACCGCCGCTGCGGCTGGTTCGACGCCGTCATCGCCCGCTACGCGACCCGCGTGAACGGTCTGACCGACTTCTTCCTCACCAAGCTGGACGTGCTGACCGGCTGGGAGCAGATCCCGGTCTGCGTGGCGTACGAGATCGACGGCAGGCGGGTCGAGGAACTGCCGTACTCGCAGACGGACTTCCACCACGCGAAGCCGGTCTACGAGACGCTGCCGGGCTGGAGCGAGGACATCACCAAGGCGAAGTCCTTCGCGGACCTGCCGAAGAACGCCCAGAACTACGTCAAGGCGCTGGAGGAGATGTCCGGCGCCCCGATCTCCGCGATCGGCGTGGGCCCGGGCCGGGACGAGACGATCGAGATCAACTCGTTCCTGTAGTTCGTGGTTCCGTAATTCCTGGTAGTTCCCCACAGTTCGACCCCACGTCACGGGCCGGTCATGGACATGAAGTTCCTTGACCGGCCCTTGGGTTGTTCGTGGTTCTCAGGGGAAGAGTCCAAGGCAAGCATCTACGCGGGTAGTTGCCGCCGCGTTCCACCCATTCCTTCCTCTCATCCTCGCTCCAGGAGCCCTGAATGCCCGTCAGTCCCATGAACCGCCGGGAGTTCGTGAAGAAGTCGGCCGTCACCGGAGCGGCCGTCGCCGCGGCCGGGACCGTCGCCGCCGCGCCCGCCCGGGCGGCCGAGCAGCAGCGCGGACACACGCCGCGCACCTGGTCGTTCTCGATCCTCGGCACCACCGACCTGCACAGCCACGTCTTCGACTGGGACTACTACAAGGACGCGGCCTACAGCGACAAGGCGGGCAACTCCGTGGGTGTGGCGCGGGTCGCCACGCTCATCAAGCAGCAGCGCGAGGCCAAGGGCGAGCACCGCGTCCTCCTCGTCGACGCCGGTGACATCATCCAGGGCACCTCGCTCGCCTACTACTTCGCGCGCGTCGACCCGATCACCGGGACCGACGGCAAGAAGGGCCCCCGGCACCCGATGGCCGTGGCCATGAACCACATGCGCTACGACGCCGCCGCCCTCGGCAACCACGAGTTCAACTACGGCATCGAGACGCTGCGCAGGTTCGAGAAGCAGTGTCACTTCCCGCTGCTCGGCGCGAACGCGCTGGACGCGAAGACGCTCCGGCCCGCCTTCCACCCGTACACCGTGAAGCGGATCTGCGTGCCGGGCGCCCCCGACATCAAGGTCGGCATCCTCGGGCTCACCAACCCCGGGATCGCCCTGTGGGACAAGGACAACGTCAGCGGGAAGATGGTCTTCCCCGGGCTGGTGGAGCAGGCGAAGAAGTACGTGCCCCGGCTGCGGGCGCTCGGCTGCGACGTGGTCTTCCTGACCGACCACTCGGGCCTGGACGGCTCGTCCTCGTACGGCGACGCGCTGCCGTACGTCGAGAACGCCTCCAACATCGTCGCCGAGCAGGTCCCCGGCATCGACGCGATCCTGGTCGGCCACACCCACGTCGAGGTGCCCTCCTACACCGTCAAGAACGCGGAGACCGGCGAGGAGGTCCTCCTCTCCGAGCCGTACTGCTGGGGCTACCGGCTCAGCGTCTTCGACTTCGAGGTCGAGCTGGAGCACGGCCGCTGGAAGGTCGTCGGCAAGAAGGCCCAGACCCTCAACCCCAACACGGTGGACGAGGACCCGGAGATCAAGAAGCTCCTGGAGGCCGACCACGAGCTGGTCGTGAAGTACGTCAACACCGCGGTCGGCACCTGCACCGAGGACCTCTCGGCGGCCGAGTCCTGCTGGAAGGACGTGCCGATCATGGACTTCATCCAGAAGGTCCAGGCCGACACGGTCAAGGCGGGCCTCTCGGCGGCCGACGCCGCCCTGCCGCTGGTCTCCGTCGCCGCGCCGTTCAGCCGCACCGCCGACATCCCCAAGGGCAACGTCACCATCAAGGACATCGCCGGGCTCTACATCTACGACAACACCCTGTACGGCAAGAAGCTGACGGGCGCCCAGCTCAAGGACTACCTGGAGTACGCGGCGAAGTACTACCACCAGGTCCCGGCCGGCACGAAGGTCGACACCGCGACGCTGACCAACGCCAACAGCTTCTGGGACTACATGTACGACGTGGCCGCCGGCGTCGACTACGAGATCGACATCGCGCAGCCCGAGGGGTCCCGGATCAAGAACCTCTCCTACAACGGCGCCCCGGTCGCCGCCGACCAGGTCTTCGTCGTGGCCGTCAACAACTACCGGGCGAACGGCGGTTCCGGCTACCCGCACATCGCCTCGGCGCCGATCGCCTACAGCTCGACCAACGAGATCCGGCAGCTGATGATCGACTACGTGACGGCGAAGAAGACGCTGGACCCGGCGGACTTCGCGAAGGTCAACTGGAAGCTGACGCAGGCGGGGACGCCGGTCTTCTAGACCACCGCGCCCACCCTGCCGTGCACCGGCGGGTCACTGCTCCCGCGGGCAGTGGCCCGCCGGTCAGCTGAAGACGATCATCGAGCCCTGGGCGAGGGAGCGGGTCGCCGCCGCGTGCAGGCCCAGCCAGACGTGCCGCTCGCGGGCGAAGGGGCTCGGGTCGTAGGGCGCCGGGACCGCCGGTTCCTCCAGCTCCGTGGGGGCCGCGGGGGCGGCCGGGGCGGCCGGGGGGTTGGCCGGGTCGATGCCGAGCGAGGGGGCCACGTACTCCAGTTCCCGCAGCAGGCTCTGCGAGCTGCCCAACGGGCCGCCGCCCGCGAGGAGTTCCTCGTTGGACAGCGGGTGCGGGAAGTCGACGGGGACGTACGCGCCCGCGTGGTCGTAGTGCCAGACCAGGTGCGACTGCTGGGCCGTGGACTCGAACATCTCCAGCAACTGCTCGTAGTCGCTGCCCAGTTCGCCGACCGGGGTCACCGGCAGGCCGCACGCCTGGAGGAGGTAGGCGCGGCGCAGGAAGTGCAGGGCGTCGTAGTCGAAGCCGGCCACCGGGGCGACCTCGCCGTTCAGGCCCGGCATGTACTGGTACACCGGCACGGGTGGCAGGCCGGCCTCCGCCAGTGCCTTGTTGTACTGCGCGAGTTCGTCGGCGAACGGATTGTCCGGGGTGTGGCACAACACATCCACGAGCGGCACCAGCCACAGGTCACAGGCCAAAGAGGGCTCCTCGCACACATCACTCGCACACTGAAGGTGGTCAGGGAAGGGTACTGCTCGATCACCCGTTGGTCAGGTGCTCCAGCAGGGCGAGGGAGTGGGCGTTGGAGGCGGCGACGATCCGGCGGGCGGTGTCGGCCTCGCGGCGGGCCAGCGCGTCGACCAGCTCGGTGTGCCCGGCCCACAGGCGGCCGCGCAGATCGGGCAGGCGCAGCAGGTGCTGCACCGCGCAGACCCAGGACTGCACGCGCAGCCGGTGCAGGAAGTCGCCGAGGTAGGGGTTGCCGAACAGAGCGCTCAGCTCGCGCCAGAAGCGCAGGTCGTAGCCGATGAGGATGGTCAGGTCGCCCGCTGTCGCGGCCCGCGCGGCCTCCTCGCCGCGGCGGCGGACGGTGGTCAGCGCGGCCGTCGTACGGGGGTCGTCCGGCGGGGTGCGGAAGGCGGGGTGGCCGGTGGTGAGGGCCTGGAACATGCCGTCGGTGACCAGGCTGCGGGCCTCGATCATGTTCCGGTAGTCGGTGACGGAGTACTCCGGCACGCGGAAGCCGCGGTGCTGGTCGGCCTCCAGGATGCCCTGCGCGGACAGGTCGACCAGCGCCTCGCGGACAGGGGTGGCGGAGACGCCGTACTGGTCGGCGATCTCCTTGACCGTGAACGCCCGGCCCGGTCGCAGCCGCCCCGCGAGCACCTCGTCACGGAGCGCGTCCGCGATCTGCTGGCGCAGCGTGCTGCGCGTCACAGCGGCGTTGCCGGACATGGTCGGGCCTCTCCTCACGCGGTCGGTGACGTACTCGGTACTCGTCTGCTTACGTACGAGCACGTCACCTTACGCGTTCGAGTCTTCCCGGCGGCAGCCGCGGTTCGGTTACACCGTGTACGCGTCTGCCACGCTCAGCGCGGCGTCGAGGGCGGCCAGTCCCTCCTTCAGCTCGGCCTCGCTGACGTTGCACGGCGGGACCACATGGGTGCGGTTCATGTTCACGAAGGGCCACAGGCCGTGCTGCCTGGCGGCGGCCGTGAAGGCGGCCATCGGGGCGTTCGCCTCGCCGGCCGCGTTGTACGGCACCAGCGGCTCGCGGGTCTCGCGGTTCCTCACCAGTTCCAGCGCCCAGAACATGCCGGTGCCGCGGACCTCGCCGACGCTCGGGTGGCGCTCGGCCAGCTCGGCGAGCGCGGGGCCGAGGAGCGTGGCGCCGAGGCGCCGGGCGTTCTCGACGACGCCCTCCCGCGCCATCACGTTGATCGTGGCGACGGCGGCGGCGCAGGCCAGCGGGTGGCCGGAGTAGGTCAGGCCGCCGGGGTAGGGGCGCTTGCCGAAGGTCTCGGCGATCTTCTGGGAGATGGCGACACCGCCGAGCGGGACGTAACCCGAGTTCACACCCTTGGCGAAGGTCATCAGGTCGGGCACGACACCGAACAGGTCGGCCGCGAACCACTCACCGGTGCGGCCGAAGCCCGCCATCACCTCGTCCAGGACGAACACGATGCCGTGGCGGTCGCAGATCTCGCGGACACCGGCGAGGTAGCCGGGCGGCGGGACCATGATCCCGGCCGTGCCCGGGACGGTCTCCAGGATGATCGCGGCGACGGTCCCGGGGCCCTCGAAGGCGATCGTCGTCTCCAGGTGCTCCAGGGCGCGCGCGGTCTCCTGCTCCTCGTTCTCGGCGTAGAAGCGGGAGCGGTAGAGGTACGGCGCCCAGAAGTGCACGACGCCGGCCGCGGCGCTGTCGCTCGCCCACCGCCGCGGGTCGCCGGTGATGTTGACCGCCTGCTGGGTGCCGCCGTGGTACGAGCGGTACGCCGACAGGACCTTCGGGCGGCCGGTGTGCAGGCGCGCCATGCGCACCGCGTGCTCGACGGCGTCGGCGCCGCCGTTGGTGAAGAAGATCTTGTCCAGGTCGCCCGGGGTCCGCTCGGCGATCAGCCGGGCCGCCTCCGAGCGCGCCTCGACGGCGAACGCGGGCGCGAAGGTGGTCATCCTCGCCGCCTGCTCCTGGATCGCCGCGACGACCACGGGGTGCTGGTAGCCGATGTTCGTGAAGACGAGCCCGCTGGTGAAGTCCAGGTAGCGCTTGCCGTCGTAGTCCCAGAAGTACGACCCTTCGGCGCCGGCGACGGCGAGCGGGTCGATGAGGTCCTGGGCCGACCAGGAGTGGAAGACGTGCGCGCGGTCCGCGGCCTTCACTGCGGCACCGGCTTCGGGATGGGGCTGAGGGGTCATGCGGCCGAGCGTAAATGTCCGCGATGCGGAAGGCCTATCGGCGTCTTGTTCCGTGGGACGGGGGTTTCCGCGACAGATTGTCGAACGGGGAGCTCCCGGAGGTGCCGGAACAGGGCGGCCGGCCCGTTACGGAACCGTGGAGGCGGGCCTGCTCGACTCCTTGTGCGACCGCATTATTCTCGGTCCGTTGCCCATCAGGGGCGCATGGGGAGGGCGGCGCGAGGTATGGAGAAGCTGGGGCCCGGGGATCCGCAGCTCATCGGGGGGTACCGGCTGCTGGCGCGGCTGGGCGCCGGTGGGATGGGGCACGTGTATCTGGCCCGGTCGGACCGGGGCCGTACCGTCGCCGTGAAGCTCGTCCGTGCGGAACTGGCCCGCGAGGAGGAGTTCCGGGCCCGCTTCCGGCAGGAGGTGGCGGCAGCGCGGCGGGTCGGCGGGTACTGGACCGCGCCCGTGCTCGACGCGGACACCGAGGCCGCCGTGCCGTGGGTGGCGACCGGGTACGTGGCCGGGCCCAGCCTCCAGCAGGTCGTCGGCCAGGACCACGGGGCGCTGCCCGAGCGGTCGGTACGGATCCTCGCGGCCGGGCTCGCGCACGCGCTGAAGGACATCCACGCGGCGGGGATCGTGCACCGGGACCTCAAGCCGTCGAACGTGCTGGTGACCATCGACGGGCCGCGCGTCATCGACTTCGGGATCGCCCGGGCGCTGGAGACGGCCTCGCCGGGCGGGGGCGAGGAGGGCCTGACCCGGACCGGGGCGCTGGTGGGCTCGCCCGGGTTCATGGCGCCCGAGCAGGTGCGGGGCGACCGGATCACCCCCGCGTGCGACGTCTTCTGTCTGGGGTCCGTGCTGGCGTACGCGGCGACCGGCGCCCTGCCCTTCGGGACCGCGGGCAGCGGTGGGCACGCGCTGCTGTTCCGGATCGCCCAGGAGGAGCCGGATCTCACGGGGGTGCCGGAGGGGATCGCCGACCTGGTGCGGCAGTGCCTGCGCAAGGACCCCGCGGCCCGGCCGTCGCTGGACGTGATCCTGGAGCGGACCGGGGCGGAGGACACCGTGTCCGGGGGGCGGTCCCGGGACCCCTGGCTGCCGGGGGTGCTGGTCGCTCAACTGGGCAGGCACGCCGTGCGGTTGCTGGAGGTGGAGGAGCCCACGCGGGGCGCCGCCCCGGCCTCGCCCCCGGCGGGTGCGGGCGGTGCGGTCGAGGGCGGGGGCCGCGGCGGCTCGCCCGAGCATGCCGCCGCCTCCGACGAGGGGGACGGGGGCGAGGCCGGCGGCGGGGGCACCGACCGGCTGCCCACCGTCGTGGCGGGCGGGGCGCCGGTGCCCGGGGCCCCGTCCGCGCCCACGCAGTCCGGCCACGGGCAGGCACATCAGCACCCGCAGCCCGTGCCGCCGTACCCCCAGCCTCCTCAGCCGGCTCCCACGTACCCCCAGCACCAGGGCCCCGGTGGCTACGGATATCCGCAGCCGCCGTACCCCGCCTACGGCACGTACGGCGGCGGGCCCGGGGCCGCCCCGGAGGACGAGGCGGAGCGGCGCAGCGGGCGGTCCACCGCGCTGCTCGTCGTGATCGCGCTGATCGTGGCGCTGGGGGCCGGTGGCTCGGTGTACGCGCTGATGAACGGCGGCGGGCACGCCAAGGGCGGCGGGAGCTCCTCGCCGACCGCGACCTCGCCGACCGCGAACGGCGGGACGTCCGGCTCGTCCGGCCCCGGCACCTCCACACCGTCCTCCCCCTCCTCTTCCTCCTCCGCGTCCTCGGACGGGGCGGTCCCTGCGGGCTATCTGGGCACCTGGCGGACGAGCATCGACAGCGCCAACGGACCCAACATCCGCCAGTTGACCATCCGGCAGGGGCGGGTGGGCGACACCGTGCTGACCCTGGTCGCGGACGGGCCGACCGACGGCGGCGGGACGTACCACTGTGTCTTCGAGGCCAAGCTCGCCCAACAGCCCAGTGGCAGCGGCCCGTTGGAGATCGGTCCGTCCACCGTCAGCTCCGGCGCACCCGCCTCCTCCTGCACACCGGGCGCCGCCACCGAGATCACCCTGCTGCCGGGCGACGCGCTGAAGCGGGAGCAGGCGGGCGGCGGGGAGAGCCTGACGTACACCAAGCAGTGACGGAACGTCCGTTTCCCCCGGGGCAGTTGAACGCTCGGCGAACTTCGGGGACGCTGTCCGCTTCGTCCCCTTCTCCGCGCCCCTGCCCGCGTACCGTGTCCGCACGATCCGGCTCGGGGGAGTGGCGGGGGCACCACATGTCGTGGTTGAGCACGGAGAACGTCGTCGCGGTCGGCACCGCTCTGCTGGGCATCGCCGCGTCGGCGGGCATGGTCATGTACGAGCGCCGGGTGCCGCGCCGCAAGCGGATCGGCTACCGCGTACAGATGGACAACGCGATAGGCGACGACATCCGTTCGGGCCGCGCCGACCGCAGGCTCGGTCTCCTGCTCTTCGACTTCGACGGGGCGCCGGACATGAGCGACGCGACGCTCGTGCTGCTCCGCGTCGAGAACGACGGCTCGCTCGGCATCGACCGCGACGACTACACCAGCCCTGAACTGCACGGCCTGAACGCGGTGTTCACCGACCGGATCGTGCGCGGCGTCTCGGTGACCCAGGCGACCGAACGCGACCATCTGATGGACCACTTCACCGCCGAGCGCGGCTTCGGCTACGAGGGCAGCACCCTGCGCATCCCGCGCGTCCCGCTGAACAAGGGCGACCACTTCAAGCTGCTCGTGCTGCTGACCGGCGGTGGCGTCGGCCGGGACATCCGGATCCACGGCGGGATCAAGGAGGGCGAGGTCCATCCCAACCGCAGCGCCACGCCGGACGAGAAACCGCCGGTGTTCAGCCGCGCCACCCGGTTCATCACCGTCATGCTCACCCTGTCCGTGGTCACCCTGGCCGGGATCGTCGTGGCCCGCGACGGCACGCCGCCCCCGATCGGCTGCGCCAAGGGCGAGCTGACCGTCACCGGGTCGACCGCGTTCGCGCCGGTGGCGCAGGAGGTGGCGAAGAAGTACGAGCACGACTGCGCCGGGTCGACCGTCACCGTGGACGCGCACGGATCGACGGCGGGCGTACGGCAGCTGGCGGCGCAGGGCGAGCAGACGAAGGCGCAGGGGTCGCCGCCGCTGGTGGCCCTCTCCGACGGGCCCAAGCCGGACGACATGCCCGAACTGCGGGAGAACCGGGTCGCGGTGTCGGTCTTCGCCCTCGTCGTGAACGCGGACGTGGGCCTGACGAACCTGTCGACGGCGGACGTACGGCGGCTGTACCAGGGGCAGGTCACCGACTGGAGCCAGCTGGGCGGCCGTTCGCTGCCCGTGCGCCTGGTCAGCCGGGACGCCAACTCCGGTACCCGGCAGGTCTTCCAGCGCCGTGTCCTGGGGCGCGGCGAGATGGCGAACTCCTCCGTCGACTGCGCCCACAAGGACGACGCGACGGCGCCGGTGACCCGCTGCGAACTCGACTCCACCGGGCAGGTGCTGACCGAGGTCGCCCAGCTGCCCGGCGCGATCGGCTACAGCGAGCTGAACCTCGCCGACGACGCGAAGGGGGTGCGCGTGCTGGACCTCGACCACAACGCGCCGTCGGTGGACGCCATCGAGCACGGGAACAGCGCGTATCCGTACCGGGAGATCGAGTACGCGTACACCTACGGCCAGCCGCCCGCCGACTCCCTGGCCTCCAGCTTCCTGACGTATCTGACCCGGGGGACCGGACAGGACGTCGTACGGACGCACGGGCACGTGCCGTGCTGGACGCCGGAGGGGATGAAACTCTGCGCCTAGGGGGTGTCGTGGGCGGTCAGCGGGTCATCGCGGTTCCGGGGGGCGCTGCCTGGGCATGTTCGGGCGCGAGCCGTTCGCCGGGGGCAGGGGGAAGCGGCCGCCGGCGCCCCCCGTCTCCGTCCTCGGCGCCGCCGGCGCCGCCGTCTGGATGCCCAGCGGCGCGGACCCGGTGCGGAACTCGACCATCCAGTCGGTCGTCTCCGTGCGCACCAGCTCGGTGACGTCCTCCGAGAACCGGCGCAGCACGCCCAGGCACCGCTCGGCCGCCTCGCCCGCCGTGCCCTCCGCCGGGCCCAGCACCTCCCGGATGCTCTCGGAGGCCCAGTCGAACTGGAACGCCTGGAGCCGCCGCGCGACCGCCTGCGCCGTGGCGACGTCCCGCATCCAGCCCGAGGTCACGCCGAAGTAGCGGTCGATGCCGACGCACGCGACCGCGACGAGCAGCGCCAGGCAGCCCCAGGGGGCCACCCCGTGCGCCACCTTGGTCAGATCCAGCAGCGGCAGCGCCGCACCGGCCGCCACGCCCGCCGCCGCGCCGACCCGCAGCATGCGCGCGCCCCGCCGCTTCCACACCCGGTCGCGCAGATACCAGGACGCCGTCCGCAGCGCCCCGCGCTCCGCCCACCGGTACAGCTCGTCGAGCCGCTCGGCGGGCTCGCCCCAGTCGCCGAGCGGAAAGGGCCGCCCGGTCAGGTCGCCCGGCCGCAGCCCGGCCGCACCCTCGCCCCGCCCGTCCTGAGGAGGACCCTCGGGCTGCATATCCGGCTGACCCACCCGGCACTCCCTACTGACCCTACTGACCACGGTTGATTACGTTGCGTGACAATTCCTGCCGATCTCTGCCGACGCGCGGCACCCTTCCTACCGCCCAATGGGTGGCGAAGAGGGGCCTTTCCCAGGTTTTCCGCCCGGAAGAGGGCCTTGATCAGGTATAGGGCTGCCGGGGTTCTCACTCGAAAGAGTGGCGGGGCGGCGGCAGTGTGGACCACGTAGGCTCATGCTCAGCGGAGAAATCCGAGAACGACTCCGAGAAGAGCGCAGAGGAGCTGATCGTGATCCCCGGTGGTGGCCAGCCCAACATGCAGCAGTTGCTCCAGCAGGCCCAGAAGATGCAGCAGGACCTGCAGCGGGCGCAGGAGGAACTGGCGAACACGGAGGTCGACGGGCAGGCGGGCGGCGGTCTGGTGCGGGCCACCGTGACCGGCGCGGGCGAGCTGCGCGCACTGAAGATCGACCCGAAGGCGGTGGACCCGGACGACACCGAGACGCTCGCCGACCTGATCGTGGCGGCCGTGCACGCGGCCAACGAGAACGCGCAGTCGCTCCAGCAGCAGAAGCTCGGCCCGCTGGCCCAGGGGCTCGGCGGCGGCACGGGCATCCCCGGTCTGCCGTTCTGAGCCCGGGCCAACTACGGTACGTACCGAAAGGTCTCCAGGAAAGGCAGTCCGGTGTACGAAGGCGTGGTCCAGGACCTCATCGACGAGCTGGGGCGGCTGCCCGGCGTCGGTCCCAAGAGCGCGCAGCGGATCGCCTTCCACATCCTCCAGGCGGAACCGACGGACGTGAAGCGCCTCGCCCAGGCCCTGTTGGAGGTGAAGGCGAAGGTCCGCTTCTGCGCGACCTGCGGCAACGTGGCACAGGAGGAGCTGTGCAACATCTGCCGTGACCCGCGCCGCGACCTGTCGGTCATCTGCGTGGTGGAGGAACCGAAGGACGTGGTGGCGATCGAGCGCACCCGCGAGTTCCGCGGGCGCTACCACGTGCTCGGCGGCGCGATCAGCCCGATCGAGGGTGTGGGCCCCGACGACCTGCGTATACGAGAACTTCTCGCGCGGTTGGCCGACGGGACGGTCACGGAACTGATCCTGGCGACGGACCCGAATCTGGAGGGCGAGGCCACCGCGACCTACCTCGCCCGGATGATCAAGCCCATGGGCCTGAAGGTCACCCGCCTGGCCAGCGGCCTCCCGGTGGGTGGCGACCTGGAATACGCGGACGAGGTCACGCTCGGCCGCGCCTTCGAGGGGAGACGACTCCTAGATGTCTGACGCCACACTGCACGACTCGACGCAGAACCCGGACGACTTCGTGGTCCAGATCGCGGATCAGGTCGAGAGTTTCCTGGTGGCCGTCACAGAGGTGGCGAGAGGCGACGAACCCGGCTCGACCGTGCCCTTCCTCCTCCTGGAGGTCTCCCAGCTCCTGCTGGCCGGCGGCCGCCTGGGCGCGCACGAGGACATCGTCCCCGACGAGCGCTACGAGCCCGACCTCGGCCCGGAGCCGGACGTCGACGAACTCCGCGAGCACCTGGCCCGCCTGCTGGAACCGGTCGACGTCTACTCGGAGGTCTTCGACCCCTACCAGCCCCGCAAGGCCCCGCTTCCGGCCCGCATCTCCGACGACCTGGCCGACATCATCACCGACCTGCGCCACGGCATGGCCCACTACCGCGCGGGCCGCACCACCGAGGCCCTGTGGTGGTGGCAGTTCTCGTACTTCTCCAACTGGGGTCCCACGGCCTCCTCCGTCCTGCGCGCCCTCCAGTCGGTCCTCATCCACGTCCGCCTCAACCAGCCCCTGGAGGAACTCGACGGCCTGGACACCGACCAGGCCACGATGGGCGACGAGACCCTGGAGTTCGAGGCGGGCCGCGTCATGGCCGAGGAGATCGGCGAGCCGCTGGGGATCCGGCGGGGGAAGTAGCGGCCGGCGCGATCACCGGGGGGCCGCTCACGGCGCCCGCCGTCACCGCTCCTCCGCTGTGACGCGGCGCACTTTTCCGCGTGGCACGGCGGAGTCTGGGCAGATGCGGAACGCGGACGTCCGACGTCTCACCATGCGGGACCAGGGTGGTGGAATTCGGGCGCTCGTTAGACTGAGCCGACACAAACGAACCGAGCGAGGAGCGCACGTGGGCCTTGTCGTGCAGAAGTACGGAGGCTCCTCCGTAGCCGATGCCGAGGGCATCAAGCGCGTCGCCAAGCGGATCGTGGAAGCGAAGAAGAACGGCAACCAGGTTGTCGTCGTCGTTTCCGCGATGGGCGACACGACGGACGAGCTGATCGATCTCGCCGAGCAGGTTTCTCCGATGCCTGCCGGGCGTGAGTTCGACATGCTGCTGACCGCCGGAGAGCGGATCTCCATGGCCCTGCTGGCGATGGCGATCAAAAACCTGGGGCATGAAGCCCAGTCGTTCACCGGCAGCCAGGCAGGCGTCATCACCGACTCGGTCCACAACAAAGCCCGGATCATCGACGTCACGCCGGGGCGGATCCGGGAGTCGCTCGACAAGGGCAACATCGCGATCGTCGCCGGTTTCCAGGGCGTCAGCCAGGACAAGAAGGACATCACCACGCTGGGCCGCGGCGGGTCCGACACCACGGCCGTGGCGCTGGCCGCCGCGCTCGACGCCGAGGTCTGCGAGATCTACACCGACGTCGACGGCGTGTTCACCGCCGACCCGCGTGTGGTGAAGAAGGCGAAGAAGATCGACTGGATCTCCTTCGAGGACATGCTGGAGCTGGCCGCGTCCGGGTCCAAGGTGCTGCTCCACCGCTGTGTGGAGTACGCCCGCCGCTACAACATCCCGATCCACGTCCGCTCCAGCTTCAGCGGGCTGCAGGGCACGTGGGTCAGCAGTGAGCCGATTGGGGACAAGCAGGTGGAGCAGGCCATCATCTCCGGTGTCGCGCACGACACCTCCGAGGCCAAGATCACGGTCGTCGGTGTGCCGGACAAGCCGGGTGAGGCCGCCGCGATCTTCCGGACCATCGCCGATGCCGAGATCAACATCGACATGGTCGTGCAGAACGTGTCCGCCGCCGCGACCGGCCTGACGGACATCTCCTTCACGCTGCCGAAGACCGAGGGCCGCAAGGCCATCGACGCGCTGGAGAAGAACCGGCCGGGCATCGGCTTCGACTCGCTGCGCTACGACGACCAGATCGGGAAGATCTCGCTGGTCGGCGCGGGGATGAAGACCAACCCGGGCGTCACGGCCTCCTTCTTCGAGGCGCTGTCCGACGCCGGCGTGAACATCGAGCTGATCTCGACCTCCGAGATCCGCATCTCGGTCGTCACGCGCGCCGACGACGTGCCGGAGGCCGTGCGCGCCGTGCACACCGCCTTCGGACTCGACTCCGACACCGACGAGGCCGTCGTCTACGGAGGCACGGGCCGGTAATGGCACCGACCGGCAGGCCGACGCTCGCGGTCGTGGGAGCGACCGGGGCCGTCGGCGCGGTCATGCTCCAGATCCTGTCCCAGCGCGCGGACATCTGGGGCGAGATCCGCCTGATCGCCTCCCCGCGCTCGGTCGGCCGCAAGCTGGCCGTGCGCGGGGCGGAGGTCGAGGTGGTGGGCCTGAGCGAAGAAGCCTTCGACGGGGTCGACATCGCCCTGTTCGACGTGCCGGACGAGGTCGCCGCCGCGTGGGCGCCGGTCGCCGTCGCGCGCGGTGCGGTCGTCGTCGACAACTCGGCCGCCTTCCGGCTCGATGCCGAGGTGCCGCTCGTGGTGCCCGAGGTCAACCCGCACGCCGTTCGGATGCGGCCGCGCGGGATCGTCGCCAACCCCAACTGCACGACCCTGACGATGATCGTCGCCCTGGGCGCGCTGCACGCCGAGTTCGGGCTGCGCGAGCTGGTGGTGTCGTCGTACCAGGCGGTGAGCGGGGCCGGGCAGGCCGGTGTGGACACGCTGCGGGCCCAGATGTCCCTGGTGGCCGGTACCGAGCTGGGGACGAAACCCGGTGACGTGCGGCGGGCCGTCGGCGAGCACACCGGCCCGTTCCCGGAGCCGGTCGCGCTGAACGTCGTGCCGTGGGCCGGGTCGCTGCGTGAGGACGGCTGGTCCTCGGAGGAGATGAAGGTCCGCGACGAGGCCCGCAAGATCCTCGGGCTGCCGCAGCTGCCGGTTGCCGTGACCTGCGTCCGGGTGCCGGTCGTGACCACCCACTCCCTGACTGTCCACGCCCGCTTCCAGGGCGAGGTCACCGTCGACGGCGCCCGCGAGATCCTCGCGACCGCGCCGGGGGTCGTCCTCTACGACGATCCGGAGGCCGGTGAGTTCCCGACCCCGGCCGACGTCGTCGGCACCGATCCGACCTGGGTCGGGCGGGTGCGGCGCGCCCTGGACGACCCGACCGCGCTGGAGCTGTTCGTCTGCGGCGACAACCTCCGCAAGGGCGCCGCGCTGAACACCGCGCAGATCGCCGAACTGGTCGCCGCGGAGAGAGCCGCGGAGAGCACGGCGTAGAGATTCGGCCACCGAGTCCGAAAAACGGCAAGAGGTTTATAGGATCCGTGTAAGGAATGTGGCCGGAAGCATGGTCCAAACCACTTGATCCACTGGATCACGGCGACAGAGGATTTCCCTCCCCGCCCCCGCAACCGTGCGCGGGGCGGGGAGCGTCTTTGCGGTCACTCTTCGGGCGCGGGGACGCCGTGAGCGGACCGGGCGTGGGGACGCCTGCTCCACATCGGACATAGGGGAAGAGCGGGACGCATGACGGCTCTCGAAGCACCGTCGGTTGTCGCATATGTGACGTCCGGCACGTACAACCCTGGCGGGGGGAGGCGTGTCCAACAGGCGTGGCAGAGGTACTCGAACTCAGTGCGGCCCGCGGCACCGCGGCACTCCGGCCGCCCCGTGCGGCGCTGCGGCCCCGCACGCCCGGCGGCATGCCGGTGATCGCGCCCATGCCCGCCGCGCGGCCCGCCCGCATACCCAGTCAGCGAGACGAAGCCGGAGCCGAGGGGGCCGCGGCGGACGCGGTCGCCGGGACCACCGTCGACCACCTCACCGAGACCTACCGCGCGCACTACCGCTCCCTGCTGGGCCTGGCCGCGCTGCTCCTCGACGACACCGCCTCCTGCGAGGACGTCGTACAGGAGGCCTTCATCCGCGTGCACTCCGCCCGCAAACGCGTGCGCGACCCGGAGAAGACCCTCGCCTATCTGCGCCAGACGGTCGTCAACCTCTCCCGCTCCACGCTGCGCCGGCGCATCCTCGGCCTGAAGCTGCTCTCCAAGCCGATGCCCGACATGGCCAGCGCGGAGGAGGGCGCCTACGACCAGCTGGAGCGCCGCGACCTCATCAAGGCGATGAAGGGCCTCCAGCGCCGCCAGCGCGAGGTCCTGGTGCTGCGCTACTTCGCGGACATGACCGAGGCGCAGGTCGCCGAGACCCTGGGGATCTCCCTGGGTTCGGTGAAGGCGTACGGCTCGCGCGGCATCGCCGCGCTGCGGGTGGCCATGGAGGCACCGGCATGAGTGAGCGAGGGCCGGCATGAGGCGGCACGACGAGGACGAGCACAAGCAATCGCACGCTGGGAACGGAACTGTGAACCACGGCCCCGACGAGAAGAACGCCGAGGGGCTCGGCCCGGATCCCGACGGGCTCGGTGCGGAGCTCGGCGGCCTCGGGGACGATGAGCTCGCGCTGCGGCGGATGCTGCACTCCGTCGTCGACGACATCGAGCCGCGGTCCGGTTCGCTGGAGCGGCTGCGGCGCGCGGTGCCGGCCCGGCGGGCCCGCAAGCGGCAGGCCGTCGTCGGGGTGGCCGCCGCGGCCCTGTTCTTCGGCACCGCGATCCCGGCCCTCGTGCACGTCTCGGACGCCGGCGGCACCGACCCCGACACCGCCATGGCCGGCCAGTCCTCCCAGGCCCAGGGCGGCACCGGGCAGGACCCGGCCCCGGCCGGCGGCACCTCCGGGAAGAAGGGCGGGGGCAGCGCGAGCGCCGAGCCCGGCCGGCAGCCCGGCAGGACCGGCGAGAAGGGCAGGAGCGGCGGCGGCGCCACCAGCTCCGCGGGAGCCGATCCGAGCGCCACGCTCTCCGCGGGCGGCGCCCCGGTGTGCAAGGCCGCGCAGTTGGGGTCCGCGACCGGCAGCGCCGCCGCGCCCGACACCGCGGGCGTCGTCTACGGCACGTTCCAGGTCACCAACACCTCCTCCGTCGCGTGCTCCGTCGGCGGCGCGGGCAAGGTCACCCCCGCCGCTCAGGGCGCGGCCGACCCGGCCAAGATCGTCACCGCCCGGCATGTGGCCGGGGACGCGGCGACCGGGCTGCCCGACCCGTCGCTGGAGGTCTCCGGACTGGTGCTGCAGCCCGGCGCGGCGTACGAGGAGAAGTTCGCCTTCGTGCCCTCGCAGTCCTGCCCCACCTCCGGCGGCTCCACCGCCACGGGCGGCTCCACCGCCGGTTCCACCGGCGGCCCGTCGCCGGACCCGACGCCCACCCCGCAGGCCGGCGCCTCCGGCACCGCGGGCTCGGACACGGGCGGCACGACGTCGGGCACGACGACCCAGCTGGGCACGGAGGGGGGCACGGCCCCGGGGAGTGTCGTGGTCACGCACACCGCCCAGGGCGGCTCGCCGACGGCCTCGGCGACGGTGCCGCAGGCGTGCGCCGGGACCGTGTACTACACCGGGGTGCTGGCGGGGCCGTAACCCCGGCGGCGCCTCCTACGGGGCGCTCACCGCGGCCGGGGTCTCTTCCTCCTCCGGCACCAGGAGGCCCAGCGCGGCGTCCCGTACCGCCTCCGCCTCGCGCCGCAGCAGGCGGAACCACATGAAGACCACGAAGCCCGCGAAGACGAACCACTCGCCGGTGTAGCCGAGGTTCTGGAAGGCCTTCAGGTCCAGGCCGCTGCCCGACGGGGCGGTCGCGGGGACGGGCTTCATGCCGGAGTCGGCCGTGTCGAGGGTGATCCAGGCGTCGTACAGCTTGTACGGCACCAGGTTGACCAGCGACGCCGAGCTGATCGCCGCAGTCTGGCCCGCCGGGAGTCCGCCGGCCGCGCTGACCCCGTTGTCACCGGGCGTCTCGGAGGCCTGGAGCGCGCCGGTGACGGTGACCTCACCGGTCGGCGGGGCCGGGGCCTTCGCGGCGTCAGCCGTGCCCGGCAGCCAGCCCCGTACGACCGGCAGGGCCTTGCCGGAGTCGGTGCGCAGCAGCGTGAGGACGTAGAAGCCGTTCCTGTCGTCGAGCTGCCGGCCGGGCACCAGCAGCTGGGTGCCGTACCGGCCGTGCGCGCTGACCCGGCGGCCGGAGGTCGCCTGGTCCACGGGCAGCATCGTGTCCAGCGGCTTCGCGGTCTCCCGCTGGTCGGAGGCGGCCTGCTTGGTCGCGGCGCGGCTGTCGTGCACCCGCCCCTCGAACCGGCTCAGCTGCCACGACCCCATGAAGACGCAGAACGGGATGGCGAGCAGCACGAAGACGTTGATGCCCCACCAGCGGGGTGTCAGCAGAAAGCGGTACACGCCCTCCACGGTACGGCGCCGCCGCCGGACCCCCGCCCGCGGGGCGCCCGTGAGCGACCTGCCCGACCGGTCCCACATGGCGCGATCGTCCTCTCGTCGGTTCGGCGGGACGGACACCGGCGGGCGCTGTGCGGTCAGGAGCCGAAAGTTATCCACAGGCTGCGGACACTCGCCACACAATTGTCGGCGCGGCCAGGCAGTATGGGCGCATGACTGGGGCGATGAGCGAGAGCGACATGTACGACCTGCACGACCTGCCGGACTGGGAGAAGCGCTTCCGGGCGCCGCGGGTGTCACTGCCCGACTGGGCGGAGGACGCACCGGACCGCTCCCTGTTCGTGTCGAACGCGACGGGGACGTACGAGCTGTACGCCTGGGACCGCGCGACGGGCGAGCAGCGCCAGGCGACGGACCGGCCGAACGGCACGACGGACGGCGTGCTCTCCCCGGACGGCGCCTGGATCTGGTGGTTCGACGACAAGGACGGCGACGAGTTCGGCGTCTGGCGCCGCCAGCCCTTCGCGGGCGGCGCGGCCGAGCCCGCGGTCCCCGGCCTCGCCCCCTCCTACCCGGCCGGGCTGGCCCTCGCCCGCGACGGCCGCACGGCGGTGGTCGGCCGCTCCACCGACGAGGACGGTACGACGATCCACCTCGCCCGCGCGGGCGAGGCCCCGGCCGAGATCTACCGCCACCGCGAGTCGGCGGGCGTCGGCGACCTCTCGCGCGACGGCTCCCTGATCGCCGTCGAGCACACCGAGCACGGCGACGCCATGCACGCGGCGCTGCGCGTGCTGCGCCCGGACGGCACGACGGTCGCCGAGCTGGACGACACCAAGGGCGGCACCGAGGAGCTGGGCCTCGAAGTGCTCGGCTTCGCCCCCGTCGACGGCGACACCCGGCTGCTCATCGGCCATCAGCGCCGGGGCCGCTGGGAGCCCATGGTGTGGGACGTGGTGACGGGCGAGGAGACCGACCTCGCCCTGGAGCTGCCGGGCGACGTCGGTGCCGAGTGGTACCCGGACGGCTCGGCCCTGCTCGTCGCGCACGGCTTCGAGGCCCGCAGCGAGCTGTTCCGCCTCGACCTCGCGAGCCGCGAGCTGACCCGCATCCCCACCCCGCCCGGCACGGTGTCGGGCGCCACGGCCCGCCCCGACGGCAGCGTGGAGTACCTGTGGTCGTCGGCCGAGGAGCCGCCGGCCGTGCGCTCCACGTCCGGCGGGGTCGTCCTGGACCCCCCGGGCCTGCTGTGCCCGCCGTCGGTGGCGGTGGAGGACGCCTGGGTGGAGGGCCCCGGCGGCCGCATCCACGCCCTGATCCAGAAGCCCGCGGGCGCGACCGGCCCCCTGCCCACGGTCTTCGACCTGCACGGCGGCCCGACCTGGCACGACAGCGACTCCTTCGCCGCGGGCCCGGCCGCCTGGGTCGACCAGGGGTACGCGGTGATCCGCGTCAACTACCGCGGCTCCACGGGATACGGCCGCGCCTGGACCGACGCCCTCAAGCACCGGGTCGGCCTGATCGAGCTGGAGGACGTGGCGGCGGTCCGCGACTGGGCGGTCTCCTCCGGCCTCGCCGACCCCGAGCGCCTGGTCCTCACCGGCGGCTCCTGGGGCGGCTATCTCACCCTGCTCGGCATCGGCACCCAGCCGGACGCCTGGACGGTGGGCATCGCGGTCGTGCCCGTCGCGGACTACGTCACCGCGTACCACGACGAGATGGAGGCCCTGAAGGCCATGGACCGCACCCTGCTGGGCGGCACCCCGGAGGAGGTCCCGGAGCGCTTCGAGGCGTCCTCCCCGCTGACGTACGTCGACGCGGTCAAGGCCCCGGTCTACATCTCGGCCGGAGTCAACGACCCCCGCTGCCCGATCCGCCAGATCGACAACTACGTCAAGCGCCTGGACGCCCGCGGCGCCACCCACGAGGTCTACCGCTACGACGCCGGCCACGGCTCCCTGGTCGTGGACGAGCGCATCAAGCAGGTCCGGCTGGAGATGGACTTCGCGGCGCGGCACCTGCCCAAGGCGTAACCCCCGTACGGGTCAGCGCAGTTCCGCGAGGCCTCTGCGGGTGGCGGCGACGACGACACGGTCCCCCTTCTCCAGCACATGGTCCGGGGCCGTGTCGGTGCGGCCCTCCAGGGCCAGGGCCCGCCAGGAGCCCGCCTGGAAGGCCTCGCGTACGGTGCGGCCCTCCAGCTGGGGATGGCCGGCCACGTCCACGGAGGCGAAGAGCAGGACCCTGCGGCCCACGGGGATCGCGCCCACCACCTGCCGGCCGAGCATCGCCCCGGCGAACGCGGGCGCGGCCAGGTGCGTGACGCTGCGGCTCCGGGTCAGCGCGTGCGGGTACGCGGCCCGCAGGGTGCGGTAGACCGCGGTGGCGAAGTCGTCGTCGTAGAGCCGGAGCACCACCCGCAGATCGGGCCGTACGGTGCGCGCGTACAGCACCGCCTCCAGGTTGGTGGTGTCGGCGCTGGTCACGGCGAGGAGGGCGTACGCGCGGTGGATCTTGGCGGCCTCCAGGACGCCTTCCTGGGTGACGTCGCCGAGGACCACCGGCACCCGCAGGCGGCGCGCGGTCGCGAGGCCGCGGGCCTCCGGGTCGGACTCCACGCACACGACGGGGACGTTCAGTTCGCGCAGCCGGGTCATGACCCGGGTGCCGATCTTCCCCAGCCCGAGCAGCACCACGTGCCCGCCGAGGCCGCGCGGCGGCTTGCGCAGGGCGGAGGCGGTGCGGAAGGTGCCCAGCGCCTCCAGCACGGCCGCCAGCAGCACCGGCAGCAGCAGCAACCCGACCAGCGCGGACAGGAGTTGGAGGAGCTGCCGGCCGAGGGGCGCCTCCTTGGCGGGGTCGTCGATCGCGAGCAGATCGAGGAGGGTGTAGTAGAAGGCGCGCAGCGGCTGGATCCCGCTGACCAGCCACAGCGCGACGGCGAGCGCGACGACGCAGGCCACCATGCCCGCCAGCGACCAGCGCAGCCGGCGTGAGAACAGCGAGGCGAGCGGCGGCACGCCCCCCACCCCGCGGCCGGCCATCCCGCGTCCGCCCGCCCGGCGGCCGGCCGTGTCCGCGTCCGGGCCGCCCGCCGCCGACGCCTGCTCCAGCACCAGCGCCGTGCGCCCGCCGGCCCGGGCGACCTCCTCGTCGTCGGGCAGCAGCCGCGTCTCCTGCTCCCCGTTGCCGTCCGGGCCCTCCCCGCCGGCCCGGTCGCCCGCCGACAGCAGGGCCAGCGTGTACAGGCCGGAGCCGGCGGGCCGCCCGTCCGCGGACAGCGGGCGTTCCACGGCCCGCAGCAGCAGGCCCTCGGTCTGGACGACCTTGCTGGTGCCCGTCACCGCGGTCGCGGCGAGCGCGGGCGCGGCGGTGTCGGCGTCCGACAGCACGGTCGTGGAGGCGTCCGCGGCGCCCTCGCCGTCACCGGTCGCCAACGCGGCGGCCTGGTCGAGGAGTTCCTCGATGTGCTGGCCCAGCCGGCGGTTGTAGAGCCGCAGGACGAGGCGCAGCCGCGGGTTGAGACGACGGGCGGTCAGGGCGGCGCGGATGTTGGTCTCGTCGTCGTCGAAGACGAGGGCGAGCGCGGCGGCCCGCTCCACCCCGGCCTCGGCGAGCACGGCCTCGCCGAGGCCGACGGCCTCCAGCACCCGGGGTCCGTCCTGCCCGTCCGCACCGCCGGAGCCGCTCGCGGCGGGCGGCGTCGTGGCCCCGGCGACGGCACCCGCCCGGCCCACCGTCGCGCTGACCACGCGGTCGAACAGCGCCGCCGACGCCGCCCGGGCCCGGCCGACCACCGGCGGGCGGGCGGTGCGCTCGTCCGGCGGTACGACCAGGGTGACCTGCTCGCCGTAGACCCCGCGCAACTCGGCGGCCAGCCGGTGCGCGAGCCCGTCGTCACCGCACACCACCATGTGCGCACGCGGGGCCCTCGGCCCGCCGCGCGCGGCACCCTGGCCTCCCTGATTCGGAACGCTCACCACGAGGGAAAAGAGTGCCCCAAGAAGAAGAGTGGTTCCAGCAACGGTGTGAACACCTGCGCAAGCATGCGCGTACCGAGGGGGAGGGAGCACACCAGCCGGAGGTAACCGCGTGGCCATCACCGAAGACGCCCCACCCGGTGCGCAGGCACGCCCCGCTGACGCGTCGTCGGATCAGGAGGGCCGTCGGCTCAGCTCTCCGCTGGTGCTGGTCCTGACCCTGCTCCTCGCCGTGCTCGCCCAGTCCCCGATCCGCGGACTTCTCGGCACCCCGCTGATGCAGAGCTGGATGACGGTGTTCGTCGCGGTGACCATGCAGGCGCTGCCCTTCCTGGTGCTCGGCGTGCTGCTCTCGGCGGCGCTCGCGGCGTTCGTCCCGCCGTCCTTCTTCGCGCGCGCCCTGCCGAGCCGTCCCGCCCTCGCCGTCCCGGTGGCCGGGGTCGCGGGCGCGATCCTGCCGGGCTGCGAGTGCGCGTCGGTGCCGGTGGCGGGCGCGCTGGTGCGCCGGGGCGTCACCCCGGCCGCCGCCCTCGCCTTCCTCCTCTCCGCCCCGGCCATCAACCCGATCGTGCTGACCGCCACCGCCGTGGCCTTTCCCCGCGACCCGGAGATGGTCCTCGGCCGGTTCGCCGCGAGCCTGCTGGTGGCGTGCGTGATGGGCTGGCTGTGGCAGCGGCTGGGCCGCACCGACTGGCTGCGCCCGCCGGCCCACGGCGCGCACGAGGGCGCGACCAGGTGGGAGGCGTTCTGGAACTCGGTCCGGCACGACACCGTGCACGCCGGCGGTTTCCTGGTGCTCGGCGCGATGGCCGCCGCGACCCTGAAGGCGGTGGCCCCCGCACAGTGGCTGCGCACGGCCGCCGCGAACCCGCTGGTCGCGATCCTCGCCCTCGCCGTCCTCGCCGTACTGCTGTCCATCTGCTCGGAGGCGGACGCGTTCGTCGCGGCCTCCCTGACCCAGTTCTCCCTGACGGCCAAGCTGGTGTTCCTGGTGGTGGGCCCGATGATCGACCTCAAGCTGTTCGCGATGCAGGCCGGCACCTTCGGCCGCGGCTTCGCCCTGCGCTTCGCCCCCGCCACCTTCGCGATGGCCGTCGCGGGTGCCGTGGTGGTCGGGACGGTGCTGCTGTGAACCGCCAGTCCCAGGCCGCCGTCATGTTCCTGCTCGGCGCCGCGCTGCTGCACGCGGGCAGCACCGGTCTGTATCTGCGCTACGTCAAGGCGGGCCTGCAGCCGCTGCTGCTGGCGTCGGGCGCGGTACTGATCGTGGGGGCGCTGGCGACCGTCTGGTACGAGCGCGGGCGGCATCGCCTGCGGCAGCGGACAAACGAGGGCCAGGCCCACGAGGGTGATGCTCACGAGGGGCATGCTCACCCCGAACCCCGGGTCTCCTGGCTTCTGTTGCTGCCTCTCCTCGCGCTCATCCTCGTCGCGCCGCCCGCCCTCGGCTCGTACAGCGCGCTGCGCTCGGGGACGGCGCTGCAGAAGCCGTACGGCGTCGGGCCGCTGCCCGGCGGCAGCGGGCCGGCGCGGTTGTCCGTGGTCGACTACGCCTCCCGCGCGGCCTACGGCAACGGCCGTTCCCTGAGCGGACGGACGGTCCAGGTCACCGGGTTCCTCGCGCTGGACGGTTCGGGGCAGCCGTATCTGGTGCGGATGGCCCTCAACTGCTGTGCCGCGGACGCCCAGCCGGTCAAGGTCGGGCTGACCGGTCAACTGCCGCCGGTGCTGCGGCCGGACGCGTGGCTGGAGGTGACCGGTGCGTACAGCCCCCGGCTGGGCCGCGACCCCGTCAACAACGGGCCGATCCCGTTCCTGAAGGTCAGCTCGGCACAGCCGGTGCCGGTGCCGCACGATCCGTACGACGAGACGTGGAACAACTGAACGCCCGCCGACGCGCGCGACGCGCCTACGCCCCGGTCAGATCGAAGCGCTCCAGGTCCCGCAGCCACGCCTGGGCGTTGCCGTCCGAGGGGGCGCGCCAGTCGCCGCGTGGGGAGAGGGCGCCGCCGGCCGAGACCTTCGGGCCGTTCGGCATGGCGGAGCGTTTGAACTGGGAGAAGCCGAAGAAGCGGCGGACGAAGACCTCCAGCCAGCGGCGGATCTCGGGGAGGTCGTAGGCGCGGCGCTCGGCCTCGGGGAAGCCGGGGGGCCAGGCGCCGGCCTCCTGGTCGTGCCAGGCGTGCCAGGCCAGGAAGGCGATCTTCGAGGGGCGGAAGCCGTAGCGCAGCACGTGCCAGAGGGTGAAGTCGTGCAGCGCGTACGGGCCGATCTTCGACTCGGTGGACTGCATCTCCTCGCCGGGTACGAGTTCGGGGCTGATCTCCGTGTCGAGGATCGCGGTGAGGATCTTGCCGGTCTCGTCGTCGAACTGGCCGCTGCTGACGACCCAGCGGATCAGGTGCTGGATCAGCGTCTTCGGCACGCCGGAGTTGACGTTGTAGTGGCTCATCTGGTCGCCGACGCCGTACGTGCACCAGCCGAGCGCCAGCTCGGAGAGGTCGCCGGTGCCGAGGACGATGCCGTCGCGCTGGTTGGCCAGCCGGAACAGGTAGTCGGTGCGCAGGCCCGCCTGGACGTTCTCGAAGGTGACGTCGTAGACCGGCTCGCCGGCGGCGAAGGGGTGGCCCATCTCCTTCAGCATCAGCCGCGCCGTCGGCGTGATGTCCAGCTCGGACGCCGTGACGCCGAGGGCGCGCATCAGCTTGTGGGCGTTGTCCTTGGTGTGGTCGCTGGTGGCGAAGCCGGGCAGGGTGAAGGCCAGGATGTCGCTGCGCGGGCGGCCGGCGCGGTCCATCGCGCGCGCGGCGACGATCAGCGCGTGCGTGGAGTCCAGGCCGCCGGAGACGCCGATGACGACCTTGGGGCCGCCGATCGAGGCGAGGCGCTGCTGGAGCCCGGCGACCTGGATGTTGTAGGCCTCGTAGCAGTCCAGGGCGAGCCGCTCGGCGTCGGCGGGCACGAACGGGAAGCGCTCCAGGCGGCGGCGCAGGCCCAGGTCGGTGGTGGTGGGCGGGGCGAGCTCGAAGGACACCGTGCGGAAGTCGGCGGTGCGGGCGGCGTGGGTGCGGCGGTTGTCGTCGAAGGTGCCCGTCCGCTGGCGCTCCTGGCGCAGCAGGTCGAGGTCGACGTCGGCGACGGCGTACTGCTCTCCGGCCGGGAAGCGCTCGGTCTCGGCCAGCAGCACCCCGTTCTCGTAGATCAGGGTCTGGCCGTCCCAGGACAGGTCGGTGGTGGACTCGCCGAGACCGGCGGCCGCGTACACGTAGGCGGCGTGGCAGCGCTCGGAGGCCGAGCGGCACAGCAGCTTGCGGTCCTCGGCGCGGCCGACGGTGATCGGGCTGCCGGAGAGGTTGAGCAGGACGGTCGCGCCCGCCAGCGCCGCCTCCGCGCTCGGCGGCACCGGGACCCACATGTCCTCGCAGATCTCGGTGTGCAGGACCAGTCCGGGCACGTCGTCCGCCGCGAAGAGCAGGTCCACGCCGAAGGGGAGGTCGGCACCGGCCAGGCGGATCGTTCCGCCGCGCTCGTCGTCGCCCGCGGCGATCTGGCGGCGCTCGTAGAACTCGCGGTAGTTCGGCGGGTACGACTTCGGTACGACGCCGAGGATCCGGCCCCGGTGGACCAGCACCGCGCAGTTGTAGACCCGGCCGCGGTGGCGCAGCGGGGCGCCGACCACCAGCACCGGCAGCAGCTCGGCCGACCCGGCGACGACGGTGGCGAGCGCCGACTCGACCTCGTCCAGCAGGGCGTCCTGGAGCAGCAGGTCCTCGATCGCGTACCCGGACAGGCACATCTCGGGGAACACGGCGACCGCGACGCCCTCCTCGTCGCACCGGCGCGCGTGGCGCAGGACGGAGGCGGCGTTGGCGGGCGGGTCGGCGATGACGGTGTGGCCGGTGCAGGCGGCGACACGTGCGAAGCCGTGCTGATAGATCGACCAGAAGCTCAACGGGACCTCTCTCACGGCTCCACGACGTTCCTGCGGGGTGCTACGAGGAAAGCCTACGGGGGCCGCGCCGGGAGGGTCAGGACAGGCCCGAAGCGCGCAGTACGCCCTCGGCCGCCTCGCCGTCGATGCGGTGGCCGAGCCGGTCCAGCACGTCGGCGCCCTGGCGCAGCGTGCCGCGCTCCAGGGAGCGGCGCACCCCGGTGTCGAGTTCGTGCCAGAGCAGCGGGTTGGCCGCGAGGATCCGGGGGTCCAGTTCCAGCCGGTGGCCGTGGACGTCCCGCAGGACCAGGTGGGAGGAGACGCCGTCGTACTGCCGTACGGCCGTGAGCGCGTCGGTGCGGACGACGCGCCGGCGCCAGGGGGTGCGCACCGCGAGCCAGCCGGGGCCCGCGCTCACCCGCTGCGGCAGCAGCACCACGCCCACCGCTGTCGCGAGGGCGGCCCAGAGCAGGGCGCGCGGCCCGGTCAGGCTGCCGGCGTCCCAGTCGACCAGGAAGGCGAGCGTGCCGAAGAGGAGGGCACAGCTCGCCGCGAGCCGGGCACTGCCACGCCAGTGACGGTCGCGGGCGGTCCCGGCCGCTGTGCTGCGTCGCATGGTGCCGACGCTAGGCACGGCCGCGCGGTCCGGCGACCGCTGCTGACGCTCCCCTGACGGGGTACGGCCCGATCCTGACGGAATCCTTACGCGCCGCCTGCCAGGGCGCTCGGCCGGGCGGGCCGTACCGGGCTGCCCACGGCGTGGTGGACGTACTCGCGGACCAACCGGAACCCGGCGTGCCACGCCAGCAGGCGGCTGGCGCGGTTGTGCAGGGAGCAGGTCCAGGCGGGGGTGTGGCCCCGGGCGACGACGTCCGCGCACAGGGCGGTGACGCAGGCCAGGCCGAGGTGCAGGCGGCGGCGGTCGGGGACGGTGTACACGGCCACGTCCTCGTGGCCGGTGCCGCGGAAGTAGGTGCAGGCCACGGCGAGGATCCGGCCGGCGCGGGTCACCGCGGCCCAGGCGTGCCCCGAGGCGGCGAGGCCGAGCGGCCCGCCCCAGCTGGCCGAGAGCCAGGAGGCGTCCGGGCCGAGGGCGTCCAGGGCGCCGGTGTCGGCCGGCTCCAGGCGCCGCACGGTCACGGCGTGCGGGACGGTCGCGGGCTGGGGCCGTGCCTGGAGCGTCCAGACCATGCGCTCCCACGGGGTGAGCCGGTCGAAGGCGGCACCGAGGACGGGCAGGAACCGGTCCGGGGCCTCGATCCGGCTGCCGGCCAGCGGGGCGAGCAGTTCCGGCGACAGCCGCTGCGGGCTGCCGCGCAGGACGACGTGCCCGGCGCAGGAGACGGCGACCGCGCGCGGCTGCACGGGCCGGTCGGCCCACCACCGGCCGACGCCGGTGGCCAGCGCGTGCTCGCCGATCGTGGCGGGACCGGGGGCACCGGTGGGGAACCAGCGCGCCAGCGCCCGTGCGTCCGGCGGCGGGATCTCGATCATCGGGCCCTCCTGAGCGTCGACGCCTCGCGGGAGTTCTCTGCGGTGCGCACTTCAGACGGTCCGGCCGACCAGCAGGTCCGCCAGCTTGTTCAGGCGCCGTACCGTGCGGTCCTCGCCGGCCGCCGGGGCCGGGTCGACGCGTTCGGCGCGGTCGTAGTAGGCGCCGTTGACGATCTCGACGGCCGGGTCGCAGAGCCGGACCACGTGCGCGGCACCCTCGGCGGGGGTGGTGCCCTCGTGGGCGTAGAGCGGGAGCAGCGCGGTGTCGCAGACGCCCGGGTGGACGGAGACGGCGGTGACGCGCGGGTCGGCGGCGAAGACCGTGAGGGCGAGCTGCGACTGGGCGTAGGCGGCGAGGCGCGAGTAGCGGCGGGCGCGGTTCGGGTCGGCCCAGCTGATGGAGGCCGTGCGGTGCAGCGAGGAGGACACGTTCACCACCCGGCCGCCGGGGTCGCTGGTCAGCGCCGGCTCCAGCAGGCACGTGAGCAGGTAGTGGGCGAGGAAGTTGACCTGGAAGGCGATCTCGTTGCCGTCGGCGGTGACGGTGTGCCGCTCGGGAGCCGCCATGCCCGCGTTGTTGACGAGGACGTCCAGGTGCGGGTGCTCGGCGACGACCGCGCGGGCGAGGGCCTCGACCTCTTCCAGGTGGGCGAAGTCGGCGCCGTACGAACACAGTTGGGCCGGTGCGATGCCTGCCGTGGCGACCAGCCGGTCCGCCGCCGCGCGCGCCTCGGCCGCCGTACGGCCGTGCAGCAGCACGGTGGCGCCGCGCTCGGCGAGCTGTCGTGCCGTCTCGTGGCCGATGCCGGAAGTGGCGCCCGTGATCAGGACGGTTCGGGATGAAAGGGATGACTGGGTCATGATCCTGTCCGGATGGAGGAGAAGGAGGAGATGAGGGAGGAGAGGGAGAGGGAGGAGCGAGGGGCGCCGGAGCCGGTCACGGCGCCCCTCGGGTCACGGAAAGCGGCGTCGGCGGACGCGGCGTCGGCACGGCGGGCGTCGGCGGGACGCGCTGCCGGCGCGGCGCGGGCGCTTCCGTTCAGCGCGGCGTACGACGCGGCGGCCGAGCGAAGCGAGATGGGGGCACCCCCGGCCGAAGGCTGGGGGAGGGACTCGGCGGCCGGTCGGAAAGGGGCCAGGCGCTGTTCACGCCCTCCATGGAAGCCGCGCCGCTCGGGCCGGGCAAGCCGGAAACGCCTTCCCTGACGGGGCCCTGACGTGCGCATACGTGTCCTTGACGGGGTCAGCCGGGCGGGCGGGCGCGGGTCAGCCGAGGCCGGGCACCTGGGAGACGGCCAGGTCGATGACCTTGATGCCGACGAAGGGCAGGACGAGTCCGCCGAGGCCGTAGACGAGCAGGTTGCGGCGCAGCAGGTCGTGGGCGGAGGCGGGGGTGTAGCGCACGCCGCGCAGGGCCAGCGGGATCAGGGCGACGATGATCAGCGCGTTGAAGATGATCGCGGAGGTGATCGCGGAGGTCGGGCTGTGCAGGCCCATCACGTTCAGGGAGCTCAGGCCCGGGTACGTGCCCGCGAACATCGCCGGGATGATGGCGAAGTACTTGGCGACGTCGTTCGTGATGGAGAAGGTCGTCAGCGCGCCGCGGGTGATGAGGAGTTGCTTGCCGATCTCGACGATCTCGATGAGCTTGGTCGGGTTGGAGTCGAGGTCGACCATGTTGCCGGCCTCCTTGGCGGCCGACGTGCCGGTGTTCATGGCCACGCCGACGTCCGCCTGGGCGAGCGCGGGCGCGTCGTTGGTGCCGTCGCCGGTCATCGCGACGAGCTTGCCGCCCTCCTGCTCACGCCTGATCAGCGCGAGCTTGTCCTCGGGGGTGGCCTCGGCCAGGTAGTCGTCCACGCCCGCCTCCTGGGCGATGGCGCGGGCGGTCAGCGGGTTGTCGCCGGTGATCATCACCGTGCGGATGCCCATGCGGCGCAGCTCGGCGAAGCGCTCGCGGATGCCGTCCTTGACGACGTCCTTGAGGTGGATCAGGCCGAGCACGCGCGGCCCGTCCCAGTCGTGCACGGCCACCAGCAGGGGCGTGCCGCCGCCGGCGGCCACCGCGTCGGAGTACCGCTGGGCCTCGGGCGGCACGTGGCCGCCGTACCGGCGCACCCACTCGATGACCTGCCCGGCGGCGCCCTTGCGGACGGCGCACACCGCGCCGTTCGGCCAGCGCAGGTCGACCCCGCTCATCCGGGTCTGCGCGCTGAAGGCGACCCAGTGGGCGTTCGCCAGCGCACCCTGCTCCGGCGTGCGCAGGCCGTGCCGGTTCTTGGCGAGGACGACGACGGAGCGGCCCTCCGGGGTCTCGTCGGCGAGCGACGACAGCTGGGCCGCCTCCGCGAGGTGCGCTTCGCGGACACCGGGCATCGGGACGAAGGCGGCGGCCTCGCGGTTGCCGAGGGTGATGGTGCCGGTCTTGTCGAGCAGCAGGGTGTTCACGTCGCCGGCGGCCTCGACGGCGCGGCCCGACATGGCGAGCACGTTGCGCTGCACCAGCCGGTCCATGCCCGCGATGCCGATCGCCGAGAGCAGGGCGCCGATGGTGGTCGGGATGAGGGTGACGAGGAGGGCGACCAGCACGGTCGTGGACTGGGCGGCGCCCGCGTACGCGCCCATCGGCTGGAGCGCGACCACGACCAGCACGAAGATGACCGTGAGTGAGGCCAGCAGGATGTTGAGCGCTATCTCGTTCGGGGTCTTCTGCCGGGCGGCGCCCTCCACCAGGGCGATCATCCGGTCCAGGAAGCTGTGCCCGGGCCGGGCGCTGACCCGTACCAGGAGCCGGTCGGACAGCACCGTCGTACCGCCGGTGACCCCGCTGCGGTCGCCGCCGGCCTCCCGGATCACCGGCGCGGACTCCCCGGTCACCGCCGATTCGTCCACGGCCGCGACCCCGTCGATGACGTCGCCGTCGGCCGGGATCAGCTCGCCCGCCTCCACGAGTACGACGTCCAGGGGCTTGAGGTCGGTGGCGGCGACGGCCTCCGTGCGGGCGGTGGCGAGGTTCGTGCCGTAGCTCCAGTGCTCCAGCCGCAGCGCCACCGTGTCCGTGCGGGCCCGGCGCAGCGCCTGGGCCTGCGCCTTGCCGCGGCCCTCGGCGACGGCCTCGGCGAGGTTGGCGAAGACGACCGTCAGCCACAGCCAGAGGCTGATGACCCAGGTGAAGACGTCCGGGTGCAGCAGCGCCGACAGCGTGGTCAGGGCCGCGCCGACGGAGACGACGAAGAGCACCGGGTTCTTCACCAGGACCCGGGGATGCAGCTTGTGCAGGGCCTCGGGCAGGGAGCGGACGAGCTGGGCGGGTTCGAACAGCCCGCTCGGCGCCCGGCGCCGCGCCCCGCGCGCCGGTCTCGCCCGGCCTGCGCGCTCGGGGTGTGCCGACGGGGTCTGCTCGGGGGCGGCGGGAAGCATGGACACCTTCGTGCCTTCTGGAGGGGGGTGACAGAGGCAGCGAATCTAACCGCGCCCGCCGCCCGGTCCGCCCTGCTCAGCGGGGAATTTGCGGCACTCATACGGCTTCGCCGCCGACGCCGTCAAAGGGCCGTCAAACCGACCTGAGGATGCATCAGGGAACCGTCAACGCCGGCCAAGGGTGGCCGGATCCGGTCGCAGACTGATCGTCAACGGGGGACGGGCGACACCGTCCGTGGCGTGACGTTGGAGGGACCGTGACTCTCACGGCCGGATCAGCGCAGAGTCCTGGCACCGAAGAGGAGGCCGGGGAGAACACTCCGCCACGGAGAGCGGCGGTCGCCCCGCGCGGGGGCAGCCCCGGACCGGGCCAGCGAGGGGGTTCGCGGACGGCCGGACCGGGTCCGGGGCTGCGCCTGCGGCGACAGGCCGAGGCCGCGCGGGCCGCTCTGCGCCGCCGCTACTGGGCCACCGTGCCGGCACGGCTGCGCCTTCTGCGCGTGGCCACGGTCCTGCTCGCGGCCGCCCTCGCCGGACTTCTGCTGGTGGCGGGCCTGGCCCTGACGGGGACATGGGGCGCCGTGGCCGACCGCGACGCGCCCCGCACCACCAGCGCCGCCGACCTCGACCTGGCCCTGAACGACATGGACGCCCAGGCCGCCAACATCCTGCTGTCCAACGGCGACGCGGGACAGGGGCGCCTGACGACGCCGTACACGAAGGCCGTCGGCCACTACGCCGACGCCCGGCGCGAGATCGGGCACGACCTGCGCACCCTCGCCGTCGCGGCGCAGGGCAGCCGGGCCGACGAGAAGACGGTCGAGTCGCTGACGGACGGCTTCGCCGAGTACCAGGAGCTGATCGGCCGGGCTCTGGAGAACGACGGCCACCACGGCGGCAGACCGGCCGCCCTCGCCGACCACCGTCGCGCCACCGACCTGCTGCGCGGCCAACTCCTGCCCGCGGCAAGCGCTTTGGTGTCGTCGAACGACACGGCCTTCGAAGCCGAGTACACGACCGCCCGCTCCGCCCTCTTTGCGCAGTTCGCCGCCGTCCTCGCGCTCGGCGCGGCGCTGCTCGCCGTGCTCGGCGTCCTCCAGTGGTACGTGGCCCGCACCTTCCGCCGTGTCCTCAATCCCGGGCTGCTGGCGGCGACCTGCTGCACTCTGCTCGCGGTGATCCTCGGCGCCCACCTGCTGTCGGCCTCGTCGTCCCACCTGCGGGTGGCCCGGCACGACGCCTTCGACTCCGTCGTCGCCCTCTCCCGCGCCCGCGCCCTCGCCTACGACGCCAACGCCGACGAGAGCCGCTACCTGCTCGACCCGCAGCGCCGCGACCGGTACGCGGACGCCTTCCTCGCCAAGTCCCAGCAGCTGTACGGCCTCACGGGCGCGACCCTGCCGACGTACGACGCACAACTGGCCACCACGTGGCAGGCGTACCGGTCCGACCACCACGACCTGCGTTTCACCGGCGAGTTCCGGCGCGAGCTGGACAACATCACCTTCCCCGGCGAGCGGGCCGCGGCCGAGAGGACCGTGGAGACCTACGCCGTCTACCAGCGCGACGACCGCAGCATCCGCGCGCTGCTCGCGGCCGGCGAGGAACGCGAGGCGGCCGAGTTCTGCACGGGCTGGGAACCGGGCACGTCCAACGCCCACTTCGAGGCCTGGATGGTCGCGCTGGACAAGGTCACGGGCATCAACCGCGCCCACTTCGACGCGTCGGTGGACGAGGGGCGGGCGGCGGTGAGCGATCTGCTGCCGTGGGCGGGCGGCGGTCTGTCGGCCGTGCTGGCCCTGACGGTCCTGGGCCTGCGCCCGAGGCTGGCGGAGTTCCGTTAGACGTCCGTCAGCCGAGCCTCCTCCAGGTCCAGCGCCCGCTGCAGCCGGCGCCGGGTGGTGTCACTGATGGCGTGGCCGTCGTACAGCCGCTGCAGTTCCGCCGTCTCCACCGCTATCAGGTCCCGGCGCAGCTGCCGGTAGACGAGGTCGGCCGACTCGGTCGCCGTGCCCTCCGCCCCGTTGCTCTCGGCCAGCCGGTCCCGGGCGTCCTCCAGGCGGGCGGTGAGGCCACGGCGCAGGCGGTCCAGGACGACGTCGGAGACGACCTCCAGCTCGGCCAGCTCCTCCAGGCGGGCCAGGCCGGCGTGGGCCAGGTGGGAGCGGGCGCGGGCCTCCTCGCGGGCGGTGTGGGCGGGCTCCAGGGCGATGCCGGAGGCGCGCACGACCGGGGCGAGGGTGAAGCCCTGGACGACCAGGGTCACGACCACGACCGACGTGGTCAGGACCAGCACCAGCGGGCGGCCGTCGAGCGGTGTGCCGTCCTTCATGGCCACCGGGATGGACAGCGCGGCGGCCAGCGGCATCACGCCCCGGGTGCCGGCCCACGTCAGCACCACCGGGATCCGCCAGTTCATGCGGCTGATCCCGCCCTTGCGCTGCACGACCGCCGACAGCGGCGCGAGCCACAGCAGCCGTACGGCGATCAGGGTGGCGGCGACCGCGAGGGCGTACAGCGGCCAGGCCCGGTCGCCGTGGGCCAGGGCCCGCACCTGGGCGGGCAGGGCCAGCCCTATCAGGCTGAACACCACGCTCTCCAGCAGGAACACGACCGTGCCGTAGACGGCGTGCAGCTGGAGGCGGATGCGGGCGTTGGTGAGGCGGTCGCCCCGGCCGCCGAGGACCACCCCGGCGACCACGCACGACGTCACGCCGGAGGTGTGCGCGACCTCGGCCAGGAGGTAGGCGGCGTAGGGGGTGACCAGCGCGATCACCGTCTCCAGGACCGGGTCCTCGGTGCGCCGCCGGATCAGGGTGATCACGCCGGCGACCGCCGCGCCGATCACCGTGCCGCCGCCCGCGAGCAGGAAGAACTCGCCGCCCGCCGAGTCCCAGTGGGCGGCGGCCGAGGCGACGGCGATGCCCGCCGCCACCCGGACCAGCACCAGCGAGGTCGCGTCGTTGAACAGGCTCTCCGCCTGCACCAGGACCTGCACCCGCGGCGGCAGCGCGAGCCGGCGGCCCAGCGCGGTGACGGCCACCGGGTCGGTGCTGGCCAGCACCGCGCCCAGCACGAACGCCATCTGCCAGGACAGGGGCGTCACGTACACGGCGACCGCGCCGACGGCCGCCGCCGAGGCGAGGACCAGCCCTATGGCGAGGATCCCGACCGGCTTCCACACCGCGCGCAGTTCCCGCCAGGGCATGTCCTCGGCGCTCGCGTACAGCAGCGGGGGCAGCACGACGAGGCCGATGATCTGGGGGCTGATCGCGATCTGCGGGGTGCCCGGCAGCAGGGCCACGGCGAGACCGGCGACCACCAGCAGTGAGGGCGCGGGGATCCGCCAGCGGCGCGCGAACGTGGCGACCAGCGTGGCGAGGACCACGAGGGCGAGAACCGTACCGACGCTGCGCATGCCGTCCCCCGGGGATGCGAAAGGGGATTGCGGAAGCCGCTCCGGCCCCCGGCCGACCAGACTTCCCGGCACACCTGGCCTCACCCTATCGGGCCAGGCCCCATCAAGACAGTGTCAAGGTCCCCGGGGCCCCCGCCAAGGAAGCGCTAACAAGCGCGCGGGCGGGTCGGGGGAAGCGGCTTCCTTGGAGGAAGCACCTTCGAATCAGTCGAATCAGTTGGATCAGCGAGCGGAGCGCGTCGGCGGCGATGAGTGACGTACGGCCCGGACGACTGAAGGTCTACCTCGGGGCGGCCCCGGGAGTCGGCAAGACCTACCGCATGCTCGACGAGGGACGGCGCCGCGCCGCGCGCGGGGCGGACGTGGTGATCGGGTTCGCGGAGTGCCACGGGCGGCCGCAGACCGAGGCCATGCTCGACGGCCTGGAGGCCGTGCCCCGGGCGTCCTGCTCGTACCGGGGCGGGCAGTTCGAGGAGATGGACCTGGCCGCGGTGCTGGCCCGGCGGCCGCACGTGGCGATCGTGGACGAGTTCGCGCACAGCAACATCCCGGGCGCCGGCCGCAACCCCAAGCGCTGGCAGGACATCGAGACCCTGCTGGACGCGGGTGTCGACGTGATCACCGCGCTGAACATCCAGCACCTGGAGTCCCTCAACGACGTGGTCGAGAAGATCACCGGGGTGCCGCAGCACGAGACCGTGCCGGACGAGGTGGTGCGGCGGGCCTGGCAGATCGAGCTGGTGGACATGCCGCCGGAGGGACTGCGCCGGCGGATGGCGCACGGGAACATCTACGCCCCCGAGAAGATCGACGCCGCGCTCGCCAACTACTTCCGGCCCGGCAATCTGACGGCCCTGCGGCAGCTGGCGCTGCTGTGGACGGCCGACCGGGTGGACGAGGCGTTGCAGGAGTACCGGTCGCAGCACGGCATCGGCCGGGTGTGGGAGACCCGGGAGCGGGTCGTCGTGGCCCTGACCGGCGGGCCGGAGGGCGACACGCTCGTCCGGCGGGCCGCCCGCATCGCCGACCGGTCGGCCGGCGGGGATCTGCTCGCCGTCCACGTGGCCCGCAGCGACGGGCTCGCGGCCGGCGGGGTCTCGCACGCCTCCCTGGCCCGGCAGCGCCGGCTCGTGGAGGACCTGGGCGGCAGCTACCACTCGGTCGTCGGTGACGACGTGGCCACCGCCCTGGTGGAGTTCGCGCGCGCCGAGAACGCCACCCAGCTCGTGCTCGGCACCAGCAGACGCGGCCGGCTGGCCCGCTTCCTCACCGGACCCGGCACCGGCGAGACGGTCACCGAGCTGTCCGGGGACATCGACGTCCACCGTGTCACCCACGAACGGGCCGGCCGCGGCACCCTGCTGCCGTCCCGCCGCCGTACGCTCTCGACGGCCCGGCTGATCGCTGGCCCGGTGGCCGGACTGGTGCTGCCGGTCCTGATCACGGCCCTGCTCGCCCAGCTGCGCGGCACGCTCAACCTGACCAGCGAGGCTCTGCTGTTCCTGCTCGCGGTGGTCGGGGTGGCCTGCATAGGCGGCGTGGCTTCGGCGGTGATCGCCTCGATCACGGCGTCCCTGCTGCTCAACTACTGGTTCATCCCGCCCATCGGCGCCTTCACCCTGGACGATCCCAACGCCCTGGTGGCGCTGACGGTGTTCGCGGTCGTGGCGGCCACCGTGGCCGCGGTCGTGGACCGCTCCCTGCGGCTGTCGCGCCGCTCCGCCCGGGCCACGGCCGAGGCGGAGACCATGTCGTCCCTGGCCGGCAGCATCGTGCGCGGCGAGGCGACCATCCCGGCCCTGCTGGAGCGCACCCGCGAGACCTTCGGCATGGAGTCGGCGGACCTGGTCGACGAACCCCCGGACGCGGCGCCCGGGTTGACGGCGGTGCCCGCCGGAGCCGGCGCCTGGCTCGCCCTGCACGGCCGTACCCTCTCCTCCTCCGAGCGCCGGGTGCTGGCCGCGTTCGCCGCGCACGTGGGCTCGGCGGTGGAGCGGGCCCGGCTGGCACAGGCGGCGGCCGAGGTGGAGCCGGTGAAGGCGGCCGACCGGCTGCGTACGGCGCTGCTGCGGGCCGTCGGCCACGACCTGCGCACCCCGCTCGCCGCCGGCTGGGCCGCCGTCACCTCGCTGCGCAGCCGCGACGTCACCTTCACGGCGGAGGACCGCGAGGAACTCCTGTCCACCGCCGACGAGTCGATGGCCAAGCTCAACCGCCTGGTGGAGAACCTCCTCGACCTCAGCCGCCTGGAGGCGGGCGCCCTCACCCTGAACCTGCGGGCCACCTCCCTGGAGGAGGTGCTGCCGCCGGCGCTGGCGGACGTGCCGGACGTCGAGGTGGCGGACGTCGAGGCGATCCCGGCGGTCCTGGCCGACCCGCCGCTGCTGGAGCGGGTGATCGCCAACCTGGTCGGCAACGCCGCCCGTCACACCCCGCCCGGCCGGAAGGTGCTGGTCACGGCCAGCGCGCTGGCGGGGCGGGTGGAACTACGGGTGATCGACCGCGGACCGGGCCTGCCCGCCGACGGCCGCGACCGCCTCTTCGAGCCCTTCCAGCGGCTCGGCGACACCGACAACACCACCGGCCTCGGCCTGGGCCTCGCGCTCGCCCGCGGCCTGACCGAGGCGATGAGCGGCACCCTCAGCCCCGAGGACACCCCGGGCGGCGGACTGACGATGGTGGTCTCGCTGCCGTTCGCGGCAGTGCCGGTGGGCGCCGAACCTTCCGAACAGAGCGTGTAGGAGGTGCCGGCCGGCGGGCGAGACCGAACGGCGCCTACGGCAACGGCCACTGCCTGCGCGGCTTCCTGCTCACCCCCGGCCCGGTTCACCGGCGGCGCCGTCCAGGAAACAGCGCACCGAGCACCCCGCACACCAGCGCGCCGAGGAGCAGGCCGCCCCACGGCGGCCCGCCCGGCCGGTGCGTGAGCGCCGCGTAGGCGAGGAAGCCGAGGCCGCCGCCCAGCAGGAAGCAGCCGAAGCCGCGCAGCCCCAGCCACCAGCGGGGGCGAGCCGTCCGTACGTTCATGCCGGACATGGTGCACGGCACCGGACCCCGGCCCCGCTCCGGCCCCCTATTCCAGCCCCGACACCCTGAACACCCCCAGCGCCGTCTCCCTCTCCACCCGGGACGACAGGCGGTGCAGCGCGGTCTCGCCGCACAGCAGCAGCCCGTCGGCCGTGGCCTGCCGTGCGCCCTCGGCGAGGTGGTGCCACAGGCGCGGGTTGCGGAGCAGGACCTCGGGGTCGATCTCGACCCGGCCGTCCCACGCGTCCCGCAGCAGCAGCCGCTGGGAGACGCCGTCCAGGACGCGGACCGAGATCAGCAGGTCGGTGCGGACGCGGTGTTCGCGGCCCAGCCGGCGCGAGGACAGCCAGTTCGGGCCGGCGGTGACACGGGCGGGACACAGCACGGCGAACAGCAGGACGGAGAGCGCCAGCCACAGCGCCGTACGCCACAGGGCGGCACGGCCGGTGGCCCAGTCGAGCAGGAGCAGCAGGACGAGGGGCAGGGCGGCGCAGCGGACGGCGCTCCACCGCTCCCGTGTCCAGTTCTGGTCGTTCGCCGTCGCGCCGGAGCCCGTCATGCCGCTCACGGTACTGACCTGCGGAAGCCGCCTCGCGCACCTTGACACGGCTCTGACGCGGACCCCCGTCAAGGACACGTCAAGACGGGCCGGTTGGGCGCGAAGATCCCGCAAGGACCGGTCGGATGCGGCCGGAAACAGACAGAACCTGGGTGCGCCCGCGCACGCAAGGCCGCGCACGAACAAGGAGCACGCCCATGTCCGTCCTGACCACCGAGCAGCCGGATGCCGTCCCCGCCGGCGAGGAGCCGCCTGATACCGGCGAACGCCACCGGCTGACGGCCGTCACGGGGCTCGCCGCCCTCTCGCTGGACGCGATGGCGTCGGTGGCCTATGGCCCCGAGGCGATCGTGCTGGTCCTCGCAGCCGCCGGTGCGCACGGACTGGGCTTTACGATGCCCGTCACGCTGGCCATCGCCGCCCTGCTGGCCGTGCTCGTGGCGTCCTACCGGCAGGTCATCGCGGCCTTCCCGGACGGCGGCGGTTCCTACGCCGTGGCGAAGACGCATCTGGGCGCGCGGACGAGCCTGGTGGCCGCCGCCTCGCTGGTCCTGGACTACGTGCTCAACGTCGCCGTCGCCGTCACCGCCGGCGTGGCGGCCCTGACCTCCGCCTTCCCCTCCCTCTACGCCGACCGGCTGTGGCTGTGCCTGGCCGTGCTCGTCCTGATCACGGGCGTCAATCTGCGCGGCATCGTGGAGTCCGCGAAGGCGTTCATCGTGCCGACCGTCGTCTTCGTCGGCTCGATCTTCGTCCTCATCGCCGTGGGGTTGTTCCGCTCCCACCCGGTGAGCACGGCGACGGCGGCCGGGCACGTCTCGGTCCTCGCCGACAACGCCTCCTCCGTGGGCACGCTGCTTCTGCTGAAAGCATTCGCCTCCGGCTGTGCCGCGCTGACCGGCGTGGAGGCCATCGCCAACGCCGTGCCCTCCTTCCGGGTGCCGCGCGTCCGGCGGGCGCAGCGGGCCGAGGTCGCGCTCGGAGCCGTGCTCGGGCTCATGCTGATCGGCCTGTCGGTGCTGATCGGCCGCTTCCACCTCCAGCCGGTCGAGGGCGTCACCGTCCTCGCCCAGCTCGCGGACGCCTCCTTCGGCCACAACTGGGCCTTCTACGTCGTCCAGTTCGCGACGATGCTCCTGCTGGCCCTGTCCGCGAACACCTCCTTCGGCGGGCTGCCGGTGCTGCTGAAGCTGCTGGCCCGGGACAACTACGCCCCGCACGTGTTCGCCCTGAAGGCCGACCGCCAGGTGCACCGGCACGGCGTCCTCGCGCTCGCCGTCGTCTCGGCCGCGCTGCTGGTCTTCTCCGGCGGCGACACCAACACCCTGGTGCCGATGTTCGCGATCGGCGTCTTCGTCGGCTTCACCATCGCGCAGGTGGGCATGGTCCGGCACTGGTGGCTCCAGCAGGGCCCGGGCTGGCGCGGAAAGGCGCTGCTCAACGGCTTCGGTGCCGTTCTCACCGGCGTCGCGACCGTCGTCGTCACGGCGAGCAAGTTCACCGAGGGCGCCTGGCTGATCGTCATCGCGCTGCCGCTGCTGGTCGTCGCCTTCGAGACCGTGCACCGCGCCTACGGCCGGATCGGCGAGCGCCTCGGGCTCGGCCGGATCCCGCAGGCCCCGCACCGCGACCGCTCGCTGGTGGTCGTGCCGGTGTCCACGCTGTCCCGGCTGACCTCCGAGGCGCTGACCGCGGCCGTTTCCCTCGGCGACGAGGTCCGCGCGGTGACCGTCTGCTACCCCGACCCCGAGGACCGGGCCCACCTGCACGCCCTGGAGCGCGCCTGGGCCGACTGGGACCCCGGCGTGGAGCTGGTACGGCTGTCCTGCGCCCGGCGCAGCCTCGGCAGGCCCATCGCCGCGTACGTCCGCGAGGTGGCCGCCGCCGAACCGGGCACCCGGGTCACCGTGCTGATCCCGGAGGCGGAGCCGGAGCGGCTGTGGCAGCGGCTGCTGCAGAACCAGCGGGGCGCGGTCGTCGCCCACGCCGTACGCCGGGAGACGGACGCGGTGATCTGCCGGCTGCGCTTCCGGCTGTGATCACAGGGCTACCCACCGGTATGGGCCGGGGGTCGTAAGAGAGCCGTCAAAGGCGTCGGCGCGGCCGTATGAGAGCCGTCAACGGGGGGTCGGATCCGGCCACACAGGCGCTTTCCTCGTACACGTCCGTTTCAACCGAACCTCACTCCAGGAGTTCGCGATGGCCGATCTGGCCTTCGTCGTCACCGTGCTCGCGGGTTTCGCGCTGGTGGCCCTCGTCGCCAAGGGGGTGACGAAGCTGTGACCGCCGAGAACATCGTCGGCCTCGTCGTGGCCGTCGCCCTGCTGGGCTATCTCGTCCTCGCCCTGATCTTCCCGGAGAGGTTCTGAGAACAGACATGGGTCCCGTACTCGCAGCCGTGCTCCAGCTGCTCGCCCTCATAGGCGCGCTGGCGCTCGTCTACGTCCCCGTCGGCAACTACATGGCCAGGGTCTACGAATCGCGCACGCACCTGCGTGTCGAGAAGTGGATCTACAAGGCCATCGGCGCCAACCCCGACGCCGAGATGACCTGGCCCGCGTATCTGCGCGGCGTCCTCGCCTTCTCGGCGGTCAGCGTCCTCTTCCTCTACCTCCTCCAGCGGCTCCAGGGCGTCTTGCCGGGCTCGCTGCACTTCTCCGCGGTCAACCCGGCGCAGTCGTTCAACACGGCCGTCTCGTTCGTGACCAACACGAACTGGCAGTCGTACTACGGCGAGCAGACCATGGGGCACGTCGTGCAGACCGCCGGTCTGGCCGTGCAGAACTTCCTCTCGGCCGCCGTCGGCATCGCCGTCGCCGTCGCCCTCGTGCGCGGCTTCGCCCGCTCGCGCACCGGTGAGCTGGGCAACTTCTGGGCCGACCTGGTGCGCGGCACACTGCGCATCCTGGTGCCGGGCGCGGCCGTCGCCGCGATTGTGCTGGTGGCGTGCGGCGCCATCCAGAACTTCTCCGGCATCCACGAGGTCGGCCAGTTCATGGGCGGCTCGCAGCAGTGGAACGGCGGCGCGGTCGCCTCCCAGGAGGCCATCAAGGAACTGGGCACCAACGGCGGCGGTTACTTCAACGCCAACTCCGCCCACCCCTTCGAGAACCCGACCGGGTTCACCAACCTCTTCGAGATCTTCCTGATCCTCGTCATCCCGTTCGCGCTGACCCGCACCTTCGGCGTGATGGTCGGCAACGTGAAGCAGGGCTACGCGATCCTCGCCACGATGTTCACCATCTGGCTGAGCTTCGTCGCGCTGATGATGTGGACCGAGTTCGCCCACCACGGTCCGGCGCTCCAGGCCGCGGGCGGCGCGATGGAGGGCAAGGAGACCCGGTTCGGCGTGGGCTCCTCGTCGATCTTCGCGGTGTCGACGACGCTCACGTCGACGGGTGCGGTGGACTCCTTCCACTCCTCCTTCACCGGTCTGGGCGGCGGCATCGCGATGCTCGGCATGATGCTGGGCGAGATCGCGCCCGGCGGTACCGGCTCGGGTCTGTACGGCATGCTGATCATGGCGGTCATCGCGGTGTTCATCGCCGGCCTGATGGTCGGCCGTACGCCCGAGTACCTGGGCAAGAAGATCGGCGGCCGCGAGATGAAGCTCGCCGCCTGCTACATCCTCATCACCCCCGCCCTGGTGCTGGTCTTCACGGCGGCCTCCATGGCCCTGCCGACCCCGCCGCACTCGATGCTGAACTCCGGCGCGCACGGGTTCTCCGAGGTGCTGTACGCGTTCACCTCCGCGTCGAACAACAACGGCTCGGCCTTCGCCGGTCTGAACGCGAACACCGACTGGTACAACACCATGACCGGACTCGCGATGCTCCTCGGCCGCTTCCTGCCCATGATCTTCGTCCTGGCGCTGGCCGGCTCGCTCGCCGAGCAGAAGCCGGTCCCGGAGACGGCGGGCACCCTGCGCACCGAGAAGCCGCTGTTCACCGGCCTGCTGGTGGGCGCGATCCTGATCATCACCGGTCTGACCTACTTCCCGGCCCTGGCCCTGGGTCCGCTCGCGGAGGGACTGGCGTCATGACCACTGGCATAGACAAGCAAGAGGACTCGATGTCCACAGCCACTCCCACCCGGGCGCCGCACAGCGACGTCCCCACCGGGCACAAGCCCGCCGAGGGCCGTGTCGGCGCGGGCCTCTTCGACCCCAAGGCACTGGTCAAGTCACTGCCGGACGCCTTCCGCAAGCTCGACCCGCGGGTGATGGTCAAGTCGCCCGTGATGTTCGTGGTGTGGATCGGCTCGGTCCTGACCACCGTCTTCTCCTTCCAGCACCCGGGCGACTGGTTCGGCTGGACCATCAGCGCCTGGCTGTGGCTGACGGTGATCTTCGCCAACCTGGCGGAGGCGGTCGCCGAGGGCCGCGGCAAGGCGCAGGCCGACACCCTGCGCAAGGCCAAGACCGACACCGTCGCGCGCCGGCTGCTCGCGGACGGCACCTCCGAGGAGGAGGTGCCCGGCACCGCGCTGACCATCGGTGACCTGGTCGTCTGCGAGGCCGGGGACGTCATCCCCGGTGACGGCGACGTCGTCGAGGGCGTCGCCTCCGTGGACGAGTCGGCGATCACCGGCGAGTCCGCGCCCGTCATCCGCGAGTCCGGCGGTGACCGGTGCGCCGTCACGGGCGGTACGAAGGTGCTGTCCGACCGGATCGTCATCAAGATCACGACGAAGCCCGGCGAGACCTTCATCGACCGGATGATCAACCTGGTCGAGGGCGCGGCCCGGCAGAAGACGCCGAACGAGATCGCGCTGAACATCCTGCTGGCGTCGCTGACCATCGTCTTCCTGCTGGCCTGCGCCACGCTGCCGCCGTTCGCCACGTACGCGGGCACGCACCTGACCATGGTCGTGCTGGTCGCCCTGCTGGTCTGTCTGATCCCGACCACCATCGGCGCCCTGCTCTCCGCGATCGGCATCGCGGGCATGGACCGGCTGGTGCAGCGCAACGTGCTCGCCATGTCGGGCCGCGCGGTCGAGGCCGCCGGCGACGTCTCCACGCTGCTCCTGGACAAGACCGGCACCATCACCCTGGGCAACCGGCAGGCCGCCGAGTTCGCGCCGGTCAGGGGCACCACCGAGGCGGAGGTCGCGGACGCGGCCCAGCTGTCCTCGCTGGCCGACGAGACCCCCGAGGGCCGTTCCATCGTCGTCCTGGCGAAGGAGAAGTACGGGCTGCGCGAGCGGCACCAGGGCGAGCTGGCCGGGGCCGAGTGGATCGAGTTCACCGCCCAGACCCGTATGTCGGGCGTGGACGTCGACGGCCGCAAGATCCGCAAGGGCGCCACCGCCTCGGTGATCGCCTGGGTGAAGGACGAGGGCGGCACCGTCGCCGAGGACGCCGACGCCATCGCCAACCGGATCTCCGAGGCGGGCGGCACCCCGCTGCTCGTCGCGGTCAACGACGACAAGGGCGCCCGGATCCTGGGTGTCATCTACCTGAAGGACGTCGTCAAGGAGGGCATGCGGGAGCGGTTCGAGGAGCTGCGCCGCATGGGCATCAAGACGGTCATGATCACGGGTGACAACCCGCTGACCGCCAAGGCGATCGCGGAGGAGGCGGGCGTGGACGACTTCCTCGCCGAGGCCACCCCCGAGGACAAGATGGCCCTCATCAAGCGGGAGCAGGCCGGCGGCAAGCTCGTCGCGATGACCGGTGACGGCACCAACGACGCGCCCGCGCTCGCCCAGGCGGACGTCGGCGTGGCCATGAACACCGGCACGTCGGCCGCCAAGGAGGCCGGCAACATGGTCGACCTCGACTCCAACCCGACCAAGCTCATCGAGATCGTCGAGATCGGCAAGCAACTCCTCATCACCCGTGGGGCGTTGACGACCTTCTCCATCGCCAACGACGTCGCGAAGTACTTCGCGATCATCCCGGCGCTGTTCGCGGCGGTCTACCCGGGCCTGGACAAGCTGAACATCATGCACCTGTCCTCGCCCGACTCCGCGATCCTGTCGGCCGTCATCTTCAACGCGCTGATCATCATCGCGCTGGTGCCGCTGTCCCTGAAGGGCGTGCGCTACCGGCCGATGAGCGCGGACAAGATGCTCCGCCGCAACCTCGGGATCTACGGCATCGGCGGCCTGATCGCGCCCTTCATCGGCATCAAGATCATCGACCTGCTCATCTCCCTCATCCCCGGAATCGGCTGATCGCCATGAACAACTCGGTTACCAACACCGTCCGGTTGCTCGGGGCGGGCCTGCGCGCCCTGCTCGTGCTGACCCTGGTGACGGGCGTCATCTACCCGCTGGTCGTCACCGGTGTCGCCCAGGCCCTGTTCAACAACAAGGCGAACGGCTCGGAGATCAAGGCGGACGGCAGGGTCGTGGGCTCGTCCCTGATCGGGCAGTCGTACAACCTGCCGCTGAAGAAGGGGCAGACCAGCGCGGACCCGGACCTGAAGTGGTTCCAGGGCCGCCCGCAGAACGGCCTCGGCACCAACACCGTCAACACCCGCTACAGCCTGATCCTTTCGGGTGCGACCAACCTGGCCGCGGACAGCGGCGCGGTGAAGGGCGAATGCCCCGCGCAGCCCGCGGACAAGACGCTCTGCGCCCAGGTGCTCGCCGCCAGGGACGCCGTGGTCAAGGACAACTCCGTGCCCGGCTACACCGTCAGGCCGTCCGACGTCCCCGCCGACGCGGTCACCTCCTCCGGCTCCGGACTGGACCCGGCGATCTCCCCGGAGTACGCCGAGCTCCAGGTCCACCGGGTCGCCGCGAAGAACGGACTGTCCGTCGCCGCGGTGGACAAGCTCGTCAAGGACCAGACCCAGGGCCGCACCCTCGGCTTCATCGGCGAGCCGCAGGTGAACGTCCTGGAACTCAACATCGCGCTCAAGGACCTCGTGGCCAAGAAGTGACGGTCTTACGCGATTCGCGCCGGGAGTCGGCACCTCGGGACACCCCGGGTGGCGGCTCCCGCAGGCATGACAGGAGAGGCACACACCCATGACCCGGGTGCTCGTGGTGGAGGACGACCCGCAGCTCGTACGGGCCCTCGTCATCAACTTGCAGGCACGTCACTACGGGGTGGACGCGGCCCCGGACGGAGCCACCGCGCTCCGGCTCGCCGCCGCGCGCCAGCCCGATGTGGTGCTGCTGGACCTCGGCCTGCCCGACATGGACGGCGTCGACGTCATCAAGGCGCTGCGCGGCTGGACCCGGGTGCCGATCATGGTGCTCTCCGCCCGGCAGGCCTCCGACGAGAAGGTGGGCGCGCTCGACGCCGGCGCCGACGACTACGTCACCAAGCCGTTCAGCATGGACGAGCTGCTGGCCCGGCTGCGGGCCGCCGTCCGCCGCACCGAGGACACCCCGCTCGTCCCCGAGCTGACCCTGGTGGAGACGGCGGACTTCAGCATCGACCTGCTCGCCAAGAAGGCCGTACGGGCCGGGCGGGACGTCCGGCTGACCCCGACCGAGTGGCACCTCCTGGAGATCCTGGTGACCAACCCCGGCCGGCTGATCACCCAGAAGCACCTCCTCCAGGAGGTCTGGGGGGTCTCGCAGAGCAACAAGACCAACTACCTGCGGGTCTACATGGCCCAGTTGCGCAGGAAGCTGGAGACCGACCCGTCCCACCCCCGCTATCTCATCACCGAGCCCGGCATGGGCTACCGCTTCGAGGAATGACCCCGAGGAACCACATGGCACGCGGCAAGCTCCGGATCTACCTCGGTTCGGCACCCGGCGTCGGCAAGACGTACGCGATGCTGTCGGAGGCCCACCGCCGTATCGAGCGGGGCACCGACTGCGTGGTCGCCTTCGTGGAACACCACCACCGGCCGCGCACCGAGGTGATGCTGCACGGCCTGGAAGTGATCCCGCGCAAGGAGATCGAGTACCGGGGGAGCGTCTTCACCGAGATGGACGTGGACGCCGTCCTCGCCCGCCGCCCCCGCGTGGCGCTCGTGGACGAACTCCCGCACACCAACATCCCCGGCTCGCGCAACGCCAAGCGCTGGCAGGACGTCGAGGAGCTGCTCGCCGCCGGGATCGACGTGATCTCGACGGTCAACATCCAGCACCTGGAGTCGCTGGGCGACGTCGTCGAGTCGATCACCGGCGTCCGGCAGCAGGAGACCGTGCCGGACGAGGTCGTCCGGCGGGCGGGCCAGATCGAGCTGGTCGACATGTCCCCGGAGGCACTGCGCCGCCGCATGGCGCACGGCAACATCTACCGGCCGGACAAGGTCGACGCGGCCCTCGCCAACTACTTCCGGCCCGGAAACCTCACGGCCCTGCGGGAGTTGGCGCTGCTGTGGGTGGCCGACCGGGTCGACGAGTACCTGACCGAGTACCGCAGCGAGCACCGGGTCTCCACGATCTGGGGTTCGCGCGAGCGCATCGTGGTCGGTCTGACCGGCGGCCCCGAGGGGCGCACGCTGATACGGCGTGCGGCCCGGCTCGCCGAGAAGGGCGCGGGCGGCGAGGTGCTGGCGGTCTACATCTCCCGCAGCGACGGCCTCAGCGCCGCCTCGCCGAAGGAACTCGCCGACCAGCGCACCCTGGTCGAGGACCTCGGCGGCACCTTCCACCATGTCGTGGGCGACGACATACCGGCCGCCCTGCTCGACTTCGCGCGCGGTGTGAACGCCACCCAGATCGTCCTCGGCGTCTCGCGCCGGCGCGGCTGGCAGTACGTCTTCGGGCCGGGCGTCGGCGCCACGGTCGCCGTCGAGTCCGGTCCCGACCTCGACGTGCACCTCATCACGCACGACGAGGCGGGCAAGGGCCGCGGCCCGGGGCTGCCCGCCGCCCGGGGCGCCCGGCTCGGCCGCTCCCGGGTCATCCGGGGCTGGCTGGTCGGCGTGCTCGGACCGGCGCTGCTGACCTGGCTGCTCACCAGCACCACGCCGGACGTCGGCCTCGCCAACGACATGCTGCTGTTCCTGACGCTGACGGTCGCGGCGGCGCTGCTCGGCGGCCTCTACCCGGCGCTGGCCTCCGCGGTCGTGGGCTCCCTCCTGCTCAACTGGTACTTCACGCCGCCCGTCCACACCCTCACGATCGCCGACCCGAAGAACATCGTCGCCATAGCGATCTTCGTCGGGGTCGCGGTGTCCGTCGCCTCGGTCGTGGACCTCGCGGCCCGGCGCACCCAGCAGGCGGCCCGGCTGCGCGCCGAGTCGGAGATCCTGTCCTACCTCGCCGGGAACGTGCTGCGCGGCGAGACCGGCCTGGAGGAGCTGCTGGAACGGGTGCGCGAGACCTTCGGCATGGAGTCGGCCGCGCTGCTGGAGCGCTCGGCCGAGACGGCACCCTGGACCTGCGCGGGCAGCGTGGGCCCGCGCCCGGCCGCGATCCCGGAGGACGCCGACGTGGACGTGCCCGTCGGCGACCACATGGCGCTGTCGCTCAGCGGCCGGGTGCTGCCCGCCGCCGACCGCCGGGTGCTGGCCGCGTTCGCCGCGCAGGCCGCCGTCGTCCTGGACCGCCAAAGGCTCCAGCACGAGGCCGACCGGGCCAAGGAGCTCGCCGAGGGCAACCGCATAAGGACCGCCCTGCTGGCCGCCGTCAGCCACGATCTGCGCACCCCGCTCGCGGGCATCAAGGCGTCGGTCACCTCGCTGCGTTCGGACGACGTCGAGTGGTCCCCGCGGGACCGGGCGGAACTGCTCGCGGCCATCGAGGAGGGCGCCGACCGCCTCGACCATCTCGTCGGCAACCTGCTGGACATGTCCCGCCTGCAGACCGGCACGGTGACCCCGATCATCCGCGAGACGGACCTGGACGAGGTCGTGCCGATGGCGCTCGGCGGGGTGCCGGAGGACAGCGTGGAGCTGGACATCCCGGAGACCCTGCCGATGGTCGCGGTCGACCGGGGCCTGCTGGAGCGGGCCGTGGCCAACGTGGTCGAGAACGCCGTCAAGTACAGCCCGGCGCACGAGCCCGTACTGGTCTTTGCGAGCGCCCTCGCCGACCGGGTGGAACTGCGGGTCGTGGACCGGGGTCCGGGCGTACCGGACGAGGCCAAGGACCGCATCTTCGAACCCTTCCAGCGCTACGGGGACGCTCCGCGGGGCGTCGGTGTGGGGCTGGGCCTGGCGGTCGCGCGGGGCTTCGCCGAGGCGATCGGCGGCACGTTGCACGCGGAGGACACGCCGGGCGGGGGACTGACGATGGTGCTGGCCGTACGGACGGCACCGTCGCGCGAGCGGGGCGCGGGGCTGGTCGCGTCGGGCGAGTGCGGGTGAGCGGGGGCTGATCCCGCCTCAGGGGGTCGCGGTCGGCGGCAGCAACGGCAGTCCCCAGGTGTTCCGGCGCCGCACCGCCGCCAGTTCCGCCTCCAGCGGTGACGGTGGTACCGCCAGCACGGGGCAGGTGGCATGGGCCAGGCAGTAGCGGCTGACCGACGGCCACAGGGAGCGGCGCAGCAGGCCGCGGCCGCCGGTGCCGACGACGAGGACGTCGTCCTCCCGGCCCGCTGTCCGCACCAACGCCCGGCCGGGGGTGCCACGGACGACGAGCGCCTGCCCGGGCAGCCCGGTGTCCGCGGCGCCGAACACGTCGCACAGCGCCGCGGCCAGCTGCTCGCGCGCCAGCTGCTCCCACCGTGGGACCAGGGCTTTCGTAGCCGGGAACCGGCGGGAGGCCAGATCGCCCTCCGGCGGCTCCCACGCCAGCACGGGCCAGAGTTCGGCCCCCCGGCGCCTGGCCTCGACGGCGGCCCGGGCCAGCGCGGCCGCGCCGCCCGGCGTGCCGTTCACTCCCACCACGACCCGGGCGGCCGAAGGCGGGCGGTACTCGGACATCGGATCCTCCTCGTCAGCGGGAACCACGTCCATCACACCGCCGTTCCCGCCCTTCGAACAGCCCGTACGTCAGTTCTTGGCGGGCTTCTGACGGCCTGTTCCCACCCCTTCGGCCGGACCCGTCAGCGGCGCGTCAAGGTCACCGGGATCGTCGTCAGCGTCCCGTCAGGGCCCGCCGGAACCCCCCGGACGGCGGGCATAACGTCGACGGCGAGCCCCGGTCCGCCTCCCCGCGTCCGGGGCCCTTCGGACCACTCGCTCCCTGCCCTTCGGGAGGCACCCCATGGCAGCACTTCTCTTCGGCGACGACCCCGAGCCCTCCGATCCGTCCCCGGCCGGACCCCTGTACGTGCCGGTCCGGCCGGGACCCTCGGGATGTGCGGCCCGGCTCTTTCGCACCCCCCCTCGGCGAGCGCACCGCCGTCGGCTTCACCTCCGCGCTCCGGCTGACCGCCACGCTCGGCCCCGGCCAGCCCTGGATCCGTCTCGCCGAGCCCGCGTTGCGCGCGCTGACCGCCCCGCTCGGCGTCACCGCCCTCACGGTGGACCCGCAGTTCACCGCCCCGGCCACCAGGCCGGCGCCCGCACCGGCACCCGCGTTCGCCGCCTGAGAGGGGCAGTCTCGATGACCACGGTTCACGAACCCACCACCCGGGCCGCCGAGTTGTCGGTGTGGCCCGCCTCCACCACCGAGTTCCCGCACGGCGACCTCGCCGTGGGCGGCGTACCGCTCGCGGAGATCGCCGACCGCTTCGGCACCCCCGTCTACGTCCTCGACGAGGCCGAGGTCCGCGACCGCTGCCGCACCTACCGCGACGCCTTCCCCGACGCCGAAGTCCTCTACGCCGCCAAGGCGTTCCTGTGCCGGGCCATGGCCCGCTGGATGGACGAGGAGGGCCTCGGCCTCGACGTCTGCTCGGCCGGCGAACTCGAACTCGCCGTCACCACCGGCTTCCCGGCGGAGCGGATCGTGCTGCACGGCAACGCCAAGTCCCCGCGCGACCTGGAGACCGCGCTGCGCCTCGGCGTCGGACGCGTCGTCATCGACAGCCCGTCCGAGATCGCCCGGCTCGCCGCCGCCGTCGGACCGGAGGGGCACCAGAAGGTGATGGTCCGGGTCGTGCCCGGCATCAGCGCGGGCGGCCACGACAAGATCCGCACCGGCACCGAGGACCAGAAGTTCGGGCTCAGCATCTCCGACGGGTACGCCCAGCACGCCATCACCCGCATCCTCGACCAGCCGCAGCTCGAACTCACCGGCCTGCACTGCCACCTGGGCTCCCAGATCACCGGCGTCAAGCCGTACCTGGTCGCCGTGCGCCGCATGGTCGGGCTCATGTCCCGGCTGTACGAGCAGCACGGGCTGGTGCTGCCCGAACTCGACCTCGGCGGCGGCCACGGCATCGCCTACCGCCCCGGCGAGGCGGCCCTGGACCTGACGGCGCTGGCCCGCAAGGTCCGCGCCGAACTGGCCGACGCCTGCGCCACCGCCGGGCTGCCGGTGCCCCGCCTGATCATCGAGCCGGGCCGGGCCATCGCGGGCCCGGCGGGCGTCGCGCTGTACCGCGTGCTGTCCGTCAAGCACACCGGCGGCCGGGTCTTCGTGGCCGTCGACGGCGGCATGAGCGACAACCCGCGCCCGGCGCTGTACGGCGTCCGGTACGCGCCCCGGCTGGTGGGCCGGCCCAGCACGGCGGCGACGGCCCCGGTGACCGTCGTGGGCCGGCACTGCGAGGCCGGTGACGTCCTGGCCGCCGGGGTCGAGCTGCCCGGGGACGTGCACCCCGGCGACCTGCTCGCCGTACCGGTGGCCGGCGCCTACCACCTGTCGATGGCCTCCGGCTACAACCTGGTCGGCCGCCCGCCGGTGGCCGCCGTACGCGCCGGCCAGGCCCGCCTGCTGGTCCGCCGCGAGTCCCTGGACGACATCCGCAGCCGGGACGTGGGCCTCTAGACCCTGCCCTCCCCCGACGCCCGGGATGTTCCGCAGGTGCCGCCTAGACTGGTGAGCACATGTGCGAGGTCCGCATCGACCGGTGGACGGGTGGCGAAAGGGAGGGGACCGTGGCGCAGATCACCCACGGCTTCGAGGATCCGTCCGCCGAGGTACTCTCGGCGGCGGCCGCCGCCTTCGGGCTGCTGGCCGCGGCGCCGCGGCTGCACATCATGTGGGCGCTGGCCCAGGGCGAGAGCGACGTGAGCGCGCTCGCGGACCGGGTCGGCGGGGCGCTGCCCGCCGTCAGCCAGCACCTGTCCAAGCTGAAGCTCGCGGGACTCGTCCGCTCCCGCCGGGAGGGCCGGCGGCAGATCTACTACGTCGGCGACCCCGATGTCGTCACGGTCGTCCGCGTGCTCGTCGGCCGGCTGGCCCAGCGCGCGGGGGAGCCGCACGCGCCGGTGGCCGGGCTGCAGGGGACCGGTGCCTAGGAGCGCCCCGGCCTGGGGAGAGGGCGCCGAGGCGCCGGTCGCCGGGGCCGTACCGGGCACGCTCGCGGCCGGCGGCACCGGGCCGGAGTCGGCCGCCGGCGCGCCGGACGCGGGCACCGCGCTGCAGGTGCTGCGGCGGCTGGACACCGGGCCGCGCGGACTGACCGAGGACGAGGCCGCGCTGCGCCTCGCCCGCTGCGGCGCCAACACGCTGCCCGCCCGCAAGGACGCCTCCTGGCCGCGCCTGCTGGTGCGCGGCCTGCGCGACCCCTTCACCGCGGTGCTGCTCTGTCTGGCCCTGGTCTCCGCCGCCGTGTTCGCCTGGTCCACCGCCTGCGTGATCCTCGCCCTGGTCGTGACCAGCAGCGTGCTGCGGGCCTCCGGCGAGTACCGCGCCGACCGGTCCATGGCCCAGCTGCGCGAGCTGGTCGCCACCACCTCCACCGTGCTGCGCCGGGCGGACGAGGAAGCGGCGCCCGAGGCCCGTGAGGTCCCGGTGGAGGACCTGGTCCCCGGCGACATCGTCCAGCTCGGCGCGGGCGACCTGGTCCCGGCGGACGTCCGGCTGCTGCGCGCGCGGGGCCTGACCGTGCACCAGTCGGCGCTGACCGGGGAGTCGGCCCCGGTCCCGAAACACGCGGCGGACGTCGCAGCGGCCGCCGGGCCGGCCGGCACCGCCCTCTTCGAGCGGCCGCAGCTGTGCTTCCAGGGCAGCAGCGTCGCCACCGGCAGCGGCACCGCCGTCGTGCTGGAGACGGGCGGGCGCACCCGGTTCGCGGCCGCCCACGGCCGCACGGTCGGCCGGCGCGAGGCGAGCGCCTTCGACCGCTCGGTGTACGGCATCTCGTGGATCCTGATCCGGTTCATGCTGCTCACCCCGCCGCTGGTGCTGATGGCCAACGCGGCGCTGCGCGACCGGGGGCTGGAGACCCTGCCGTTCGCGGTGGCGGTGGCGGTCGGGCTGACACCGGAGATGCTGCCGGTCGTCGTCACCACCTGTCTGGCGCGCGGCGCGTCGCTGCTGGCCCGCACGCACGGGGTGATCGTCAAACGGCTCCCGGCCCTGCACGACCTGGGCGCGGTCGACGTGCTGTGCCTGGACAAGACGGGCACGCTCACCCAGGACCGGCCGGTGGTCGAGCGGGGCCTGGACGCGGCGGGCGCCGACGATCCCGAGGTGGTCCGCTGGGCCGCCGTCAACGCCTGGTGGACCCTCCAGCTCGCCGAACTGCCCGAGCCCGACGCCCTGGACGAAGCGGTCCTGGACGCGGCCGACGAGGACGACCTCATGGCGTACGACGGGGTCGCGGCGCTCCCGTTCGACCCCGTGCGCCGGCTGGCCACGGCCGTGGTGCGCACCCCCGGCCGGCTGGGCTCGCACACGCTCGTCGTCAAGGGCGCCGTGGAGGCCGTCCTGGAGCGCTGCGCCCTGGAGCCTGCGGAGGCGGACCGGCTCGCGGACCTCGCGGACCGGGCCGCGCGGGACGGCCTGCGGGTGCTGGCGGTCGCCACCGCCGAACGCCCGGCCCGGCTGCGCGACTACACCCCGGCCGACGAGCGCGGCCTGGACTTCCGCGGCTTCGTCACCCTGCGCGACGCGCTCGCGCCCACCGCCGCGCCCGCCCTCGCCGCGCTCGCCGCACGTGGCGTCACCATCAAGATCCTCACCGGCGACCACCCCGGCACCGCGGCCCGCGCCTGCCGCGACCTGGGCATCGAACTGGGCCCGGACCAGGTGGTCATCGCCGACCGCACCGACGCCCTGACCGACGCGGAACTGGCCGAGCTGGCCCGCCGTACGACGGTCTTCGCCCGCTGCACCCCGGAGCACAAGGCGCGGATCAGCGCCGCGCTGCGCACCGGCGGGCACACGGTGGGCTTCCTCGGCGACGGGGTCAACGACGTCTCGGCCCTGTGGGCGGCCGACGTCGGCATCGCCCCGCGCGACGCCACCGACGTGGCCCGGGAGGGCGCCGACGTGGTGCTCGCCGAGAAGGACCTCACCGCCGTCGACCACGCCATCTCCGCGGGCCGGCACAGCGGCGGCAACATCGCCACGTATCTGCGCATCACCCTGTCGTCCAACGTCGGCAACGTCATCGCGATGCTCGCCGCCGGTCTGCTGCTGCCCTTCCTGCCGATGCTGCCGGCGCAGGTGCTGGTGCAGAACCTGTGCTTCGACACGGTGCAGCTCGCCTTCGCCTACGACCGCCCCCACCCGGCCCTGCTGCGCCGCCCCGCCACTCTCGACCCGCGCGCCCTGCTGCGTTTCATCACCGGGTTCGGCGTCCTCAACGCGGCCGCCGACCTCGCCACCTTCGTCGTCCTGGCCCTCGCCCTGCACGGCTCGGGACCGGCCGAGGACGAGGCGGTCTTCCACTCCGGCTGGTTCACCGAGAACCTGATCACCCAGAGCCTGGTGATGCTGCTGCTGCGCACTGGCCGCCGGCTCTTCGAGGACCGCCCGCCCGGCCCGGTGGGCTGGACCGCGGCCGCCCTCGCGGTCATCGGCCTGGTGCTGCCGCCGTCCCCGCTCGGCCCGCTGCTCGGTCTCACCACGCTCCCGCTGGAGTATTACCTGCTTCTCACCATCGTCCTCGCGCTGTACGCCGCCGGGCTCGTCCTGGCCCGCAAGCGCCACGAACGGAACCTGCTCGGCGAGGGCGATCCGGGGTGAATCAGGTGATTCCCGCTCGCCGGTCCGGGCAGCCGGCCGGGTGCTTCGCGCGACCTGTCCTGATTCTTGCTCGCGTGTAGTACCTTGCGCCGCCGGAGCCGTCCGCCGCGCGCGGGTCCTCGGCTCCGCTCCCCTCGCGCACCTGGAGACGAAGGCCGGCCGATGTCCGTTCTGACCTATCCCGAAGCCGTGGGCGTCGGCCTGCTGCAAGGGGTCACCGAGCTGTTCCCCGTCTCCAGCCTGGGGCACAGCATCCTGATACCCGCGCTGCTCGGCGGGCACTGGAAGCACGACCTGGACGTCTCCGCCGACGGATCCCTCTACCTCAACGAGCTGGTCGGCCTCCACCTGGCCACCGCGCTCGCGCTGGTCGTCTACTTCTGGCGGGACTGGGTGCGGATCGTCCGCGGTCTGTTCACGTCGGTCACCCAGCGCCGCATCGAGACCGTGGAGCAGAAGCTCGCCTGGCTGATCATCACGGCTTGCGTCCCGGTCGCGGTCGCCGGTGTCGCGCTCGACAAGGTGTTCCGCTCGACGCTCGGCAAGCCCGTCCCCACCGCGATCTTCCTGGCGCTCAACGGCATCGTCCTCTTCGTCACGGAGCAGCTGCGGCGCGGCGGGACCGGCCGCCGGCGGGCCGGGGCCACCGTCGCCCCCGGCGAGGAGCACCTGTCGGCGGACGAGCAGTCGGACCTGCGGATCACCCGGCTGACGATCCGGCAGGCCGTGACGATCGGCGCCGCCCAGATCCTCGCCCTGCTGCCCGGCATCAGCCGCTCCGGCTCGACCATCAGCGCGGGCATCTTCAAGGGGATGGGCCACGAGGACTCCGCCCGCTTCGCGTTCCTCCTCGCCACGCCGGTGATCGGCGGCGCCGCGCTGCTCAAGCTCCCGCCGCTGCTAGGGGCGCAGGGCAACGGCCTGCGCGGCCCCCTGCTGGCCGGCAGCGTGGCCGCGTTCGTCGCGGCCTACCTCGCCACGCGCTTCCTGGTCCGCTACTTCGAGCACCGCACCCTCATCCCGTTCGCCGTCTACTGCTCGGTGGCCGGTCTGGGCAGCCTCGCGTACTTCACGCTGGTCTGAGGCGGGGCCGCCTCAGGTGGCGTCGGGGTCGCCGTGCACCGCGACGGCGACCTCCGACAGCTCCGCCCTCGGGTCCAGGGCGGAGCGGATCTCCGCCAACTCCTTGAGTTCGGGGCCGAGTTCCGCGCGGACCTCGTCCCCGGCGCTGTCGGCGAACGCGCGCACCGTCCGCAGGGTGAGCAGGTCCAGGGGACTCACGCCGAGGAACATCAGTGGCTCCGCTCCGTCACCGAGGTGGGACGGGGGTCTCAGACCGGCCGTACGAACTGGGTCTCGGCGGCGCTGACGTCGGCGGCCGGCTGCGGCGGGGGACGGCGGGCCGTGTCGCTGACCTTGAGCAGGACGGCGACCAGCAGCCAGTTGGCGACCATCGACGAGCCGCCCTGGGCGAGGAACGGCAGGGCCTTGCCGGTGAGCGGGATGAGCCCGGTGACGCCGCCCACGACGACGAAGACCTGGAGGACGAGCGCCGAGGCCAGGCCGCCGGCGAGCAGCTTGCCGAACGGGTCGGTGACGGTCAGGGCCGTGCGCAGGCCGCGCTCGGCGAGCAGGGCGTAGAGCAGGATGACGAGCGTCACCCCGGCGAGGCCGAGTTCCTCGCCGACCGTGGTCAGGATGAAGTCGCTGCGCCCGGCGAAGCCGATGAGCTCAGGGTGGCCCTCGCCGAGGCCGGTGCCGAGCATGCCGCCCGAGCCGAAGCTGAACAGGGCCTGGGCGGCCTGGTCCGAGACCAGTCCGGCCGGGCGCTGGTCGGGCGGCAGGAAGATGTCCATGGGGTGCAGCCAGGCGACGACCCGGCCGTGCACGTGCGGTTCGAAGGAGCCGACGACGAAGGCGCCGACGGCGAACATGACGACGCCGAACACCACCCAGCTGGTCCGCTCGGTGGCGACGTACAGCATGATCACGAACAGGCCGAAGAAGATCAGCGAGGTGCCGAGGTCCCGCTCGAAGACCAGGACGAGCAGGCTGAGCATCCACACGGCCGCGACCGGGCCGAGCTG
>NZ_JBHJYK010000005.1:0-461446 GCF_042269865.1 Streptomyces sp. NPDC055966
GTCGTCCCGATGGGATGGACCGGCGGGAGGTACACCACGTCGAAGCCCATCGCGGCGATCGCCTCCAGCCGGCGGGCCGCCGTACGGAACGTGCCGTGGGGCTGCTCGGCGGTGCCCTCCGACCGCGGGAAGAACTCGTACCACGACCCGAACAGCGCCCGCTCCCGCTCCACCAGCAGCGGCATCGCCTCGGACGCCGTGACCAGCTCCCGCAGCGGATGCCGCTCCAGCACCGCCGCCACCTGCGCGGACAGCGCCGGCGCCAACCGGTCCCCCACCGACAAGGAGTCGTCACCGAGCGTGCGTGCGGCGGCCCGGACGAGGTCGCGCTCCGCACCCTTCGGCGCTCCGGCGGCCGCCCGCTCGAACAGTTCGGCGCCCTCCTCCAGCACCAGCCCGACGTCGACACCGGCCGGGATCTTGACGCTCGCGTGGTGCCGCCAGGTGGCCAGCGGGTCGGACCAGGCCTCCACCCGGTAGGTCCAGCGGCCGGTCGCGTCCGGGGTGATCTCCGCGCCCCAGCGGTCACTGCCGGGGGACAGCTCCCGCATCGGTGTCCACGGGCCGCGCCGGCCCTTCGGATCGCGCAGGACCACATTGGCACCGACGGCATCGTGCCCTTCGCGGAACACGGTGGCCGTGACCTGGAAGGTCTCCCCGGCCACCGCCTTCGCCGGGCGCCTGCCGCACTCCACGGCCGGCCGGACGTCACGTACCGGTACACGGCCGATGACCGGGGTCCTGCGCATGTATCTCACCTCCGCCGTGCGCGAAGCCGGGCACTTGGCCCGGCTTCGCGATCCGATACGGGCCGACTCACGTCGGTCCCGGGGGGAACGCCTTGTACGGTGCCAGCTCAGGGGCTGGACGCCGTGGAACGCCGCTCCGGTGGCGGCGCGCTTCGCGCCGAACGGCGGCGCTTCGGCCGCCCGTTCTGCTCACGCAGGTAGGTGACCAGGTTCGTGCGCAGATAGCGCTCGGCCGCGTCCGCCGCCTCGCGGGCGCAGCGTTTGCCCATCAGCACGCACAGCGTGTAACCCGAGTCCTCGAAGGTGGCCCGGACCGCGCGGTCGTGGGGCGAGGCGAGCATCACGCGCTCCCACGCCCGGTAACGCCGCAACTGCCGGGCCACTTCGGCCTTGGCGGGGAGCAGCATCGCCGTCTTCACCTTTCACGCTCTCGACTGGGCGCGTTCCCGACGGTCGGGTGGCGTCCGCGCGCGGAAGGGCACGGCACCGTTACGGCGATCGAGGCTTTCACTTATGGTGCACGCACGACGACGCAGCGTCTTGTTGGAGCTTCAACCATGCGTGGTGTGTCGGGTGCTCGTGTTGCACGAATGGCGTAGTGCCCGCACCGTGGAGGTGACTCAGAAGCCATCGGCGCTCACGCTGTGTGTCCTGGAGCCTCCCGGACAGGCGAGGGGCGCACGAGCTTCGCCGGTGAGGAGCAAGCGACGATGGAGACCGCAGTGCCCTGCTACTACCACCTCGACGTGGAAGTCAGCCCGGAACGGGTGGGACAGGTCAGCCGCATCCTGGCCGCCCATTTGCGCTACTGGGACCTCGACAACCTCGCGGACCCCGTCCGCCGCGGCGCCGAACTGCTGCTGCGGGCGATCCACCAGCACGCCTCCAACAGGCACACGTCGATCGAGATGTGGTGGAACGGCCAGCACCTGATCACCGCCTTCGGCGACGACGACCCCGATCTGCGCCCCGACCAGGACCTGCGCTCCTGCCTCGCGGACATCGCCGCCATGAGCGACGGCTGGGGCTGCTGCACCTCGGACCGCGGCAGCACCATCATCTGGTTCACCCAGCGGGCCCGCTCCGGCGAGCGCGTCCCGCGGGTGCCCCTCACGCCCGCGCCGACCCTGCGCCAGGGCCTCCCGTTGCCGCGCCCACTGCCGGTCGCGCGGCTGGCCGCCCCGGCGGGCGCCCCGGACGACACCCTGGAGGGCAGCCGGTGACGTCCCGCACCTCCGGATCCCGGCACGGGCTGCCCGCGTGGAGCGGGCAGCCCTATCCGTTGGGCGCCACCTTCGACGGACAGGGCACCAACTTCGCACTGTTCAGCGAGGTCGCCGAGCGCGTGGACCTGATCCTGCTGGACGACGCGGGCACGCAGACCCCCGTCCGGCTGCACGAGGTCGACGGATTCGTCTGGCACGGCTACCTGCCCGGGATCGCGCCCGGCCGGCGCTACGGGTACCGGGTGCACGGACCCTGGCAGCCGTCCCTGGGCCACCGGTGCAACCCGGCGAAGCTGCTGCTCGACCCCTACGCCATGGCCGTGGACGGCCAGATCGACAACCACCCCTCGCTGTACGAGCGCGCCCCCGACGGCCCGGCGCCCGCCGACAGCGCCGGGCACTCCATGCTGGGCGTGGTGGCCGATCCGTACTTCGACTGGGGCGACGACCGCCCGCCCCGCACGCCCTATGCCGACTCGGTCATCTACGAGGCCCACGTACGCGGCCTCACCCGCACCCACCCGGACGTCCCGGAACGGTTGCGCGGCACCTACGCCGGCCTCGCGCACCCCGCGGTCATCGAGCACCTGACCTCGCTCGGGGTGACGGCGGTGGAGCTGATGCCGGTGCACCAGTTCGTGCAGGACGGCGTCCTCCAGGACCGGGGCCTGGCCAACCACTGGGGCTACAACACCATCGGCTTCTTCGCCCCGCACAACGCCTACGCCGCCTTCGGCACCCGGGGTCAGCAGGTCAACGAGTTCAAGGCGATGGTGAAGGCGCTGCACGCGGCCGGCCTCGAAGTGATCCTCGACGTCGTCTACAACCACACCGCCGAGGGCGACGAGCGGGGCCCGACCCTCTCCTTCCGGGGCATCGACAACGCCTCCTACTACCGGCTGGTCGACGGCGACTGGGCGCACTACTACGACACCACCGGCACCGGCAACAGCCTGCTGATGCGGCACCCGTACGTCCTCCAGCTCATCATGGACTCGCTGCGGTACTGGGTCACCGAGATGCGCGTCGACGGCTTCCGCTTCGACCTCGCGGCCACGCTGGCCCGGCAGTTCCACGAGGTGGACCGGCTCTCGGCGTTCTTCGACCTGATCCAGCAGGACCCGGTGATCAGCCGCGTCAAGCTGATCGCCGAGCCGTGGGACGTGGGCGAGGGCGGCTACCAGGTGGGCAACTTCCCGCCGCTGTGGTCCGAGTGGAACGGCAAGTACCGGGACGCCGTACGGGACTTCTGGCGCGCCGAGCGCGGCTCGCTCGGCGAGTTCGCCTCCCGGCTGACCGGCTCCTCCGACCTCTACCAGCACAGCCGGCGCCGGCCCCGCGCGAGCGTCAACTTCGTCACCGCGCACGACGGTTTCACGCTGCGCGACCTCGTGTCGTACAACGACAAGCACAACGAGGCCAACGGCGAGGACAACCGGGACGGCGAGAGCCACAACCGCTCGTGGAACTGCGGGGCGGAGGGCGACACCGACGACCCGGGCATCCTCGAACTGCGCGCCCGCCAGCAGCGCAACCTGCTGGCGACGCTGCTGCTCTCGCAGGGCATCCCGATGCTCTCCCACGGCGACGAACTCGGCCGCACCCAGCGGGGCAACAACAACGCCTACTGCCAGGACAACGAGATCTCCTGGGTCGACTGGGAACTCGACCGCGAACAGCGGTCGTTGACGGCGTTCACCCGGCACCTGATCGCCCTGCGCGCCGCCCACCCCGTGCTGCGCCGGAGCCGGTTCTTCCGCGGCGAGACCGCGACCAACGCCGACCAGCCGCTGCCCGACCTGATGTGGCTGCGGCCCGACGCCCGCGAGATGACCGACCGGGACTGGCAGCGCGGCGACGCCCACTCGGTGACGGTCTTCCTCAACGGCGACGCCATCGCCGAACGCGACTCCTACGGGCGCCGGATGACCGACGACTCCTTCCTGCTGCTCGTCAACGGCTACTGGGAACCGGTCGTCTTCCGGCTGCCCGGCCCCGCGTTCGCCGAACGCTGGACCACCCTGATCGACACGGCCGACGCGGACGGCATCCCGGACGAGCGGGAACACAAGGCGGGCACGAGGCTGCGGACGGAGGCACGCAGCCTGGTCGTACTGTCCAGGCCGTCACGCGTCACCGCCGGGTGACGACCCTAGCGCTGCCGGTGCGAGGTCACCGTGAACTGGGCCCCGTCCGGGTCCCGCAGGATCGCCTCGTCCTCCGCCTCGCTCAGCACACTGCCGCCGTGCTTCTCCGCCGTGCGGGCGCAGCCCAGGACGTCCGCGACGGCGAAGTGGATCTGCCAGTGCGGTCGCACGGACGGATCCGGCGCCGACCCCACCGCGCCCGAGTCGATCCGGGCCACGATGTCGCCCTGGCTGCGCAGCACCACCTCGCCGCCCTCGTACTCCACCTCGCAGCAGCCCGGCTTCCCGGACGCCCAGTCGAGGATCTCGCCGTAGAACAGTGCGGCGTCGAAGGCGTCGCGCGTGTGCAGCCGGATGAAGGTCGGCGACGCCCGGCGCCAGGCCTCCCAGTTGCCGACCAGTTCCCCCTGCCAGATCCCGAACGTCGCCCCGTCCCGGTCGGCGAGCAGCGCGGCCCGGCCCGGCGGGAAGGACAGCGGTCCGACGGCCGCCGTACCGCCGCGCTCGCGGGCCCGGGCCACGGCCGTGTCGGCGTCCGGCACCGCGAAGTACGGCGTCCAGGCCACCGCCATCTGCCACATCGCGGCGACGGCCGCGATCCCCGCCACCGGCACCCCGTCGGCCAGCGCGATGCGGAAGTGCTCGCCCAGTTTCACGCCGCGCCAGCGCCAGCCCAGGACGGCCGTGTAGAACTCCTGGGTGGCCGCGAGGTCGCGGCTGGTCAGGCTCACCCAGCAGGGGGCGCCGAAGACGGAGTGCGTGGAGACGACGTCCCGTCTGCGCGGTCCGCCGTCGGCGGGGGGCTTGTGGTTCATGGCGGTCGCGTCCTGGGGTCGGGGACGGTCTGGCACCAGTGTCCACTGTGCGGCCCGGTTCGCGCTCCTCGGCCTCTTCTTCGACCGCCGTCCGGGGGAAATATCTCTGTAGCAGAGGTAATCTTCGAGTGTGGAACACGAGAGCTACCCGGAGGAGCTGGCGGACACGCTGGTGCGCATCCAGCGGCTGATCCGGCGCCGCCTGCGCGGCGGGCTCGCCCGGCCCCGGCTGCGCGGCGCCGAGGTGGAGCTGCTGCGGCTGGTCGAGTCCCGGCCCGGCATCGGCATCTCGGACGCCGCCAGGGCGCTGCACCTGGCGGGCAATTCCGTGTCGACCCTGGTCAACCAGCTGGTCAAGGGCGGCTATCTGGTCCGCGAGACCGACCCGGCCGACCGCCGGGCCGCCCGTCTGCTGCTCACCGGGGCCGCCGAGAAGAGGCTCGCCGACTGGCAGCGCCGCCGGGCCGAGCTGGTGTCCCGGCACGTCTCACGGCTCGACGAGGCCGACCGGGAGGCCCTCCGCGCGGCCCTTCCGGCGCTGCGCAGGCTGGCCGTCACCCTGCACGAGGAACACGAGGAGCACGAGGAGACAGCGAAGCCATGACGCAGCCCGAGGAACGGGACGTGAGTCCGGGCACGACGACGAGCGAGAGCACCGGTGTGGCCGACGGAGGAGCCGAGGGCCTCGCCGACGCCGTCTCCTGTACCTCCCTGGTCTACGCGTTCGGCGACACGAGGGCCGTCGACGGACTGGACCTCGCCGTCCGTGAGGGCGAGGTGTTCGGACTGCTCGGCCCCAACGGCGCAGGCAAGACCACCGCCATCCGCTGCGTCACCACGCTGCTGCCCGTCCCCGCCGGCAAGGTCCGGGTCTTCGGCCACGACGCGGCGAAGGAACGCATGGCGGTACGCCGGCTCCTCGGCTACGTCCCGCAGCAGCTCTCCGCCGACCAGGGGCTCACCGGCCGGGAGAACGTCGCCCTGTTCGCCCGGGTCTTCGACGTGCCCCGGCGCGAGCGCGCCGCCCGCGTCGCCCAGGCTCTCGCCGCCGTCGGCCTCGCCGACGCCGCCGACCGGCTCGCCGGCACCTACTCCGGCGGCATGATCCGCCGCCTCGAACTCGCCCAGGCCCTGGTCAGCGCGCCCCGGCTGCTGATCCTGGACGAGCCGACCATCGGGCTGGACCCGATCGCCCGCACCGGCGTGTGGGAGCACATCAACGCCGTCCGCGCCGCGACCGCCATGACCGTGCTCGTCACCACCCACTACATGGACGAGGCCGACCACTACTGCGACCGGGTCGGCCTCATGCACCGCGGCCGGATCCGCGCCCTCGGCACCCCGGCCGAACTGCGCCAGGGGCTCGCCGAACGCCAGGGCACCGACACCCTGCCCACCCTGGAGGACGTCTTTCGCGCCATCGCCGGCAGCGGCCTCGACGACACGTCCAAAGGAGGTTTCCGCGATGTCCGCAGCACCCGCCGCACCGCGCACCGAGTCGGCTGACCACACGGATCTTCTGCTCACCCCGCCCGTGCCCCGCGCCGGCTGGCGGCTGCTGCCCGCCCGGGTCGTCGCCATGTGCGCCGTCGAACTGCAGAAGCTGCGCCACGACCGCACCGAGCTGTACACCCGCGCCGTCCAGCCCGCCCTGTGGCTGCTGATATTCGGCCAGACCTTCACCCGCATCCGGGCGATACCCACCGGCGGCATCCCCTACATCGACTTCATGGCGCCCGGCATCATCGCCCAGTCGGCGATGTTCATCGCGATCTTCTACGGCATCCAGATCATCTGGGAGCGCGACGCCGGCATCCTGAACAAGCTGCTCGTCACCCCGACCCCGCGCTCGGCACTCATCACCGGCAAGGCGTTCGCGGCCGGTGTGAAGTCGCTGATCCAGGCCGTCGTCGTCATCGTCATCGCGGCGATCCTCGGCGTGGCGCTGACCTGGAACCCGCTCAAGCTGCTCGGCGTCGCCGCGGCCGTCGTGCTCGCGTCCGCCTTCTTCTCCTGTCTGTCGATGACCATCGCGGGCATCGTGATCAGCCGCGACCGCCTGATGGGCATCGGCCAGGCGATCACCATGCCGCTGTTCTTCGGCTCCAACGCCCTCTACCCCGTTTCGGTGATGCCGGGCTGGCTCCAGGCCGTCAGCAAGGTCAACCCGCTGAGCTATCAAGTCGATGCGCTGCGCGGGCTGCTGCTCGGCACACCGTCGCATCTCGGCGCCGACTTCGCGGTGCTGGCGGTGGCCGCCGCGCTCGGCATCGCGGCCGCCTCCTCGTTGCTCGGTCGCCTGGCCCGGTGATCGCGCTCGCGCGGCCTGCCGATCTTGTGCGAACGTGATGTGCGGCACGCGCGCGTACCGCCGGAGAAGGGACCGTGAACGGATTCTTCCTGGGCAGCGCTTGATCAGCGATCAAAGCGGGCGAACCCGCTGGCCACGGCGCATTCTGCCCATTTGACAGTGCGCTGAGCGCACAGATAGACAGCAGCTCTCGATAGGTCGAGAGGGGCACTGTGTACGAGCCGAACGTGGTCGGTGACTGGCACGAGTACGACGAGCATGCCGGTCTGCGGGTCCGCGTCCACCGCCTGGAGGCCGCGGAGCCGCCGCGCGGACGCGACGACGCCGCCGTGGGGCTGACGTACTTCAGTGTCCGGGTGACCGTCGAGAACCGCGGTGCGCGGCACTACGGCATCCATCTGGAGGACGGTCAGATCGACGTCCGCGTCGGCCAGGACGGCGAGGCCGCGTTCATGGACTGGCGCAACTCCCAGTTCATCGAGGGCTTCGACGTCTATCCGCTGCGCCGGGCCACCGCCGTGCTCTACGCCGCCGCCCCCGAGGCCGCCCTGACCCACGTGGACGTACAGGTGCAGCTGCGGGTGGAGGAGGAGTGGACCGAGCGCAGGCTGTGGGCCGGCGGCATCGGTGTCCAGGAGGCGCCCGCCGCGGCCGCCCCGGCGGGCAGCCACCAGGGCGGCCTCGCCCACCAGGTCAGCGCCTTCCTGCGGGACCAGACGGAGCCGGGCTCCGCCTGACGCCGTCGGCCCGCGCGTCGTACGACGTCAGTGCGGGATGCCGTCGATGATCTCCCGGGCGCCCTGCCGGAGCAGCGCCACGGCGACCGAGGTGCCCAGCGTGGCCGGATCGAGCCGTCCGGCCCACTCGTGGGCGTTCAGCCGGGTCTTGCCGTCGGGCGTGAACACGCAGGCGCGCAGGGAGAGTTCCCCGCTGCGGTCCACGCGCGCGTACCCGGCGATGGGGCTGTTGCAGTGGCCCTGGAGCACATGCAGGAACATCCGCTCGGCCATCGCCTCCCGGTGCGTGTCCGGGTCGCCGAGCCCGCTGACCGCGTCGATGACGCCGGTGTCGTCCTCCCGGCACTGCAGGGCGAGGATGCCCGCGCCGATCGGCGGCATCATCGTCTCCGTGGACAGCACCTCGCTGATCACGTCGGTCCGGCCGATCCGCTCCAGCCCGGCCACCGCGAGCAGCAGCGCGTCCGCCTCGCCTTCGGCGAGCTTCGCCAGCCGGCGGTTGTCGTTGCCGCGGAACGGCACGCACTCCAGATGCGGGTGCGTGGCGGCCAGTTGGGCGATCCGGCGCACCGAGGAGGTACCGATCCGGGTGCCGGCGGGCAGCTCGTCCAGGGTGAGCCCGTCCGGGTGGACCAGCGCGTCCCGGATGTCGTCCCGCTTCAGGAACGCGGCGAACACCGTCCCGGCGGGCAGCGGCCGGTCGGCGGGCACGTCCTTCACACAGTGCACCGCGAGGTCGGCCTTCCCGGCCAGCAGGGCCGCGTCGACCTCCTTGGTGAACGCCCCCTTGCCCTCGACCTGGGACAGGTCGCCGAGCCACTTGTCACCGGTGGTCTTCACCGGGACGACCTCGGTGCGCAGCTCCGGGTGCAGGGCGGCCAACTCGGCCCGGACCCGGTCGACCTGGGCCAGGGCCATGGGCGAGTCGCGGGAGACGATACGGATCAATTCGGGAACCGGCATGGGCACACGATAGACCTTCGGCGGTCACCGAAGGTCTTCGGGCAGGTCGGCCGCCGACTCCTCGGGCGCAAGGTCCGGGCGCAGCCGCAGCCAGACCGGCTGGCGCAGCAGCCCGTCCCGGGTGCGGGTGCTGTAGGAGACCTCGCCGACCAGCCGCGGCAGCACCCAGTGGGCGCCCGCGATCCGCGGCACCGGGTCGAAGGGACACCGCCCGCTCGCGGCGGCATCGAGCAGCCGGGCCAGCTCCAGGCGCTCCGCCTCGCTCCAGCCGGTGCCGACCCCGCCGGCGTACCGCAGCCGCCCGCCCGAGCGCTGGCCGACCAGCAGCGCCCCGGGCAGTCCCGTCAGCCGCCCCTTCCCGGGCAGCCAGCCACCGACGATCACGTCCTCGGCCCGCATGTTCCGGATCTTGATCCAGGCGCGGGAGCGCACCCCGGGCTCGTACACCGAGTCCAGCCGCTTGCACACCAGCCCCTCCAGACCGTGCTCCCTGGTCGCCGCGAGCGCCTCCGCGCCGTGCCCGACGACCGCGCCCGGCACCGACCAGTACGGCCCCGCCAGCTCCAGCTCCGCCAACCGCGCCCGCCGCCGGACGTACGACTGCCGGACCAGGGACTCGCCCAGATGGGGAACGTCGAAGAGCACCAGGTGGACCGGCGTCTCGGCGGCCCTGCGCGCCGCCCGCGCGGGGGAGTGGGCGAGCCCCATCCGGCCCTGCAGCAGCTGGAAGTCGGCCCGGCCGTGCTCGTCCAGGGCCAGCACCTCACCGTCCAGCACGGCGGGCGTGGCGCCCAGGGCGGCGCCGAGCGGCCGGAGTTCGGGATAGGCCGTCGTGATGTCCTCGCCCGAGCGGGCACGCAGGAGGACACTGCCGTCGCCGGGCAGGTACACCATCGCCCGCTGGCCGTCCTGCTTGGTCTCGTACGCCCAGCGCGCGTCCTGGGCGGCGGGCGGCAGTCCGCCGGGCGTGGCGAGCATCGGCGCGATGAGGGGCAGCGGCGGGGGCGGGGGGACGGCGGTCACGGCTGAAGTCCTCGACCGCTTCCGCCGGCCGCACGCGCCTTCGCCCGCCGGTTCCCCCGAACGGGTCCCGCAGCGTACGCGGGATCCGGCGTGCCGGGTGTGCCGCAGATGGGCGGGCACCGCCAGTACCCTGCGGTGCCCGCTGTCGCTCGGCGGCAGGCCCAGCTTCAGGAAGACGTTGCCGATGTGCTTGCTGACTGAGCGCTCGGTGATGACGAGCGTCCGGGCGATCGGGGTGTTGTCGTGCCCCTCGGCCATCAGCCGCAGCACCTCCCGCTCGCGCGGGGTGAGCGCGTCCAGGGGCGAGTCCGCGTGGCGGGTCATCAACTCCGTCACCGCCTCGGGGTCGAGGGCGGTGCCGCCGCGCGCGACCCGGTCCAGCGCGTCGAGGAACTCGTCCACACAGCCCACCCGGTCCTTGAGCAGGTAACCCACCCCACGCGCCCCACCGCTCAGCAACTCGGCCGCGTACGACTCCTCGACGTACTGCGAGAGCACCAGGACCGGCAGTCCGGGCAGCCGCTCACGCGCGGCCAGTGCCGCGCGCAGTCCCTCGTCACGGAAGCGCGGCGGCATCCGTACGTCCAGGACGGCGATGTCGGGGCGCTGGGCGAGCAGCGCCGGCAGGACCTCCGGCCCGCTGCCCACGACGGCGGCCACCTCGTGCCCGGCCGACGCCGGCAACAGCACCAGGCCCTCCCGGAGCAGGGCGTTGTCCTCGGCGATCACGATGCGCACGGCGGTTCCTTCGTCTCTCTTCGTTCCGGGACGGACCGATGGCCGCCGGGGTCGGCCGGGGCCGGCCCGGCTCCGGCGGGCTTCGGCCGGAGGCTCCCGCACCGGGGCCGAGCCCGCCGTCCCCGCTCGACCGAGCCCACCGTCCCGCTCGTACGCCTCAGCACGCCGCTCGCTGGGGCCCGGTCACCGTCCCCGGAGGTCCGGCTCAGGCCACCGCTTCGGCCGAGGGCTCGGCGGCGGTCGGTGCCGGGGCCGGGTCGGCCGGACGGTGGCGGGGGAGGTCGGTCATGAGGAGAAACCTTCCGGAGGGCAAGGGGTGGGAATCGGCGGGCGACGGGTGAGAATGGCGGGTAATACTGATTAAGTCAACTGCTTGACTTACTTTAGCGAGCCGAAAAGGCGCCGCACACGTGGCCTGTCCGTGGTGGCGCGGGCGCGCATCGTAGGCTTCTCGGGCTGGACCTCGCCGCCCCGGTCGAGGACCCGGGGTGGCGTGAGGGACTGGCCGCCCCAGGGCGCTGCGCAGTCCCGGAGCGGTGGTGAGCATGGCGCGCAGGACGGCGCGGGCCGAGCAGGTGAGCGCGACCCGGGAGGCGATCCTGACCGCGGCGGAGCGACTGTTCGCCGAGCACGGCGTGTACGCCGTCTCCAACCGCCAGGTCAGCGAGGCCGCCGGCCAGGGCAACAACGCCGCGGTCGGCTACCACTTCGGCACCAAGGCCGACCTGGTCCGCGCGGTGGCCCGCCGGCACGCCGAGCGCATCGAGACGCTCCGCGAGCGGGCGCTGGAGGCGGCCGGCGACTCCACGGACGTACGCGACTGGGTCGACTGTCTGGTGCGCCCGGTCACCGAGCACCTGGCCGGGCTCGGCAGCCCCACCTGGTACGCCCGGTTCTGCGCGCAGGTGATGACCGACCCGGCGCTGCACGAGATCATGGTCGAGGAGTCCATGACCTCACCCGCGCTGCGCCGCGCGATCGAGGCGCTGAACCGCGTCCTGCCCGAGCTGCCGCCCGAGGTCCGCGCCGAACGCGGCCAGATGGTCCGGCAGTTGATCCTGCACACCTGCGCCGAGCGGGAACGTGCCCTCGCCGAGGGCACCCCGACCCCGCGCGCCACCTGGGCGGGCGCGGCCGACGGGCTCGCCGACGCGATCGTCGGCCTGTGGCTGGCCCCGGTGGCGCGCGGCGCGCGCTGAACCCCGCGGACCCGGCCCCCGGCTCCGGCGCCGTCCACGCCCGGACCTCGCTCACCCGGAGCCGCCGCACCCGGCGTTCACGCACCGGCTCACGCATCGAAGGTCACCACGACCTTCTCCGCCGCGCCCGGCGTCTACGGCGCCCGCTGTCCGGGGCGGGATCCGGATCGAGCACCGCACCCACGCCGCCGAACAGGGCATGGCCGCGGGCCGCAACCTGCGCGACCCCGAGCCGCGCAAGCCGTTCGCGCCGGTACCGTACTTCTGGTCCGACCAGTACGAGCTGGATGCCGCCTAAGGCCATCCGGGCGTGGCGCCAGGTCGTCGCGGCGGGATCCGCCTGGCGGGACGCGGTGGGGTAGCGGCACCGTCGGGGCGCTCACCCCTTGGCCGCGAGGCTCACCGCGTTCGCCGCCACCACCGCCCCGATCCCCGCCCACTCCGCCGTGCCCAGGCCCGGGCCGAGCACGACCTGGCCGACCAGCGCCGCCAGCACCGGGTTGACGCTCATGAACAGGCCGAAGGTCTGCGCAGGGACACGGCGCAGGGTCAGCAGGTCGGCCAGGTAGGGCACCGCGGAGGACAGGACGCCTGCCGTCACCGCGCACAGGACGGCCCCGGCCGTCGGCGGATGGCGCAGGACGACCACGATGCCGGCCGGGACGAAGGCCAGCGCCGAGACCGACGCGGCCGCCGCGGCGCCCTGCGCGCCCGGTATGCGCCGGCCGACGACGCGGTTGAGCAGGATGTACGACGCCCAGCAGCACGCGGCGACCAGGCCGAGGGCCATCCCGGCGTAGTCGGCGGAGGGCCGCGGGCGCATCAGGACGATCACCCCGGCCGCGGCCAGCACCGCGCACCCGGAGTCCAGCCGGCGCCGCGTCGCGGCCAGGGCGATGGTCAGCGGTCCGAGGAACTCCAGGGTCACGGCGAGCCCCAGACCGATCCGGTCGACGGCGCTGTACAGGCTGAGGTTCATCGCGCCGAACACCACGGCCAGCAGCAGCACCGGCCACCACTGCCGCCAGGTGAAGGCGCGCAGCCTGGGCCGGCCGACGGCGAGCAGGACGAGCGCGGCGACGTACTGCCGTACCGCGACCACACCGAGCGGACCGAGCACGGGGAAGGCCAGCGCCCCGACGGCGGCGCCGGTCTGGTTGGAGAGCCCGCTGCCGAACATGGTGGCCACACCGGCCAGGGGCCCGGACCGCGCCGGGGACGGGGTCACGGCCGTGGCAGCGGCCACGGCCGGGCGGTGGAGAGCGCGTCGCATACCGGGATCGTGTGTCACCCGCACTCTTGCGCAAAATGCATGCCTCGGCCGATCTATACGCTGAGCGTATGCACGACATCGAGCTGCGCCAGCTGCGCTGCCTCGTGGCGATCGTCGACGAGGGCACCTTCACGGACGCGGCGATCGCCCTCGGCGTCTCCCAGGCCGCCGTCTCCCGGACCCTCGCCTCCCTCGAACGCGCCCTGGGCGTACGGCTGTTGCGCCGCACCTCGCGCGAGGTGATCCCCACCGCGACCGGACTGCGCGTGGTGGCCCAGGCCCGCCGGGTGCTCGCGGACGTCTCCGGCCTGGTCCGGGAGGCGTCCTCGGGACACACCCGGCTGCGGGTCGGTTACGCCTGGTCTGCGGTGGGCCGGCACACGGTCGCCTTCCAGCGGCGCTGGAACGCGGCGCACGGCGACGTCGACCTGCATCTCGTGCGCGTCAACTCGCCCGCCGCCGGGCTCGCCGAGGGCGCCTGCGATCTCGCCGTCGTCCGCAGACCGCTGGAGGACCGGCGGTTCGACACCGCGATCGTCGGCCTGGAGCGCCGGCTGTGCGCGCTCGCCGCCGACGACCGTCTCGCCCGGCGCCGTTCGGTCCGGCTGGCCGAACTGACCGACCGCACCCTGCTCGTGGACCGCCGTACCGGCACGGCCACCGTCGACCTGTGGCCGCCGGACGCCCGTCCGGCCGTCTGGGAGATCCACGACGTCGACGACTGGCTCACCGAGATCGCCGCCGGACGCGGCATCGGCGTCACCGCGGAGTCGACCGCCCACCAGTACCCGCGGCCCGGCATCGTCTACCGGCCGGTGCGCGACGCCGAACCCGTCGCCGTACGGCTCGCCTGGTGGCGCGACGACCCGCACCCGGCCCGGCAGGCGGTGGTCGAGCTGCTCACCGAGCTGTACCGGTCGGCCTGAGACGGGGCGACCGGACAAAGCGGCCGAACAGCATGCGCTCGCGCGGCTGCGGCAGGCGATCCTCCGCGGTGCGACGGCACCGGCCCAGCGGCAGATGGAGACCGAACTCGCCGAGCAGTTCGGTGCGACGCGGGCCGGTATCCGGTTGGCGCTCCGGCCGGGATGGCTCCAGCAGTCCCGCCCATGCCCGAGCCGCTGAGCTTCCTGGTCGCCGAGGGCCGTACCACCGAGGCCCGCGCACTCGCCGCCCGCTACGGGGCCGAACTCCGCGCGGCGAGGGCGACAACCTCGGCTCCGCCCTGACGTTCGTGGTGCTGTTCGACCTCGGCGGCATCGTGGGCATGCTCCTCGCCGGCCGCGCCTCCGACGTGTTCGGTGCCCCGCGCGTCCGCGCGATCCGGTTCGCGCTCACCGCGGCGGGCGCAGCGGCAGCGGGCGGCGACTCGTCACCCCAGGTCGGCCGGCGTCACCTCCCGTCCCGTGCACGCCAGTTCCCCGTCCACCTCGGCACACGCCTCCACGCCGCGGGGCGAGGACACCGACAGCATCGGACTGCTGTCGCCGGCGGAGTCGTCCGCCGGATAACTCGCCGACAGCACGTCCTCCCCCTTCCGCACCGACACCTCGTGGGCCCGCGCCGAGCGCAGCCGGACCTGGGACCAGGCGGTGCCGCAGGCCGCCGACCAACGCAGCCGGACCGTATAGGCGCTGTCGGTGACCGAGCTCGTGGTCCGCGCGTCCCGGGCGCACACCGAGGCGTCGGGCAACTCGCCCTGGCACGAGCGGGCGTGGCAGCGCGGCACCGCCGGCAGGGTCTGCGCGGCGGGCGCGGTGCCCGGGCGGACGGCCAGGATCACGGTGGCGGCCACCGCCGTGACCGCACCGAACACGGCGAACGCCGACAGCGGCAGCCAGGAGGGGCGACGGGACGAGCGCCGTGACCGGAGCCGGCCCCGCGGTCGAAGCCGGCCGGACTCCTCGGCCGGGTCCGCGCCCGGCGCGTCCGGTGCCGGCGGGGGCCCGTCGCCCGCGTCGGCCGGATCCCACCGGGCGAGCACGGCGTCGGGATCGGCGCCGGCGAGCCGGCACAGCGCCTCCACGGCGGGCCGGGGCGGCGGCGTGCTGCCGGACAGATAGCGGTGCCACGCGGACTTGCTGTACGGAGTGCGTGCGGCGAGCGCCGCCAGGCTCAGTCCCGTGCGGTCCTTCAGGGCGCGCAGTATCGCCACCAATGGCTCGTCCGGCGTGGTCGATGTCGATGCTGTCGATGCCTGAGGGTGCCGCATCGTGCGTCCTCGACTCCCTTTTCCGCTATGGGCTCCCCTATGAGAGGTTTCGCCCCTGTTGTCGGAATGGCTTCCCGGGACTGCGGCGAGCGCAACACGCGGTGAGGTATGAGGAAGGTGAGGCGTGGACGTACCGAAGGCCCGTTCGGGGGTCGTCGAACGGGCCTTCGGTGTGAGGGTGATGCGGCGGTGAGGGACCGTCAGCACCAGGGCAGGGCGCGGCGGGTGCGGACGTAGTGCGCCGTGACGTAGCCCCGGTGGTGCGCGAGCCGGTACCAGGTGCGGTTGCCGTGGACCCACGAGCCGCGCGTCCGGCAGGTGAGGTGCAGGTACTGGCCCGCGTGCCGGTGGCCGATCACCCGGTAGCCGGTACCGGGGCCGGAGCGGACGTTGAGCCGTGCGTAGCCGGTGGTGACACGGCCGTAGGTGCGGTACGTGTGGTGCCGGTGCAGGCGGTACGGGGCGTGGTGGATGTGGTGGATGTGGTGGGCGTGGTACTGGCTGATCGCGGCGGGTACCGGGTACGGGGTGGCGGCGTCGACGGGTGCGGCCCCGGCCGCCGTGGGCAGGAATGCGAGGACCGCGACCGTGGCCAGCAGACCGCTCTTGAGGGTCTGTCGGATCATGGCAACCTCCGGCTGTCGTTCTCGTGACCACGAGCCGTGATCACGACAGCCAGCGTTTCCGCGGCGGGCCGCCGCGATGCCGTTCCGGCGTCCCCGGGGACACCCGGGACGTCCCCCGGGACGGATCCCCGCGCCGCGGCCCCGCCCGCCTGCGCCGGGGCGGACCGGCGTTCCGCCGTGCCGCCCGTCTCCGCGCCGGTCCGGGTGACGCGTCCCGGGTGGGTGTTCGGGGGTGTCCGCGTCAGACGGTCTCGGCGAAGGTGATGGTCCGCTCCTTCAGCAGCGGGAACACCGTGCCCCGGATCAGCTCCGCGAAGTGGGCCGTCCGCTTGTGCGCCTCGAAGCCGTCGCGGTCGGTGTACCGCTCGTACAGCAGGAACGCCCCCGGCTGGTCCACCACCTCGTGCGCCTCGTAGGCGAGGTTCGCGGGCTCGGACGCGACCAGCTCGCGCATGGCGCGGAGCGCGTCACGCACGGTGTCCACGTCGGCGGGCGCGCACTGGTACTGGGCGACGACGGCGAAGGCCATGGGTTCCTCCGGGGTTCTTCGGGGGTGGGTCGTGGTTCTGCCGATTGCAGCACGCGGGTGGCGGGGGGCGGCCCGCACGACACGCGTCCGGTGGTGTCGGCCGGAGCCGCCTGAGGGTGCGCGGAAGTTACTTGACTTACGCAACGATCCGGTAAACTGGCGGGTGTGCCCACGGAATCGCTGTCCGGCCTGCCCGTCGCCTCCCCGGAGGTCGTCGAGATCGAGCGCGCTCTGACGCGCGTCACCTATCTCAGCACGCGATCCCGGCAGCACGAGCGGCTGATGGGGCTGGCCGGTGTGCCGCTGGACCGGGCCGCGGTGGCGCTGCTGCGGCAGATCGCCGACTCCGAGCCGCTGCGGCCGGGCGAGCTGGCGCAGCGCCTGGGCGTGGAGGCCTCGCACGTGACACGGACCGTCCAGCAGCTCCAGCGGGCCGGCTATGTCAGCCGCGTCCCGGACCCCGACGACCGGCGGGCCCAGCGGATCCAGCTGACCGACGCCGGGCGGGAGGCCGTCGGACGGATCCGGGAGGCCGGTGCCCGGGGCATGCAGCTCGCCCTCGCCGGCTGGCGTCCCGAGGAGCTGCGGCAGATGGCCACGCTCTTCCACCGCATGGTCGACGACTTCCTCGCGTACACGGTCGAGGAGGACTCCGGCCGGGAGGCCGACGCCGCCTCGCCGGTGACGGGCTGACGGGCTGACGGGCGTCGCCGTACGGGGACGGCGGTGCGGGCGCCGCCTCTACCGTCCAGTAATATCCGGCCGCAGGCCGGCGAGCCGGAACACGGTGTGGCCGGCACAGCGGGGCGCGCAGTCGCCCGAAACGAGGAGGGACGGTCGTGACCGAACGCATCGAGGTCGGGAGCAAGGTCGAGGACTTCGCTCTGCCCGACGAGACGGGCACCACCCGCAGGCTCACCGAGCTGCTGGCCGGCGGGCCCGTGGTCCTCTTCTTCTATCCCGCCGCCATGACCCCCGGCTGCACCGCCGAGGCCTGCCACTTCCGTGATCTCGCCGCCGAGTTCGCCGCCGCCGGCGCCCGGCCCGTCGGCATCAGCGGCGACACGGTCGACAAGCAGCAGGAGTTCTCGGGCGCCCACGGCCTCGGCATGCCGCTGCTCTCCGACGTCGACGGCACCGTGCGCGAGCGGTTCGGCGTCAAGCGCGGTTTCTCCCTCGCCCCCACCAAACGTGTCACCTATGTCATCGCCCAGGACCGCACCGTGCTGGAGGTCGTCCGCAGCGAGCTGCGCATGAACACCCACGCCGACCGGGCCCTCGCGGCGCTGCGCGCCCACCAGGGCTGAACCCGGCGCCACCGGCGCGCTTGATGCTCCGGAACAATCGGAACATCCTTGGGCGTATGAAGCATGTCGCCGCAGTGGCGATCATCGATGCCGTCGGCACCGTGACCGGGTGGAGCGACGGCGCGCGGCAGCTCACGGGCCACCCGGCCGCGGACGTCGTGGGCCGGCCGGCGGCCGGCCTGCTCGCCGAGGACATCCCCGGCGAGATCCTCGCCGCCCGCACCGGCACCGTCGTCCTGCGGCACCGTGACGGCCACCGCGTCCCGCTGGCCCTGACCGCGCTCCCCGTGGCCGGCGCCGGCGGCGAGCCCGCCGGTTTCGTCGTGACGGCCCACCCGCCCGCCACGGCCCTGGCCGCCCAGGCCTTCGAGCAGGCCTCCATGTCCATGTCGGTCTTCGACCTCAAGCAGCACTACCTGCGCGTCAACGACGCCGCCGGGCAGGTCCTGGGCGTCCCCGAGGAAGCGCTGATCGGCCGGCACTTCCTGGAGACCGTCGAGGACATGGAGCACAGCCGCGGCTTTCTCGCCCATCTGCGCCAGGTCGCCGAGACCGGCCGGGCGCTGCGCTACGAGAGCTTCACCGGCGCCCCCGCCCTCAACCGGGAGCACGCCTGGACCACCGAGATGTGGCCCCTGCACGACGAGTCCGGCACCCTGACCGCGGTCGCCCTCGCCGCCCTCGACAGCAGCGAACAGTACTGGGCCCAGGCACGCCTCGTCCTGCTCAACGAGGCCGCGGCCGCCATCGGCACCACCCTCGACGTGGTCCGCACCGCCGAGGAAGTGGTCGAACTGCTCGTGCCGCGCTACGCCGACTTCGCCAGCGTGAACCTCCTCGACTGGGTGCTCGGCACGGAGGAGCCGCCGATGATCCCGGACGGCCCCGTCACACTCCGGCGCGTCGCCCACGGCTCCACCCGCGAGGGCAACCCCGGCGCGGCCGTGCACCTCGGCGAGGCCGACGCCTACGAACCCTCCTCACCGCTCGCCAGTGCCCTGCGCGAAGGCCACTCCGTCCTCAGCCAGGCCGGTGAGCCGGAGTTCGTGAAGTGGCTGGAGGAGCGCAACCTCCGCTCGCCCGAGGGCCGCGCCTTCCGCGAGGGCGCCCACTCCGTGCTCGCGATGCCGCTGCGCGCCCGCGGCACCACGCTCGGCGTCGCGGTCTGCGTCCGCATGGCCCACCCCGACGCGTACGGCCCCGACGACGCGGTCTTCGCCGAGGAACTCGGCAGCCGCGCCGCCGTCTGCATCGACAACGCCCGCCGCTTCGCCCTGGAGCGCAGCACCGCCCTCGCCCTCCAGCACAGCCTGCTCCCGCGCGGCCTGTCCGGACAGGTCGCGCTCGACGTCGCCCACCGCTACCTGCCGTGCGGCTCCCTGGCCGGCGTCGGCGGCGACTGGTTCGACGTCATCCCGCTCTCCGGCGGTCGGGTCGCCCTGGTCGTGGGCGACGTGGTGGGCCACGGCATCCAGTCCTCGGCCACCATGGGCCGGCTGCGCACGGCCGTACGCACCCTCGCCGACGTCGACCTGCCGCCGGACGAACTCCTCACCCACCTCGACGACCTGGTTCTCCTGCTCGCCGCCGAGGACAGCGGCGACGACATCCGCGAGGAGGTCGCCGAACTCGGCGCCACCTGCCTGTACGCCGTCTACGACCCCGTCTCGCGCCGGCTCAGCCTGGCCGCCGCCGGCCACCCGGCCCCGGCCGTCGTCCTGCCCGGCGGCACCGCGGAGACCGTCCCCATGACCGCCGGGCCGCCGCTCGGCGTGGGCGGGCTGCCGTTCGAGGCGACGGAACTGGACCTGCCCGAGGGGTCCGTCGTCGCGCTCTACACCGACGGCCTGCTCGAAGACCGCGACCGGGACTTCGACGGCGCCACCGACGCCCTGTGCCGGGCCCTGACCACACCCGCCGACTCCCTCGACGCCCTGTGCGACAGCGTCCTGAAGGCGGTCCTGCCCCACCAGCCCGGCGACGACGTCGCCCTGCTCCTCGTCCGCACCCGCGCCCTCGGCGCCGACCGGGTCGCCACCTGGGACGTGCCGCCCGACCCCGCCGAGGTCGCCACCTTCCGCCAGGCGGTCGGTGAGCAACTCGGCGCCTGGGGGCTGGACGAGGCCGCCTTCGTCACCGAACTCGTCGTCAGCGAACTCGTCACCAACGCCATCCGCTACGGCGAACCGCCCATCCAGCTCCGCCTGATCCGCGACCGCGCCCTCATCTGCGAGGTCTCCGACGCCAGTTCCACCTCCCCGCACCTGCGCCGGGCCAACGACTACGACGAGGGCGGCCGCGGACTGCTCCTGGTCGCCCAGCTCACCCAGCGCTGGGGCAGCCGGCAGACCGGCCGCGGCAAGACCATCTGGGCCGAACAGGCGCTGCCCGAGGCCTGATCACCGCCCCCTCCCGGCCGGCGGTCAGGAACCGTTGAGGGCGGTGCCCGGGTTGGCCGCCGCGCCCTCGGTGCTGAGCAGGACGACCACCGAGGCCGGCCCGAGCCCGAGTGCCGTACGGCGTTGCGCGGCACCCGCGCCGGTCAGTGCCGCGCGCAGTCCGGCGAGCGCCGCCGCCCCGCAGGGGCCCGAGGAGACGCCGAGGGCGGCGAGATCGGCCACCGCGCGGGCGCTGCCGGCGTCGGTGACGGCGACCGCGGCGTCCAGCCCGTCACGCAGATACGGCCAGGCGAGGCTGGACGGCGTGCCGCAGTTCAGCCCGGCCATGATGGTGTCGCCGGTCGGGACGCCGACGAGGGCGCCGCGGGTGAGGCTCAGAAGGACACAGGCCGCGGTCTCCGGCTCCACGGACAGCAGCGCCGCCGCCCGCCCGGACGGCCGGCTGCGGTAGTGCGTCACCACGGCCTGGGCCAGCGAGCCGACGCCCACCGGTACGCAGACGAGACCGGGCCCGTCGGGAACTCCCGCGGCCGCCAGCTGGTCGTCGACCTCCGCGCACAGGGTGGAGTAGCCCTCCACGATCCAGGCGGGGACCTGCTCGTAACCCCGCCAGGCGGTGTCCTGCACCAGGACGGCGTCCGGCGCGGTGGCCGCCTCCGCCGCCCGGCGCACGGCCTCGTCGTACGGCCCCGGGACCTCGGTGACCCGCGCCCGTTCGGCGGCGATGGCCGCCACCGCCTGCGGATGCACACCCTGCGGGACGAAGACGTGGGCGCGCTGCCCGAGGCGCCGCGCCGTACGGGCCACCGCGCGGCCGTGGTTGCCGTCCGTGGCCGTGACCAGGGTGACCGGGTCCCGGCCCTGACCTTGCGGGCCGGGGGCGTCGGCGGCGCGCGCGGCGAGGACGCGGTGCACGGCCCAGGACGCACCCAGCGCCTTGAACGCGGGCAGCCCCAGCCGGTCCGACTCGTCCTTGACGAAGACCCGTCCGATCCCCAACTCATCGGCGAGGGAGGGGAGTTCGGTCAGAGGGGTGGGTGTGTGGCCGGGCAGCGCGGCGTGGAACTCCCGCACCTGGGCCGGTGCGGGCGCGCAGCGCCAGGCACGGGCGCCGGGCCGCGCGTGCCACGGCGGGGTGCGATCCTCGTCGCCCACACCGAGGCGGTCCTCGAACGCCTGGAGCGCGCGGAGGCCGACATCGCCTCCTCGCTCACCGAGCTGACGGGTACCGTGCGCCTCGCCTCCTTCCAGACCGCCGCGCTCACCCTGGTCCCCGCCGCGCTCGGCCTCCTCCGTGAGCGCCACCCGCACCTGCGCGTCCACCTCACCCAGCTGGAACCGGAAACGGCCCTGCCCGCGCTCCAGGCCCGCGACTTCGACCTGGTCCTCGCCGAGGAGTACCCCGGCAACCCCAACCCGCGGCTCGCCGGACTCGAACAGGAAGACCTCCTGGAGGACGCCCTCCGCCTCGCGCTGCCGACACCGGCCGCCGCCCCCGACGGCGGCGGTCCGACCGCGGCGCTGCGCTCGCTGGCCGACCACCCCTGGGTGATGGAGCCCGAAGGCACCGCCGCGCGCCACTGGGCGACGACCCTGTGCCGGACCGCCGGCTTCGAACCCGACGTACGCTTCGAGACCACCGACGTGCTGCTGCACCGCCGCCTCGTCGAGCAGCGGCGCGCGGCCGCCCTCCTCCCCGACCTGGTGCGGAGCGGACAGCCCCCGACGGTGCCGCTGCGGCGGCTCCCGCGCGTCCGGCGCACCCGACGGATCTTCACCGTGGTCCGCGGGGGCCGCGGCAGGCATCCCGCCGTCCTCGCATGCCGGGACGCCCTGCGCCACGCGGTGACCCTCCACCCGGGCCAGGCCTGGGCGGGCCGCCAGCAGACGGACCTCCTCCGGGGGGCCGCATCCCGCGCCCCGTGGATCCGGCGGTCCGCGTCAGCCCCCGATGCCGTCCAGCTCGGCCAGCGCGTCCGCCGGCAGTTCCAGGCTCGCGGCGGCGATGTTCTCCCGCAGATGCTCCGGGGACGACGTGCCGGGGATCAGCGCGATGTTCGGGGAACGCCGCAGCAGCCAGGCCAGCGCCACCTGCTGCGGCGAGGCCTCCAGCCGGGCGGCGACCTTGGCGAGCGTCTCGGACTGGAGCGGGGTGAAACCGCCGAGCGGGAAGTACGGCACGAACGCGATGTCCAGCGCCGCCGTACGCGCCAGCAGCGCGTCGTCCTGCCGGTTGGCCAGGTTGTACAGGTTCTGCACGGTGACCACGGGCGCGATGGCCCGGGCCTCGTCCAGCTGCGCCGTGGAGACGGCGCTCAGCCCCAGATGCCGGATCAGCCCCCGCTCGCGCAGCTCGGCCAGCGCGCCGAACTGGTCGGCGACGGAGTCCTCGTTCGGGGTGTCCATGTCGCCCAGCCGCAGATTGACCACGTCCAGGGTCTCCACCCCGAGGTTGCGCAGGTTGTCGTGGACCTGCGCCTTCAGGTCCTCCGGGTGCCGCGACACCATCCAGCTGCCATCGGCACCCCGGCGGGCGCCGACCTTGGTGACGAGGTGCAGGCTCTCGGGGTAGGGGTGCAGTGCCTCGCGGATGATCTCGTTGACGACGACCGGGCCGTAGAAGTCGGCGGTGTCGATGTGCGTGACACCGGCCTCCACCGCGGCGCGCAGGACCGCCACCGCCCGGGCGCGGTCCTTCGGCGGGCCGAAGACGTGCGGCCCGGCCAGCTGCATGGCGCCGTAGCCGACGCGGGTCAGCGTCAGGCCCTCCGCCGGGGTGATGGTGCCGCCGAGCTGTGCAGTCATGTCGTACCTCTCAGAATGCGCGGTGTCCGTGGTGACTCCGGGCCGCCGGTCGCTCCGGTGGCCTCGTCGTCCACCCTGCGCCGGAGGCGGGCGGCGGTGGCAGTACCCCCGCGTTCCTGGGAGTGGCAGGGACAGTCACCGCCGCCCGTCCGGCCGTACGGTGGGTGCCATGGACGGTTCGAACGCGCTCGGTGAGTTCCTGCGCGCCCGCCGGGCGCTGGTGCGGCCCGAGGACGTGGGGCTGCCCGGCGGCGGGCTGCGCCGGGTGCCGGGGCTGCGCCGCGAGGAGGTCGCGATGCTCGCCGGCATCAGCTCCGACTACTACCTGCGGCTGGAGCAGGGCCGGGACCGCAACCCGTCCGTCCAGGTCCTGGAGGCCATCGCGCGCGTGCTGCGGCTGGACGCCGACGCCACCACCCACCTCGTCTCGCTCGCCCAGGACCGGCCCGCCGCCGCGGTACGGCCCGGGCGCCGCTCGCAGCAGGTCCCGCCGAGCCTCCTCCAGCTGATCGACGGCTGGCCCCGCAACCCCGCCTATGTGCAGAACCGCTATGCCGACTGCCTGGCCGCCAACGCCCTCGCCACCGCGCTCACCCCGAACTACCGGCCCGGCGTCAACGTCCTGCGGGCCGTCTTCCTCGACCCCGCCGAGCGCGAGCTGCGCCGGGACTGGGAGGCCCTCACCGAGGAGGGCGTGGCCGTGCTGCGGTCCGAGGCCGGCGCGGACGCCGCCGACCCCCGGCTGCGCGACCTGGTCGGCGAGCTGTCCCTGCGCAGCGAACGCTTCCGCACGCTGTGGGCCCGGCACGAGGTACGGCCCCGGCGCGGCCGCACCAGCCACCTCACCCATCCGCAGGTCGGCGACCTCGAACTGCACTCCCACAAGCTGTCCGTGGACGGCACCGACGGACTCACCCTGGTCGTCTTCCACGCGGAGCCCGGCAGCCGCAGCGCCGAACTCCTCGACATCCTCGGCAGCCTCAGCGCGCCGGCGGGGGATGCCGCCGCGTCGGAGCGTGTCGAGGAGCAGTAGGGGAGGGCCGGCAGGGGAGGACCGGTGGACGGCGGTCGTACGGGAGTTCGCCGTGTGCGGGCGGTAAAGGTGTCACGATCGGTTCCGGAGCCGGTACCGACGAGCATCGGAGCGCGCATGACGACGCACAGGGCCACCGACCGGGCGACGGAGCACGTCGAGGGCGTGGAGGTGAGGCCGGTCGCCGGACACATCGGCGCCGAGATCACCGGCGTCGACCTCGCAGGACCGCTCGACAATGCCGTGACGGCCCTGATCCGGGAGGCGTTGCTGCGCTGGAAGGTGGTGTTCTTCCGCGGTCAGGAGCTGGACCACGCCGGGCATGTCGCCTTCGCCCGCCGCTTCGGCGAACCGGTCGTCCTCGGCCGCCGCGGCAGCGCCTCCCCGGCCGCGTTCCCCGAGGTGGAGACCACCGCGGACCGCCTGGAACTGGGGGGCCGGTTCGGCATGGAGCACGAGGAGTGGCTGCACCGGCGCCGGCACACCCTGCTGCGCGGCTGGCACTGCGACCACGGTGCCCGGATCGACCCGCCGGCCGCGACGATCCTGCGCGCCGAGACCGTACCGCCCTACGGCGGCGACACCACCTGGGCGAGTCTGACCGCCGCCTACGCCGGTCTGTCGGCGCCGGTGCGCGCCTTCGTGGACGGGCTGCGCGCCGAGCACCGGCTCGGCGTCGGCTATCAGCCCCGGCCCGGCGACGACGCGTACCTCCGGCACCTCCTGGACCATCAGGTGGCCTCCGTCCATCCGCTGGTGCGGGTGCATCCGGAGACCGGGGAGCGGGTGCTGTTCGTCAACGGCTACTACCTGGAGCAGATCGCCGGCGTCTCCCGTCCGGAGAGCGCGGCGCTGCTGGAGATGCTGCTGGAGCAGGCCGTGCGCCCCGAGTACACGGTCCGCTTCCGCTGGGAGCCCGGCAGCGTGGCCTTCTGGGACAACCGGGCCACCATCCACCTCGCCCCCGGCGACAACGCCCACCTGGGCTTTCCCCGGATCATGCACCGGGTGATGCTCGCCGGGGAGGTGCCGGTCGGCGTGGACGGCAGGCCTTCGGAGCCGGTCACCGGTACCCGGGCGGGACGCTGGTGAAGCGGGCGCCGGTCAGCTCGCGGGGTGCCAGCCCAGGGCGGGGCCCAGCTCGGTCGCCATGTCGGTGAGGATCTGGACGTAGTCCTCGTGCGCGAAGGTGAACGGCAGCGCGAACGCGACCTCGTCGACCTCGCGGAACGCGGCGTGCGCGTGCAGCCGTTCGGCGATCTGCGCCGAGGTGCCCACCAGGTCCGGCGCGAACAGCAGCCGTCCGGGGCCCTGCGGGGACGCCGTGCGGGGCAGTCGCGCGGCCGCGTACGCCTCGTACCGGGCACGCTGCTCCGGGCTCGCGGAGTCGGTGGGGATCACCACCAGACCCTGCGAGACCCGGGCGGCCTCGCCGTCGGGGTGGTGGGCGCGGAACTCCCGGATCAGGGCCAGCTGGAGCGCGGCGAAGTCCGGTTCCCCGTGCGGGTCTTCGGCCTTGACGACGCTGCTGGTCAGGAAGTTCATCCCGTGCTCACCGGCCCAGCGTGCCGAGCCGAGGCTGCCGCCGCCGTACCAGAGCCGCCGGCCGAGGCCGGGGGAGTGCGGCTGGACCGTGTCCGCGAACACCTCGAAGCCCTCGACCCCGCTGAAGTCGCTGGCGGGCTTGCCGCGCACGAAGTCCAGCAGCCGCCGGACGCGCTCGTAGGAGAAGTCCTCCGCGCCGGCGGTGTCCGGGTGGAGCGCCCCCTTGATCTGCTCGTAGTGCATCGGCGGGCCGACGCTCACGCCCGGGTTCAGCCGGCCGCCGGACAGCAGGTCCACGGTCGCCAGGTCCTCGGCGAGGCGCAGCGGGTTCTCCCAGCCCAGCGGGATCACCGCCGTGCCCAGCTCGATGCGCCGGGTGCGCTGGGAGGCCGCCGCCAGGACCGCCACCGGGGAGGAGATGCCGTACTGGAGGTGGCGGTGGCGGACCCAGGCACTGTCGAAGCCCAGCCGCTCGCCCAACTCGATGATCTCCAGCGTGGACTCGTGGCCCCGCGCCGGATCCGCCGCGTCGAACAGGCCGATCGTGAGAAAGCCCAGCTTGCGCAGCGGGCGTGGGGTGGACGGCACGGGCTCCTCCAACGGTCGTACGCCGACTCCGTCCCGATTCTGGCAGGTCAATGTGACAACCGTGTGATCACTTCAGCGGGATGACGACCTCGTCCTCGACCGGCGGATCGAGCTCCTGCGCACGGTTGCCGGTCGCGGCGAAGCAGCGCAGCCGGACCTCCTCCGGGGCGACGTCGAGTCGCAGGAAGCACTTGAAGAACGGCGGGCTGTAGGTGGCCGAGCCGGGTGAGAACAGCGAGGTGTACGCCTTGCGCACGGGCAGCCGGAACCGGGACGTGCGGTCCGGGCGGCCGCCCGTGCCGAGCAGGCTCGCCACCAGCCGGGTGCGCCGGGTCACCCGGGCGTCCGGACCGGGCGCGCGGCCCGGCTCGATGCCGAGCCGCTCTGTGACGACGGCCGTGGCCTCGGACTCGGTGAGGGTGAGGAAGCGGGGCAGACGCAGCCGGCGGCCGTACAGGCGGCTGTAGAAGGCCAGCGAGTCGCCGCGCAGCGGGTAGCAGCGGAAGTCCCGCTCGGTGACACCGCCGACGGACACACGCGCAATGGTGTGCGTGGCGTGCATGAACGCACCGCCACCGCCGCACACCACGTACTGGACGGTGCGGCCGTCCACGTCGACCGGATAGCGCTGGTAGTTGTGGATGTCACCGCCGATCGCGGCCACGTAGTGGTGCTCCGGGTCCCGGACGACGTCGTCCACGGTGCCGCCGCCCTCGATGGCGCACGGGTGGTGCTCGCCGTCGACGTACAGCGGTGAGCCGGTGACGAGGATCTTCGGCTTCGGCCCGCGGGACACCGCGCGCAGCCAGGCGCCCTGTTCGGCGTCGATCGTGCCCAGCAGCCCGGTGTCGATGCCGACGATCCGCACGGGTCCCGCGTCGATCGCCCAGTACGGCCCCGGCTGCTCGGCTCGTTGACCGGGCTTCGCACGCAACTCCCGGGCGGCGGCGAGGCGTTGCTCGTCGGTCGGGGCGGGCCGGTGCCACAGCAGGGCGCGCCACCAGCCGGCGGTGAGCGGGCGGGGCCGGGGCTCGGGGGCGAGCGGCGGGGTGTCGGCGCAGAAGACGCGCATGAACGCGCCGAGGTCCTCGTACCAGTCGTGGTTGCCGAGTATCGCGTAGATCGGCGCGGGATAGTCCTGGTACGGGCGGAAGAACTTGTCGTGGTAGTCGTCGGCGGTGCCGACCGGGTAGATCACGTCGCTCGTGACCACCGTGAAGTCGGTGTCCTGACTCGCCTTCAGAAAGCCGGGCACGACGGCGTACTGAGGATCGTCGCCCTCGCCGGTGTCCCCGATGACCATGAAGGAGAAGACGTCGGGGACCTCACGCCGGATCACCTTGTCCGCGGGCGCCCCCGCCGCCTCCCGGCGGGCGACCCAGCGGCTGCGGGTGCGGCCCGTCGGATCGCCGAACCAGGACGCCAGCACGCCGTTGCGGGCGGCCCACAGGGTCCGTGGATCGAGCCACGAGACCTTCTGGACGTGGCCCGGCATCAGCTGTTTGTAGGCACCGGGCTCGGCCGAGCCCCAGCCGGCGCCCTGTGGGGTATCACGTGAGGAGTCAGACACGCCTGCACCGTAACAACGCGCCGGTCAGCGGCGGTTGGCGGGGCGGCCGGGGTGACGGTCGCCATGACGGCGCAGACGCGAAGCCGGGACTGTGGGGGGGGTGACGGTCCGTCAGGTCAGGTTCAGGCCGCCGTCGAGCAGGATGACCTCGCCGGTCAGGTACGTGTTGGCGAGCACCGACGCGACCAGGCCGGCCACGTCGGCGGGCCGGGCCGGGCGGCGCATGGGGGCGCGCTCGCGCCACAGTGCGTGCGCCTGCGTCCAGTCCTTCGTCATCGGCGTGTCCACCAGACCCGGGGCGACCGCGTTCACCCGCACGTCCGGTGCGAGCGCGGCGGCGAGCAGCCGGGTCACGTGGTTCAGCGCCGCCTTGCTCGCCGCGTACGGCACCGACGAACCCTTGGGCCGCACCCCTGCGTGGCTGGTGATGTTCACGATGCTTCCGCCGCCGGGGGCCGTGCGCAGCGCCGGAAGTGCCGCGGTGCACAGGACCCAGGGCGCGATGAGGTTGACCTCCAGCAGCCGCCGCCAGTCCGCCGGTGTCGCGGCGGCCAGGTCGGTGTGCGGGATCGGCCAGCTGATGCCGGCGTTGTTCACCAGCACGTCCAGCCGCCCGTACCGGCCGAGCGCCGCCTCGACCAGCCCGCGCGTCTCGTCCTCCGCCTCCAGGTCGGCGCGTACGTAAGCGCCGTCCAGCTCGGCCGCCAGGGCCTCTCCGGCCCGCACGCTGCCGCGCGAGTGCACGACCACCCGCATGCCGTCGGCCGCCAGCCGCCGCGCCACGGCCTCCCCGATCCCCGACGTGGACCCGGTGACCAGGGCGACGGGCCGCTCGCTCTGTTCGCTGCTCATGATCGACGATCCTGTCACGTCAGCCACCGGCATAGGGAAAACCCTCTGATGGTCCCCGCGTGACTGACATGTGCGGGTCAAAAGTGGCATCCTTCCCCAGCACATCGCACCTCCTCGCTGTGCGCGGATCCCGCACAGCTCAGCTCGCCCGGGCAGCAGACCCGTCTGCCCGTCTGTCACCGGCCGCGACCCGGCGGCCGCAGCAGGAGGAGTACGAGTGAGACCCCACAGATCCGTTCCCCACAGAGGTCGCAGACGCGCCACGGTCGGCGCCGCCCTGATCTCCACCGCGGCCTTGCTCGCCGTCGGCGTCCAGGCCACCCCGGCGGCAGCCAAGCCCGCCGCCCCCCACCCCGGCCCGCTGCGCGCGGGCGGCCTGGAGGCCCGGCTCAGCCCGGCCCAGCACCGGGCGCTGATGACCAGCGCCCGCCGGCAGACCGCCGCCACCGCCCGCACCCTCGGGCTCGGCGCGCAGGAGAAGCTGGTCGTCAAGGACGTCGTCAAGGACAACGACGGCACCGTGCACACCCGCTACGAGCGCACGTACGCGGGCCTGCCCGTCCTCGGCGGCGACCTCGTCGTGCACACCCCGCCCGCCTCGCTGGCGAAGGGGACGGTGACCACCACCTACAACAACCAGCAGAAGATCAAGGTCGCCTCCACCACCGCGACCGTCACCAGGTCCGCCGCCGAGAGCACCGCTCTGAAGGCCGCGAAGTCCCTCGCCGCCCAGAAGCCGACCGCCGACGGCGCCCGCAAGGTGATCTGGGCCGGCAGCGGTACCCCGAGGCTCGCCTGGGAGACGGTGATCGGCGGTTTCCAGGACGACGGCACGCCCAGCCGGCTGCACGTCGTCACCGACGCCGGCACCGGCAAGGAGCTGTACCGGTACCAGGCGATCGATACCGGCGTCGGCAACACCCACTACAGCGGCCAGGTCGGGCTGACGACGACCCAGTCGGGTTCGACGTACACGCTGACCGACGGGGCGCGCGGCGGCCACAGGACGTACAACCTCAACCACGGTTCCTCGGGCACCGGGACGCTGTTCTCGCAGAACAACGACACCTGGGGCGACGGCACCAACACCAACGCCGCCACCGCGGGCGCGGACGCCCACTACGGCGCGCAGGAGACCTGGGACTTCTACAAGAACACCTTCGGCCGCAGCGGCATCAAGAACGACGGCGTCGGCGCCTACTCCCGCGTCCACTACGGCAACGCGTACGTGAACGCGTTCTGGGACGACAGCTGCTTCTGCATGACCTACGGCGACGGCTCCGGGAACAACGACCCGCTGACCTCCCTCGACGTGGCCGGCCACGAGATGAGCCACGGCGTCACCTCCAACACCGCCGGCCTCGACTACACCGGAGAGTCCGGCGGGTTGAACGAGGCGACCTCCGATATCTTCGGCACGGGCGTGGAGTTCTACGCCAACAACAGCTCCGACCCCGGTGACTACCTCATCGGCGAGAAGATCAACATCAACGGCGACGGCACGCCGCTGCGTTACATGGACAAGCCGAGCAAGGACGGCGGGTCCGCGGACAGCTGGTACTCGGGCGTCGGCAACCTCGACGTGCACTACTCCTCGGGCCCGGCGAACCACATGTTCTACCTGCTGTCCGAGGGCAGCGGCACCAAGGTCATCAACGGCGTGACCTACAACAGCCCGACCTCGGACGGCGTCGCCGTCACCGGCATCGGCCGGGCCGCAGCGCTGCAGATCTGGTACAAGGCGCTGACGACGTACATGACGTCGAGCACGAACTACGCCGCCGCCCGTACCGCCGCCCTGAACGCGGCCGCCGCCCTCTACGGCACCAACTCCACGCAGTACGCGGGCGTCGGCAACGCCTTCGCCGGCATCAACGTCGGCAGCCACGTCACCCCGCCGAGCAGCGGCGTGACGGTCACCAGCCCGGGCAGCCAGACCTCGACCGTGGGGACGGCCGTGAGCCTCCAGGTCCAGGCGAGCAGCACCAACAGCGGCGCGCTGGCCTACAGCGCCTCCGGCCTGCCCGCGGGCCTGTCGATCAACAGCTCGACCGGCCTGATCACCGGCACACCCACCACCGCGGGCACCTCCAGCGCCACGGTGACGGTGACCGACTCCACCGGCGCCAGTGGCACCGCGACCTTCAACTGGACGGTCAACCCCGGTGGCGGGGGCGGCGGTTGCACCTCGACCCAGCTGCTGGCCAACCCCGGCTTCGAGTCCGGCGGCACCGGCTGGACCGCGACCAGCGGCGTGATCACCACCGACTCCGGCCAGGCCGCCCACGGCGGCTCGTACAAGGCGTGGCTGGACGGGTACGGCACCTCGCACACCGACACCCTGTCCCAGTCGGTGACGATCCCCGCGGGCTGCAAGGCGACGCTGACCTTCTACCTGCACATCGACACCGCCGAGACCACCGGCAGCACGGCGTACGACAAGCTGACGGTCAGCGCCGGTTCCGGCACCCTGGCGTCGTACTCGAACCTCGACGCCGCTTCCGGGTACACGCAGAAGACCTTCGACCTGTCCGCGCTGGCGGGCCGGACGGTCACCCTGCAGTTCAACGGAGTCGAGGACACCTCCCTCCAGACCAGCTTCGTCGTGGACGACACCGCCCTGACGACCGGCTGAGCCACCCGTCGCGGCCCCGCACCCGGGCGGTGCGGGGCCGTGGCACGTCAGCTCAGCGGGTCCAGCGTGAGGTAGGCCTGCTGCGGATCGCCGTCGTTCACCAGTGACTCCTGGTTGCCGACGTCGTCGAAGGCGAACGCGTAGGCCTTGCCGTCGGCCATCTGGCCGTGGACCGCGCGGGCGTACTGGTTGGTCACCGCGTCCTGGTAGAAGTCGGCCGGGGTGGTGTCCGGCTGGTCCGAACTCACCAGCAGTGTCGAACGGTTGAAACCGGCGCACAGCGTGCGGGAGATGGGGCCGCGGACGGTGTCGTTCGGCGCGTCGAGCAGCTTGTGACAGCCGAAGACGCTGTCCGCGTCCGGCTTCCGGAAGCTGGTGACGACCGTGCCCGAGGCGTCCGTGAAGTTCATGACGTCCCCGGAGACCCGCCCGAAGTACTTGGTGTTCGGCTGGTCCGCGAACGGCGTCACGGTCAGCGTGCCGGTCGCGTACTTCTGCCAGACCCGGTTGACGTAGTCGTCCATCACGTTCGCCGGCAGGGCACCCGTCTCCACACCGTAGAGCGGGGACAGCGCACGCAGCACGGTCCCGTCGGAGCGGGTCTGGACCAGGCCGGACCAGCCGCCGGACTGTGCGCGCAGGGCGTTGAAAAAGCCCGTGTAGCCACCGGACTTGAGATGGCCGGTGGTGCTCACGCTGCCGTCGGCCCGCTTCACCCCGACCGCGTACGGTGCCGAGAACATGTCCACCTGGGTGCTGTTGAGCCACAGCCCCGAGTCGTTCAGCGTGTACTCGGACCAGTTGAAGAGGATGTTCCGGTTCGGGTCGGACGGGTTCTGCACGGCCGGCTGGACGAGGCCGCCGGTGGTGAGCCGGAAGTCCAGCTTCTGGCCGTAGGAGAAGTAGATCCGGCCGGAGAACTTCGGTATCCGGATGGTGGTCGACCGGCCGGGTGCCGGACCCGCGATCGACGCGTCCGGCGCGGGCGTCGGCGGGTTGCCGCCCGCGGGCCAGGCGTGGAAGGCGCCGTTCGCGTCGGCCCAGCCCTGCTGTCCGGAGGAGAGCTGGGTGCCGAGGTCGTAGACGTAGACCGGTTCGGAGCGGCCCGAGTTGTTGGTGATCGTCAGCGCGAGGGTGTCCGGGACGGCGGCGCCGGCGCGGTCCGGGGCACCGAGGGCGAGCACTCCGCCGACCAGGGCCGCCGCGGCCGCCAAGGGCAGCGCGGGGCGGGTGAGTTGATGCGCCACTCTCCATACCTCCGTGTGGGGTCGGGGTGGTGCGGATGTTGGTCCGTACCAGTTCTGAGAGCGCTCTCAGACTCGTGGTGCAACCGCGTGCATGTCAATGCGTGGAACGAGATCGGCTCCCGGCGCCCGCTGTGCGGCAGGCCCCGGGAGCCGATCGGTGACCGACGGGTGACCCGGTGTCAGAAAGTGCGCTCCAGCAGACCGAGCAGGGCCGCCCAGTGCCGCTCGGAGGCCTCCTCGTCGTACGCGGTGGTGTCCTCCTGCGTGTAGCCGTGCTGGGCGCCTGTGTAGACCTCGCAGGTGTGCCGTACCCCGGCGTCGGTCAGGGCCTTCTCGAAGCGCTCGATCTGCTCCGGCGGCAGCGAGGGGTCGTTGTCGGCGTGCCCGAGGTACAGCTCCGCCTTGATGCGCGGGGCGCCCAGGTGCGGGCTGGCCGGGTCGTCGGTGGCGAGGGCCGCGCCGTGGAACCCGGCCGCGGCCGCCACCCGGTCCGGATGCGCCGCGGCCGTCCACAGGGCGAGCCGGGCGCCCATGCAGTACCCGGTGACCCCGACCGGCCCGTCGGCGACCAGCGGGCTGTCGGCCATCCAGCGCAGATAGGCGGCGGAGTCCCGCTCGATCATCTCCGGGTTCAGGGCGAACACGATCGGGCCGAGCTTCTCCCAGATGGTCGGATCGGCGGCCGGATCCTTGAAGTCGGGCAGCTCGACCACCGGGGCCCGGCCGATGCGGTAGGTCACGTTGGGCACCAGCACCGTGTATCCGGCGGCGGCCAGCCGGTCGGCCATCTTCTTCAGGTGCGGACGCAGGCCGTAGGCGTCCTGGTAGAGCAGTACACCCGGGCGGGGTCGCCCGTCCGCGGGGTGGACGAGGTAGGCGTCAGCGACGCCGTCCTCGGTCGGGATGTCGAGGTCGGTTCGCTGGAGATCGGTCATGGTGAGCAAGCCTCCCTGGGGAATGGGGCGCCGGGCGGCGTTCGCCCCCCGGCGCCGGCTACGGCCCATGCTGCCATGCAAGATCGGCGGCGCCGCGCCGGGTGTGCCGTGCGGCCGCCGCGGTCACTCGAAGCGGACGGTGTCCCCGGCGCCCCGCCGCACGATCTCCGCCTCGCCGCCGGAGAAGTCCACGACCGTCGTCGGCTCGGTGCCGCACTCGCCGGAGTCCACCACCGCGTCCACCACGTGGTCGAGCCGGTCCTTGATCTCCCAGCCCTGGGTCAGCGGCGCCTCCTCGTCCGGCAGCAGCAGCGTGCTGGACAGCAGCGGCTCGCCCAGCTCGGCCAGCAGTGCCTGGGTGACCACGTGGTCGGGGATGCGCACCCCCACCGTCTTCTTCTTGGGGTGCAGCAGCTTGCGCGGCACCTCGCGGGTGGCCGGGAGGATGAAGGTGTAGCTGCCGGGGGTGGACGCCTTCACGGCCCGGAAGACGTCGTTGTCCACGCGTACGAACTGGCCGAGCTGCGCGAAGTCCCGGCACATCAGGGTGAAGTGGTGCCGGTCGTCCAGATGGCGGATGGAGCGGATCCGGTCCATGCCGTCCTTGCTGCCCAGCCGGCAGCCCAGCGCGTAACAGGAGTCGGTCGGGTATGCGATGAGCGCGTCGGAACGCACCGCCTCCGCGATCTGGGCGATGCTGCGCGGCTGCGGGTTGTCAGGGTGCACGTCGAAGTACTTCGCCACCCGTCGAGCTTATGCCGCCTCACGCGTCCCGCGCGCACCGGCCGGTCTCCGGTGCCCTGTGCCTGGTCCCGGTCCCGGCCACGGCCGGGATGCGTGCGGGAACGGGGCGGGCCGCGGCCGGGTCGGATCCGTGCGCCCCGCCCGCCCCGAAAGTCTCGCGAGGACACGCGCGTACGCCCGGGATTCCGGGGCATCCGCTCTCAGAGTCGTCCAGGGCCACCCCCCCGGCCCCGTGCGCCTCGACTCCGCCGACGGCCCGCCCCCCCAGGCCGTCGGCGGAGTCATGTCCGGGCTGCCTGCCGGCAGGGGACGCGGGCGGGCCCCTTCGGGTAACGTGCCCGATGCGTATGCGCAGGTCAACGCCGGGACGAGGAGGGGTGGAAGCACGTGGCCGGCCCACCGGAAGAGAGTGCGCCGCCTGTGCGGCCGAACGGCGGCGACGGCGCCTGGGCGCAGCAACTGCTGGACCATCTGCGGCCCGCAGGCCGCGATCTCGGCCGCCTCGTCGCCTGGCTCGCCCGCAGCACCGGGGCGATCGTCTGCCTCCTGGACGCCCACGGCCGCCTGCTCGCCGGTGAGCCGCTGCCGCTCGACACCACCGTGGTCGCCGACGTCTGCACCGGCCGGGTCGCCGCCGCCGCGCTGGAGGACGGCGTACGACACGTTCGGCTGGTCGGGATACGGCATCCGGGACCCGGCCCGGCGGCGGGCGCGGTGCTGGCGCTCGCCCGCCCGGCGCCCTTCGACCGGCACACCGCGGAGATCCTCAATCACACCGCAGGAGTACTGGAACTGCTGCTCAGGGAGCGCGAGTTGGCGGACTCGGGGCGGCGGCTGCGGCGGGCGACGGCCGACCTGCGGCTCGCGATCCTGCAACTGCTGATGGTGGAGGACACCGTCTCCGCCCGCCGTGTCGCCGCCGGACTCTGGCCCGGACTGCTGGAGGAGGACACCGCCCGCGTGTACGTCGTCGAGACCACCGCCGCCGAACGGGACCGGCTCGCCGACGCCTGCGCCGACGCCACCGGCGGGCGGGCGCTCGTCGTGCGCTGCCCCGCGATGGACGGACACGTCATCGTCGTCGGCCCGTCGAGCGAGGTCGGGGAGCGGCTGCGGTCCCTCGTCTCCGGCCGCCCCGGCACCTTCCTCGGCGGCAGCCCCCGCCAGCGCCTCGCGCTGACCGCCACCGCCTACGGCCAGGCCGTCACCGCCCTCGCCGTGGCCCACTTCCGGCCGGAACGGTCCGCGGTCTACGCCGCCCGCACCCGCCCCGCCCAGCTCATGGACCCGGCCGGGCTGCGCGCCTGGGCCGGCGCGGTGCTGCGCCCGCTGGACGCGCTGCCGCACCACGTGCGCGCCGAACTCCTCGCCACCACCGGGCTGGGCCTGGAGTTCACCGCCGTCAGCGCGGCCAAGGTGCTCGGCGTCAGCCGGAACACGGTCCGCGCCCGGATGGACCGGGTCGCCGGGCTGCTCGGCGCCGACTTCTCCCGGCTGGCCGTCCGCGCCGTCGCCCACGTCGCGCTCAACACCGAGGCGGCGCACGGCCCGTACGACCCCGGCGGCCCGGCGGCCGGACCTGCGGACCGGGGCGGGCTCGCGGAGTTGTTCGGCACGCGCGCGCTGCGCGCCTGGGCCGAGGGCCTCCTCGGCCGGCTCGACGAGGACGGCCGGGACCTGCGCGGCACCCTGCGCGCCTGGCTCGCCGCGGACGCGCACGCCGAACGTGCGGCGCAGTCGCTCGGCGTCCACGCCCAGACGGTACGCGAGCGCGTCCGCTCGGCCGAGCCGGTCCTGGAGCGCCGGTTGACGGCCGGTGGCACCGATCTGTACGAGACCGTCCTCGCCCATCTGGTCGTCGGTGAGCTGCCCGTACCCGAACTCGGTACGACGAAGCGGGACCAACCGGACTCACCTGTGCACGGGTGAGTGCCGGGCGGGCCCCGCCGGGCACCGGTGCACTACCCCGACCCGCCGCTCGCACGTAAGTTCAGTGTGCCGCGGGGCACGACCGGAACGGGGGACCGGTCGGGGCCCCGCGGCCTCGTCCTCTCAACCCGTGGGCGTGCGCGGCAGGTTGTAGACGTGTGCGGGGGAGAGGATCGACGTGATCGCCCTGCCCACCAGCGTGCTGGGCTCCTGCCCCTGGTACGCGGTGCCGGTGTTGAGGAGCACGACGAGCGTCGTCCGCGTCGGCGGCGGCGCCCTTGATCGTGTCGGTCTGCGGGGTGATCAGCCGCTGCTTCTGGGTGGCGGCACTGATCATCCGCTTGCCGTAGCACAGGAGAGCCCGCGTCGCACCCCCCGCCGGGCCGGACGGGTGCCGAGGGGGTGCCGACGGGATGCTTGTACGACGGTTACGGTGCCTCGTTCGAGCGACGAGCTCACCCGACCCGGTGAGCCGGCGCGGCCGGGCGTACCGACGGCGGCTCCGGCGCGTTGCCCCGGCATGGACCGCTTGGACGGCTCGGGCCGCGTGAACCCGGCGTACCGCTCGAACCCGGCGTACCGCCTGGACCGGATGGACCGGCTGGAGCAGCTGCGCCGGGCGGACCGGTCCGAGCAGCCGGACCGGGCCCGCGAGCCGATCTACGCCCGGCTCGTCGCCGAGTGGCGGGCGCACGGGCGGGCCGTGCCCGCGGAACCGGACGTGCTCTTCGCCGTCGTGCGCGGATTCGCCCCGCGGGCCCGGCCCGTGGCCGAGCGCACCTGACCGGTCACCGCCCGCCCAGCGGCGCCAGCACGGCGAGCGTGCCGTTGGCCTGCCGCAGCGCCTCTTCGAGGGCGGCGGGCGCGTGCAGCGTGCCGGTGCCGTCGGGCGGGACGAGCCACTCCACGAAGCGCGAGGGCCGGTACGGCGGCGGTACGGCGACCCAGGCCCCCTTGGTCGCGTACCGCAGTCCCGCGCCCACCCAGCCCCCGGACGGGTCCGGCGGCAGGAAGAACCCCACCCGGCCCGCCGCCGTGTCGACCAGCGTCGGGCCCGGCGCGGCCGCCCCGGGCCGCCACAGCAGGTCCAGGGCGAGCAGGCCGAGCTGGTCGGGAACGCTCAGCACGTCCCAGAAGCGACCGACCTCCAGCAGCGCGATGCCCTCCCCGTGATCCCACTCCCACTTGCAGGAGCGGGGGTCCGCCGCCGCGGCGGCCAGCCACTCCACTCCCCGCGTCCACATCGTGTTCGTCATGCACTGCTCCGGATGTCCTCGCCCGCCTGCCTCGGTGCAGGGGACGGCCATGGCCGGGCACGTCGTGCGTCCGCACGGCGACCCGGCATATGCATGCTCGTAGATATTTCTACATGGCGGAAGGGGTGGCGCAGCGTGGCGTTTGAGCTGGTTCGTTCGAACTCCGGCCGCCGGTTCGCCAGTTGGGGGAAAGGCGGAGGCGGGGTGTCACCCTTTCGGGGACGGATCCCGGCGCGGAGCGGGCCCGCCGGGTGGCGGGTCGGGGGCGAGCACCAGCATGGTGACGTCGTCCCGGACCTCGTAGCTCAGCCGATCGAGGTCCTGCCAGACCAGTCCGGGCAGCTCGGCCCACGCGGAGCCGGGCCCGCAGGACAGGGCGGCCAGCCGGGCAGGCAGCGGATAGAAGGCGTCACCGCCGTCCCGTGCCCGCGCCTCCCACACCCCGTCGGAGGCCAGGAACAGCAGGTCGCCCGGGCCGAGCGCCACGGTGACCTCCTTCGGCGGTTCGACGCCGACCAGTGCCAGCCCCAGCGGCGGTCCCGGCGCGACGGTCACCTCCAGGGCGCGTTCCCCGTCCAGCAGCACGGGTGCCGGATGACCGCAGGCCACCACACGCACCGCACGGCCGTCGGCGGAGAACTCCAGCAGCACCCCGGTGGCGAACAGCTCCCCGTTCGGCACGCCGGCCGCGTCCACCGCCAGCCTGCGGTCCATCCGCGCCGCCACGTACTCCAGGTCCGGCTGGTCCAGCACAGCCTCCCGGAAGGCGCCGAGCAGCGACACCACGGTCGCGACGGCCGACAGCCCGTGCCCCCGCACGTCCCCCATCACCGCGCGCACCCCGTACGGTCCGGCGCGTACGTCGAAGAAGTCGCCGCCCACCAGGGTCCCGTCCTGCGCGGCCCGGTAGAAACCCGTGCACCCGACGTTCCCGACCCGCGCCGGAAGCGGCGGCATCACGGCGCGCTGCACCGCCTCGCCGATCTCCCGCTCCGCGTCCAGCTGGGCGTCGCGGTGACTGCGCACGTACGACACGAACACGCTCAGCGCGGCCACGAACACGATGGTGAGCAGATCGGTGTTGCCCGGGCGGTTCAGATGCGTGGCCGGGACGTTCAGCGCCACGACCACGCCGACGCCGAGGGCGCCGGTGGCCAGCGGGCCGTACGACAGCACCGACAGCGGCGGAATGGCGCCCAGCAGAAAGCCGAGGTCGCGGGCGTGGGGGGTGACCACCGTCGCAACGCTGACGGCGACGAGCAGTGCGACGGGCAGCACCCTGACCCAGAACGGCGGCGGCGCCCCGCGCAGCCAGCCGCGACCTTTCAGCTCCCCACGCGCCGACCAGCCGCGCACCGATCTCACACCCTCAACCTACGCCGCACCCGCGGCCCGGGCCTCCCGCCGGGGGAGGGCAGGGGCGGCGGGCCGGGGGCACCGAGGCGGCGGCGTGTGGAGTGAGCGGCCGGAGCCCCCCGGGGCGGGCTACTCCTCGCTGTCGGACAGGCGGGCCTCCGCGGCCGAGAGGATTTCGGTGACGCGCAGGCCGAAGGCCGCGTCGCAGGCGTGGGGGCGGCCGGTGCGGACGGCGGCCAGGAGGGCGTCCGCGGCCCGTGCGAGGGCGGGGACCGCGCCCTCCGAGCTGCCGGGCAGCTGGGTCGTGCCCGCCTCGCCCCGCAGCTCCACGTCGGCCCCGGCCGCCGCCGGCGGCGCCGTCAGGCTCAGGGTCAGGGTGCTGGAGGCGCCGGTGGCATGGTCGAGGACCAGGTGCACGGTGTCCGCCGGACCGTGCGCCGCCGCCCGCACCTGCCGTACGTCGCCGAGGACGGGGAGCAGGACGGACAGCGCGTGGGGGCCCACGTCCCAGAGGGCTCCCTTCTCGCGTCGCCACGGTGAGGCCGCGAACGGGCTGTCGGACGTGAACACGGCCCCCAGCCACTGCGCCCGCGCCGTGAACCAGCCCGCCACGGCCGCCTGTTCCTCGATCCAGGCCTCCGGTTCCTTCTGGAAGCGCGCGGTGAAGAACACCACGGACGCCACCCCGGCCCGCTCCGCCGCCGCCACGACGGCCCGGCCCTCGGCGACCGACACCGCGAGCGGCTTGTCCAGCAGCAGATGACGGCCCGCCCGCGCCGCCCGTACCGCCAACCCGGCCTGCACGGACGGCGGCACGGCTACCGCCACCGCGTCCACGTCGGCCAGCAGCGCGTCCACGTCGTCGTACGCCGGGACGTCGTACCGCTGCGCCAGTTCCCCGGCCGCCTCCGGCCGGCGCCCCCACACCCCCGCGAACCGGAGGGCGGTGTGCCCGGCGAGCGCGGGGGCGTAGGCCGCCCTGGCCCACGGGCCTGTTCCCAGCAGTCCGATGCGCATGCAGCGTTCCCTTCTCCGAGCCGATGCTCCCCGCACCCTCAAGATGCTGCGCTCCGGCCGCCCTCCGCACACCGGCGTTCCGAACCGCCTTCCCCCGCGAGCCAGTTGGCGATCGTCGCGGCGATGGGCTGACCTGTGTCCATCTCGACGAACCCGAACTGACCCGACTGGTTGCACTCCAGGAACCACCAGATCCCGTCCGCGTCCTCGGCGAAGTCGAATGCGCCGTACGCCAGTTGCGCGCTCTTCATGTACCGCCGTACGCCCTCCGCGACGCTCGCCGGCACGTCGGCGGGCAGCCAGGGGGAGACCGACGGGGCGAAGCGGACGTCCACGTCGTCCGGATGGGCGTCGGGGGCGGTGGGCTTGCGCGCGGCCAGCAGGGTGTCGCCGACGACGGTGAGCCGGATGTCGGCCCGCTTGGCGATCCGCCGCTGGAGCAGCGTCGGGCCGAACGCGACCGCCGAGAAGTCCGTGTCCGGCGCGACCCGGCTGGTCGGCACCGCACGCGGCGGCTCCTGCGGATGCGCCCCGGAGACCGGCTTGACCACCAGGTCCGGAAAGCGCTCCGCGAACTCCCGCGCGGCCTGCGGGAACGTCGTGATGAGCGTGGCCGGGACGGGCAGGCTTGCGTGCTGGGCCAGATGCAGCTGCCACGGCTTGTACCGGGCGCGCCGGGCCGCGTCCGGATGGTTCATCCAGCGCGTTTCGCCGCACCGCAGCATGCCGTACAGCGCCTGCGTGGACTCCTCCGTCAGCCAGGCCGACGGGTGAGCGGCGCGCGCGGCCGCGGCACCGGGCCTGCGTACCCAGACGGAGCGCAGGCCGTTCATGCTCACGAGGCGCCCGCCGACGGACAGATGGCCGTCGTAGGCGCCCTGCACGTACTCGCCCGACAGTGCCACCCCGTTGGTCAGATCGGCGGGGTCGAGCCGGACGACGGGCACGCCGGCCTCGCCCAGCCGGAGGACCACCATGTCCGCCGTCACGTCCTCTTCACTGGTCAGGATGAGTACGGTCATGTTCTCGGGTCCGTGGTTCAGTCGTCGAAGTGCGTCTTGGAGCCCGCGGTGGACGTCGTGGTCCCCAGGGCCCTGAGCGTGGCGTGGTCGGTGGCGGCGGCGCGCCCGTCCGGGAGGACGTTCAATTGCAGTCCGGAGTCGTACGCATACGGAGTGGTGACGTCCAACTGCACAGCGGGCCGCGCGTAGTTGAGCGTGAACGGTTGCATGGTCTCTCCCTGGTTCGGCTTTTCACGTCCTTATACGAATCGAACGAGTGGATGGTTTCCTTACGCTGCGTAATCGCAGGTCGGAGTGGGTCCCGTGAGGGCGACCCGCACGGAAACCACACTTCGTCGGCCCGTTCCGAGGGCCGGATAGCATGCCCTCATGGCACATGACGCCGACGATGTCCACGACGTTCACACCGCAGGCCGGTCGAGACCCACCGCCCTCGGGACCGGCGCCGGGGCCGACGGCACCACCCGTGCACCGGGTCGCCCAGGACGCTGCGTTGCCCGGCCGGTTGCTCACAGCGACGACGTCACGGCCGGCCACATCGGCGCCGCCCTCGGCCTCGTCGACGGCCTGCGTCGTCAACTGGACGGCTGGGAAAGCCACGTGGTGACGGCGTCAGCCAGTAGGCGTCAGGTGGTCAGGTGGGAAGAGGGCGTCAGGTAGAAAGACGGATGTGGAAATGACGGACCAGCCCGACGAGCTGTTCTCGGCGGTGGACTCGCTGCTCGCCGCCGTGGACGACGGCACCGTGCTGCCCGCCCCGGCGGAGCGGACACGGCTGCGCGAGGCGGCCGGCCTGACCGAGGCCGCGGTCGCGCAGGCCCTCGGTGTCCGCGTGCCCAGCATCCAGGCCTGGGAGGCGGGCCGCGCCGAACCGAAGGGCGACCGCCTGGAGGCCTACCGCCGCCTCCTCGACGGCCTGTCCCGGCGCTACCCTGCCCCGGCCACCGCGCCGGGGACCGCGGCGGACGCGCTGTCCGGCTCGTCCGGTCCGGATGCCCCGTCGCCCCGACCCGCGGTTCCGGCCACCGAGTCGGCCCAGCCGCCCACGCCCACCGTCCCGTCGGCCGCAGTGGCGTCCTCCGGTCCGGGCACCGGGGCCGCCGCACTGGGCCGGCCGCCGCATCCGACGGCGCCTGCGCACCCGACCGCTCCAGCCACCGCCGCCGGTCAGCCCGCCCCTGCGACCCCTGCCACCGCTGCGGGAGACACGCCTGCGCCGACCCCGGAATTCCATGGTCCGGCGCACGCCCTCCCCGGACAGGCGGCCGATTCCGACGCGCCCGCAGCCGCCGTCCACCCCGGGCCGGCACCCGGCACGCCCGGCTCCGCCGCCACCCGGCAGGCGCCCGGACCGGCCCCGCGCCCGGCGGCCCGCCGCCCCGCCGCCCGCAAGGCCGCCCCCGGCACGTCCCGTACCCCCTCCCGCTCCGCCTCGGCCGCCGCGGCTCCCTCCACCGCGCCCGGCCCCGTCGACCCCCGCTTCGCGCACGGTCCCCTCGCCGTGCTGGACGCCGATGACGACGGCCGGGTGAGCGCGTACTGCGTCGGCGGGCTCGTGCTCGACGTGCCCGCGGCCTCGCTGCCCGACCTGGTGGAGTGGACCCTCACCGAGGCGCGGCTCGGCCAGCCCCGGCTGCACCGGTCCGGGAAGGACGCCGATCCGCTCGTCGTCCTCACCGAGTCGGCGTGCGTGCGCTACGGACTGCCGCCGAAGCTGACCGACGAGGAGCGGCTCGCCGGCCGGATCCCCGACACGCACAAGGCGGTCCGGCAGCTGCTCAAGGCCGACTGGCTGCTCACCCGGCGCGGATTCGGCCCCTGGGCCTGGGTCTACCGCCCCGCCGAGGGCAGCCGGCGCCACAGCGTCCACTTCTGCCTGCCGTCCTGGAACGCGCTGGACAGCCGGTACTGGGGCGGCGCGGCCGACCTGCCCCCCGCGGAACTCGCCCACGTCCTCGGCACGTACGCCACGCGCGTCCTCACCCCGTGCGGTTCCACGGCCGTGACGGGCCTGGAGCTGATGACCGCGCTGCACCCGCCGACCCGCGCGGTGCGGGGCGAGCACGGCCAGTGGGTGTCCGCCCCGAACCCGGGCGCCCTGACCGAGGCCGTCGACTGCGCGCCCTGCGAGGCCCCGGACGGGCACCCGCTCCTCGCCCACCTGCCCCGCTTCCACGAGCGCACCCCGGCCGAGATGCTCCGCGAGGAGGCCTACGACTGGGCCCGGCCGCTGACCGACGAGGAGTGCATGCGTCCGTACCTCGTCGGCATCGACGTCAACATGGCGTTCGCCGCGGCGGCCAACCGTACCGTCGTCGGCCTCGGCGCCCCGGCGCACGTGCACAACCCGGAGTTCGACCCGGCGCTGCCCGGCTCCTGGCTGGTCGACCTCTCCCACGTACGGCTCGACGAGCGCCTGCCGAACCCCTTCACCCCGGACGGCGAGCCGCCCGAGGGGCCCGCCTGGTACGCGACACCGACGGTGGCGTACGCCCTCGAACTCGGTTACGAGGTCGCACCGTTGGAGGCGTACGTCCGCCCCGGGCACGGCCCGTACCTGGACGCCTGGTACACCAGGCTGCGCGACGCGTACGTCGCCACGATGGCCGACCTCGGCGTCACCACCGGCATGGCGCCCGAGGAGTACCTCGCCGCGATGGAGCGGCACAGGAGCCGCGACCCGCAGCTCGCCCTCGTGCTCTCGGCGATCAAGGCCACGGTCAAGGGCGGCATCGGCAAGCTGCGCGAGCGCGGCCGCTCCGGCTGGCGGCCGGGGGAGCGGTGGCCGGCGCTGGACCGGCCGACCTGGCGCCCGGACATCCGCGCCGCGGTCATCTCCAAGGCCCGGGTCAACATGCACCGCAAGATGCTGGCCACCGCGCGCGCCACCGGCCAGTATCCGATCGCGGTCCTGTCCGACTGCGCGGTCTACGCCTCCGCCGGCCCGAGCCCGCTCGACTTCCTGCCCTACCGGGACGGCAAGCCGCTGCCCGGCGGCTTCCGGGTCGGGGTGAGCCCGGGCATGGTCAAGCACGAGGGCACCCAGAGCGTGCTGTGGGCGGAGGGCCTGCGCGAGGAGTACGGCGACGGGCTGAACCTCGCCCGCTACATCAAGTCCGGCGAGATCACCGCCCCGGACGCGGGGGAGTAGCACCGGCCCCCGCCCGCCCCCCGCGGTCCTGCCTCACCGCGCGAGCGCGCTCCGCGCCACCGCCAGCGCCTGTTCCGCGTAACCGCGCCCGAACAGTACGGCGTGCACCAGCAGCGGGAACAGCTGGTGCACGCCCACCCGCTCACGCCAGCCGTCGGCGAGCGGTGCCGTCGCGTCGTACCCGGCGAGCACCCGGTCCAGGTGCGGGCAGCCGAACAGCGCGAGCATCGCGAGATCGGTCTCGCGATGCCCGCCGTGCGCGGCCGGGTCGATGAGCCGGACCTCGCCGTCGGCGCCCCACAGCACGTTGCCGTTCCACAGGTCCCCGTGCAGCCGGGCGGGCGGCTCGGCGGGCCCGGCCAGCTCCGGCAGCCGCGCGCAGACCCGCTCGAACACGCTCGCCTCGCCCGGCCGGAGCGTGCCGCGGCCGACCGCGCCGCGCACGTACGGCAGTACGCGGTGCTCGGCGTACCAGCGGGGCCAGTCGGCGCCGGGTGTGTTGCGCATGGGGGCGAGGCCGATGAACGCCTCCTCGGGGCCGTCGGGCGGCGGCGCCCCGAAATCCGAAGCACCCGCGGCATGCAGGGCCGCCAGGGCCTGGCCGAAACGCAGCGCCGCCTGGGGGTCCGGATGTCCGGTGTGCACCCGCTCCGTCACCATCCAGCGCTCGTCGTGCCCGAGCACCGCCGGCACCCGGACCGTGCCCGCCGCGGCCAGCCAGCGCAGCCCGGCCACCTCGGCCCGTACGGCCCCGGGCGCGTCGCCGCGCTTGACCATCACCCGGGTGCCGCCGTCCAGCGTGACCTCGGCGGGCGAGCCGGACCCCGCCCGCGCGCCGGCGACCGGGCGACCGGTGAGCCGGGACGCCGCCCGGCCCGGATCCTCGTGAGCCTCGTCTCGGTTGACCACGGCCCCAGAGTACGGCGCTCAACAGTTGCACGGGACACGGAACTTCGAGCATTGCTACGACTGTTTCCGGCCAAAACCAGGCAGTAACTGCACGTGCTGATTCCGTACGACTAGCGTGAGGGCGCCGCGCAGCCACACCGGGGGCACCGGGCCCCGCAGGGACTAGCGCGCGGCGGAGGATTCCCTCTGTGACCACAGCATCCGTGCTGCTGGCCGACCTCTTCGAAGTCCAGCCGTACACCTCGCACTGTGAGGTCATCCTGGGCGAGGGCGCGCACGCGGTGATCGGTGTCTCCCCGGGCAACAGCTACTTCTCGGCGCGCCGCCTGCATGCCCTCGCCCGCTGGGGGCTGGACCACTTCGACCGGGTCGACTTCGTCTACACCGACCTGTACGTCGCCGAGATGTACGAGGCGTCGGGCTATCCGCCGGACGAGGCCCGGCGCAAGGCGGTGAAGAACCTGCGCGGTGTGCGCGCCAAGGTGCGGGACGCGGTGAACGAGGCGGACCCGGGTGGCGCGCGGCTGGACTGGCACCCGATGTCGGAGTTCCGCACCAACCCCGCCTATCAGGAGATCCACCGGCAGCTGGCGGCGCGGCTGGGCACCGACGGCGCTTTCCGGGCCGTCTGCGACGCCCTGGTGAATCGTTTCCTCACCGCGCGCGGCGAGGAAACGACCGAGCGGCTGCGGGCCGTGTGCCTGGAGTACGTGTGCGCCGAGGCCCCGCTGTTCCTGGACACGCCCGCGATCCTCGATGTGCCCTCCTCGCTCAACTGCTACCACCAACTGCTTCCGATGGCCGAGCTGTTGTACTCCCGAGGCGCCGGTCTGCGCGCCTCCCGCAACCAGGGCCACGCCGTCGTCACCCCCGCCGCCTTCGAAGGAACCGCCGCATGACCACCGCCACCGGCACCCGCGCCGGCCACCCGCCCCTGCCCGACTTCCCGTTCTCCTGGAACGGCACCCAGGTCCCCGCCGAGGTCGAGGAGATACGCGCCGCCACCCCCGTACGCCGGGTGCGGACCATCGCCGGTGACGAGGCCTGGCTCGTGACGTCGTACGAACTGTGCGCGCAGGTGCTGAAGGACGACCGGTTCTCCCTGAAGGACACCTCCGCTCCCGGAGTGCCCCGGCAGTACGCGCTCACGATCCCGCCCGAGGTCGTGAACAACATGGGCAACATCACCGGCGCCGGACTGCGCCGCGCCGTGCTGAAGGCGCTCAACCCGAAGTCACCGGGCCTGCTGGAGTGGCTGCGCGAGGAGGCGCACCGGCTGGTGGACCGGCTGCTGGCCGACGGCCCCACGGCCGATCTGCGCGGCGCGTTCTGTGAGCCGTACTCGGCGGGCATGCACTGCCTTATCCTCGGCATCCCGCAGACCGAGGCCCCGGCCTTCTCGCGCAGCCTCGACATCGCCTTCATGAACGCGCCCTGCCCGATCACCGGCGCGCGGATCAACTGGGACCGGGACATCGCCCGGATGACGGCCCTGCTCGACGACGCGGCGACGCACGCACCGACCGGCCTGATGGGCGAGCTCGCCGCCCTGCGCGACGACCCCGACTACGCGCACCTCACCGACGAGATGCTGGCCACGGTCGGCGTCACCCTGTTCGGCGCCGGGGTGATCTCCACCTCCGGCTTCCTCACGATGGCCCTGGTCCACCTGCTCACCCACCCCATCGCCCGCGACCTCCTGCGGGACCGCCCGGACCTGATCGGCCCCGGCGTCGAGGAACTGCTGCGCGTCAACCTCTCCATCGGCGACGCCCTGCCGCGCCTGGCCCTGGCGGACGTCCGGCTCGGCGACGTCGGCATCCGCGCGGGCGAACTCGTCCTGGTGCTGGTCGAGGGGGCCAACCTGGACCCCGACAAGTTCCCCGACCCGCACCGCTTCGACGTCCACCGCGACAACGCCGCCGACCACCTCTCCTTCGGCGGCGGCGCCCACTACTGCCCCGCGACCGCGCTCGGCCGCGCCCACGCCCGCATCGCCCTGGAGGTCCTCCTCGCCCGTCTTCCCGAGCTCGCCCTCGCCGTCCCGCCCGGCCAACTGGTCTGGCGCACGGGCTTCATGAAACGGATCCCCGAACGCCTGCCGGTCACCTGGTAGCGGGCGCCGCGCGTCCGCCCGCACGGCGCCTCCGGCCCGGAGTCCCGGGCCGGGGTGCCGGCGGGTGCCCCGGACCCGACCGGTGGCCGGCGAGCCGGCGTACCCGGAATCTCCATCCGCGGGCGGCGGGCTACGCCCCCCGGGGCAGGCCCACCGGGTTGCCCGGCGGCAGCAGGCCCGAGGCCATGACGGCGCCGGCCAGTGGGTCCAGCAGTGCGGCGAGGCGGGCGCTGCGGTCGGGGCCGAGCGCCGTCCAGGGACCCTCGGCGGCCGCGTCGGTCAGCGCCTCGACCTCCGTGCGCAGCGCCGCCCCGGCCAGGGTGAGCGACCCGTCCGCCGCGAGCAGACCCCGCCCGCGCAGCCGGGCCCCGGCCGACTCCCAGTCGGCCCGCTCCCACCTGCGCGTCTCGCGCAGGAACTCCCCGTCCGACTCACCCTCCGCGGCCTTGAGCACCATCGCCTCGACCGGCCCGAGCCCCTGGCTCACCAGCACCGCGACATGCGAGTCGCCCCGGTGCTCGCGCAGCGTCGTCAGGCCCTGCCACAGCCGCGCGGCCGGGCGCCTGGGGCGCTCCAGCGTCTGGTTGGCGGCGGCCAGCACCCGGCCCGTCGTGTCCGCCGCCGCGGCGGCCTCCCAGGCCAGGTCGGCCGCCTCGGCGAACTCGGCCGAGCCGACGGTGTCCGCGCCGAACAGGCCGGTCATCGCCGCGTCCAGGGCGTCCAGACGGGCAGCCAGCACCTCGGCCGGGGCCGCGTACCCCCAGGCGTCCGGCAGGGCCCGGGCCACGCGCGCGGGGTGGAAGACGTAGAAACAACTCGTCACCACGGACGGGGACACGGCGCCGAGCGGCGCGGCGCGCAGCGCGAAGTACCCCATCCAGTACCCCCGCAGCCCGAGTGCGTCCGCCGCCCCGCGCACCTCCGGCGCGAAGTACACGAGATCGTGCACCGGCTCGTACCGCTCCCACAGGGCCCGCGCCATCCCGTCCGCCACTGTCGTCTCCCGCCGCCTCGACCTGCCGCACCTGTCACATCCGTTGGCACCAGCCTGCGTTATGACGACAGTCATAACAAGGGGTCCGGGGAAGTCCACGGAGATTCGGCGGGCGCCGCGCAGGACCAGGAGGGGAGGAGTGCCGCGCGGTGGTGGCGCCACGCCGTGGCATTCCCCCGGACGGCCGCTCGAAGAAGGTGATCGCTGGGTCAGACGGGTGGCTCGATGACTCCATTGGGCGGCTCAGATGGTGCGAGTCCGGGCCCTCGCTGACGGTGGTTCATGTCGAGGCCGGGTCTGTTCAGCTGATGAGGTATCCGCTGCCTGGCCGCGACGGAAGGACATCGCTATGCGTTCTGCCCGCAGGCTTCTGGCCACGGCGGCCGTCACGGCCGCCCTCGCCTTCGCCACGCCCGGCGCCGCTCTCGCGGTCGCCCACCTGGGCGACGACGGTGGCCGCGACGACTCTTCCTACAGCCGCGACAACGGTCGCGGCGACGACCGAGGCCGTGACAACGGCCGCGACAACGGCCGGGGCAACGGCCGAGGCAACGACAACGGCCGCGATCACGACAATGATCGCGGAGGCGACCGCGACAACGGTCGCGGACACGACGACCCGCACGGTGGAATTCACACGGGCGGCGGAGCACTCGCCCTGGTGCGCGGCGACAGCCACGGCGGTGACCGTGGCGGCGACGAGGGTGGCGACCGGGGCCGTGGTGGCGACGAGGGTGGCGACCGGGGCCGCGGTGGCAACGACCGTGGCGGGGAGAACGACCGGGGCCGTGGTGAGGACCGGGGTCGCGGCGAGCCGCATGGCGGCGTGCACACCGGTGGCGGTGCGCTGGCCATGGTGAGCGGTAACGGTCAGGGCGGGGACCGTGACCGTGGTGGCGACGAGGGTGGCGACCGTGACCGTGGTGGCGACGAGGGTGGCGACCGGGGCCGTGGCGGCAACGACCGTGGCGGGGAGAACGACCGGGGCCGTGGTGAGGACCGGGGTCGCGGCGAGCCGCACGGCGGCGTGCACACCGGTGGCGGCGCGCTGGCCATGCTGACCAGTGACGACCAGGGCGGGGACCGTGGTGGCGACGACGGTGGCAGCAGTGACCGGAGCGGTAGCGACCGAGGCAGTAGCGACCGAGGCAGTAGCGACCGAGGTGGCAGCGACCGAGGTAGTAGCGACCGTGGTGGCAGTGACCGTGGTGGCAGTGACCGTGGTGGCAGCGACCGAGGTGGTAGCGACCGAGGTAGTAGCGACCGTGGTGGCAGTGACCGTGGTGGCAGCGACCGAGGTGGTAGCGACCGGGGTGGCAGCGACCGTGGTGGCAGTGACCGGGGCGGTGAGGAGCCGCGTGGTGGCATGCACACCGGTGGCGGGGCGCTCGCCGATTCGAGCGTGACCGCGGGTGGTCTGGCCGTACTGGCCCTGGGCGCGGGCGCCATGTACGTGGTGCGCCGCAGGAAGGCCGGTCAGGAGTCCTGATCCGGCGGCTCGTTTCCTGAGGCAGCGGCCGCCGCCGACGTTCCCCTCGCGTCGGCGGCCCGCCGCCCGGGGACGTTCCCCGCGTCCCCTCCCTGTGCGCCGGGCTTCGGCACCGGCGCCCTTGTTCTGATTCCTGTGCTGCCGTATCCGAGCGAGGTGGTGTCCGATGGCAGCAAATCCCTCCTCCCCGTCACCTGCGGACGGGCGGGGTTCCGGTCGTGGTGGGCGGCTGACGCTGTGGTTGGTGGCGATCGTCGTCCTCTTCACCAGCGTGTTCGGCGGCCACCACAAGACCGGTGACTCCTCGCAGACCTCCCGGGCCTCCGGCGCGGGCGCCTCCTCGACCGCCGACCGCGGCGACTCCTCGAACACCGACCGTGGCGCCTCCTCGGCCACCGGCAAGGACGCCCCCGCGACCGCCGATCCGCAGCGGCCCCGTCCGCAGCCGACCGGCCCGTCACTGCCCCGGTCCGCACCGACCCGCCTGATCATCCCGAAGATCGACGTGGACGCCCCCTTCACCACCCTGACCATCGGCGCCGACGGCAAGCTCCAGCCGCCGCCGGCCGACGACACCAATCTGGTCGGCTGGTACTCCAAGGGCGTCGCGCCCGGTGAGCGGGGCACCGCGATCATCGCCGGGCACCTCGACACCACGACCTCCCCGGCCGTCTTCGCCGGTCTCGACGAACTGGAGCCCGGTGACGAGTTCACCGTGGAGCGTGCCGACGGACAGGACGCGGACTTCGTCGTGGACGACGCCAAGACCTTCGCCAAGAACGAATTCCCCAGCGAGCGCGTGTACGGCGACGTGCCGCGCGCCGAGGCCCGGCTCATCACCTGCACCGGGCCGTACGACCACGCGGCGAAGGACTACACCGACAACCTGGTGGTCTTCGCCCACCTGGTGTGACGCGTCCGCTACGGGCGGCCCGTACGAGGGCGGCCCGTACGGTCGGGCGGTGTGGTCAGAGGGCGCCGTCCCCGAAGGGGCCGCCCGTCGTGAACGCCCGCGCCGCGAAGCGCTCGCCGATCCGGCGGTGCGCGGCGGCGTCCGGGTGCAGGTCGTCGGGCAGCGGCAGTTCGCCGAAGTCGGCCTCGCCGTACAGGTCACGGCCGTCCAGGTAGTGCAGGTTCCGGTCCTCGGCCGCGCGCTCGCGCACGATCCGGTCCAGCTCCGTACGGATGACGTTCAGCGTGAGCTTTCCGCTCGCCGTCTCCGCCGGGTCCCCGACGGCCCGGAACCGCAGCCGGCCCTCGCTCAGGGCGGAGAAGTCCGGGGCGCTGGGACCTGGCGTGTCCTCGTGGATCGGGCACAGGAGGGGCGAGACGACGAGCAGCGGCGTGTCGGGGTGGCCCTCGCGGACGGTGTCGAGGAAGCCGTGCACGGCCGGGCCGAACGCGCGCAGCCGCATCAGGTCGGCGTTCACCACGTTGATGCCGAGCTTGACGCTGATCAGGTCGGCGGGGGTGTCGCGCAGCGTGCGCGCGGTGAACGGGTCGAGCAGGGCGCTGCCGCCGAGCCCCAGGTTGATCAGCTCGACCCCGCCGAGGGCCGCGGCGAGTGCCGGCCAGGTGGTCGTGGGGCTCGCGGCGTCGGAGCCGTGGCTGATCGAACTGCCGTGGTGCAGCCACACCGCGCGGCCCCGGTCCGGCACCGGCTCGACGGGCGCGTCGGCCCGCAGCGCGACGAGCTCGGTCGTCTCGTTGTGCGGCAGCCAGATCTCCACGTCCTTGACCGTGTCGGGCAGGCCCGTGAAGCGGACGGTGCCGACCGGGCCCGGCCGGTGCTCGACGTCGCCGGTCGTCATGTCGATCGTGAGCGTGTCGCCGCCCTCGACCCGGGCGCTGCCGGTGAGCCGTCCGTCGACGAGCAGGTCGTACACGCCGTCCGGGCGCGGCGGCGCGCCGACGTAGACCCGCTTGGTCGCCAGGGTGTCCAGCTCGACGACGGTCGCGCGGGTGCGCAGGGCCAGTCGTACGCCGGAGGGCTGGGACTCCACCATGGCGAGCTGCGGGTCGGCGCACTGGGCGCGGGCGCGGGCGGGCAGCCGGTGCGGCAGGAGTCCGAGCGCGGTGCGTTCCACGTCCAGCGCGCCGCGCAGGAGTTCGGGGGTCAGCGGGATGGAGTGCATGGTGTCGGCCTGCGTTTCGAAGATGTCGACGTGCTGAAGTGGGGTTCGGGGAGTCGGGGATTCAGGGGGAGGGCCAGTCGCGCAGCAGGGCGTCGAGGGCGTCCAGGATGCGCGTCCAGGACTCCTGCGAGTCGGGGGCGCTGTGACTGAATCCGCCGGCCAGCTCCAGGCTGACGTAGCCGTGGAAGACGCTGCCGAGGAGGCGGACCGCATGTGTCTCGTCGGGTTCGGTCAGGTCGTAGCCCCGCAGGATCGCCCGGGTCATCCGGGCGTGCCGGCCGCCCGCGCTCGCCGCCGCGGCTTCGGCGTCGAGCGGGTGGCGGGTCGCGGCGTAGCGGCCCGGGTGTGCGCGGGCGTAGTCGCGGTACACGTCGGCGAAGGCGGCCAGGGCGTCCTTGCCGGCCCGGCCGGCGAGCGCCTCGGCGGCGCGGTCGGCCAGCTCCTCCAGGGCGAGCAGCGCGATCCGGGTCTTGAGGTCCTGGGAGCTCTTCAGGTGCGAGTACAGGCTCGCGACCTTGACGTCGAACCGCCGGGCCAGCGCGGACACGGTCACCTGCTCGAAACCGACCTCGTCGGCCAGCTCGGCGCCCGCACGGACCAGACGCTCGGTGCTCAGACCTGCGCGAACCATGAACCTTCCCCTCTCTGCCGAAATTGATTATGAGCATGCCTAAAAGCTTAAGGCAAATGAGGGTGTGCTGCTGCAGCCCGGTCGAGGTGGAGAGAAAGCAGAGAAAGCGTGGGGCGAGAACCAGGGTCAGGGGGCGGTCGACTCGCGTGGCACCAGCGAGAAGGGGCTCACGAACTCCTCCTGGTCCGCGGGCGGCCCCGCGCTGTCCAGCCGGGCGACGAGCAGGGCGACGGCCCGCTCTGCCATCAGGTCGTGATCCGGATCCACCGTGGACAGCGACGGGACGAGGAAGGCGCTCTCGTCGACGTTGTCGAAACCGATCACCTTGACGGCTTGCGGCACCCGCACCCCGGCGTCCGCGAGCCCCCGCAGGACCCCCATCGCCACGGTGTCCGTCACACAGAACACGCCGTCGAAGTCCAGTCCGGCCGCCACCATCGCCCGCGCCCGCCGGGCCCCCTCCGCCATGGTCAGCGCCGGCACGCAAGTGGGTGCACAGCTCTCGCGATCTGCCCCTGCTCATCAACCAGTGGGCGAACGTGGTCCGTTGGGAGCTGCGCCCGCGCCTGTTCCTGCGGACGACGGAGTTCCTGTGGCAGGAGGGCCACACCGCGCACGCCACGTACGAGGAGGCCCGGGACTTCGCGGCACGCGTCCAGAGCGAGGTCTACGGCGACTTCCTGCGCGACGTCCTCGCCATGGACTTCGTCTCCGGACGCAAGACGGCCCGGGAGCGGTTCGCCGGCGCGATCAACACGCTCACGCTGGAGAGCATGATGGGCGACGGCAAGGCGCTCCAGATGGTCACCAGCCATGAGCTCGGCCAGAACTTCGCCAAGGCCTTCCACACGCGCTACGTGACGAAGGACGGGCGGCAGGAACACGTCTGGCAGACCTCCTGGGGCTCCACCACCCGCATGATCGGCGCGCTGGTGATGGCCCACGGCGACGACGGCGGGCTGCGCGTCCCGCCCCGGCCGGCCCCGGTGCAGGCGGTGGTCCTGGCGGTGAAGGGCGACGAGGAGGTGCTGTCCGCGGTCCGCGCGATCGGCGGCCGGCTGGCGGAGGCGGGCGTACGGGTCCACGTGGACGACCGCACGGACGTGCCGTTCGGCCGGCGCGCGGTCGACTGGGAGCTGAAGGGCGTCCCCGTACGGATCGAGGTGGGCCCGCGCGACCTGGGGAACGGCACCGCGATGCTGGTCCGCTGCATCCCGGGCACCAAGGAGCCGGTCGCCGCCGCGGCGCTGCCCGCACTGCTGCCCGGGGCGCTGGCGGACGACCAGGCGCTGCTGCTCGCGCAGTCCCGCCGGCGCCGTGCGGACCGCACGGCCGAGGTGACCGGGCCGGAGGAGGCCGCTGAGGCCGCGCGGACGGGCTGGGCCCGCATCCCCTGGGCCGCGCTCGGCCCCGACGGCGAGGCCCGGCTGGCCGAGCGGGGCGTGTCGGTACGGTGCCTGGTCGCGGCCGACGGTTCGGTGCCGGTGAGCGAGGACGAGCCGGGGGTCGTCGCGGTGGTGGGCCGGGCGTACTGAGGCGGCCGGGCGCCCCGACGGCCGCTCCGGCTCTGTCTCCCCCCTTCGCACGCCGTGGCACGACGTCGGCTGACCTGCGGCTTGTGCCCGGCAGGGCACAATGGAACGCTTCGTCCGCCGGGTGTGAGCCGGGGCGGTGTGGCCGACACGAGGAGGGGCGAGATGGAGCTGGAGCTGCGGCATCTGCGGGTGCTGTGCGCGATTGCCGACGCGGGCAGTGTGGGGCGCGCGGCGGCACAGCTCGGCTACTCGCAGCCCGCCGTGAGTACCCAGCTGCGCCGCATCGAGCGCCACTTCGGCGAGCCGCTCTTCGACCGCGGCACGAGCGGCGCGCGCCCGACCTCCTACGGCGCCGAGGTGGTGGCCCAGGCGCGTGACGTGCTGGCCCGCGCCGACGCGATCGGCCACCGTCCGACCCCCGCGCGGCCACGCCCTCCCCTGCGCATGGCCGCGACCAACTCGCCCATGCTGTCGGGCACGGTCTCCCGTGTCCGCACCCGGCTGCCCGGGCTGTCCCTCGCGGTGAACAGCGTCTACGCCTCCTCACGGATCGTGGAGCTGCTGGAGGATGGCGCGGTGGACGCCGCGATAGCCGCCGACTACCCGGGCATGGAACTGCGCCACTCGGACGCCGTGCGGCACCGCGGCATCGTCACCGAGCCCACGTTCGTCGCCCTGCCCGCCCGGCACCGGCTGCGCCAGTGCGCCCAGGTGCAGCTCGCGGACCTGGCCGAGGACGCGTGGTTCGTGACCCCGGACGACGGCGCCGGCTGGCCCGGGGTGTTCTACGACGCCTGCGCGGCAGCCGGATTCACCCCGGTCACCGTGCACGAGTTCCTCGGCGACCAGAGCCAGCTCCAGAGCATGATCGCCGACGGCCTCGGGGTGTCCCTGGTGCAGCCGACGCTGCGGCCGGGCCCGCACGTCGTGGTCAAGCCGCTCGTCGGCTCGCCCCTGTGGTGCCGCTATGTGCTCGCCTGGCGGCCCGACAGCGTCACCGACGAGGTCCTGGAGGCGCTGGCCCAGTCGGCCACGGCCGCCTACCGCGACCTCGTCGCCCAGGCACCGCACCTGCGGGCCTGGGCCTCGCGCACCTGGAGCGTCACCGGGGCGTAGCGGCACGTCAAAAGCGCCTCGCGATGTTATGAGCGGCTGGTGCCATGTGCTATGTCACACGGCATTGTCGCTCCACCGGCCCGCTGACACAGTGCCTCACACGCCTCAACCCCCCACCGAGGCGCACCACTTCGTGGAGGAACCTCGATGCACTATCGCTTCGCGCTGCCCGGACGCGGGCACGGGCGTGCCGTCGCACGCCTGACCGGTGCCGCCGCCGTCTGTGTCACCGTGGCTGGCCTGCTGACCGCACCGGCGCTGGCCGCGCCCCAGCCGCACCCCGGTACGGCGGTCACGCCCCGCGCCCGCACCTCCGTACCCTCGCCCGTCGGCGCCACCATCGCCGGCACCGAACGCCCGGCGAGCCCGACCCGACGGCTCAGCCCGGTCCAACTCCCCCCGCGACAACCCCTGTTGAGCCGCGCACCCAGAGCGACCGCCGGGGCGGCCTCCTGCACCCCGGGCGACTTCGGCAGCCGTGACGGAGCCGCCCTCGTCGCCTTCGTGAAGGCCTCGACGACGGACTGCGTGAACACCCTCTTCGCGGTCACCGGCCAGGACGCGCACGCCGTCTTCCGCGAGTCCCAGATGCTCACCGTGGCGGCCGCGTTCACCCGCACGGCCGCGCAGTACCGGGGCGACAACACCGGCAGCCTGGAGCAGCTGGTGCTGTTCCTGCGCGCCGGCTACTACGTACAGTTCAACGACGCCTCGGACACGGGCCCGTACACCTCACGGCTCACCACCGCCGTCACCGCCGGCCTGGACGCCTTCTTCGCCCGCCGGCACGCGTACGACGTCACGGCGGCCAACGGCGACATCCTCGGCGAGACCGTCGTCCTCACCGACAGCGCCGACCAGCAGGGCCGCTACCTCCCGGTCTACCAGAGGCTGTTGGAGGACTACGACAGCTCGTACGGCACGGTGGACAGCATGGTCAGGGCGGTCAACGACGTCTACACCCCGCTGTGGCGCGGCAACTGGAACCCCGACTACGTCCGGGCGGTCACCGCCGACCCGTCGATCGCCGGCACCCTGCACGACTTCGCCCTGGACCACACCGACCTGCTCGGCACCGACAACGCGTTCCTGGACTCCAACGCCGGGATGAACCTGGCCCGTTATGTGGAGCACCCCGAACTCCAGGCAACCGTACGGCCGTTGACCAGGGATCTGCTGGACGAGTCGGAGATCACCGGCCCGACGGCCGGGCTCTGGGTGGCGGTGGCCACGCAGGCGAACGCCTACGACGGCGGCGACTGCGCCTACTACGACGTCTGCGACCTGCCCGCCAAGCTCACCGCCGCCGCCCTGCCGGTCACCCACCGCTGCGACGCCGCCCACACGATCCGCGCCGAGTCCCTGACGGCGGACGACCTCGCCGCCGTGTGCGCGAGCGTGCAGAACCAGGACGCCTACTTCCGGAACCTGGTCAAGGCCGACGGCGCCATACCCGGCCAGTACGTCTCCGCCATCCAGCTCGTGGTCTTCGCGAGCCGCGCCGACTACCAGACGTACGCCGGTGCGATCTACGGCGTCAGCACCGACAACGGCGGCATCACGCTGGACGGCGACCCGTCCGACCCGGCCAACCAGCCCACGTCGATCATGTACCAGAAGGACTCCGACGACGGCTTCACGGCCCGGATCTGGAACCTCAACCACGAGTACACGCACTTCCTCGACGCCCGCGACGACATGAAGGGCGACTTCACGCAGCAGACGTCCGTGCCCGACGTGTGGTGGATCGAGGGTCTCGCCGAGTACGTCTCCTACGGCTACCGGGGTCTCGCCGACGACCAGGCGATCCAGGAGGCGGCCAGGCACACGTACAAGCTGAGCACTCTCTTCGAGAACACCTACGCCAACAGCGACACGACCCGCACCTACCCCTGGGGCTATCTCGCCGTGCGCTACATGGCGGAGCGCCACCCCGACGACGTCCAGCAGATGCTCGCGCGCTTCCGCGCCGGTGACTACGCGGGCGGTTACGCCGTCTACCACGACGGCATCGGTACACGGTACGACGCCGACTTCGACCAGTGGCTCACGGCGTGCGCGGCGGGAGCCTGCGCCGCCTCGGCGAAGGCCGGGACCGGGGCCTGAGCGCACGTGCCCTCGGCGCGGCGGAGGCCGCCGACCGGAATCCCGGCCGGCGGCCTCCGCCGTACGCGCGCCGTCCCGTCGGCGGTCAGACCGCCGTGGCCGGGAACGTCGGGTACTCGACGCCGGAGACGTGCTGGACGACGCGGACGACCTGGCAGGAGTAGCCGAACTCGTTGTCGTACCAGAGGTAGAGGATCGCGTTGTCGCCGTCGACCTTGAGGGCGCCGCCGTCCACGATCGAGGCGTGGCGCGAGCCGATGAAGTCGCTGGAGACCGCGTCGGGCGCCGTGGTGAAGTCGATCTGGCGGCGCAGCGGCGAGGTCAGCGAGACCTCGCGCAGGTAGTCGTGGACCTCCTCGGGGGTGGTCTCGCGGGCCAGCTGGAGGTTGAGGATCGCGATCGAGACGTCCGGCACCGGCACACGGATCGAGCTGCCGCTGATCTTCGCCTTGAGGTCGGGCAGCGCCTTGGCGACGGCGGAGGCGGCACCGGTCTCGGTGATCACCATGTTGAGCGGCGCGGAGCGGCCACGGCGCTCGGCCTTGTGGTAGTTGTCCAGCAGGTTCTGGTCGTTCGTGAACGAGTGGACGGTCTCCACGTGCCCGCGCAGCACGCCGTACTCGTCGTCCATCGCCTTCAGCGGCGGGACGATCGCGTTGGTGGTGCAGGAGGCGCAGGACAGGATCTGCTCGTCCGGCTTGACCGTGTCGTGGTTGACGCCGTGCACGATGTTCGGGACGTCGCCCTTGCCCGGCGCGGTCAGGACGACCTTGTCGATGCCGGGGCGCAGGTGCTTGGACAGGCCCTCGCGGTCGCGCCACTTGCCGGTGTTGTCGATGAGGATGGCGTCCCGGATGCCGTACTCGGTGTAGTCGACGGCCGTCGGGTCGTCGGCGTAGATCACCTTGATCGCGTTGCCGTTGGCCACGATCGTGCTGGTGTCCTCGTCCACGGTGATGGTGCCCTGGAACTGGCCGTGGATGGAGTCGCGGCGCAGCAGCGAGGCGCGCTTGACGATGTCCTCGGCGCCGCCGCCGCGCACGACGATGGCGCGCAGCATCAGACCGTTGCCCGAACCGGCCTTCTCGATCAGCAGGCGTGCGACGAGCCGGCCGATGCGGCCGAAGCCGTACAGGACGACGTCCCGTGCCTCGCGGCGCTCGATCTTGTTGCCGCCGGTGGCACCGGCGACGGCCTCGGCGGTGAACTCGGCGACACTGAGGCCCCGGTCGTCGGCCTTGTACGTGGCGGCCAGCAGACCGAGGTCGATCTGGGAGGGCCCGAGGTCGAGCTCGGTCAGGGCCTGAAGGAACGGCATGGTCTCGGTGACCGACAGCTCCGCGCCGGCGATCTGCCGGGCGAAGCGGTGCGTCTTGAGGATGCTGACCACCGACTTGTTCACCAGGGAGCGGCTGTGCAGCAGGACGGTCACGTCCCGCTCGCGGTGCAGCTTCCCGATGAGCGGGATCATCGACTCCGCGATCTCCTCGCGGATCTTCCAGTTGGTGAACGAGTCGTCGTTGACAGTCACAACATCCATCTTTCGAGCTAGGCAGCGCTCATATGTTTACCACACGTTGTTTCAACGCCTTCGGGCGCCTTCGATCGGCGGCCGATCGATGATCGGTCAGCGATTGATCAGTATGGTTTGTCCGGATTCGGCGAGAAGGGGCAATTTCCTGAATCAGGGTGGAAGTGTGTAAGAAACCCGGGTCGCGGATTGCACGTCTTACCAGGCGTGTTCAAGGTCATGAGCGTGAGTACCTCTTCTGTACCCCGGCCCGAGTCGGCCGCCCCGTCCCCACCCGCCCGTCTGTCGGTGCTGCCGGCCCTGCCGAGGATCGCGCGGCGGGGAACTCCCGAGGGCGTGCTGCCTGCCCTCGCGCTGTTCGTGGCCGTCCGGTTCGCCGGGGTCCTCACAGTGATCCTCACCAACGCCCTGCGGGGCCATCCACTCCTCAAAACCCTCGCCCACTCCTGGGACTCCCGCTGGTATCTGCACATCGCCGCCCAGGGCTACGGCCACAAGATCTGGATCACCCCGCAGGGCGCCGTCCAGGCCGACTGGGCGTTCTTCCCCCTGTATCCCGGCATGATCAGGGCGCTGACCACCGTCCTGCCGCTGACCCCCGGCCAGGCCGCGCTGCTCATCTCCTGGATCTGCGCGGGCGTGGCGGCGTACGGCGTCTACGCCATCGGCCACATGCTCTACGGGCGCGGCGTCGCCACCGCACTGGTCGCCCTGTGGGCCGTGATGCCGCACGCCGTCGAGCTGACCATCGCCTACACCGAGTCCCTGTTCGCCGCGCTGGCCATCTGGTCCCTGTACCACGTGCTCAAGCGCAACTGGCTGTGGGCCGGAACGCTGGCCGCGCTCGCGGGTCTGGCCCGGCCCAGCGGCTTCGCGATCGCGCTGGCCGTCTGCCTCGCCGCCGCCCATGAGGCATGGCGCCGGCGCGGCCGGGTCCCGGTGAGCCTGTGGGCCGGCGCCGTACTCGCTCCGGTGGGCTGGCTCGGCTACGTGCTGTGGGTGGGCAGCCAGACCGGAAACCTGCTCGGCGGCTACTTCAAGGTGCAGAGCGCCTGGGACTCGAAGTTCGACTTCGGCATCGGCTCGGCCAAGTTCGTCAAGGCGATGCTGCTGCACGGCGGGGGAGCCGTCTACCCGATGGCCCTGGTGATCGTCGCGGCGAGCGTCCTGCTGTTCGCGCTGCTGTGCCTGGAGCGCGCCCCACTGGCGCTGGTGGTCTTCTCGGGGGTGCTGGTCCTGCTCGTGGTCGCCGCATCCGGCTCCTTCTCCTCCAAGCCGCGGTTCCTGCTCCCGGCCTTCCCGCTGCTCATCCCCATGGCCCGCGCCCTGACCCGGACCTGGCGGGTCCGCCCGGCCCACGCAGTGATCGTCTACGGCGCCCTCACCATCGTGTCCCTGCTGTTCGGCGCCTTCCTGACAGCGGTGGCCCGCTCCCCGCTGTGAGCCACCACAGGACGGCCGCGCCGACCGTCCCAGCGGCCGTTCCCGCCCGCCGCGTGCGGCCATGGCCGGCGTGGCGAGTGCGGACGTGACGTGCGGGGCGCTCGCCTTTCTGACGGGGGTGGCTCAGCACTCCGTGCCGTGGGCCGCCGGCCATCGCCGGACGGCCGCGCCCGGCGTCACGCGGGTCGCCGGTCTCGGCCGTCGCGTGCGGTCATGGTCAGTGCGGCGAGCGCGGGCGTCGCCAGCAGGCCGCTGACCCAGACCGGGGCGCGGAAGCCGAGACCGCGGTCGATCGCCGCCCCGCCCGGCACCGGGCCGAGGGCGGCGCCGGCGTTCAGCGCCGACGTCGCGAACGCGGTCCCGAGGGACGGGGCGTCCGCGGCCTCGTACAGCACCCGGGTGATCAGCGTCGAACCGACGCCGAACGCCAGCAGTCCCAGCAGCGGGACGAGCAGGACGGTCGCCGTCGTGTGCCCGGCGGCCAGGGCCGGCAGCACCCAGCCGACGAGCAGCGCGGCCCCGCCCGCCCGCAGCACCGGCAGCGGCCGCCGGTCCGCCGGCCGGCCCGCCGACGTCACCCCGGCGAATGCGCCGGCCCCGAACAGCGCCGGCATGCCCGGCACCCACCCGGCAGCGAGTCCGGTCACCTCCGTGGTCAGCGGTGCGAGGTAGGTGAAGGTGCAGAAGGTGGCGCCGTCGACCAGCGCGCCGAGGCCCAGGGCCGGCAGCAGCCGGGGCCGGCGCAGCGCCCGCAGCTCCGCGCGGGCCCCGGTGCAGGGCCGCTCCGGCCGCCCGGCAGCGACCGGGCGATCGCGGCGAGCGTCGGCGCGGACAGCGGGGCGTCCTCCCGGAACGCCGAACGCCAGCCCGGCAGCCGGCCGAGCGCGGCACCGGCGGGCACGCACACCACGCAGGCGAGCGCGGTCCCGCCGAGCAGGATCGAGGTGGCCCGGCCCTTGGCGTCGGCCGCGACCATCTCCGTCGCGGCGGTCAGCCCTACGGCCAGGAAACCGGCGTCGGCCAGGGCCGCGAGGACCCACGTGGCCAGCAGGACGGCGAGGCCGGAGGTGAGGGCCCCGACCGCGTGGGCGAGCAGGAACACCCCCAGGAACACCAGCAGGGTCCGCCGCGCGGAGCGGCGTCGGCCGAGCAGCGCCGTCAACGGTGCCCCCCCCGATCATGCGTGCCCGCGGCGGGGACCGGCAGCCGGCCGCGTGCGGAACGGCGATCCGGTGAGGGCGTACGCCTCATGGCCCTCACGACCCGGACGGACGAGGCCTGCGGGGTGTGAGGGCGGAGAGGGAACGACGAGAACGCCACGGGACGGCCGGTGGCCAGCGCCTGGATGTCTCGGGACTGGACACGGGTGGCACGCCAACGCCCAGGCGCGGACGCGTGCCACCCGTGTTCGGTGTGCGGTGCCGGTGTCTGTGCCGGTCAGCGCGGGTCGAACACGATGCTGGCGAAACGCGCGCCGCTGGGCGCCGACTTGCCGGGGGCGAGCCGCGTCGCCGTCCCCTTGCACTTCTTCTGCGTGTAGACGACCAGGGGCTTCTTCGTGGCATTGCGGGCGCCGCGCGCCTCCTGGGCCATGTTGAGGCACTTGCGCGCCGGCGGGTTGTCGATGGCGTACAGCTTGCCCTGGGGGCCGGTCCACAGGAACGTGCTGTCCGCGGCGAGAGCGGAGCCGGTGGTGGTCAGGGCGAGGGCGAGTCCGCCGAGAACGGCGACGAGCGGACGGCACAGGCGCATGGTGAGGTTCCTCCGTGGAGCGCGATATCGGGATGAAAAAGGGATGAAAGGGGGAACGCGGGAACAGGGAAAAGGGAGACGGGAGTCGGAGAGTCGGGGGAGAGTGAGTGGCGGGGCGGCCCCGGTCCGCAGCCGTAATCTCCCACTCCGGTCCGGCGCGCCCGGTGGCCCGACACGGGCACATCCATCGACCGGGGGACGGCGCGGATCCGGACGTTGACCCGCATCGGAGGCTCTGTCCGAGAGCACGATCACGAGATATAGGTAAAATCTAGGCATTTGATGAAAATTCAGGCGGTCGGCCTTCGAAGGTCACCGCATCGCCGGAAGTGATCAATGCCCCGCAAGCGCTCCACGGACGAAGGCGACGAGCTGCTGGCCCGACTCGGCTCGCTCACCGCCCAGGCACGCGAGCGCGCGGAGCTGCAGCGCAGCCAGGTCGAGCTGGCCATCGCGCTCCAGCGCGGCATGCTCCCACGGGATCTGCCCGCCGCCCCCGGCCTGCACCTCGCCGTGCGCTACACGCCGGCCAACCTCGGTCTCAACGTGGGCGGCGACTGGTACGACGCCTTCGCCCTGCCCGACGGCCGGATCGGGCTGTCCATCGGCGACGTGCAGGGGCACAACATCGAGGCCGCCGCGTTCATGGGCCAGGTCCGGGCCGGACTGCGCGCCCTGGCCTCCGTCACCAGCGACCCGGGCGAACTCCTCGCCCGCACCAACGAGCTGTTGCTCTCCCTGGGCAGCGACCTCTTCGCCACCTGCACCTTCATGCGCCTCAACCTCACCACCGGCGTACTGGAGAGCGCCCGCGCCGGCCACATCCCCTTCGTGTGGGCCACGGCGGACGGCAAGTCCGGCGTCGTCGACGACGAGGGAGGGCCGCCGCTCGGCATCGAGACGGGCATGGAGTACCCGGTGACCCGGCACCGGCTGACCACGGGCGGCGTCTTCGTCCTGGTCACCGACGGCGTGGTGGAGGGCCCGTCGCTGACCATCGAGGACGGGCTCGATCAGGTCGTCCGCCTCGCCGGCATCGCCGCCGTCGCGAGCCTGGAGGCACACGCGCTGGCCGCCGCCGTGATCAAGGGCGCCGAGAGCGTCGGCCACGAGGACGACGCCGCCGTCCTCGTCGTCGGCCTGGACGGCCCCTGCGTCCACATGTGACCGCCCCGCCCCCGCCCCGACCGCCCCTCCTCCACCCCCGCTCGCCCGCCGTCGACCCGGGCGGGCCCGCTTCCGGCCGTACGGTCCGGTTACGCCATAGGGCTGGACGGCGTGGGCTCTCGCCTCGCCCCGGCGGGGGCGGCGGTGTGAGATTGCTGGTGTGGTGGGTAACGAGGTTCAGCGCCGCTCGGTCGGCCCTGCCGTCCAGGTACTGGCCGTCGCGGCCTGCTACTTCGGTGCCGGCCGGCTCGGACTCCTCCGTGAGCTGGCCGTCGAGGGCGCCGTCGTCACTCCCATCTATCCCGCCAGCGGCGTCGCCGTCGCCGCCCTGCTGATCCTCGGGATGCGCTGCTGGCCCGGCATCACGATCGGCGCCCTCTTCGTCGTCATGTCGATCACCACCCCCCGCCTCGACGTGCTGGGCACCCTCGCCGGCCAGACCGGCGCGCCGGTGTGCGCGGCGCTGCTGCTGCGCCGGGCCCGCTTCCACACCGATCTCGGCCGGCTGCGCGACGGACTCGCTCTGGTGTTCCTCGGCGCGCTCGGCGCCATGCTGATCAGCTCGACCGTGGGCGTCGGGCTCCTCGTCGTCACGGACCGGCTGGCCGCGTCGAGCTTCCCGCCGGTCTGGCTGGCCTGGTGGGTGGGCGACGCGATGGGCGTCCTCATCGTCACCCCGCTGCTGCTGTTGCTGCACGGTGCCCGCTGGCCGCCGCCGCTGACCCGCTGGAAGGAGGCGGTCGCGCTGACGGTCGTCGCCTGCGTGCTGGTGCCGGTCTCCGTCTACAGCTCGCTCAGCCTGCTCTTCCTCGTCTACCCGCTGCTGATCTGGGCGGCCCTGCGCTTCCAGCTCGTGGGCAGCGCGCTGTGCGCGTTGCTGACCTCCGTGCTGGCCACCGTCGCCGCGACCGACGACGTCGGTGCCTTCACCGGGCTGAGCCGCATCGAGGTCATGGCGAAGCTCCAGGCGTTCAACGGCTCGATGGCCCTGACCGCGCTGCTGCTGTCCGCCGTGATCACAGAGCAGCACAACACCCGCCAGTCGGTGGAGAAGGCCTGTCAGGAGCTGGTCGAGGTCCTCGAACACCTCACCGCGGGCGAGGCCCCACCACGTCTGCCGCCCTCGAAGGCCGAGGGCCGGGACGAAGGACCGCGGCGCCCGGGTTCCCCGTGAGGACCCGAGCCCGCGCCCGGTCGGCCGGCTCTGTCGCCCGGCACCGGCCGGTTCAGGCCACCGGGGGTTCGGGGCGGGCGGCGACCCTGTTCGCCCGGGACTCCAGATAGCGCTGCTCGGCGAGGCTCGCCGTGGCCTTCGCGGCGCGGCGGTAGTGCTCGTACGCCCCGGCCGTGTCGCCCGTCCGCTCCAGCAGATGTGCCCGTACGGACAGCAGCCGGTGATGCCCGGCCATCCGCCCGTCACCGTCCAGGCCGGACAGCAGGTCCAGCCCGGCCTGCGGTCCCTCGGTCTCGGCGAGTGCGATCGCGCGGTTCAGGGTGACCATCGGGTTGGGCGCGATCCGCTCCAGGATCAGATACAGGGCGTGCACCTGCACCCAGTCGGTCTCCTCGGCGGTGGCCGCGTCGGCGTGCGTGGCGGCGATCGCGGCCTGGAGCTGGTACGGCCCCAGGTCCGGGCCGGCCAACGCCGCCTTCACCAGGTCCAGGCCCTCGTCGATCAGCGCGCCGTCCCACCGCTTGCGGTCCTGTTCGGCCAGCGGCACCAGGTCGCCGGACGGTGTCGTCCGTGCCTCGCGGCGGGCATGGGTGAGCAGCATGAGCGCGAGCAGCCCGGTCACCTCACCGTCCTCGGGCAGTTGCGCGTGCACCGTCCTGGCCAGCCGGATCGCCTCGCGGGCGAGATCGGCACGGACCAGTTCGCTGCCCGAGGAAGCGGTGTACCCCTCGTTGAAGATCAGGTAGAGCACGTGCAGCACGACCCGCAGCCGCTCCTCGCGCTCCGCGCCCTCGGGCAGGGCGAAGGAGCTGCCGGCGGCCCGGATGCGCTGCTTGGCCCGGCTGATCCGGGCCGCCATCGTGGCCTCCGGCACCAGGAACGCGCGCGCGATCTCGGCCGTGGTCAGGCCGCCGACCGCGCGCAGCGTCAGCGCGGTCTGGGAGGCCGCGGTCAGGGTCGGATGACAGCACAGGAACAGCAGGACGAGCGTGTCGTCGGTGTCCGGCACGTCCGCCGGGGCCGCCTCGGCGGCCCGCGCCGACTCCCGTTCACGGCGCGCGTGGTCGCTGCGCAGCTGGTCGACGAGCCGCCGGGACGCGACCGTCGTGAGCCAGCCGCGCGGGTTGTCCGGCACTCCCTCGGCCGGCCACTGCACGGAGGCGGCGAGGACGGCTTCCTGTACGGCGTCCTCGCATCCCTCGAACCGGCCGTACCGGCGCACCAGCGCACCGAGGACCCGCGGGGTGAGGTCACGCAGCAGGTCCTCGATGGCCGGTGCTGTCATGCCTCCAATTGTCCCTCGTAGAACATCACCTGCCGCACCTCGACCCCCAGACCCGCGATCCGGGTGTCCGGGATCCGCGCCGCCAGCTCGATCGCCCGCTCCTTGTCCTCGCAGTCGATCAGGTAGAAGCCGCCCAGGAACTCCTTGGCCTCCAGGAAGGGCCCGTCGGTCACCACCGGCTGGCCCTCCCGCACGGACACCACGACGGCCTGCGACGGGTCGACCAGCGCCTGCGTGGCCAGCAGTTCGCCGGACTCCTTCAGCTCCTGGATGAACCTGGTGTGGCCCGCGCCGATCGCCGCCTTCTCCTCGTCGGTCAGCGCGTCCATCACGGCCGGGTTGATGTGCAGGCTGATCACGAACTTCATCGTGTGCTCCTCGTGCTCCTCGTGCTGCGCGAGCCCCGGTCGGGGCCCTTCGACGGGTTGGTCGGAGCCGCCGTCGACTTCTTGACATCCCTCGCCCGAAGATTCCCACGAGTTTTCCCCCGCCACGGAAATTCCCCTCCGCACCCGTGTCAAGAAGCCGCCGCCCGCTCCGACCGACCGGCGGGACATCGACAGAACAAGGAGGATCCGAGATGCGGGTCAACCGGGCATGGCTGGGACTGGCCGTCCTCATGCTGCCGACTTCGGTCGTCGCGATGGACATGACGGCGCTGCTGCTCGCGCTGCCACGACTGAGCGCCGACCTGGGCGCCGACAACATCGAGCAGCTCTGGATCAGCGACAGTTACGGGCTCATGGTGGCGGGCCTCGTCATCACGATGGGCACGCTCGGCGACCGGATCGGGCGCCGGCGACTGCTCCTGACCGGCGCGGCGGCCTTCGCGGCGCTGTCGGTCGCCGCCGCGTGCGCGGTCGGCCCGCTGATGCTGATCGTCGTGCGCGCGCTGCTGGGCGTCGCCGGAGCGACGCTGGCGCCGTCCACCCTCGCCCTGATCACCACCATGTTCCGCGACGAACGGCAGCGCGGGCAGGCCATCGCGATCTGGGCGAGCTGCCAGTTCACCGGCGGTGCGCTCGGACCGGTGCTGGCCGGCCTCCTGCTCCAGCACTTCTGGTGGGGCTCGGTGTTCCTCGCCGCCGTACCGGCGATGGCCGTGCTGCTGCTCGCCGGTCCGCTGCTGCTGCCGGAGTCCCGTGGCGACCGGGCCGGGCGGCCGGATCCGGCGAGCGTCGGGCTGTCGCTCGTGTCCGTGCTGCTGCTGGTCTACGGCATCAAGCAGCTGAGCCTCCAGCACGCGTCGGCCGTCCCGGCGGCGGCCCTCGTCGTGGGAGCGGCCGTGGGAGCGCTGTTCGTCCGCCGTCAACTGCGGCTGCCGGAGCCGCTGCTGGACCTGCGGCTGCTGCGCAGCCGGCCGTTCACGGCGGTCCTCGTCGCGCTGGTCCTCGCCGGTGTCGCCATGGCGGGCACCGGTCTGGTGGTGACGCAGTACCTGCAGAGCGTGCTGGGACACTCGCCGCTCGCGTCGGCGGTGCTGTTCGCGCCCATGGGGCTGGGCGTGGCGGTCGGTACCCTGACCGCGCCCCTGCTCGCCCGGCGGATGGAACAGACGACCGCGATCGCGGGCGGGCTCGCGGCATCGGCGCTGGGAAGTCTGCTGCTGATCGGCGTCCACGGGTCGCTCGCCCTGCCGCTGGTCATGACCGGGATCGCCGTGCTGGCCCTCGGCACCGGCCCGCTGTTCGCGCTCGGCACCGGACTGGTCGTCGGGTCCGTGCCGCCGGAGCGGGCCGGCTCGGCGGCGTCGATGTCGGAGACCGGCAACTACTTCGGCGGCTCGCTCGGCTTCGCGCTGCTCGGTGTGCTGGCCGCGGCGGTCTACCGCGACCGCACCCATGGCACGTCCGACTCGCCGGCCGGCGCGGTCGTGGCGAGCCGGCGTCTTCCGGCCGACCGGGGCGCGGAACTGCTGCACACCGCGCGGGAGGCGTTCACCGCGAGCCTGCACACCATCGGTGTCGCCGCCGCCGTCATCTTCGCCGCCCTCGCCGTACTGACCCTCACCCTGCGCCCGGCATCCGGCCCCGCCGCGACCACGACTCCCCGCGAGCAGGTGCCGGCCTCCGGGTGAATTACTTACGCTTGGTTGAACAGTCCAGACTGATAAACCTATCGTTAGCAGCATGGATACGGTTGCACTCGCCGCCGGGCTCCGGCTGGCCATGGGGCGCACCGTCCGGCGGCTGCGGCAGGCGCACGCGGTCGGGGACGTGTCGCTGTCAGGAGTCTCGGTGCTGGCCCGGCTCGCCCGGACCGGTCCGGACTCGCCGGGCTCGCTCGCCGAACTGGAGCGGGTCCGGCCGCAGGCCATGGCGGCCACACTCGCCGGGCTCGAACAGCGCGGGCTCGTCAGCCGCGCGCCCGACACGGCGGACGGGCGCCGGGCCATCGTCTCCGTCACCGACGAGGGCCGGACCATGCTGGAGCAGCGCCGCTCCGAGTCCGTGACCCGGCTCGCCCACGCACTCGACGAGTTCACCCCGCAGGAACGGCAGGCCCTCCAGGACGTCCTGCCCCTGCTCGACCGACTGGCGGAACGACTGTGAGCGGCGCCCGGCCCGCGGCGGCGGGCGCGACCGGCGACGGCGGCGGCATACGCGGCCGGCTGCTCGCGCGTTCCGCGCGGCTGCGGGACACACCCCCGGGCCCCGGCTACAAGTGGGTCGCCCTCTCCAACACCACGCTCGGCGTACTGATCGCCACGATGGACGCCTCCATCGTGATCATCTCGCTGCCTGCGATCTTCCGCGGGATCGGGCTCGACCCGCTCGCGGCCGGGAACATCGGCTATCTGCTGTGGATGATCCTCGGCTATCTGCTGGTCTCGGCCGTCCTGGTCGTCGTCCTCGGCCGGCTCGGCGACATGTTCGGCCGGGTCCGCATCTACAACCTCGGCTTCCTGGTCTTCGCGTGCGCCTCCGTCGCGCTGTCCCTCGACCCGTTCCGGGCCGGTGCGGGCGCGCTGTGGCTCATCCTGTGGCGCATCGTGCAGGCCTTCGGCGGATCCATGCTCACCGCCAACTCGGCCGCGATCCTCACCGACGCCTTCCCGGCCCGGCAGCGCGGCATGGCCCTCGGCATCAACCAGATCACCGCGCTCGCCGGACAGTTCCTCGGCCTGCTCGCCGGCGGCCTGCTGGCCGCGGTCGACTGGCGAGCGGTGTTCTGGGTGAGCGTCCCGGTGAGCATCACCGGCACGATCTGGTCGTACCTGAGCCTGCGCGAGACCTCCGTCGGCGGCCGCGGCCGGGTCGACTGGCTCGGCAACATCACTTTCGCCTGCGGCGCGGGCATCCTGCTCGCCGGCATCACCTACGGCATCCAGCCCTACGCCGGCCACTCCACCGGCTGGACCAACCCCTGGGTCCTGAGCGGCCTGTTCGGCGGCCTCTTCCTGCTGCTGGTGTTCGCCTACGTCGAGACCCGTGTCCCCGAGCCGATGTTCCGCCTGTCGCTGTTCAGGGTGCGCGCGTTCGCGGCGGGCAACCTGGCCGCCCTGCTGACCGCGATCGCCCGCGGCGGACTCCAGTTCATGCTGATCATCTGGCTCCAGGGCATCTGGCTGCCGCTGCACGGCTACGCCTTCGAGGACACCCCGCTGTGGGCCGGCATCTTCATGCTCCCGCTCACCCTCGGCTTCCTGATCGCCGGGCCGGTCTCCGGCTATCTGTCCGACCGGTTCGGCGCCCGGCTGTTCTCCACCGCAGGGCTGCTCGTCGTCGCCGCGTCCTTCCTCGGTCTGCTCGCCCTGCCGGTGGACTTCGACTACGGCGTCTTCGCGACGCTGCTCCTGCTCAACGGGCTGGGCCAGGGCATGTTCTCCGCGCCCAACACCTCCTCCATCATGGGCAGCGTGCCGGCCCGCTACCGGGGCGTGGCCTCCGGAATGCGCTCCACCTTCCAGAACTCGGGCACGGCCCTGTCCATCGGCGTCTTCTTCTCGCTCATGGTGTCCGGGCTCGCCGGCACCCTGCCGAAGACGCTCGCCGCCGGGCTCCAGGCCCACGGCGTCCCGGCCGGCACCGCCCACGAGGTGGCCTCGCTGCCGCCGGTCAGCACCCTGTTCGCCACCTTCCTGGGCAACAACCCCATCGGCCATCTGCTCGGCTCCGGCGGCACCCTGGACCAGCTGACCGCGGCCCAGCGCGCCACCCTGACCGGCCACACCTTCTTCCCGGAGCTGGTCTCCGGCCCCTTCCACCACGGCCTGGCCGTCGTCTTCGGCGTCGCCACCGGCATGGCCCTGGTCTCCGCACTCGCCTCCGCGCTGCGCGGCGGCCACCAGCGTGCCGACGACGACACCCCGACCGGGCACGACACGAAAGGACAGTCCTCGTGCCGCACAGCGCGCTCCTCGTGATGGACGTCCAGCGCTCCGTCCTCGGCCGTTTCGACACCTCCGGCGACTGCCTCGGCCGCCTCGGCGAGGCCGTCGCCGCCGCCCGCGCGGCCGAGCTGCCGGTGATCCACGTGGTGGTCGGCTTCCGGCCGGGCCACCCCGAAGTCAGCCCGCGCAACAAGTCGTTCAGCGCCGTCGCGGGCTCCGGCCGACTCGTCACGGGCGACCCCGGCGCCGAGATCCACCCGGACGTCGCACCGCGCCCCGAGGACGTGATCGTCACCAAGCGCCGGGTGAGCGCGTTCGCGGGCAGCGACCTCGACCTCGTCCTGCGGTCGGCCGGCATCGAGCATCTGGTGCTCACCGGCATCGCCACCAGCGGCGTCGTCCTGTCCACCCTGCGCCAGGCCGCCGACCTCGACTTCCGCCTCACCGTCCTCGCCGACGCCTGCCTCGACGCGGACCCGGAGGTCCACCGCGTCCTCACCGAGAAGGTCTTCCCCCGCCAGGCGGACGTGCTGTCCGTCGCGGACTGGACCAAGGGCCTTGCCGGAGACGGCGGTTGAGGCCGCGCTACGCCGTCTTCGCGCGCCGCCTGCGTACGACATGGCGCACGACGAGGGCCGCGAGGACGACGGCGGCGGCGCCGACGACGTAGAGCAGATAGCGGTTGACCTCGGCGTAGATGGTGGTGATGTGACTGCCCGCCAGATAGGCGAGGGTCGTCCACAGACCGACCCACAGCGCCGCGCCGAGCGCGTTGAAGGCGAGGAAGCGCGGCCAGGGCATGCCGGTGGTGCCCGCGATGATGCCGTTGGCCTGGCGCAGCCCCTCGATGAACCGGGCCACGGTCACGATCTTGCCGCCGTGCCGGGCGAAGAACTCCTCGGCGGCGGCGAACCGCTCCGGCGTCAGGAAGACGTACTTCCCCCACCGGTGCACGAACGCCCGCCCGCCGACCCGGCCGATCAGATAGCCGATGTTGTCCCCGACGAGGGCCGCGACGAAGGCGATGACCGCGACCGCCACGACGTTCAGCCGCCCCGCGCCCGCGTACACCCCCGCCGCCAGCAGCATCGTCTCGCCGGGCGCGGGCACCCCGAAGTCCTCGACCAGGACCACCGCCCCGACCGCCCAGTAGCCGTAGTGTTCGAGCAGCGGCGCCAGATGGGCCAGCGGGCCCGGGAGCGGAGGGGCGGACATGACACCACGGTACGTCCGGCCGTCCCGCCCCCGGGCTGCGGCGGATCAGGAGCGGGCCACGGTGTCCTCGTCCGGTACGGCCGCGGTCGCGTCCGCCGCGACGGGGCGCGGCTCCTCGGCCGGTGCCGCGGGGCCGGACCGCAGGCCGGTCAGCCGGCGGGCGAGCGGCTCGGTCCAGCGGGCGGTCAGCGGGCCGAGGACGACGAGGATCAGCACGTACGCGGTGGCCAGCGGGCCGAGGTCGGAGTCGATCCCGGAGGTGACGGCGAGACCGGCGATGACGATGGAGAACTCGCCGCGCGCGACCAGCGTGCCGCCCGCCCGCCAGCGGCCCTTGGCCGAGACGCCCGCACGCCGGGCCGCCCAGTACCCCGTCGCGATCTTGGTGAGCGCGGTGACCACGGCCAGCGCGAGCGCGGGCAGCAGCACCGGCGGGATGCTCGCCGGGTCCGTGTGCAGACCGAAGAAGACGAAGAACACCGCCGCGAACAGGTCCCGCAGCGGCGCGAGCAGGTTGTGGGCGCCCTCGGCGACCTCGCCGGACAGGGCGATGCCGACCAGGAACGCGCCGACGGCCGCCGACACCTGGAGCTGCTGCGCCACCCCGGCGACCAGCAGCGTCAGCCCGAGCACCACGAGCAGCAGCTTCTCCGGGTCGTCGGTGGAGACGAAGCGGGAGATGTGCCGGCCGAAGCGCACCGCCACCAGCAGGACCAGACCGGCCACGCCGAGCGCGATGCCCAGGGTGAGGCTGCCGGCGGCGAAGCCGGTGCCGGCCAGCAGCGCCGTGACGACCGGCAGATAGACCGCCATGGACAGGTCCTCCAGCACCAGGATGCTGAGGATCACCGGGGTCTCCCGGTTGCCGATCCGCCCCAGGTCGCCGAGGACCTTGGCGATGACGCCGGAGGAGGAGATCCAGGTGATGCCGGCGAGTACGACGGCGGCGATCGGACCCCAGCCCAGCAGCAGGGCCGCCGCGGCGCCGGGCAGGGCGTTGAGGGCCATGTCGACGAGGCCGGCCGGGTACTGGGTCTTGAGGTTGGACACCAGATCGCTGGCCGTGTACTCCAGGCCCAGCATGAGCAGCAGCAGGATCACGCCGATCTCGGCGCCGACGGCCACGAACTCCTCGCTGGCGCCGAGCGGCAGCAGCCCGCCCTCGCCGAAGGCCAGCCCGGCCAGCAGGTACAGGGGTATCGGGGAGAACCGCAGGCGGGCGGCGAGCCGTCCGAGCAGACCGAGGCCCAGGATGATGGCGCCGAACTCGATCAGGAAGACCGCGGAGGAGTGCACGCGCTCACTCCCGCCCGAGTATCGCGGCGGCCGCGTCGGCGCCCTCGCGGGTGCCGATCACGATCAGCGTGTCCCCGCCGGCCAGCCGGAAGTCGGGTCCGGGGGAGGGGATGGCCTCGGCGCGGCGCAGCACGGCCACGATCGACACCCCGGTCTCGGTGCGCATCCGGGTGTCGCCGAGCAGCCGGCCGTTCCAGTACGAGCCCGAGGACAGCTCGATCCGCTCGGCCACCAGGCCGAGCTCCGTCGTGGACAGCAGGTTCGGGCTGTGGTGGGTGGGCTTCAGGGTGCCGGCCAGGGCCTCCGCCTCCTGGCCTGTGAGGTGGACCGACAGCGCACAGGCGTCGGGGTCGTCGCCCCGGTACGCGCTCAGCGTCCTCGACCCGTCCCGGTGGGCCACGACCGACAGTCCGCGGCGTTCGCGGGTCGTCAGGTCGTACCGGACGCCGATGCCTGGCAACGGCGTCCTGCTCGTGCGTGCTGCGCCCATGGCTGCCCCCTGTCCGTTTGACGGTTTCTTGGCGAAACCATTACCGGAACCTTAACCTGGCCGCGCGGGGCGGCCGGGCGGGCCCCGGTCGGACGGGGGGCGGGGAGGATATGGGGTGGGGCGCCGTTATGCGCCGTGGCGCGAGGGGGCCTCATCGTCCTCGGGGGTGAGCTGGCAGGCGTGGCACAGCTCGTGCTCGCCGTCACGGCTGACGACGGTTCCCCAGCCGAGGCACACCTCGCATTCGCGGGCGAGACCCAGGTCGGGCCGGGGAGGCAGGAGGGGGCTGCGGTGGGCTCCGTAGACCATGAGCAGTGCGGCTCCTCGGAAGTCGCGGGGAGGGGTGACGGCGTTGCCGTGGGCGGTGACAACGCTGTCAGGCCACTTCCAGTATGTCCGAGATATTCCACCTGTCTGTGACGTACGTCACTCGGTGCCACATCTTGCCCGCTCCACCGCGCCGCCCCCGGGCCGCGGTGAGTCAGCCGAGGTTGCCGAGCCGGGCCTCCCGCCACAGGTCCACGCCGCCGTCGGTCGCGTACTTGTCGATCTCGGCCAGTTCCTCGGCGCTGAAGTCCAGGTTCTCCAGGGCCGCCACGTTCTGCTCCAACTGCCCGGTCCGCGAGGCGCCGATCACGAGCGACGTCACCCGCTCGTCCCGCAACGCCCACGCCAGCGCCAGTTGGGCGAGGGTCTGGCCGCGCCGGGCCGCGATGTCGTTCAGCGACCGCAGCCGGTCCAGCATGTCGTCCGTCAGCCAGGACGTGTCGAACGACGTGCCCTGCGCGGCCCGCGAGTCCCGCGGCACGCCCTCCAGGTAACGGCCCGTCAGCAGCCCCTGCGCGAGCGCCGTGAAGCCGATGACCCCGAAGCCCTCCTCCTCGGCGGTGTCCAGCAGGCCGTCGGTCTCGATCCAGCGGTTGACCATGCTGTACGACGGCTGGTGGATCAGCAGTGGGGTGCCCAGCTCGCGCAGGATGGCGGCCGCCTGCCGGGTGCGTTCGGCGTCGTAGGAGGAGATGCCCACATAGAGGGCCTTGCCCTGGCGGACGGCGGTGTCGAGCGCGCCCATCGTCTCCTCCAGCGGCGTGGAGGCGTCCAGCCGGTGGGAGTAGAAGATGTCCACGTAGTCCACGCCCATCCGGCGCAGCGACTGGTCGAGCGAGGCCAGCACGTACTTGCGCGAGCCGCCGCCCTGCCCGTAGGGGCCGGGCCACATGTCCCAGCCGGCCTTGGTGGAGACCACCAGCTCGTCCCGGTACGGCGCGAGGTCGCGCTTCAGCAGCCGCCCGAAGTTCAGCTCGGCCGCGCCGTACGGCGGGCCGTAGTTGTTCGCCAGGTCGTGGTGGGTGATCCCGAGGTCGAAGGCGCGCAGCGCGATCTCGCGCTGGGTCTCGAAGGGGCGGTCGTCGCCGAAGTTGTGCCAGTAGCCGAGCGACAGGACCGGCAGGTCCAGTCCCGAGCGGCCGGTGCGCCGGTAGCGCATGGTGCCGTCGTAGCGAGCGGGGTCCGCGACGTGGGTCATCGGGTCTCTCCGGGTGGTGCCGTAGGGGCCGCCTCTCCGGTCGTGGAGGGGGCGGGTCCACCCTCGCTTCCGCATGCCGCGCGCGTCCAACCGCCGTACCGGATGGGATTGAGTGATTCCGTTTCTGAATCGGGCGCGGCCGACCTGCCTCGTCGCGGAGCTTGCGGTTGTCCGATCCTACGAACTTCGCGCGCGCCGGGTATCCGGTCCGTGGCACTTCTGATAGGAAACTTTCCTACCAGTACTGCGGTACGGACCAACTCCCCACCCCCCGCCTCGACTTGGAGTCCCTGTGGTACACGCAGACCGCGAATCATCCCCCGCCACCGTCTCCCGCCGCACTCTCGTCGCCGTGCTCGGCGCCGCCGTCGCCTCCGGTGCCCTGATCGGCACCGAGCGCGCGAGCGCGGCCCCGTCGGCCCCGGCGGCCCGCGCGGCCGGAGCGGGCCTCGACGACCCGGCGAAGAAGGAGATCGCCATGGAACTCGTGTCGAGCGCGGAGAACTCCTCGCTCGACTGGAAGGCCCAGTACAAGTACATCGAGGACATCGGCGACGGCCGCGGCTACACCGCCGGCATCATCGGCTTCTGTTCCGGCACCGGCGACATGCTCGACCTCGTCCAGCTCTACGCCGACCGCAGGTCCGGCAACGTCCTCGCGAAGTACCTGCCCGCCCTGCGCAAGGTCAACGGCAGCGACTCGCACGCCGGCCTCGACCCGAACTACCCCGGGGACTGGCGTACGGCGGCCAAGGACACCGTCTTCCAGCAGTGCCAGAACGACGAGCGCGACCGCGTCTACTTCAACCCCGCGGTCGGCCAGGGCAAGACGGACGGCCTGCGCACGCTCGGCCAGTTCTGCTACTACGACGCCATCGTCATGCACGGCGACGGCGGCGACCCGACCAGCTTCAGCAACATCCGCAAGCGCGCCCTGCGCAGCGCCAAGCCGCCGGCGCAGGGCGGCGACGAGACGACGTACCTCAACGCCTTCCTCGACGCCCGGGTGTGGGCCATGAAGCAGGAGGAGGCGCACAGCGACACCAGCCGCGTCGACACCGAGCAGAGGGTCTTCCTGCGCAAGGGCAACCTCGACCTGGACACCCCGCTCGACTGGAAGACGTACGGGGACAGTTACCACATCGGCTGACACCGCATCGGCCGGCATCGCATCGCCCGACCCGCGAGCGGGGTGTACTCGCGGGTCAGGGCCCTGGCGGGGAAAGATGGGCGGTGAGCGATCGATCACACAGGCATCGATCACACCGACGCGGAGGAATAGGGACTCATGCCGCACGAGCGAGCGGGCCGGCCGGCCGAGCCCGAGGACCTGGTCGACGTGGCCCGGCTGGTCACGGCGTACTACGCGCTCCACCCGGATCCTGCCGATCCGGCACAGCGGGTCGCGTTCGGCACCTCCGGGCACCGGGGCTCGTCCCTGGCGAGCGCCTTCAACGAGGACCACATCGCGGCCACGAGCCAGGCCATCTGCGAGTACCGCGCGGCTCAGGGCATCGACGGCCCCCTCTTCCTGGGGGCCGACACCCACGCCCTGTCGGAGCCCGCGAAGGTCACCGCGCTGGAGGTGTTCGCCGCGGGCGGCGTGAGCGTCCTGATCGACAGCGCCGACGGCTACACGCCCACCCCTGCCGTCTCGCACGCCATCCTCACCCACAACCGCGGGCGCACCTCAGGCCTCGCCGACGGCGTCGTGGTCACCCCCTCGCACAACCCGCCCGCCGACGGCGGCTTCAAGTACAACCCGCCGAGCGGCGGCCCGGCCGCCTCCGACGCCACCTCCTGGATCCAGGACCGCGCCAACCAGATCATCACCGGCGGCCTGAAGGACGTGCGACGGCTGCCGTACGCCCGTGCGCTCGCCGCCGGGACGACCGGACGGTACGACTTCCTCGGCGCCTACGTCGGTGATCTGCCGAGCGTGCTGGACCTGGACGCGATCCGTGCGGCCGGGGTGCGCATCGGCGCCGACCCGCTCGGCGGCGCCTCCGTCGCCTACTGGGGCCGCATCGCCGAAGAGCACCGCATCGACCTGACCGTGGTCAATCCGCACACCGACCCCACCTGGCGGTTCATGACGCTGGACTGGGACGGCCAGATCCGCATGGACTGCTCCTCGCCCTACGCGATGGCCTCCCTCATCGAGCAGCGCGACCGCTTCCGCATCGCCACCGGCAACGACGCCGACGCCGACCGGCACGGCATCGTCACCCCGGACGGGGGCCTGATGAACCCCAACCACTACCTCGCGGTCGCCATCGACTACCTCTACCGGCACCGCGAGCACTGGCCCGCCGGCGCGGGCGTCGGAAAGACGCTCGTCTCCTCCAGGATGATCGACCGGGTCGCCGCCGACCTCGGCCGGCAGCTCGTCGAAGTCCCGGTCGGATTCAAGTGGTTCGTGGACGGACTGGTCGGCGGCTCCCTCGGGTTCGGCGGCGAGGAGTCGGCCGGCGCGTCCTTCCTGCGCCGCGACGGCTCGGTGTGGACCACCGACAAGGACGGCATCATCCTCGCCCTGCTCGCCTCCGAGATCACGGCCGTCTCGGACCGGACCCCGTCGGAGCACTACGCGGGCCTGATCGCCCGCTTCGGTGCCCCCGCCTACGCCCGCATCGACGCGCCCGCGACCCGCGAACAGAAGGCGCTGCTCGGCACGTTGTCTCCCGCCCAGGTCACCGCCGACACCCTCGCCGGCGAGCCGGTCACGGCCGTGCTCACCGAGGCGCCCGGCAACGGCGCCGCGATCGGCGGGATCAAGGTCACCACGGACAACGCCTGGTTCGCGGCCCGCCCTTCGGGCACCGAGGACGTCTACAAGGTCTACGCCGAGTCCTTCCTCGGCCCCGGCCACCTCGCCCGGGTCCAGGAGGAGGCCAAGGCCGTGGTGCGCGCCGCGCTGGGCGGCTGAACGCCGGTTGCTCAGCCGCGCCCGCGATGCCGGTCCGGGCGGTCCAGCCGGTCCAGGACCGCCCGGGCCATGGCCTGTTCCCCCCTGGCGTTGGGGTGGGCCGGGGCCGCGGGCGCGGCGGGCTGGAGCGGCTCGATCCAGCGGTCCGCGGGCGACTTGCACATGTCGTGGCCGACCGTGGGGCCGTAGGTGTCCGCGTACTCGGCCCGGTCGACCGCCGCCACCAGCCGCAGCATCAGGTTCAGGTGCTTCTCGGTGTCCCGGAGGTAGGGGAAGTCGCCCTGGGCGAAGGGGACCTGGGGGAAGCAGCCGGTGCCGTCGTCGGGCAGCAGGTCCGGGTAGCCGACGACGACCACCCGCGCGTGCGGCGCACGGGCGTGCACGGCCCGCAGCACCCGGTCGACCTTCGGCGCGGTCTGCGCGATCGCGAGGGTCAACCCGTCGTAGCCGGCGGCCTCGTAGGAGCGCTCGCAGGGGTTGCCCGTCGGGTCCTGGGCGGCGAGCCGGGCGCAGGTGCCGATGATCGCGCCGAATCCGACGTCGTTGCCGCCGATCTGGACCGTCACGAGGTCCGTGTCCCGCCGCACCGCGTCGAGCTGGGGTCTGTTCGTGCCCTGCGCCCGCCACATCTCGGCGGTCGTCGCACCGGCACAGCTGACGTCCGTGAAGGTGCTCACGCGCCGTCCCGCGGCCACCAGCGAGGGGTAATTGCGGTCGGAGCGGGCGCAGTTGGCGTCCACCTGGGCCGGGATGCCGGGGCCCGAGGTGTAGGAGTCGCCGAGCGCCACGTAGCCGGTGCCGCGGCCGGGTCCGCCGGGGTGCGCGGCGGCCGGGACCGCCGAGGCGGCGACGAGGGCGCAGCCGCCCAGTGCCGCCCCGAGTACCGCGGCCCGCCGCCGGACTCCCGTACCGCCCGCCGGACGCGTGGATTTCGCCATGATTCCTCCCCCTGGGTTCGACCGGTTCTGTATACCGTCCGGTAGGCGCCGCCGACCAGAAGCAGGAACGAACGAGTTTATTCGCGGACATGTCACTCGGTCGGGTACCGCCGGCCGAGGATCGACGTACCGCCGTCACCGACCCGTGATCATGCCCCTGTGAAGCCGAACCGTCGAAGTGCCCTGCGCCGCCGTGCCGTTCCGGCCGCGCTCGGCACCCTCAGTGTCCTGTCCCTGCTCTCCGCCCTGCCCGCCGCCGCCCAGCCGGCGGCCGCGGACGCCGGACGCCCCGCACAGCCCGTGCGCCGGGCCGTCACGCCCGCGGAGGCACGCACGGATGCCGCTCTGCGTTCCCTCCACGACCGGCCCGCGGCCCTGCGCGACTTCTTCCGGGCGATGCCCAAGGGCGGCGACCTGCACAACCACCTCTCCGGCGCGGTCACCACGGAGTACCTGATCGAGCTGGCCGCCGCGGACGGCCTGTGCATCAACACCACGACCCTCGCCGCGGCCGAGCCGCCCTGCGGCACCGGCACCCGTCCCGCCGCCGACGCGCGCACCGACCGCGCCTTCCACGACGCGATCGTCCGGGCCTGGTCCATGCAGGACTTCCCGCCCGGCCGGAACGGCCACGACCACTTCTTCGCGACGTTCGACAAGTTCGGCGAGGTCACCTGGCGCAATCGCGGCAAGCTGCTCGCCGACGTCGCCGACACCACCGTACGCAACAACCAGTTCTATCTGGAGACGATGGTCACCCCGGCCTCGGACGGAGCGAAGAAGCTCGCCGCCGAGGTCGGCTGGGACGACGATCTCGCCGCCCTGCACCGCACGTTGCTGGCGGGCGGCAAGCTGGACAAGCTGGTCGCCGACGCCCGCAAGGAGGCCGACGCCGGCGACACCGAGTTCCGTGCCGCCGAGCACTGCGGCACCTCGAAGGCCCGCCCCGGCTGCGGGCTCACGGTCCGCTGGATCTCCCAGGCGAACCGGGGCAGTTCCCCCGAGCGGACCTTCACCCAGCTCGCGCTCGGCATGCGGCTGGCCGAGGCCGACCCGCGCTTCGTCGCGGTCAACCTCGTCCAGCCCGAGGACTGGGACAGCTCGCTGCGGAACTACAGCCTCCAGATGCGCATGGTCGGCTATCTGCGTACCCAGTACCCGAAGGCCCATGTCTCCCTGCACGCGGGGGAGTTGTGGCCCGGACTGGTCAAGCCCGAGGCCCTGAAGTCCCACATCGAGGAGGCCGTGGACGTCGCGCACACCGAGCGCGTCGGGCACGGTGTCGACCTGCGCTGGGAGGACGACTGGCAGCGCACGGCTCGCACGATGGCGAAGCGCCGGATCGCCGTCGAGGTGCCCTTCTCCAGCAACGCCCAGATCCTCGGCGTGAAGGGCGGCGACCACCCCTTCACCACCTACCTGCGCTACGGCGTCCCCGTCGTCCTGTCCACCGACGACCCCGGGGTGTCCCGCATCGACATCACCCACGAGTACCAGTACGCCGCCGAGACCTACGGCCTCGGCTACCCCGAGCTGAAGGACCTGGCCCGCACCTCGCTGGAGTACGCCTTCCTGCCCGGCGCGAGCCTGTGGCAGGGCAACCCGACCGCCCAGGGCTTCCACCCGGTGCCGGTCTGCCGCGCTGAGCGCCCCGGCCTGCCCGTGCGCGGCGCGGGCTGCCGGAAGTTCCTCGGCGGCAGCGCCAAGGCGCAGCTCGAATGGCGCCAGGAAGCGGCCTTCGCCGCCTTCGAGCAGGCCCACGCCTGACGGCAGCGCGCCCCGCGTCTCAACTCCCCTCTGAAAGAGCCAGTTGGCCGAGAAGCGGCCCGCCGTGCACACGGTGGGCCGCGTTCCGTCGCCGGGCACCCGTCGACTCTGCGCCAATGTCGCCCGGCGCGCTCCCGGCGCCGGGGTCCGTCGGCCAGAGCCAGGTGGGTGACCTGCGGGAACGGTGTGCGAAGCTGCGGGGGACAGCGACCGCGCGACGGAGGAGAGGAGCCTCATGGCCATCATCCACCACACCACGCTCAAGCCCACGAAGCTGGAGCTGCTCACCGACTGGCTGCCCACCCGCCCCTGGTACCGGGGCGGCCCGGACGCCCCGGTGCTGACCAAGTCCGGTGGCTTCCGGCTGGACGACCCGGCGGGCGAGGTCGGCATCGAGTTCATGGTGGCCACGGACACCTCCACCCCCGAACCGACCGCCTACCTCGTCCCGTTGACGTACCGCGGCGCACCGCTGGCGGGTGCGGAGCACGCCCTCGTCGGCACGTTGGAGCACGGTGTGCTGGGCAGGCGCTGGGCCTACGACGGCTGCCACGACCCGGTGCTGGCCGCCGAGCTCCTGAAGCTCATCGACGGCCGGGCCCAGGCACAGGCCCAGAGCATCGACAACACCCCGGACCACGAGGTGGCCCTCTCCTACGCCGGAGCCCCGTTCACCCTCGACGGCTTCACGCCCGCCCCGGCCGACGACGAGCACGGCACCCGCCTCCCCGCGCCGCACGGCACGGTCCTCCAGGTGCACCGGGTCCTGACCCCCGTCCCGGAGCACCCGCCGCTGCCCCCCGAGGGCGCGCTCGGCCATGTCGCCCGCGGCTGGCAGGCGCCGGACGGCACGGGGCTGTCGGCGCTGTTCGTGACGGTGCGCACGGCCTGACGCCACACCGGCCCGCCTTCTGGCATGGTCCGGTCAAATCTGACACTCTTTTGACGGTTCGACGCTTCGAGTGATCGCGCAAGCCCCGTCCGCGGCCGCGCCGGCGCACCCCAGCCGGCCGGCCGCCACCGAGCAGGCCGGGATCCCGGCCGCCGCAAAGGAGTAGCGTGTGAGACCGACCCCCCACAAGGCCCTCGGCGCCGGTGCGCTCACCGTCGCCGCGCTGGCCGCCTTCGTCCTCCCCGCAAGCCCCGCCGCCGCAGCCCGGCCGGCCCCGCACCAGACCCCGCGCCCGGCCGCCTCCTGCACTCCGGCACAGGTCGTCGGCAACGGCGGCTTCGAGAACGGCGCGTCGTCGTGGACCGCGTCCTCGTCCGGCACGATCACCAGCCGCTCCGGACAGACCGCCCACGGTGGCAGCTCCTACGCCTGGCTGGACGGCACCGGCGGCACCCACACCGACACCCTGAGCCAGAGCGTCACCGTCCCGGCCGGGTGCGACCGGGCCACCCTCACCTTCTGGCTGCACATCGACACCGCCGAGACCACGTCGTCCGTCGCGTACGACAAGCTCACGGCCAAGATCGGCGGCACGACGCTGGGCACGTACTCGAACCTCGACAAGAACACCGGCTACGTGAGGAAGTCGTTCGACGTGTCGGCGTACGCCGGGCAGACCGTCACCCTGTCCTTCACCGGGACCGAGGACTCCAGCCTCCAGACCAGCTTCGTGCTGGACGACATCGCGCTCGACACCTCCGGCGGCACCGCACCGCCGAGCGACTCGACCCGTACCCCGGCCGCGCCCTCATACACGGTGAACCTCAGCAGCGACACGACCGGCACCCAGTGGACCGGGCACGAGAGCGTGACCTTCGCCAACGCCTCGGCCACCGCGCTGAACGAGGTCTACCTGCGACTGTGGGACAACTATCACGGCACGTGCGACGCCATGCCGATCCGCGTCACGGGCGTCACCGGCGGCACCGCGCAGGCACCCACCGTGGACTGCACCGCCGTCAAGGTCGACCTGCCGGCCCCGCTCGCCCAGGGCCAGAGCGCCACCATCGGCTTCGACCTCGGCATCACGGTGCCCAGCGGCGCCGACCGCTTCGGCCATGACGGCGCCTACAGCTTCATCGGCAACGCCCTGCCCGTCCTCGCCGTCCGCGACAGCTCCGGCTGGCACCTGGACCCGTACACCAACAACGGCGAGTCCTTCTACTCCCTGGCCGCCGACTTCAAGGTGACCCTGGACCACCCCAGCAGCCTGCTGGTCCCGGCCACCGGCACCTCCACCGACACCCCCGGCGCGGGCGGCCGTACGGTGACGACCGCGACGGCGTCCTCGGTGCGCGACTTCGCCTGGGCCGCCGGACCCTTCACCAAGATCTCCGGCACGTCGTCCGCCGGTGTCGCGGTGAACGTCTACTCCGTCTCGGGCATCAGCTCCGCCAACGCCCAGTCCATGCTCGGCACCGCGAAGAGCGCCGTGGACGCCCACGCGGGCCGCTTCGGCGCCTACCCCTACGGCGAGCTGGACGCCGTGCTCGACAACAACTACTGGTTCGGCGGCATGGAGTATCCGGGGTTCGTCCTGGACGTGGTCAGCAGCACCGCGCTCACCCATGAGATCGGCCACCAGTGGTGGTACGGCATCGTCGGCGACGACGAGTACAACAGCCCCTGGCTGGACGAGGCGTTCACCGACTACGCCACCGACCTCGCCCTCGGCAAGACCGGCAGCAACTGCTGGAGCGGCGTCTCCTGGGCCTCGCCCGACGAGAGGATCACCGACTCCATGGCCTACTGGGACGCGCACTCCTCGCGCTACTCCACCGTCGTCTACGGCTACGGCAAGTGCGCGCTGCACGACCTGCGCCGCGTCATCGGCGACACCGCCATGACCAAGCTGCTGAAGGACTACGCGACCGCGCACTGGTACGGCGTGTCGACCACGGCCGAGTTCAAGGCGGCGGCCCAGGCGGCCACCGGCACCGACCTCACGTCCTTCTGGACCCAGCACCGTATCGACGGCTGACGACGGCTCGACCGCCGGCGACCGCTGACGACGGCCGACAGCGAGCGATCCGGCGGCGGCCGGTCGCGGAGGCAGCCCGGGCCACCTCCGCGACCGTCCGCCGCACGACCGTCGGGCCACCCGTATGGACCAAGCAGGGCCCGGATTGGCCGTGTTGGGCGGCTTCCGGCGTGCGGGGCCGCCCGACTGCGTGTCAGATGACAGACGTGCGAACCTCCATCCTCTTCCAGCGCAGCCTGACCCGTCCGGCCCTCGCAGGGGCCCTGACCGGCCTTCTCCTGTGTGCGTCCGTCCCATCGGCGCTGTCCGCGCCGGCCCCCGACGTACCGCGTCGCGGCAGTGCGTACATGGGCATGGGCGTCCTCGCCCACGACGGCAGCACCCCCGACGCAGGCGACGGCAACGCGGACGACTCGTCGTCCGTGCCCCGCGCGACCCAGACCGAGGGGGTGGACGTCTCCAGCTATCAGGGCAACGTGGCCTGGTCCACCCTGTGGAGCGGCGGGGTCAGATGGGCGTACACCAAGGCCACCGAGGGGACGAGCTACCGGAACCCCTCCTTCACCCAGCAGTACAACGGCCCGTACAGCTCCGGCATGATCCGCGGCGCGTACCACTTCGCGACCCCGGACTCCTCCGGTGGCGCCGCTCAGGCCGACTACTTCGTCGGCCACGGCGGCGGCTGGTCCAGGGACGGCAAGACGCTGCCCGGCGCGCTCGACATCGAGTGGAACCCGTACGGCGACGACTGCTACGGCAAGTCCAAGAGCGCGATGGTCAGTTGGATCCGAGACTTCCTGAACCGGTACAAGTCCCGCACGGGTCGTTACGCCGTCATCTACACGGCGACCAACTGGTGGACTGAGTGCACCGGGAACTACGGCGGCTTCGCGGCGAACAACCCGCTGTGGATCGCCCGCTACGCCTCGTCCGCCGGGACGCTGCCGGCGGGCTGGAAGACACACACGATGTGGCAGTACACCTCGACCGGGAAGACCGTCGGGGACCGTGACCGGTTCAACGGCTCCACCGCCCGGGTGAAGGTCCTCGCGACGGGCTGAGCGTACGCCGCGCCGAACTGACCGCGTTCCTCCAGCGGTTGCCGTGGCGGAGACGGGACGGACCCATCCCCGCCACGGCGCGTCCGCTGGCCCGCGATCAGGCGGATCGGCGAATCAGGATGATCAGGAGAAGATGACCGAGCGGAGCTTGAGGCGGTCACCCAGGACCTTGCCGGGGTTCATGACGTAGTAGGTGTCGCCTTCGCAGTGCGGGTCGAGGAAGACCACGGCGGTGGCGCCCGTCCGGTTCTCCGGCGCGAAGCCGGGCTCCCCGGCCGTCCCGGGGAGATCGAGGCACTCCCCGCTCGGCGGATCGGTCAAGGTCTCGGCGTGCCGAGCGCCGTCGAGGCCGGTGTACGAGTACTGGAAGGATCCGGTCGCCGCGAAGGCCGACGTCGGCAGGGTCACGATCAGGGCCAGGGAGCCGACGGCGCAGGCCAGGGCGGTACGAAGGCGCATGTACGCGGTCCTTTCGGGGGTGCTGACAACATGATCGTCACTGCCCCGCGCGCTGCCCGATATGCGCTCCTCGTCCGGATGAGGGAATTCCCGGATCCATGCCCAACTCGGCGCGGGCAGCCCGAAGTCGAGGGCGTCGCCGTGCAGGTCTGCCCGCCATCCCGGACCGAGGCGTCTTCACGGGACTGGGCCTGCGCACCGGCGAAGACGACCACGGCGATCAGCGTGGCCAGGAGAGCGACCGCGCCCGCGGCGGCCGGACAGCCCCACAGCGCGTCCGCCTCGACGGCCTTGGCGGTGTCCAGCGTGACGCCGGCTGCCGCCGAACTCCCGGTGTGCGACGGCGAGTTCGACCTTGCTGTACTTGGTGACGCTGAGGAACGCGTCCGAAGTGCCGTCACGCGCTTGGCCGTGAGCCACCGGCTCGTCGGTCATGGCCTGCCTCCGGGGGCGTCGGTACAAGCGGACGAGCGAGGCGCGGTACGGTCGGCCCATGGCTGACCTGCGGCTGACCACCTCCTCCTTCCTGGTCCTCGGCGTCATCGACAAACTCGGCGAAGCCAGCGCCTACGACGTGAAGGTGGAGGCGGGCCGTACCGTCGCCCCGTTCTGGTCGGTACCGCATGCGCAGGTGTACGCGCAGTGCGACCGGCTGCTCGCCGCCGGACTGCTGTCCCAGGTCCGCCAGGAGAGCGGGCGGGGCCGCCGGGTGCTGGCCCTCACCGACCGCGGTCGCCGCGTCCTGCGCGACTGGCTCGACGACCCCGGCTTCGTGCCGGTCGAGGCGCGCGAGCGCGGCATCCTCAAACTCTGGTTCGGGGCCCGGCCGGAGCTGATCGCCCCCACTCAACGCGCCGAGCACGAGAAGACCTTGGGGGAGTACGAGGAACTCGCCGACAGCGTGGGCGAGTTGCTGACCTCCGGCCAGCGGGAAGCGCTGGAGTTCGGCATCCGGTACGAGCGGATGATGAGCGAGTTCTGGGAGTGGGTGCAAAGCCGCGACGAGCGCGCACCGGACCGTTGACCTCACGGGCGCACGGCCCTACCGTCGGTAACGCGCATAGTCCAGAAGAGACGGTCCAGAAGAGACTGTCACCGGGCCGCGAGGAACAGGGGGCGCCGTGCGTTCGTGGACGAGCAGCAGCACCTGGCGCCGCGCCGCCGCGGTGGCCGTGACGGCCGTATGCCTCTGGTACGCGCCCCTCGCGATGACCGAACTGTGGTCCTACGCCCGCCCCGGCGCCCCGGCCCCGGGCGCGTGGCTGCTGGCCCACACGGTTTCGCCCCGGTACGTCGCCGACGCGTTCGCGACCCGGGTCGCCCCCTACCGGCACAGCCTCGTCCCGATGATCGTGCACTCCGTTCTCGGCGGACTGCTCATGCTCCTCGGTCCGGCGCAGCTGCTGACCGCCGCCCGCCGCCGCGTACGCCTGCACCGCGCGCTGGGTGTGCTGTTCGCCGTCACGGTCTGCGCCTCCATGGCGGGCGCCGGCCTCTACCTCGCCCGCACCCCACCCCGGGACGCCTTCAGCGGAACGGCCTTCTGGATCGTCCTCGCCACGATCCTCGTCGGCACCGTCCTGAGCGTCGCCTTCGGCATCCTCGCCGCCGTCGGCCGCCTGCCCGACCTGCACCAGCGCTGGATGCTGCTCGCTTACGGGTACCTGCTGACCGCGCCCCTGCTGCGGCTGGAGTGGGGCGCCCTGCCGGCGCTGCTGCCCGGACTGCCGATGACGGAGGTCAACCGGGTGGCGATCATGCACCTCGGCTCCCTCGTCGTGTTCGGCGCGCTGCTCGCCGCCCGCGCCCGCGACCACCGGGACACCGTCGAGGGCCTCGGCCGCTCCTGGGCCCCGCTTCCCGTCACCGCCGCGGCCCACCTGGCCGGAGCGGCCGCTCTGCTCTGGCTCGCTCACGCCCTCACGTCCTACGGCACGCCCGGAAACCGGCTGCTGACCGCCTACCTGCTGCCCTACGCCATGGCCTACACCGTGATGGCCGCAGGCGCCCGGCGCGCCGCCCGCGCGGGCCGGGACTGGGCCCGCGAGGAGTGGCGGATCCAGCTCACCGGCCTCTGCCTGGCCCCCGCGCTCTCCGCCGGAGCGGTCGCGCTCTTCCAACACAGCCTGGGACTGGGCCCGTTCACCGCGCTCACCGCGGGTGTCGCCATCGGCTGCGGGCTCACGGCCTTCGGCGCCACCGCCGTGGTGAGCCTGCGCCTGCTGTACGCCCGTGAGGTCCGCCGCCGCGCCCTGCCCGCGGCGCCGCCCGTGTCCCGGACGCCGACCGCCGTGCCGTGAAGCCGGGTCAGCCGCCCGGAACCGGCCGGCGCGCACGCGTACAGCCGTCGTCCGCCCGTCCTCCGACCCGAGCGCCAACTCCCCGGAAGACACCCGGACATCACCCCGGCAAACACCCCGGCAGTCACCCGGAAACCTCCCCGGAAACGGAATCCGTCATGGCCGAACCGACCGACCCCGCCGTACCGACGGCGACCCCCGCGCCCCCGTCCGCCCGCTCGGCTGCCGTGCCCGGCCGGCCGCTGTCGGCCGGGGTGGCGCTGCTGGCCACCGCGGTCGCGGTGATCAACCTGCTCGTCGGGGGAGTGCTCACCGTCGTCGCCCTCACCGGACATGTCCTCGGCGCCTGGCCGTCGCCGGATCCGCTCAGCCCCGGACTCCTCGGTGCCGCGATGCTGGGCACCGCGCCCGCGCTGTTCACGCTCGCCCGCGCGACGACCTGGCAGCAGGCGCGCACCCTCGTGCTGCCGCTGGTCGTCGTGCCGGCCGGTCTGTTCGCGGTCAGCCTGGTCAACGTGCGCCGGCTGTACATCGCCCACGGCGGCCCGATCATCTCCGTGTTCTTCAGTCTCGGCTGGCTGCTCACCCTCGGCCTGCTCTGCGTGGCGGCGGTGATCTGCCTGGCCGGACAGGCCTTCACCCGGTCCGGACCGGCCGCCCCGCGGACCGTGCCGCTGCCGGGCTGGGCCAAACCGGCCCTCGCCGTGCTCGGCTCCTCCTGGCTGGGCATCGGCACCGGACTGCTCGTACGGCCCGGATTCTGGGCCGACTTCGTGCCCTGGCAGACCAACCGCGTCGACGCGCAGGCCCTCGGTGTCTGGGCCCTCGCCCTCGGCGTGGGAGTCCTCGGCTCCCTCGCCGAGGACGATCTCGACCGCACCCGGCCCGCCCTGCTCTCCCTGCCCGGAACCGCACTCGCCATGGCGGTCGTCCTGGCCGTGCGCGCCGCCCACGTCGACTGGGCCTCCGGGCCCGGACTGAGCCTGATCGTCATGGTGGGCGGGCTGCTGCTGGCCGGGGCGAGCGGGCGGCTCCTGCTCAAGGGCGGTGCCGGGACGCGTGAGGTGCCGGGCGGTACCGGCTGACCGTACGCGGCCCCGGCCGTACGCCCGACGTGTGGAGCGGATCGAGATCCTCCAGCCGCTGGGGCCCCGCCGCGGTGGATCCGGCCGTCATCGCGGACCTCCATGGGGTGTGCGCCGGCACCACCGTCGACCGGCCGGACCGCGTTCCCCGGCGGCGGCCTCAGCGCTCCAGACGCGGCGGCGCCCAGTCGGCGTGCCGCAGGATCGCGCGCATCGTCGCCCCGGACGGGGCGAGCCGGAGCGCGGTGTTGCGCAGACCGACGGCGAGCGGGTGGGCGAGCCGCTGCCCCATGCGGCCCGCCTGGCGGGCCGCGCGGGCGACGGCCTGGGAGCGGGGACGGCGCTCGGCGTCGTAGCGGGCCAGTGCCGAGGGGACCGAGGTCTGTGTGGCGAGCGCGGCGGCCAGCGTCGCGGCGTCCTCCAGGGCCTGGCACGCGCCCTGGCCCAGGTTCGGCGTCATGGCGTGTGCCGCGTCACCGAGCAGCACCACCCGGCCTGCGACGAACGACCGCAACGGCGTGACCAGTTCATGGATGTCGTGGTGGAGCACGGCCTGCGGCCGGGTCGCGGCCAGCAGTGCCGGGATCGGATCGTGCCAGCCGCCGAACCGGCGGCGCAGCATGCCGAGCGGGTCGGTGTGGCGGCCGCCCGGCGGCGCGGTGAGCACCGCGTGCCACTCGGCCCGGCCGTCGGCGAGGCCGATGTGCCCGAACTCGGCTCCCTCGCCCCACGTCAGCTCGAAGTCCGTGGCGAGATCGAGGGGTTGGTCGGTGATGGCCCGCAGGACCGTCGAACCGGCGTAGACCGGGCCGGGATGCTCCGGGAACAGCAGCGCGCGCAGCCGGCTGCCCACCCCGTCGGCCGTGACGACCAGGTCCGCTTCCCACATCTCGTCCGCGACCGGCACGGCCACCCGGTCGGGGGCCGCGCGGTCCGGCGCGGACACGGTGACGCCGGTGCGCAGGCACGGGGCGGGCAGCGCCGCGCGCAGCAGCCGGTGCAGGTCGGCGCGCCGGATGCCCATGATCGGGGTGCCGAGGGCGCGTTCGAGCGCGGCGCCGTCCATCCGCGCCAGCCAGCGGCCGTCGGGGGTGCGGGTGCCCCCGGTGTACTGCGGGCGGGCAGCCGCGCGCACCGCCGTACCGACACCGAGGGCGTCCAGCGCGCGCAGTCCGTTGGCGTGCAGCGAGATCCCCGCGCCCGCGTCGGCCAGAGTGGCGGACCGCTCCGCCACCCGGACGTCCCAGCCGATCCGGTGCAACCCGATGGCTGCGGCCAGCCCGCCGATACCGCCCCCGACCACCACCGCCGTACCGCCCATGACGGACCCCTTTCGACCTCGCGTGCCGCCTGCCACTTCTACAGGTGTAGAAGACCCTACAGGCCGCCCTCTACAGATGTAGAAGCGGGGGTGTAGAAAGAGGGGGTGAGCACAGACCGACGTACCCTCCTCGCCGACACGGCCATAGCGGTGCTCGCCGACACCGGTATGCGGGGGCTGACGCACCGCGCCGTGGACCGGGCGGCGGACCTTCCGCCGGGCACCACGTCCGCCTACTTCCGCACCCGTCAGGCCCTGCTCACGGCACTGGTGCGGCGGCTGGTCGCGCTCGACCAGGCCGAGCTGGAGGAGGCGGGTGCCGGGGTGCCGGTGCTGCGCACCGCGGCCCAACTGGCCGACGGCATCGCCGCGTTGGCCGGGGCGCGGCTCACAGGGGAGGGGCGCAGGCGCTCGCTCGCGCGCTACGCGTGCGCGGTCGAGAGCGTGCACCACCCCGAGCTGCGCGAGATCCTGGTACCGCGCGAGAACCGCGGACGGCGGACGGTGTGCGACTTCCTCGCCGCACAGGGGGTGGCCGACGCCGAGGAACGTACGGTCACGCTGCTGACCTGCGTGGACGGGCTGGTCTTCGACAGGCTGGTGAACGGCGGCCGTGTCCACGCGGAGGAGATCCGCGGGCTCGTGGCCGCGGCTCTGCGCTGAGCCGGGCGACAACACGACGGCGGCGCCGCCTCCTTGGGACGAGGAGACGGCGCCGCGCTTCTTCACACGCCTCGTGGCGTCAGACGAGCCACCCGACGAAGTGGGCGAGTCCGGCGAGGATGTCGGTGAGAAGGTTCATGGTCGTGCTGCTCCTTGCGGTGTTTCCGAAAGTGGGACCTGTGCGTCGACCACGGTCTGCAGCCCGTCGTTCGCACACCGTAAGTATGGTTGTGTCACTCCCGCCCCGGCGGTCTCCTGAGCGACGATCACCTGTTCCAGCGAACAACTGATCCCTTGTTCGGGTCGCCGGTATCTCCCGTGCCTCACAGGCGAGTCGGACCGGGCGGCGGCACCGCGCGCAGCGCCCGCAGGACCGCCCAGACGACCGAGACCAGCGGGACGGCCACGACCGCGCCGATCACCCCCGCGACGATGCTCCCCGCGATGACCGACACGGCGACGACCAGCGGATGCAGCCGGACCGCCCAGCTCATCACCAGGGGATGCAGCACATGCCCCTCCAGCTGGCCGATCACCACGATCAGCGCCAGGACGGCCGCGGCCGTCAGCGGTCCGCGCCCGGCCAGCGCGACGACCGTGGCGACGGCCAGCGCCACCGGCGAGCCCACCAGCGGCACGAACGCGGCGAAGAACTCCAGCAGGGTGAGCGGCAGCGCCAGCGGCACCCGCAGGACGAGCAGCGCGATCCCGACGAGAACGGCGTTGGTGGCGGCGACGATGATGATGCCGCGCGTGTACCCGGCGAAGGCCCGCCAGGCCGCCCGACCCGCCCGGTCCCAGGCGGGTCGGGCGGCGCTCGGCAGCAGCTCGTCCCGCATCCAGCCCCACAGGTGCTCGCCGGAATGGATGAAGAACACCGAGGCGAACAGCGCGAGCGCGCCCCCGGTGACCACCTCCACCGCCCGGCTCAGCCCGCTGACGGCGTTGCTGAACAGGGTCGAGCGGTGGGTGGAGAGGTAGTGCGTCACCTGGCTCTGCAACTCGGACAGCCGGCCGGGACTCAGCCGGAACGGCGGCCGCCGCAACCACTGCTCGATCCGGTGCACACCACCCCGGAACTCGCCCGCGAGCCGCCCCGACTCGCCCGCCACCGCGTTGCCCACCAGAGCGAGCAGCGTGAGCAGGGCCAGCGTGCTGCCCACCAGCGCGACGGCGACGGCCAGCGGACGCGGCAGCACCCGGTCGAGCAGATCGGTCAGCGGGCGCAGCACCGAGGTCACGATCAGCGCGAGGAAGAGGGCCACCGCGATGAGCTCGAAGCTGCCGAGGACGCTGAAGACGCCGTAGACGACGATGGCGACCAGGATGAGCCGCCAGGCGTAGGCCGCCGCGACCCGCAGCCACGGCACCGTCCGCTCGGCCACCGGCTCCGGCCGGGAGCGCGCGGAGGCCGGCAGCCGCACCGTGAACCCGGGCCGGCTGCCCGGCACACCGCCCGCCCGCCGCCGTCCGCCCGGCCGTGCCGCCCGTCGGCCCGCATCGCCCTCCACCGCTCACGGCTCCTCTCCGTCACCTGTGCTGACGGTCGGTCACATTGAGGGAAACCGTAAGCTCCGGGTGGGGAAGCGGCTCGTGCAACGCGCCCGCGCGTGCTCAGGAGCGGGCGGCGCGGGCCCGTCGTCCGGCGAGACGACCTCGGCGACCGTGCGGTGGTACGCCGACCAGGCCTGCACAGCCGTGCAGACCCGGCGTGCCCATGGCGCGGTCGATGTGGCACAGCAGGAGGCAAGGGGCGCCGAAACAGCGCCAGTCGGCGGCGGCCTCCGCCCGGCGCTCCGCGTGCGGCGCCTTCGGATCCGGCGGACGTGCGGCGGCGGCCAGGATGTGGCCAGTCGAAGGCGAAGGTGCGCGTGACGCTCCGGTACGACAGCTCGCGCAGCCGTTGCCACCGTGCCGTCATCGAAACATTCGAAGCCCCATGATGGCTGCTTTTGGGCATCTATGGGTCCGTGTAGGGCGAGCCACGCAGCCGAATGTTTCGAAATATGAACCGAATGTGTTGACAGGTGACATGGCCAGGCCAACACTCCCCATCACGTCACGGCCCACCGTCCCACAAGGAGGAAGTACGCCATGAACCCGCTCGACCATGCGACGAGCCGCAGGACCGCCTGCGCGCTGCTGCTCGGCACCGCGGCCGGACTGGCCCTGCCCGGCACCGCCCGTGCCGCCACGGTCATCACCACGAACCAGACCGGCACCGACAACGGCTTCTACTACTCGTTCTGGACCGACGCGCAGGGCACGGTCTCGATGACCCTGGGCTCCGGCGGCACCTACAGCACCAACTGGAGCAACACCGGCAACTTCGTGGCCGGCAAGGGCTGGAGCACCGGCGCGCGCAGGAACGTGTCCTACTCCGGCAGCTTCAACCCGTCCGGCAACGGCTACCTGTCGCTCTACGGCTGGACGTCGAACCCGCTCGTCGAGTACTACATCGTCGACAACTGGGGCACCTACCGGCCCACGGGGACGTACAAGGGCAGTGTCACCAGTGACGGGGGCACGTACGACATCTACCAGACGACGCGGTACAACGCCCCGTCCGTCGAGGGCACCAAGACCTTCAACCAGTACTGGAGCGTGCGGCAGTCGAAGCGCACCGGCGGCACCATCTCCACCGGCAACCACTTCGACGCCTGGGCCCGCGCCGGGATGACCCTCGGCAGCTTCAGGTACTACATGATCCTCGCGACCGAGGGCTACCAGAGCAGCGGCAACTCCAGCATCACGGTGTCGTCGTGAGGGCCGCGCGCCGACCCGCGTTACGTCCGCTGACGGCGACCGCCGCCGTCGCCGCGCTGGCCGCAGGTACGCTCACCGTCGCAGCCGCCGCCCCGTCGCACGCGGGCACCTGCTCCGGGTATGCCGGACTCACCTTCGACGACGGCCCGTCCGACGCACACACCCCGGCGCTGCTGGCGGCCCTCAGGCGGTACGGCCTGCGGGCCACGATGTTCAACGAGGGGCAGTACGCGGCCGCCTACCCCGCGCAGGTCCGGGCCGAGGCGGCCGCCGGGATGTGGATCGGCGACCACAGCTACACCCATCCGCATCTGACCCGGCTGAGCCAGGCGCAGACCGACTCCGAGATCTCCCGCACCCAGCAGGCGATCGCGGCGGCCGGCGGCGGTACGCCGAGGCTGTTCCGCCCGCCGTACGGCGAGACCGACGCCACGGTGCAGGCGGTGGCGGCCAAGTACGGCCTGAGACAGGTGATCTGGGACGTCGACTCGCAGGACTGGAACGGCGCGAGCGCCGACGCCGTCGTCCAGGCCGTCTCCCGGCTGACCGACGGCCAGGTGATCCTCATGCACGAGTGGCCGGCCACCACGCTCGCCGCGATCCCGCGCATCGCGCAGACCCTGGCGAGCCGTGGCCTGTGCGCGGGCATGATCTCCCCGCAGTCGGGCCGCGCCGTCGCACCCACGGGCTGACACCCCCTCCCGTCCGCACGGACCGTACGGGTCCCGGTCCCCCCTCGGGCCGGGACCCTCGCTCCGGCGGACCCGACCGGCCCGCGTCCCCGTCGGCATGGCGGCCCCGCGCCGTGCCGACGGGGCTCGTGCGTTCCCGTCGGCTGGAGTGACGCCTCCGGCGTGGCGTCGAGTCGTCCCGACGCCGTGCCCCGGCCGCCCGGTTGCTTGCGACGTCGTGTCCGGTCGCGCGGTTGCCTCCGGCGCGCCGCCCCCGATGCCTCGAACGCCGTCCGCGGCCGCCTTTCCCGGCCCCGGTCGCGTGGGATCATGGTCCCGGTCTGACCGGGCGGCCGGGACATCCCGGGAGAGGGGAACGGCACATGTTCGACTTCGACGACCTGAAGAAGCTCAAGGACAAGGTCGAGGACATCGCCGAGGAGCACGGCGACAAGATCGCCGATGGTCTGGAGAAGGTCGGTGACTTCCTCGACGACCGCACCGAGGGCAAGCACAGCGACAAGATCGACACGGCCGTCGACAAGGCGCAGGGCCTCGTCGAGAAGCTGGGCGAGAACGGCAAGAAGCACTGAGCCCTGGCCGCAGTGGTCATGAGGTGCGCGCGAGATCGAGACAGCAGCGCACGAAGTCCCGTACGACCGGATTCCGGTCGTCGGCCGGCGCCCAGGCCACAGCCACCCGCGTCGGGCTCACCCCCGTGACCGGCCGGTAGACCACACCGGGGCGGGCGTAGAAGCGGGCGGCCGACTCGGGCGCGAGGGCGATGCCGTAGCCGCTCGCGATGGCGCTCAGCCAGTCGTCGGGCTGCTCGGTGACCGCGCCGATCCGGACCGGCCGGCCCTCGCGCTCGTCGGCGGCCAGCCAGTGGTCGCGCCACGCCCCGGTCTGCTCCGGAGCGGCGACGAACGGCTCATCCCACAGCTCCCGGAAGTCGATCTCGGTGCGCCCAGCGAGCGGATGCCCGCTCGGCAGCGCCACCCAGCGCGCCTCACGGAAGAGCACCTCCACGCGCAGTGCGTCCTGGCCCGGGAACGGCAGCCGGAGCAGCGCGGCGTCCACCTCGCCGTCGGCCAGCCCCGCGCTCGGGTTGCTCCAGGACGCCTGCCGCAGCTCGGCCCGCCAGCCGGGCCGCCGCCGGGCGAACTCGGCGACGACGTCCTGCGTCGCCTCGTTGGCCGCGCTGGCCACGAACCCCACCCGCAGCACCCGCGTGGACTGCCGGCCGGTCGCCCGCGTGGCCCGCACGGCGTCGTCCCAGGCGGTGAGCAACTGCGGCGTACGGCCCGCGAGTTCGTGCCCCGCGTCGGTCAGCGCCATCCCGGTGTGCGAGCGGTCGAAGAGCCGCATCCCGAGCTGGTTCTCCAACTGCCGGATCTGCTTGGTCAGCGCCGGCTGGGACACGAACACGCGCTCGGCCGCGCGCGTGAGGCTGCCCTCCTCGGCGACCGCCAGGAACGAGCGCAGCAGGCGCGTGTCGACATCCATCCCCACAGGCTAGCCATTCCCATGCGTTATAGATGCTGGTATTGGACGGCACGGCGACCGCCCGGTGAGGGTGGAGCCATGAACATCGCCGATGTGACTCTCCTCTGCGTGGCCGTGCTGGCCAACGCGGGCATCGCCGCGGCCGACGTCGCGCGGGCGCCGTTCGTGCTCGCCAACTCGGCCGAGGTCGGCGTACCGCGCAGCTGGCTGCCCGCGCTCGCCGCGCTGAAGGCCGCCGGAGCGGCCGGGCTGCTCCTCGGGCTGCTGGGGGCGCGCCCCCTGGGGATCGCGGCCGGTGCAGGTCTCGTGCTCTTCTACGTCGGGGCGGTGATCGCCCATGTCAGGGCGCGGGTGTTCCGCACCATCGCCTTCCCGGGGCTGTTCCTCGCCCTGGCCGCAGGCGCCCTGGCGGTGTCGGCGGGCCGCTGACCGGCGCGGTCACGGCAGGCGCTCCAGGGCCACCAGGGCCGCGTCGTCGCCGAGGTCGCCTGCGACGTGGTGCAGCAGGTCACGGCGGAGGGCGGCCACCATCGCCTCCAGCGGCCGGCCCGCGTGCGCGCGCACCCGGGCGGCCAGGTCGTGGAAGCGGCCCCGGCGGTCGCGGCCCTCGATGAAGCCGTCGGTGTACAGGACGAGACGGTCGCCCGGGCCGAACGGAACGTCCTGCGCGGCGAGTCGGGTGTCCAGCAGATCGCCGAGCCCGAGCGGCGCTCCCGGCTGTTCCGGCTCGCAGGGGCGCACCTCGCCCCCGCGGACGACGTAGGGCTCGGGGTGGCCGCAGTGCACGATGCGGGCCACGGCCTCGCCGGGCGGGAACTCCACCAGCAGCGCCGTCGCGAACCGCTCGGTGAACAGAGCGCCCGGCTCGTGGCCGGCGGACGGTTCCGGGTCCGGTGCGCCGTCCAGCGCGGCGATGTGGCGGCGGGCCCGGGCGTCCAGTTGCTCCGCCGCCCGCGTCAACGACGGCTCGCGGTAGGCCAGTTCACGGAACGCGCTGAGCAGGGTCGAGGTGGCGCCGACGGCCGGCAGCCCCTTGCCCCGCACGTCGCCGATCAGGACCCGGGTGCCGTACGGGGTGCGCAGGGCCTCGTAGAAGTCGCCGCCGATCCGGGCCTCCGACTCGGCCGGCAGATACACCCCGGACAGGGCGAGCGAGTCGATCCGGCGGGGGAGCGGATGCATCAGGGCGCGCTGCGCGGTCTCGGCGACGGAGCGCACCTGGCGCAACTGCCGCTCCCGGCGCTGCCGCAGTGAGCACGCGGCCAGCGAGCTGAGTCCGACGACGAACAGACTGGCGAGGGTGACGTCGGCGTCCGGATGTCCGAGGCTGCCCGCCTCCCACTGGAGCAGCAACGTGACCACGAGCACGGCGCACGCGAGCACCGCCGTGGCCCGCCGGGACAGCAGCACGGCCGCCAGCACGGGGACCGCCGCGAGGACGGGCGCGATGTGCAGCCAGTCCGGGGTGAGCAGATCGATGACGGTGACGACCGCCATGAGCAGCACGGGAACGGGGACGAGGAGCCCGCGCGGGCGGAACCGGCGGGGCCAGGGCGGCGCGGCGGCCCGGGGCGGGCGCTGCACGTCCGCTCCGGTGGCGGTTTCCCGCAGGTCGGCGGGGTGATCGGTGGTGTGGTCGGTGGGATGGGTCATCGTCGTGGTGTGTGCCGTAGCGGGTGGAGGGTCCGGGGGGACCGGGCGGCGGGGGCGGGCGCCGGTGCGGACAGGGAGGTCAGGGCCGACTCCAGGGGCCGCAGGAGGCGCTGGTCCGTGCCCGCCGCGGGCGGGTGGTCGCGGGCGGGGCTGCCGAGCCGGGCGAGGGCGTGCCGGGCGGCGGGCAGCGCGGGGTGCGGCCGGCCGCCCCGGCAGGAGTAGGCGCACAGGGCGGTCGTCCGCAGCAGGCGTGCGTACGGCCGCGAGAAGCCGCGGTCGTCGGCCGCGGCGGACTCCGTGTCGAGGAGCCGGCCCGTCGTCGTCACCTGCCCGGCGACGCCGGTGAGCGTGCCCAGCACACGGTCGTCCAGGTGCCAGCGGCGGCGCCGGGCGGTCGGCCGGAGGTTCCAGCGCATGCTCTCGTGCGCTTCGTCCACGGCGGTGCGGGCCCGGCCGAGTGCCGTGTCGAGGTCGTCCTCCCAGGACGGCCCGAGCACGGTCCGCGGCCGTTCGCGCCGTACGACCGCGTCGGCCAGGCCGTCGAGGTGCCGGGCGACCAGCAGCCGCAGGTCCTCCAGCGCCCGCTCGGCGGACCGTACGCGTACGGCGGGGAAGAGCAGCGCGCTGCATCCCAGGCCGAAGGCGATGCCGAGCGCGATCTCCGCGAGATGGGTGACCAGCTCGCCGGGGTGGCGGCCGTGCACCAGGGCGAACGTGAGCACGGCGGTCGTCGGGACGTGCACGCCGTGGTGGCCGAGGAACCCGTGCCGGGCGAGCAGCGCGGAGGCGAGGACGACGAGTGCCAGTCCGGCCATGCCGGGCCCGGCGTACAGCGCTCCGGGTACCGCCACGAGGACGCCGAGCAGGCATCCGGCGGCGTAGCGCCCGGCGGCGCCGACCGTCGCCACCACCGTCGTCTCGACCACGAGCAGGGCCGCGACGGCGCCCGCGTAGGGGGCGGACACGTGCAGCAGCGTCACACAGGTCTGCCAGGTCAGCCCGGCCGCGACGGTCGCCCGCGCGGCCTCGGCGGCACCGGCCCGGCGGATCCGGGAGAGGAGGGCGGACAGCTGCGCGCGGTGCATGGCGGGTCCATCTCCTTCTGGTCTCGGGTGGTGGCAGGGGGCTCTGCCGGAGGCCTGCCGGGCCGTCCAGGATAAGCGGATGAATGGGGCATACCGCAAATAAGGATTATGTAGGGATCCTGATTCAAGCCTCAACGAAATGGCCGGTGTTCGTGGCCGACGCGGCCCGCGCGGATCCCCTGCGGCGGCCCGTCCGTGACCGGGGAATCCCGCCCGGTCGCCCCAAACTTGTCTGGTCAAGTTTGGTCGTGGTTCTTCCGCTCGACAGCGGCGGCCACTACTCATGTCCCGTTCGATGCGCACAGTCAGGCCGTGCGGCCCCAGCCGTGCACGGCGATCTCACGAACGGGACGAGGTACTACGCATGCGACTGCGCTGGAGATCCCTCGGCGGGCTGCTCGCCCTCCTCGGCGCACTGATCGTCTCCGCCCCCGCACCCGCGCAGGCGGCCGGGAACAGCGGCAATCTCATCGTCAACGGCGGTGCGGAGAGCGGTGGTTACTGCACCGGTGACTGGTCGGCCGCCACGACGGTGCCCGGCTGGACCACCGAGGCCGGCGGCCCGGACGTCATGTGCCACAGCGTCGCCTCCTTCGGCCTGCCCGGCGACGGCCAGGCACCCGGCACGGCCTTCTTCGGCCCGGGCAACCTCGGCGACGGAGCGATGACCCAGACCGTCGACGTCCGCTCGGCCGCCTCGGCCATCGACGCGGGCGCGGTGCACTACGACCTGTCCGGCTGGCTCGGCGGCTGGACCACCTACGGCGGGTACGTCGCGGTGAGCCTGCACTTCCACGACGGCGCCGGTCACCCCCTCGGCACCCCCGCCAAGCTGCCGACGGTCTCCGCCTCCGACCGCGGCCTCACCACCGAGTTCCTCGCCCGCAGCACCACGGGCGCGGTCCCCGCCGGCACCCGGTCCGTGCAGGTGGAGGTGCAGTTCCTGTCGACGTCCCACGAGACCGGCTACCTCGACAACCTCTCCCTCACCCTGGACACCCCGGTCGCCGCGCCCGCCCCGCTCGCGCCGCCCGTCTCCAAGGTCCCGGGCTACGACCACGTGTTCACGGTCATGATGGAGAACACCGACTACTCCGAGGTCATGAACGACCCCGCGGACACGCCGTACATGCACAGCCTCATGGCCCAGGGCGCCACGCTCACCGACCACCACGCCGTCTACCACCCGAGCGACGAGAACTACCTCGCCGTCGCCGGCGGCGACACCTACGCCCGGGGCGCCACGTACTTCCCGAACATCAACTCCCCCGAGCGCAACCTCGGCGACACCGTCGAGGCGGCCGGCAAGACCTGGAAGGCCTACGAGCAGGGCATGGGCACGCCCTGCAACACCAAGAACAACAACGACAGTTACTACCAGCCCGACGACGCGCCCTTCATCAACTACACCGACGTCAGCGGCAACGCGTCGCGCTGCGCGGCCCACCTGTTCGACACCACGCAGCTGACCACCGACCTGAAGTCCGCCGCCACCACGCCGAACTTCTCCTGGATCGCCGCCGACGACTACTACGACGGCGAGGCTTCCGGCAACGGCAGCGCCACCAGCCTGAAGACCCAGGACGGCTGGCTGAAGCAGACCCTCGCCCCGGTCCTCGCCTCCCCGGCCTGGACCCAGGACCGCTCGCTGCTCATCCTGACCTGGGACGAGAGCCAGAACGAGGGCTACGACCACGTGGCCACCACCCTCGTCGGCTCCCAGGGCACGGTCCCGGCCGGCACCAGCAGCCCGGCCCACTACGACCACTACGGCATCGCCCGCACCATCGAGGCCGCCCTCGGCCTGCCCGGCCTGACCGCCAACGACACCTACGCCACCCCGCTCAACGCCGCGTTCGCCCCGTCCACCGCGACCACGCCGACGCTCACCGCCGGCCTGAACGCGGTCACGTCCGGCGGCGACGTCACTTTCCGCTACGCGGTGCCGTCGGCGGCCCAGGCGAACGCCAAGAACTGGATCGGCGTCTACCCGGCGGGCGTCACCCCGGGCACGCAGTCGTCCCGCACCTGGGCCTACGCCCCGAACGCCAGTGGCGCCCTGGCCTTCTCCACCGGCTCGTTCGGCGGCGCGGGGACGTACGACGTGTACTACCTCGCCGACGACGGCTACACGGTCCTCGCCGGACCGTTCACCGTGACCGTCGGCTGACCCGGCCGCGCCGTACCGGGCGCGCACCGCACCCCGGCCCGTCCGGTGCGCGGTGCGCGCTCCTCGCGTCACCGGCCCGGGGAGCCGGCCACGCGGGTCGGCCCGGCCGTGGTGGGGGTCAGGCGAGCCCCGCCCGGTGGGCGTACAGGGCCGCCTGGACCCGGTTCTCCAGGCCCAGCCGGGTCAGGATGCGGTTGACCCGACTCTTCACCGTCGCCTCGCTCAGGCCCAGGTCCGCCGCGATCCGGGCGTTGGACAGACCGCGCGCGACCAGCACCAGGACCTGGACCTCGCGCTCGGTCAGCATGACGTCCGCAGGGCCGGGCGCGGGCGCCGTCGGCAGGAGCGCGGGCGGCAGCGCCGTGACGGTGTCGATCAGGCGCCGGGCGACGGTGGGGGCGAGGACCGGCTCGCCCGCGGCCGCTGCGCGCAGCGCCTCCGCGAGCTGCTCGGGCCGGCTGTTCTTCAGCAGGAAGCCGACGGCCCCGGCACGCAGGGCCGCGTGCACGTACTCGTCCAGGTCGAACGTGGTCAGCACCAGCACACGCGGCACCGGCCCCGGACCCGGCCACTCCCGCACGATCCGCCCGGTCGCCTCGACACCGGTCGTACCCGGCATCCGTACGTCCATCAGCACCACGTCCGGGCGCAGGGCCACGGCCTGGGCGACGGCCTGCTCGCCGTCGCCCGCCTCCCCGACGACCGACAGCCCCTCGCGCCGGTCGATGACGAGCCGCAGCGCGGTCCGCACGATCTCCTGGTCGTCCACGACGAGCACCCGTACGGTCATCGGCGCTCCCGCGAGCCGGAGGGCTGCGCCGCCCGGGGCGCCCGCGCGCACAGGACGGCGCGCAGCCGCCAGCCGCCGTCGGGGCGCGGGCCCGCGTCCAGCTCGCCGTCGAAGGCCGCCACGCGCTCCCGCATCCCGACGAGTCCCCGCCCGGCGCCGGGCACCGGCCGGTGCTCCGGGCCCGGCGGATCGTTCTGGACCTCGACCGTGAGCCGCGTGTCGTCGCCGCGCACGGCGATCCGCACGACGACCGGGCCGGCGTGCTTGACCGCGTTGGTCAGCGCCTCCTGGACGATCCGGTAGGCCGAGACCTGCATCCCGGCGGGCGGCGCCGCGCTCACCTCGACGTCGCAGGCGACGCGGCAGCCCGCCGAGGCCGCGACGCCGACGAGCCGGTCGAGACCGTCCAGGGACGGTTCGGGCGCGAGTTCGTGTGCGCCCTCGCCGAAGGACAGCAGCCCGAGCAGCCGCCGCATCTCGGTGAGCGCCGTGTCGGCGGTGCGCGCGATGACCCCGACGCCGTGCGCGGCCTCCTCCCGCTGGAGCGGACCGGAGGTGAGCACGTCCTCGGCGGCCCGTGCCTGGAGGGCGATGGCGCTGACGTGATGGGCGACGACGTCGTGGAGATCGCGGGCGATACGGGCGCGCTCGGTGAGCACGGCCTGCCGGGCGTTGAGCTCCTGTTCGGCCGCGAGCCTTCGGTTCAGCTCGCGCAGCCGGGCCGCGTCCGCGTCGATCCGGCGCCGTCCGTGGCCCAGCAGCCAGGCCAGCGCGAAGAAGAACACGAACGTCGTGACACTGATCGGCTCCAGCGAGCCGAGCCGCGGCGGCTCCCAGTGCCCGGACAGGGCGTCCGTGACGGCCGCGGAGAGGAGGCTGAGCAGTGCGAGCGGCCCGCTCACCGAAGCGCGCGCGTACCGGGCCACGGCGTAGACGCCGAGCATCAGCAGGAAAGGCCCCGGCACCTTCGACGGGACGGGACCGAGCGCCTGGAACAGGACGTACAGCCCCGTCATCGTGACGAGCACGGCACGCGGCGCCGTCCGCCGCCACAGCAGCGGCACGGTCTGCGCGCCCCACAGCGCCACACCCCAGCCGGGCGGCTCGGGCGACCTGTGCAGCACCGTGGCCATGTCGAACAGCGTGAGCCCCCCGACCCACACGGCGTCCGTCAGCCGCGGTCGGGTGGCGAGCCGGCGTTGCACGGCTCGGGGCAGGGCGTTCACCTGGGCACTCATCTCGATCCGTCAGGCTAGACGACCCCGGGGGCGGCCCGGATCCTCCCTCGGGCGCGCATCGAAAGATGCGTCGGCAGGCCCCAGGATCGACACCGGGCCCGATCCGCGGCCGGGCCGTCCCGCCCTAGCGTCCCCGCCATGACGAACGACCTGACGAACGACCCGGCGTGCAGCATGACGGACACAGCCGTACAGAACCTGCCCCTCCCGGCGACCGCACGGCCGACCCGTTCCCGCGGGCACACCTGGCCCCTGCTCCCGCTCGGCACGGCCGCGATGCTCTTCGCCGTCGGCGGCCGGTGGGACATCGCGGTCGCCGCCTGGATCTTCCCCGTCCTGCTGCTGCGCTTCACCCGGCTGAGCCGCACCTGGCCGGGAGCGCTGTGGATCTGGGCGGCGCACTGCGCGGCCGCCGTCTTCTGGGTCCAGGAGTCGGCGATCGGCTTCAACGCCGTGGTGTTCGCCGGCGCCGTGGCCCTGGCCGCCCTCCAGACCCTGCCGTTCCTCGCCGACCGGCTGCTGACACCCCGGCTGCGTCCGGTGCCGGCGAGTCTGGTCTTCCCGGCCGGTGTCGCCGCCGCCGAGTTCCTGGTCACCGTGGTGTCCCCGTTCGGCACGGCGTACGGCTCGCTGGCCGTCACCCAGCACGCGGACCTGCCGCTCCTCCAGGTCGTCGCGGTCACCGGCCCCTGGGGCGTCGGATTCCTCGTCGGCTACGTCGCGAGCACCGTCAACCGCCTCTGGGACGGCGCGTCCTGGCGCGGCGCCCTCGGCTGTACGGCCGTGCTGCTGAGCGTCCTGCTCGCGGGCGGCGCCCGGCTCGCCTTCTTCCCGCCCCAGAGCACGACCGTACGCGTCGCGGGCGTCACTGCCGGCCGTACGGTCACCGACGCGCTCAAGACCACGCTCGCCCGGTTCGCCGACCGCCCGGGTGGCGTCGCGGCCGCCCCGGCCGCCGCGGTGCGGCCCGCGATGACGGCGGTCGAGGACGACCTGCTGGCGGCCACCCGCCGGGAGGCCGCCGCAGGCGCGAAGATCGTGATCTGGCCCGAGGAAGCCGTCCGGACCCGGGAGGCCGACGAGACCGCCGCCATCGCCGCAGCGCGGCGGCAGGCCCGCCGCTCCGGCGTCTACCTGGAGATCGGCGTCCGCGTCTACAGCACCGCCGCGCCCGCCCACGGCCGTGACGAGGCGCTCCTCATCGACCCCCGCGGCACGGTGCTCTGGACCTACCAGAAGGCCCACCCCATCCCCGGCTCGGAGACGTTCGAGCCCGGCGACGGGCACGTCCCCGTCGTCCGCACGCCCTACGGCCGCATCGCGAACGTCATCTGCTACGACGCCGACTTCCCGGCCCTGATGCGGGTGCGGGCCGACATCATGCTCGTCCCCTCGCACGACTGGAGGGAGTACGGCGGCGCGCACACCGAGAAGGCGGCGGTGAGCGCCGTCGAGGGCGGCTACGCCCTGGTCCGCCAGGACGCCGAGGGAGTGTCGGCCGCCTACGACGGCGAGGGGCACGTCCTCGCCGCCTCCGACTACTTCGCGACCGACCGGCGGGACCGGCAGACGGTGGTCGCCTACGTCCCGGTGCGCGGCGTCACGACGGTCTACGACCGCATCGGGGACACCTTCGCCTGGCTCTGCCTGGCCACGCTCGCGGCGCTCACGGCGACCGCCGTCGTCCGGCCCCGGCGCCCGGCACGGGGCGTCCGCTGAGCCGTTACGCGACCGCCCCGCGGGCCGTCTGCTCCACCAGGGAGACGCCCTCGGCCATGGAGGCGCTGCCGTTCGACAGGACCGCGACGAGGTACCGGTGTCCGTTCACGGTGACCTGCCCGACGCTGTTGACGTCCCAGAGACCGGACGTGGTGCGCTGGAGCCAGCCGTTCTTCAGCGCGTGCCGGGAGCCGACGGCCGAGACGCCCCATTTCTGCTCGGGCACCACCTGGCTCATCAGGGTGTTGATGTAGGCCCGGGACCCGGCGTTCAGCGCGGTGGCGCCGGTCTTCACCGCCGTGTCGTCTCCATCGCCGTCGAACACGGCGCGCAGCAGCCGTATCTGATCGCTCGCGGTGGTCCGGGTCAGCCCCCACTTGCCGCCGGGGCCGCTGGTCGTCGAGGTCAGCCCCAGCCGCTTGTTGGCCGCCGTCAGCCCGTCGGCCTGCCCGATCCGCCGCCACAGGGCGTCGGCCGCGACGTTGTCGCTCTGCTTGATCATCGGCTCGGCGTGCGCGCGCTCCTGCGCGGTGAGTCCCCGGCCCGCGTCCTGTGCCTGGAGCAGCAGGGCCGCGAGGATGTCGACCTTGACGATGCTGGCGGTGTCGTACGCGGTGTCCTCGCCGTGCACGACGGGCGCGTGGCCGGTGCCGTCCAGGTCGAGCACGGCGGCGGTGGCGTGGGCCGGCGTCCCGGCGGGCGAGGAGGCCGCCGACGCCGGGGCCGGATGCAGCGCAGCGGTGGTCACGAGGGTCGCGGCCGCGGCCAGCACAAGACCGGTCCGGGCGCGGATGGTGAGGGACGGCATGGCCCGGAACGTATCCAGAACGGGCACCGGACGACATGACAGCCGTCACCGTCACCCCGTTTCACGGTGAATTGTGAGGAGAGCCACCGGACATGCCGCATGGGCCCCCAAGGGGCGGAATGCGGCGTGCGGACCGGCCGAACGGCGGCGTGTACGCGCGGCCGGGCGGCGCCCCTCGCCTATCGTCGGCCGGACAACCGACATCCGGAGTGAAGATGGAAAAAACGGATGAAATGGTTGGTGTGGCCGAGGGTGTGGCGGTCGTCTCCGTCGAACCATCCCTGCGCCGCATCCGGCCCTGGCCGCACGGCGCCGTCCTCGCGATCGCGGCCGCAGCCGCGGCCGTGCTCCTCCTCGTCGGCACCCAGTGGCTGGACCGGCCCGCCGTTCAGGCCTGGCGCACCGTCTGCCTCGCCATCACCGTCCAGGCGCTCCCCTTCCTTCTCCTCGGCACCGCGCTGTCCGGTGCCATCAACGCCTTCGTACCGGCCGAGCTGTTCACCAGGGTCCTGCCCAGGCGGCCCGCCCTCGCCGTGCCGGTGGCCGGGGTCGCGGGCGCGGTGCTGCCGGGCTGCGAGTGCGCCTCCGTGCCCGTAGCCAACAGCCTGATCCGGCGCGGTGTCACCCCGGCCGCCGCCTTCGCCTTCCTGCTCTCCGCACCCGCGATCAACCCCGTGGTGCTGACCGCCACCGCCGTCGCCTTCCCGGGCAGCCCCGCGATGGTCGCCGCCCGGCTGCTCGCCTCCCTCGCCACCGCCGCCGTGATGGGCTGGCTGTGGCTCTGGCTGGGCAAGGAACGGTGGCTGCGCCCCGTACTGCGGCACGGGCACACGGGCCACCGGCACGGCAGCAGCCGCTGGAACGAGTTCCGGCTCGGCTTCCAGCACGACTTCCTGCACGCCGGGGGCTTCCTGGTGCTCGGCGCCATGGCCGCCGCCACCTTCAACGTCGCGGTGCCGCGCTCCGTCCTCGACACCTTCTCCGGCTCGCCCTGGCTGTCGGTGCTCTTCCTGGCCGGGCTCGCCGTGCTCCTGGCGGTCTGCTCGGAGGCCGACGCGTTCGTCGCCGCCTCGCTCGCCGGGTTCTCGCCGACCGCCCGGCTGGCGTTCATGGTGGTCGGCCCGATGGTCGACCTCAAGCTCATCGCCCTCCAGGCGGGCACCTTCGGGCGCGCCTTCGCCTGGCGGTTCTCCACGGCCACCACCGTGGTGGCGGTCGCCGCGAGCGTCCTGATCGGAGGCGCCCTGCTGTGAGACGCCCCGTACAGGCCCTGCTGCTGACCCTGACCGGCATCGGCCTGCTCCACACGGCCCTGTTCACCGACATCTACCTGCGCTACGTCAAGGCCGGCCTGCACCCCCTGCTGATCGTCTCCGGGGCGGTCCTGCTGCTGCTCGGCCTGGCCTCGGCGGCCCTCGGGGACGGCCGGGACCAGACGTACGACGACGAGCCCGGCCAGGGACCCGCCTCCGACCACGGCCCTGAACACGGCCATGAACACGGTCACGACCACTCCGGCGCCCCGCGCGTCGCCTGGCTGCTCTTCCTCCCGGCGCTCAGCCTGCTCTTCTACGCCCCGCCCGCCCTCGGCGCGTACACCGCGGCCCGCTCGAACGCCAAGCCGGTCAGTGCGCAGAAGAAAGGATTCGCTCCGCTGCCCGCGACCTCACCCCTGCCGCTCACCCTCACGGACTTCACCCGGCGCGTCCAGCAGGACCGCAGCCTGGCCATCAGGAACCACGCCGTGCGGCTCACGGGGTTCGTCACCCCGGCCGAGGACGACGACGGTTGGTACCTGACCCGCATCATCTTCACGTGCTGCGCCGCCGACTCCCAGACCGTCAAGGTCCGCGTGTACGGCACCGAGGCACCGCCCGCCGACACATGGCTCGCGGTGACCGGGACCTGGCATCCCCGGGGCACCCTCGGCACGAGCACGGCAGAGGCGGCACTCGACGTCACGGACGCCCGCCCCATCGCCCAGCCGGTCAACGCCTACACCGACGACCTGCCGCTCACCCCGTCGTAGCCCGGCGCGCGGCGTCGTGCGTGGCCCATGCCCTGCCGCACCGCCCAGGGATCCGGCCGGGCGCGGATGCGGGACAGCTCCCCGGGATCGGCGACGAGACTGCTGCGGTGCACCGGTGTCTCGGCACGTCATGGGCGGAGCGGCACCGCGGGGGATCGGTGCCGCTCCTGAGTCCACCGTGGCCCCTCGCCCACGGCTTCGGACAGTGCCTTGAGTCCCTTCCCGGGGGCCGGACGTCCCGATGGCGCGGATCTTTTGCGCTCTCGCCCCGCCGCGATCCGCAATGAGGTGCACGATGGAGTCGTGACACCCGCCGCTCGCCCGGCGGTGGAGAGGAGGCGGTGACGATGGCCCGGACACCTCCCACGACGGTCACACCGGTACGGCTGTGGCGGTGGCGGAGCAACCCGCTGCGGCGGCACAGCGATGTCGTCGAGGCCTGGATCATCCTCGCGACCTGGGTGTTCGCCATCCTCTGCGGCGCCGTCGCGGGCCTCGCGGCGGCCCACAACGCCGACGCGGCGTTCTCCGTCCGGCGGGCCCACGTGCACGCGGTCCACGCCGTGATCACCGATGACGCGGCCCGGCCCACCGCCTCCGGCACCGGCTACGACGACGGACGGGTCTGGGCCGCCGTGCGCTGGACGGACGCGCACGGCGCGGTGCACACCGACCGCGCGAAGATCGTCCCCGGCGCCCCCGCCGGCTCCCGGATCACGGTCTGGACGAACAGCGCGAACCGGGTCGTGTCCCCACCGGTCACCGGCGCCGCGGCCGACCTCCAGGCGGCCCTCACCGGCGCCCTCGTCGCCCCGACGGCCGGCGCGGCGGTCTGGGTCGTGGGGTGGGGTGTCCGCACCCGGCTCATCCGGCGCCGCATGGCCGAGTGGGACGAGGAGTGGAAGCACATAGGACCGCGGTGGGGCAACCTCAGCGGCGGCCGGGGCTGACCGTACGCCCGCACGTCCGCACGCCTGTACGTCGTTGCCGGCATCCCGGCGCGACAGGGCGGGAAGGGCCACCCGCTTCTCGTGGGTCCGGATTGCGCGGTGCACGGTTCCCGACCGCTTCTCCGCGTCTGTCTCGGTCCTTCCCGCCACTACCAGCACACCACGGAAACCGCTCGCCCACCAGGGGTGCCGGGGCCCGTCCGACGGCCGGACCCGTCGGTGTCACCCGCACGGGTCGTTCCGCCGTCTCCCGGCCGCCCGAGGCCCGGGTACGGCTGCCCCGCGAGGTCGGGCGTGGCCGGCTGTCCCGGCCTGGCGCGACGGCGACCAGGAGATCGGATCGACGTGTTCGAGCAGCACCCGGACCATCCGGACCTCCTGGAGTTTGCAATCACATCCGCGGTGCCGACCACTGTGGTGGACGGCTTCCGGGCCTGTGCCGACGGCAGTCGGTCCGTGCTCACAGGGGCGTCGCCGCGCGCAGCAGGAGCAGGAGCGTGACCGCCGAGTTGGCCGAGAACATCGCGGAGAGGGCGGCTCCGGCGGCCGCCGTCCACAGGGCCAGGCCCACCGTCGTGAAGAAGGACGGCCAGGCGCGGCCGCTCGGTGCCGGAGCCAGCAGTGCGGCGACCCGGCGGGGGAGCGGGCCGGGGGCGGCCAGCGCGGCGAGAGCCGGCGCGGGGGTCGGGCGGGAGACGAGCGCGGCGGTGCCGATCGCGCGGGCCACGGCCTTGCGGCTGCCGACCGCCCGGGCCGCCTCCTCGTCCGCCCAGCGCTCGGCGGTGTAGACGACCGCCGTCCGCAGCGGGCGCAGGAACGGGTTGGCGCAGGCGGCGAGTTGGACGAGCAGCAGATGCCGGTGGTGCCGGGCGCGCAGGTGGCTGCGCTCATGGGCGAACAGCGCGCGGCGCTCGCGGGAGGAGAGACAGCCGAGCATCGCCGTCGACACGACGATCCGGTCGCGCGGCCCGCCGGGCAGCGCGTAGGCGTACGGCTGGGCGTCGGGCAGCACGGCGACCTGGGTGGGCGGCAGCCCCCGGAGCGCCGCGTGGGCCCGTCGCCGTACCCGGCGATGGCGCAGCAGGGCGCGGCCGCAGCCGGTGACGACCGCGAGCAGCGCGGGGATGGCGGCCTTGCCCGCGACCTCGTGCCGGGGCACGCTCTCGCGCACCTCGGGGTCCGACCAGCCGTCCGGCAGCGGATTGCCGGGCAGCTGGGCCGTGCCGACCACCATCAGCAGCGCCAGGCACACCGTGCTGCACAGCACCATGACGGTGGACACCCAGGTCAGCAGCACGGTCGCGGTGCGCGGATGGAGGCGCTGCTCGGCCAGGCGCGCGATCGGCCAGGCCGTGAGCGGCAGTACCAGGGGGAGGAAGACGAAGATTCCCATCGTCGCTCGGCTCTCGACTCTCGGCTCTCGTCCTCAGTCCTCGTCGGTGGCCTGGTCCAGCAGCTCGCGCAGCACTTGTTCGTCACCCTCGGGCAGCGCGGTGATGAAACTGGCCAGCACCGCGCGTCGGTCCTGCTCGCCGTCGAGGACCTTGCGCATCTTCAGCGCGGCCAGCCCGGCCTCGTCCGCGGTGGGCAGCCACACGAACGACCGGCCCTCGCGCCGGCGTGTCACGGCGTGTTTCGCCAGCAGCCGGGCCAGGACGGTCATCACGGTCGTGTAGGCGAGGTCGGCGGCCAGCCGGTCCTGCACCCAGCCTGCGGTCACCGGGCCCCCGGCCTCGTGCAGTGCCGCGAGCACCTGTGTCTCCAGCGCGCCCTGCGCCCTGCGCGGCCGGCGCGGATCCGGGTGCGTCACCCGCTGTCTCCCTTCTGCACGGAGGTCTGCCGGAGGAACGTCACATCGTACCGAGCCGCCGGTCATGGCCGGTTTACGCTCCCGACGGCAGTGTCCCTCGCGTCGCGCCGTCCCGATACTTCTACAGTGTTGTAGATTCGGGAACGCCCGGATCAGTCGCGGGAGTTGCCGAACAGGAGGCGATAGCCGATGAGCAGCACCAGGGAACCGCCGATCGCCGCACCCCAGGTGTAGAGGTCGAAGAAGTGCTTCTCCACCGGGCGGTGGAGGAAGCGGGCGGAGAGCCATCCGCCGATGAACGAGCCGGCGATGCCGATGAGCGTGGTGCCGATGAAGCCGCCCGGGTCGCGGCCCGGCAGGAGCAGTTTGGCGATGGCTCCGGCGGCCAGGCCCAGGATGATCCAGCCGATGATGCCCACGGTGTTGCCTTCCGGTCGGTTGTGTGTTTGCGCAAGCCTAGGGGCGGTTGACGTGAGCACACAGTCGTCGCAGGCCTCTGGTGATGTCCCGTCGAGGTTCTGCTACATGATTAAGACATTGCGCAACTGGGGAACCGGAGGAGTCCCGGCTGCGTTGATCGTGATGGACGCGGGAAGCGCGAGCGGCTGCGGAGGACGTGGATGAGTGTGTCCCTGACCAAGGGCGGCAATGTGTCGCTGGGCAAACAGGCCCCTGGTCTGACTGCTGTGACGGTCGGGCTGGGCTGGCAGGCGAACACGGGGTACGAGCTGGATGCCAGCGCGTTGCTCTGTGACGCCTCGGGCCACGTGCTGTCCGACGAGCACTTCGTCTTCTTCAACAACCTGACCAGCCCTGACGGTTCGGTCCGTCACGGCGGCGCAGGCGGTCGGGCCGCCGGCGACGACCAGCGGATCCAGGTCGATCTGACCCGGGTCCCGGCGCAGGCCGAGAAGATCGTCTTCCTCGTGTCGCTGTACGAGGCCGCGAGCCGGGGCCAGACCTTCGGGCAGGTGCTCCGCGCGCACATCCGCGTCCTCGACCAGGACGGCGGCGCCGAACTCGCCCGCTACGACCTCGCGTCCGGCAGCCTGTCGGCCGAGACCGCCCTGGTCTTCGGCGAGTTGTACCGGCACGGCGCGGACTGGAAGTTCCGCGCGGTCGGCCAGGGGTACGCCTCGGGCCTCGCCGGTATCGCGTCCGACTACGGCGTGACGGTGCTCCGGGAGACATCCCCGAGCCCCGCACCGGCGCCGAACCAGGCACCGGTCGCCATACGAAAACAACCGGGTGCGGCCGCGCCCGCGTCCTCCGCCCCCTCCGGGCCGTCGGTCGCCGCCGCGTCGGCCCCGGCGTTCACCGCATCTCCGCAACCCACCGGGAGTTCCACCGTGACCTGCTTCTTCGACCCCAACCACGGCCCGGGCACGATGACCGTGACCTGGTCCCCGCAGTGGGGTGTGGCCCGCCCCGTCCAGACGTGCGGCGGCTGCGCACAGCGCGTGCAGACCACGGTCCCGCCGTTCTACACCCCGCCCCAGCAGGGCTACCCGCAGCCGGTGCAGCAGGGCTATCCGCAGCAGGGATACCCGCAGCAGGGTTACCCCCAGCAGGGCTACCCGCAGCAGGGATACGCGGAGCCGTACGGAGACCGCCACGACCACCAGCAGGGCGGCGGCCGCCGCTTCGGCACCGGTGCGCTCATCGGCGCCGGTGCGGCCGGCCTCATCGGCGGCGCGCTGCTCAACGAGGCGTTCGACGACGACGAACCGGACGTCGAGGTCAACAACTACTACGAGGACTGATCCCGAGGGCCGGCCCCGTTCCCGTCTCCGGTGGCGCACGGCCGCCGGAGACGGACGCCTACACTGGGTGGGCGCATGTGCGTCGGCTGTGATGAGCCAGGGACGGGGACGGGAGAGGACAGTGACGGAGAACGCCGCCGGCTTCGAGGACCCGCCCGCCGAGGTGCTGGCCGAGGCCGCCGCGGCGTTCGGGCTGCTCGCCTCCTCGGCCCGGCTGCATCTGATGTGGGCCCTGTCCCAGGGCGAGAGCGACGTCACGCATCTCGCGGACCGCGTGGGCGGCGCCCTCCCCGCGGTCAGCCAGCACCTGGCGAAGCTGAAGCTCGCCGGCCTCGTCCGCTCCCGCCGCGAGGGCAGACGGCAGGTGTACTACATCGACGACCCCGACGTCGTCACCCTGGTCCGGGTGATGGTCGGTCAGCTCACCGCGCGCACCCAGCATGCCTCCGCCCCCGTCCACCGCCTGCGCGGAATCGGCGGCTGAGGTGAGATATCCGCGAAGTCCCTCTGTAAGAAAAGGGTTTGAGTGACGCGGGTGGGTAATTCGTCCGCTTTTGGCCCGCTATCGCCATCTGTGATGGGTCACACCTGACATCGTTCTTAACCCGGGGGCGTACACTCCGGCTCCCGTACCGACGCAGGTCCGCACGGCGATTCCAAAAGGTGCCCCACCTGTGAATTGAGTGTGTATCCGCGCTGTTCGGGCCACAGGTTTGTTAGATTGCGCAACCACGCAAGCAAGGCGGAGCGGCAGTCTTCCGCCCGCCTTTACACCGCCGCGCAGGTCTGGCCGTACACCCCTCGGCCGGGACTGACGGGCCCGACCGTTCATGGGAGTGGGAGATGAGCGACCCGTGGGACGGCCCCGCCGGCCAGGCCACGCGGAGCCGTAACGCACGGGTTCCCGGACAGCGCGCAGCCGAGGCCGACGGAGCACGTCAGCAGGGCGGCAGGGCCGCGGCCCGGGCGGCCGCCCGCTCACGCGCCGGCAAGCGCGGGCGCCGGGCCCGTCAGGCGGGGCGCGGGAAACGGGCGCTGAAGATCATCGGCATCGGCATGTCGACCCTCATCGTGGTCACGGCCGGTGCGGGCTGGTGGTTCTACGAGCACCTGAACGGCAACATCCACAGCCTCTCGCTCGACGGCAAGGGCGGCTCCGAGAAGGCCGACGCCTTCGGCCGCACCCCGATCAACATCCTGGTCATGGGCTCCGACGGGCGCACCAGCGCGGCCGACTGCAAGCTGGGCGGCGGCTGTTCGCAGACCGGCGTGCAGACCGGCAGCAACGCGGACGTGGAGATGGTGCTGCACATATCCGCCGACCGCTCCAACGCCACGGTGATGAGCATCCCCCGCGACACCATGACCAAGGTGCCCGCCTGCACGGACAGCGAGAGCAAGCAGTCCACCAACGGCTACTACGGCCAGATCAACAGCGCGCTGCAGTACGGCCCCGCCTGTCAGGTGGCCACCGTCCACCAGCTCACGGGCATCCCGATCGACCACTTCGTCAAGCTCGACTTCTCCGGCGTGGTGAAGATGTCGGACGCGATCGGCGGCGTCTCCGTCTGTGTCAATGACAACGTCTACGACACGTACTCGCACCTGAAGCTGTCCAAGGGCGACCACACCCTCAAGGGTGTCGCGGCGCTGGAGTTCGTGCGGTCCCGGCACGGCTTCGGCGACGGCAGCGACCTGGGCCGTACGACGACCCAGCACCTCTTCCTGAGCGCGATGATGCGCAACTTCAAGAGCGCGGGCACGCTCACCGATCCCACGGCGGTCTACGGCCTTGCCGACGCGGCCACCAAGGCGCTGACCGTGGACGACGGTCTGGGCACGGTGAAGAAGCTGATCTCGCTCGCGTCGGACGTGAACAAGGTGCCCACGAAACGCATGACGTTCACGACCATGCAGACCGCCCCCGACCCGAACAACAAGGACCGCCTCGTCGTGGGGCCGGGCGCGCAGACGCTGTTCTCCACCATCGCCGACGACCAGTCCCTGACGACCGGTTCGGGCGGCAAGTCGGCGGCGGCCTCGGCCACGGCGAAGCCCACCGCCTCGGCGGTGCCGGCGGCGCAGATCGCGGTGACGGTGGAGAACGGCACCGCGGTGACCGGCCGCGCCTCGCAGATCGCGACCGCCCTGACCGATCAGGGCTTCAGCTCCGCCACCACCACCGCCAACGCGCCCAGCCCCGCGGCGACGACCACGCTGACGTACGGCAGCGGCCAGAAGGGCGAGGCGCAGACGGCGGCCAAGGCGCTCGGACTGTCCTCCGCGCACCTGCAGCAGGGCACCGGCACGGGCCTGACCCTGGTGATCGGATCGGACTGGCCCACCGGCACCTCCTTCCCCGGCGGCAGCTCCCGGCCCGCGCCCGCCGACACCCACGCCGCCGTCTCCAACGCCCACGCCTCCACCGCCGACGACTCCAAGACCTGCGCCCAGGTCAGCCAGTACAGGACGGTCAGCCTGGGCGGTGTCTCGATGACACCGGCGCAGGCGTACGCCGCGGCACGCAATGTCCCCGACTCCGACTCCTGATCGTCGCCGGGGGGACTTGCGCACGGTCGTATAGTTGCGCAAAACGGAAATCTGGAAAACGTATCTGGAGAGGGGCGGGCGTCATGCTGCGCAACGGACTGGAACCCTGGCACCTGCTGATCGTCGCGATCGTCGTCATCGTGCTGTTCGGCTCGAAGAAGCTGCCGGAGGCGGCGCGCGGGCTGGGCAAGTCCATGCGCATCCTCAAGAGCGAGGCCAAGGCCATGAAGGACGACGGTGCGACTGAGTCGGCCACCGCCCCCGTCACCGAGGCGCGGCCGGCCGACTGAGCCACGCCCGCCCGCACCGGTCAGGGACTGGCGACGTCGAAGCCGTACCGCAGGGGCTCGGCGGTCACGCTGTAGTCGCGGCGGTACAGGTACACGGCTTCCGCCCGTACACCGTCGGGGGAGGCGGCCTCCACCTTGCAGGGGTACGTCACCTGGATCACACGGGGCCGGTCGGAGACCTTCATCCGCAGCCCGTCCGCCGGCCCGCCCGCGAGCACGGCGGTCTCCCAACCCGTCACTTCGGTAGTGTCCACGGCGCACAGTTTAGAGGTTGCGCAAGTTTTGATCCGGTGAGCCGGGTCACTCCGGTCTCGTCACCGATGCGTACGGCGCTCCGCTGTGTCCTCGTCCCTCAGCGCCCTGGCCTCGCTCTTGAAGATCCGTGTCGCCTTGCCCGCCGACCGGGTCAGCTCCGGCAGTTTGCGTATGCCGACGATCACGGCCACGACCACCAGGATCACGGCCAGCTCGCTCAAGCCGAACATCAGGACTGCCTCCACGCTCGATCTACAGGTCTGTAGAAGTATCGCCTGCTGGTGATCATCCGACAACCCCGCCGCCCGACCTCCCCGCGCCGCACGGTGTGACCTGGGAGGACGCGGTGTGCGTCGGGCTGCTGATCACCACGGGACCTCCCTCGACTGTGTTGTACGTCGTGCGTCACGGATAGGGTGAGCAGTGATCAACCGGACGGGCGGGGATGAGGGCAGCGCGCGGCATGGGCGGCACGGAGGAGAAGCAGTCGACGGGGTCCGGGCGTCCCACGTCACGGGACGTCGCCCGGCTCGCCGGGGTGTCCCACACCGCTGTCTCCTTCGTGTTCAACGGGCGCGCCGAGGGCAATCTCTCGCCCGCCACCCAGGAGCGGATCCGCCAGGCGGCCGCCCAGCTCGGCTACCGCCCCGACCCCGTGGCCCGCGGCCTGCGCCGCCGTCGTACGGCCGTGATCGGCCTGGTCACCGACGAGATCGCGTCCTCACCCTTCGCGGGCCGGCTGCTGCGCGGCGCGATGGAGACCGCCTGGGACAGCGAGCACCTCGTCCTGACCGTGGACTCCGGCGGCGACCCGGCCAAGGAGGACGCCGCCGTCGCCGAACTCCTCGACCGACGCGTGGACGGCATCATCTACGCCGCCATGTCGCTACGACGGGTTCGCGTCCCCGAGGGCCTGCACCGCACCCATTCCGTCCTCGCCAACTGCCTGCCCGAGGACGACTCCCTGCCCTCCGTCATCCCCGCCGAACGCGCCGGAGGTCGCACCGCCGCCCGGCTCCTGCTGGAGGAGGGGCACCATCGGGTCGCCGTGGTCGGTGGCCAGGACGACATCGCCTCCGTCGAGCGGCTGCGCGGCTACCGGGACGCCCTGCGCGTCGAGGGGATCACGGTCCCCAAGGAGTGGGTCCTGCGCACCGGGGGCGAGATCTCCGGCGGTTACGAGGGCGCGATGCGGATCCTCGACGGAGCGCCCGCGGATCGCCGCCCGACCGGGATCTTCTGCTACAACGACCGGGTCGCGGCGGGCGTCCTGCACGCCGCGACCGGCCTCGGCATCGCCGTCCCCGCCGATCTGTCGGTGGTCGGCTACGACGACCAGGAGCACATGGCAGAGTTCCTCACCCCGCCCCTGACCACGGTCGCTCTCCCGCACCGCGCGATGGGCGAGGCTGCCGCCCGGCTCCTCCTCGACTCCATCGAAACCGGACGCACCCCGCCCGCCACCACGCGGCGCATCGCCTGCCCGGTGATCAGTCGTGCGTCCGTGGGGCCAGCGCCCATCCCGTGACGGCGGTCGCCGCCCCCGACACGACGAGCTCGGGCACGTCGTCGGGGCGCAGGTAGACACGCTCGGTGACCGTGGCCCGATCGTCGACGAACAGCTCGAACAACGAACCGTCGACGAGCACTCGCAGCCGCCTGCCCGGCGTCCGCACCACGATCGGCGCCGACGCGTCGACAGGCGTGCGCGGCCGGTCACCGCGATCCAGCGTCACGGTGCCTGCGTCCGGGTCCAGCCGCACCGTCACCTCCGCACCGGAGGCGGACCGCAGCAGGCTCACGGTGGTGGGTCCGTGTGCGGTGACGGTGAGGTCGTACGACTGCGGCAGCGGTACCCGGCCGCCCGGTGCGGTGACGAACGGCTCGGGCGCGCGCAGCAGTTCGAGCTCCTTCGCCGGTACGACGCGCAGCGTGCCGTCCGGATGCACGTCCACCTCTCTCGGCGCGGTGAGAACACCGGCCCACCCGGCGAGGTCCACCTCGCCCTGCTCGCGAGCTTCCCAGGACCAGCCCCACATCAGGGCCCGGTCCGGCTCCTGGAGCACGGCGGGCGCGTAGAAGTCCCGCCCGTGGTCGAGCCGGCCGCCGGTCCGTGCCTCGAATCGCAACTCGCCGTCACCGTAAGGATGCAGACGTCCCGTCAGATATCCTGTGGTCCACGGGTCCCCGTCCCACAGCGATACCACGAGCACCCGTTCCCCACTGGCCGTCGCGTACATCTGCGGGCATTCCCAGCCGACGGCCCGATCGCCGAACAACCCGGCCGCCACGGGGTCGTTGCCGTCGAGGAGCACTCCGGCGAACCGCCAGTCGGTCAGGTCGTCGCAGTCGTACAGCAGGACCGACGGTGTGCCGTCGGCGTGTCCTGCACCGACCAGCGCCCATCGCCGCCCGCCGTCGGTGAACACGAACGGGTCGCGGAACATCGCCACGTCGAGGCCGGCCGGCGGACCGGCCGCCACAGGCGTCGGCAGCGGTTTCCAGTCGGTCAGTGTCTCGTCGTCGGGGACCACGGCCCGGGCCAGGCAGATGGAGCCGAGGCCGGCGTGGTGGCGGTCGACGCCGGTGTACACGGCGGTCGGTACGCCGTCGTCGTCGACCACGCAGCCGGACCAGCAGCCGGCCTCGTCCGGGCCGCCGGGTGTCGGGGCGAGCGTGATCGGGTGGTGCTCCCAGTGCGCCAGGTCGGGGCTGGAGGCATGGCCCCAGTGGACGTTCGCGTGCACCGGGGCGTCGGGGTTGTGCTGGTAGAAGAGGTGGTAGCGGTCCCGCCAACGGAACGGACCGTTGGGGTCGTTCGTCCAGCCGGCGGGCGGGCGGACCCTGAAACGCGGTGCGTTGGGGTCATGGTTCAACGGTTGACTCCTGCGGACGTGATGCCCTCGCGCAGAGGACGCTGGCCGACGACGAACACCGCGACGGCGGGAAGCATGGACAGGACGACACCGGCGAGGACGACGGAGATGGAGCCGGTGCCGAGGTTGCCCTGGAGCGAGACCAGGCCCAGGGGCAGCGTGTAGTTCTGGCCGGAGGTCTCCAGGATCAGCGGCCGGAAGAACTCGTTCCAGTGGTAGTTGAAGGCCAGCACGCCGACGATCGCGAGGCCGGGGGCGGCCAGCGGCGCGTACACGGACCGGAAGATCCGCCAGGGCCCGGCGCCGTCCAGCATGGCCGCCTCGCCCAGGTCCTTGGGCATGCCCAGGAAGTACTGGCGCATCAGGAAGGTGCCGAACGCGGTCGGGAAGGCCGGGATGATCAGGCCGAGCAGGGTGTCGGTCAGGCCCATCGACTTCAGCACCAGGAACACCGGCACGATGGTGACCTGCAACGGCACCATCATCGTCGCCAGCACCAGCCCGAACAGGGGCTTCTTGAAACGGAATTCGAGGCGCGCGAACGCATACCCGGCCAGTCCCGCCGTGATCATCTGGCCGATCGCGATCAGCGCCGTCACCAGGGTGGAGTTGAGGGCGAGCAGCCACACGTCGAGCTGGTCGAACACCCCGCGGTACGCGGCGGCCGTGGGATGCATCGGGATGATCTTCGGGGGCAGGTCGAAGGACTGGGCCGGGGTGCGCAGCGAGGTCGACACGGTCCAGATGACCGGGCCGAGGGTCAGCAGCGCACACACGGTCAGGGCGGCGATGCGTGCCCACGGCCCGAGGGTGTACCGGGCGCGGCTCGGGGACAGGGTTGCTTGGCTCAAGGGACTCACCCGGCTCACTGGTAGTGGACGAAACGCCGGCTGAGCCGGAACTGGAGGGCGGTCACCGCCATGATCAGCACGAACAGCAGCACGCCCACCGCGGACGCCTCGCCGAAGCGCAGCTGCTCGAACGCGGTCTCGTAGATGACCATCACGACGGTGCGGGTGGAGTCGCCGGGTCCGCCGTTCGTCAGCACGTACGGCTGCTCGAAGACCTGCAGCGCGTTGATCACGCCGACGACGGTCGCCACCAGCAGCGTCGGCGACAGCAGCGGCAGCGTGATGTGCAGGTGCCCCCGCAGTCCGGTCGCGCCGTCGAGGGAGGCCGCCTCGTGGATCTCCTTGGGGATGTTGTTCAGGCCGCCGACGAACAGCAGGAACGAGAAGCCGAACTGCTGCCAGACGTAGACGATGACCACCGTCGCCATCGCCGAATTCTCGGACGTCAGCCACGGCACCGGGGCGATCCCGACCAGCCCGATCAGCCAGTTCACCACCCCGAAGTCCTGGTTGAACAGGTACTTCATCACTACCGAGATCGATGCGGCGGACAGCACCAGGGGGAAGAAGAACGCCGAGCGGAACACCGAACGCAGCCACATCGGCATCCGCCCGTTCAGCGCGAGCGCCAGTGCCAGCGCGATGAGCAGCTGCAGCGCGACCGCGAACACCATGAACACGAGGGTGTTGCGGAAGGAGACCAGCACGGTCGAATTACCGAAGACCTCACGGTAGTTGGCGGTCCCGGCGAAGCTGGGGGAGTCGATGACGTTCCAGCGGAACAGGCTGAGCACGACCGAGCCGACGATCGGTACGACCGTGAAGACGACGATGCCGATGATGGTGGGTGCCAGGAAGAGCGTGGCCAGCAGGCGGGTTCCGCGGTCTCGGGGGGAGGTGCGCGGGGCGGGCGACGTACGTGCCGGCGTCCGCACGGGCGTGGTGATCTGAGTGCTCGTCATACCCCACGCTCCATGGCCTTCTCCAGGTCGCCCTGCATCCGGCGCAGCGCAGGCCGCACCGAGCGCGGGGAGGCCAGGGCGGTGCCGGTGTACTTCAGCAGGACCTCGGTCACCTCGGCGACCTGCGGCGGCGCCGGTATCGGCCCGGTGTCGGGGTACTTGTCGAGGGTGTCGTAGAAGACCGGCCAGCGTGCCGGGCCGGTTTCCTTGTAGCGTCCGGCGGTCAGCATCGAGCGGCGCGCCGGGGTCGTCTGGTTGGTGTCGAACAGCGCCGTGAGGGTGTCCTTGCGGGCGGCGTACTTGATGAACTCCCAGGCTTCGTCCTGCTTCCTGGAGGTGCGCAGCAGGGCGTAGCCGGCGGCGCCGAACTGCATGCGCTGGGTGCGCCGGCGAGGGAAGTACTGGACGTCGTAGGCGTCGGCCTTCATGCCGGCCAGGTGCAGTCCGCCCGCCCAGAAGCCGCCCGCGGGCGTGACGCCGACGCGGCCGGTGGAGAAGACGCCGACGAGGTTCTGGCCGTTGCCGCCCTCGGGGCGGGTGCAGAGGTTCTCCTGGATGAGGGAGGCGAGATAGTCGTACGCCTCCTCGACGCGGTCGTCCGTGGCCTGCGGGGTCGTCCAGCGGAAGCCGCCGCCGCGGCCGCTGCGTTCGGCGGCCGGATAGAAGGAGTCCCACAGCCAGGCGCCGCCGGGTGCCTTGGACTCGGCGAGGAGGTTGGTGCCGTTGTTGAACAGCCAGGGCACCACGCCGCCCCACAGCCGGTTGGTCCAGAAGTACGGGGTGAACTGGGAGCCGCTGGACTTCTTCATGGCCCGCAGCAGCGCGGTGAAGTCGTCGCGGGTCCAGTCCGGCGCCGGGAAGTCCGCGCCCGCCCGCCGCAGCACCTGCCGGTTGAGGTACATGTCGGCCGCGTTGAACTCGACCGGCAGCTGGTAGAGATGCCCCTCGTACATCATCGACTCCACCAGCGAGGGGTGGACATCGGCGAAGTACTCCTTCAGCTCCGCCGCGTCACGCATCACCCAGCGGTCCAGCGGGACCCCGAGCCGCTGGGCGAACAGCTGGACGCCCTCGGTGGCGACGTAGACCAGGTCGGGGGCGGTGCCCGCCGCGATCTGGGTGAGGATCTTCGCGAAGAAGTCCGACCAGTCGACGGCCTGCACCGCGTTGATCCGGAGCTTGATGTCCGGGTGCGCTTTCCGGAAGCCCTCGGTGAGCGTGCGGATCGCCTCCGGCCCGTAGGCCGGGCCGAGGGTGGCGACGACGAGCGAGCCGTCGTCGCGGCCGGGTATGTCGGCCCCGGTGAGCCGGTCCCAGCTCGCGGCGGTGCCGGCCAGGGCGGCGGCTCCCGCCCCGTAGGCGCCGTACCGCAGCAGCGTGCGGCGGGTGAGGTGCGAGTCGGTCATCCAACGTGCCTAACTCGTGTTAGATCAGGGTTGATGCCCAGATGATGTGAAGCGCGTCACGGCCGTGTCAAGAGTCGTGAACCCTTGACCTTTAACGAGTTAGGTCGCACAGTCCTGCTTCACATGAGCCGCCGTTTTCACGAGAGGAACGATGTGTGATGCCTGAGATGTCCAGGAGAGCCCTGTTCGCAGGGTCGGCCGTAGGGGTGGCGGCCGCGATGCTGCCCGCGACGGGGGCCGCCGCCACGCCCACCGCCGCGCCGAAGCCCGCAAAGGCGCGGCCGAAGGTGACGGCCGGCTGCGCCAGCTACCGCGCCGAATATCACCACACGGTCCCCGACGGCTGGAAGAACGACCCGCAGCGCCCGGTCTGGATCAACGGCAAGTACCACTACTACTACCTGTACAACGCGGACTACTTCACCGGAGCCGTCGGCACGGCCTGGCGCCTGGCCACGAGCACCGACCTGGTGACCTTCCAGGACGGCGGCGTCGCCGTACCGAAGGACACGACCCCCAACGGCGACGTCTGGTCGGGCTCGGCGGTGGTCGACGCGGACAACACCGCGGGATTCGGGGCGGGTGCGGTCGTCGTCATCGCCACCATGTCGCCCGGCGGCGGCACGGACCGCCAGGAGCAGTTCCTGTACTACTCCACCGACCAGGGGCGTACCTTCACCAACTACGGCACCGATCCGGTGCTGCCCAGTCCGGGTGCGGGGGCCGACTTCCGCGACCCCAAGGTGATCCGCGACGGCGAGCGCGGCCGCTGGGTGATGGCCCTTGCCGAGGGCACCAAGGTGGGCTTCTACCACTCCGACGACCTGAAGAAGTGGACGTCCGTCAGTGACTTCGTCAAGGAGGGGCTCGGCGCGCTGGAGTGCCCGGACCTGTTCCGGATCACCAGCGCGGACGGCACCGCGAAGTGGGTGCTCGGGGTGAGCGCCAACGGCAAGGGCTCGGGGCTGCCGAACACGTACGCCTACTGGACCGGCAGCTTCGACGGCAGCACGTTCACCGCCGACGCCACCGACCCGCAGTGGCTCGACCACGGCTTCGACTGGTACGGCGCCGTCACCTTCGAGAAGCGTCTCGCCGACGGCTCGACCGACCCCGCCACCCGGTACGCGATGGGCTGGCTGAACGACTGGGACTACGCGGGCACCACGCCCACCATCGACTGCGACGGCTTCAACGGCACCGACTCGATCGTCCGCGAGGTGACGCTGAAGCGGACAGCCTCGGGCGCGTACTACCTCGCTTCACAACCCGTCGCCGCCCTGGATGACCACGTCTCGCGCACGGTGAACCTCGGCGACATCGAGGTCAACGGCAGCCGCGCACTGGACTACACCGGCACCGCCTACGAGCTGACCTGCCGGATCACCTGGAACCAGCTCACCGGCGCGGGCCTGCAACTGCGCCGCTCCGCCGACGGCAGCCGGCACATCGATGCCGGAATCTACGGAGACTTCGCATTCCTCAACCGGCGCGGTGCCGTCAACCCCGACACCTCCGGCAAGTGGCAGGAGAGCCACACACCGTTCGACCCGTCCGCAGGCATGGTGACGCTGCGGATCCTGGTGGACCGAACGTCCGTCGAGATGTTCGTGGACGACGGGCGGTACGTGCACTCCACGGAGGCGTTCCCCTATCTCGTCGACACCGGACTGGCGCTGTTCACCATCGACGGGACGGCCGTCTTCCGGGACGTGGTGATACGGGAGTTCACCGTGTGAGGCAGCCGAGGTCTCGCCTGGACGGGGGTCGAGTTCGTGCAGATGCCCGCGCATCCGGTTGATGATGCCCGTGCGTTCGGCGACCAGGTCTTCGCGGTAGTCGACCAGCAAGCACAGTTCCCTGCTGGGCCCGGACAGTTGGGCTGTGGGTAGGTCGGGTGTGGTGTAGGGGTTCGACCTGATCCGGGGGTTTGCTCCGGCGTCGGATCCCGGTTCGCTGTGCACTCTGGCACCGGAACCCCCTCTTCACCGTGCAACTCGACACTCCACACCACGCGTTGATGAGCCTAGTTTCACGACGGAACGCAACCCGCCCGCGGTTCCCATGGCTGTCCGTGCACAGGCACGCTGATGCGCGGACGAACGGCGGAGACCGTCCAAGGCCCCTCACCAGGGCCTCCACTCACACAGGGGGAAGCACACGCATGCTGAAACTCGGGAAGGCCAAGCGCGCCGTCGCCCTCGCCGGCGTCGCCACCATCGGCCTCGGCGGCACCGCCGGCGCCGCCCAAACCCAGCCCAGGGCCGGCACCGCCTGCACCTCGTTCCAGGTCGGCGACAAGATGCCCTACGGCGCCAACGGGATGACCGCCGGCTGGATCTCGCAGTGGTACAGCACCTGCAACGGCTACACCTACGGCCGCTGGGACTGGAACACGAACTTCATGCTGGCACACCCTGGCCGCCAGGTCGTGGTCGGCGTGGAGTCGGACAGCATCGACGGGGGCCAGCCGCACTTCGGCGGCGTGCTGAACTCCACTCCTGGAAACCCTCTGTTCGCCTACTGGGGAAAGCCCCACACCGACGCGTCGGACAACATCTGGCGCGCGGGCGCCGAGCTGGACAACAGCGGCTGCGTGGCGTGGAGCTCCGCGCACAACTACAACAATGGCAGCGAGGTGGCCGGGCCGTACGCAGGCTGCAACGACAGGAACTGGAGCCAGATCCCGTGGACTGCGCCCTGAGCCCGGCCGGAGACATCCTCGGAACGTCTGGCCGACGTGAATCCAAGGTCTGAAGGGTGTACAGGCAATCTGACGTCAGGACGACCACGGCGACACAGCCGTCGAGGACGCAGCCGGAGTCGGCCGAGCCGGCCGAAGACGACTGAGGCCCGGACGAAGAGTGCGGCCCCGTTCGCGCGGAAGTGCACGAAGACGTCCGGGCCGCCGTCGTCCTGAGCGATGAAACCGAAGCCCTTGTCCCAGCAACAATCACCCGGAGAAGAAATGAGACGAATACTCGGCACCAGGGCGGCAGCCCTGACCCTGGCAAGCGCAGCCCTGCTCGGCGGGCTGGTCGCAGCGCCGGACGCCTCCGCCACCGACTGGGGTGGCTGCCGCGCGTGGGAACCCGTGGCTGCCGGCGTGACCCTGTCGCCCTGTGCCTATCCCACCATCGACGGCCGGCTCAACGGCTGGACCTACGTGAGCGACCCCGCCGGGCTCAACATCGACGTCTGCGCCCAGGTTCTCCGAGTCAACCCGGACGGCTCCACAACGGAGGTCGCGGACCTCCACTGCGCCGGCTGGAATAAGCAACCCTGGGCCTTCCAGCCGGGCTACCTCTCGATAGCTCCCGGCAAGTACGTGGTGCAGGCCGGCTTCTGGGCCACCATCAACGGCCACTACGGCTACCAGGGCTTCGTGCAGTCACCGCGCGTCGACATACCCTGACGCTCGCCGTCGAGGCGGGCGAGTGCAACTGCCAGGTCCCCGACGGGTGGGCCGGGCTAGAGCTCCGGTGCCGGTCGGTCCACCCGGCGGGACATGAAGAGGGCCACCTCACCGGCGGACTCCGTGCCGTCGTAGAGCGAGGTGTCGAGCCCGCAGAAGGTGAAGCCCATGCGCAGGTAGGCGCCGACGGCGGGCGCGTTGACGCTGCTGACCTCCAGCCACATGTGCGCCGCCCCGCACTCCCGGGCGAAGCCGAGCGCGAGCCGCATCAGGTTCCGCCCGATCCCCTTGCCCCGCCAGGCCGGTGCCACCGCGATGTCACGGATGGTCAGACGCGCGTTCCACGGCGCGAACGAGGCCGTGACGAACCCGCACACCTCGCTACCGGCGACGGCGACCATCGTGCGGCTCGGACCCGTGTCGTCGTCGGCGGCGGGCTCGTCGGGCTCGTCGTCCGGGAAGGTCTTGTGGAGGGGAGGGGTGACGGGGATGCGCCGGAGCCCGAACCCGCCTTCCGTGACGGTGACTTCGTACACGGAGTCCGTGCTGAAGGAGGAGTCGACGCCCGCCAGGGCATCGCGGTCGCCGGGCCGGGCCGGCCGGTAGACGACGGGCCCGGCCGTACCGGGAACCGTCGTGCCCTCTCCAGTCGTGTGCATGCCCCGACCGTACGGCAGCCCGCGTGCCGCCGTTGTGCGCCCGCGCTATGCGGGACGCTGCGAGGCGGCCGCGGTGGGCCGGAGATCGGCCAGGGTGAGGGGATGGGCCGGTGCGTCGGGCAGGGCGATCCGGCTCGTGGTGTGCAGGTCGGGGCCGACGTGGAGCAGTTCACCGGGATCCAGCAGGCGCCACAGCGGGCTCTCGTCCATCGGCTCGCTGGCCACGACGACGGAGGGGAGCGCGCCCAGCCGGGCCGAGCGGACCCGCAGATGGCCGTACCGGCCCGCGTGGTCCAGGTGCCGCGCGCCATGGTGACCGCCTGCCGGGCGGCGCAGCACGTACAGCTCGTGCGTGGCGGGATAGCGCAGGGCCCACAACTCGTCGGGGGTGGTGAGGACGATGTTGAGGGCGAACAGGGGAAGGTGTTCGGCGACCCAGCGCGCCGCGGCGGCGAGGCCCGCGGACACGTCGCCGCCGTGCGCCGCGGTCTCCCGGGTGACCAGGGCGAAGAAGCGCTCGGAGTCGGTGTCGCCGCGTACAAGGGACCGGTCCTCGCCCAGGTGGCGGTCGAGTTCGTCGAGCCCCTCGATCACCCCGTTGTGCGCGAACAGCCGCCCCTCCTGCTCGAAGGGGTGGGTGTTGCGCATGTCCAGGCCGCCGGTGGAGGCGTAGCGGATGTGCGCGAGGAAGGTGGCCGACTCGACCTCCCGGGCCTCCCGGGCGAAGGCGCGGTCCTCATAGGCGGCGATCGGGGCCTTGTGCACCTCGGGCGTCCCGTCGGCCTCGAAGTAGCCCAGTCCGGTGCCGTCGGGTTCGCGGTGGCTCTGTGCGCTGAGGCTGTCGGGGGCGTCCAGCAGCCAGAACGTGGCGTGTGTGCGATGGGGGGAGCTGGTCAGTCCGAACAGCCGGCACACGGCATCCTCCTTGTCGCCCTTGCCGCCGGTCCTCCGCCGGGACCCGGCGCCGTACGGCGGGACGACCATGGTCCCGCGCGCCGGGCGTTCCCGCACGCGGCGCAGGTGGGGACATACCCGCCCGTGGCCGGAATCCCGCGTCGGGGTCGCGCCGATCCGGGGCCTCAACCGGCCGTGCGCAGCACCGAGTCGAGCGCCTCGCCGACCGTCGGGTGGGCGAAGGAGAAGCCCGCCTTCTCCAGGGCGCCCGGGACGACACGGGCGCTGCACGTGATGCTCGTGGCGAACTCGCCCAGTACCGCGCGCAGGGCGACGGCGGGGACCGCCGCGAACGCCGGGCGGTGCAGGGCGCGGCTCAGAGCCCGGGTCACCTCCCGGTTCGTGGGCGGCTCGGGGGCCGTGAGGTTGACGGGGCCGGACAGCTCTTCGGTGTCGAGGGCGAAGCGGAGCGCCGCGATGTGATCGGTCAGCGAGATGACCGGCCAGTACTGGTCGCCGGAGCCGAGCCGGCCGCCGAGCCCGAGCCGGAAGAGCGGGAGGAGCCTGCCGAACGCGCCGCCCTCGGCGGAGACCACCAGCCCGGTGCGCGGGTGCACCACGCGGACGCCGGCCTGCCGCGCGAGGTCGGCGGCCGCCTCCCACGCGACGCAGACGGAGGCCAGGAAGTCGTCCCCGGCCGGCCCGCTCTCGTCGGTGATCCGCTCGCCGGTGTCGCCGTAGTAGCCGGTCGCGGACGCGGACACCAGGACGCGGGGCGGGGCGGCGGCCGCGGCCACGGCACGCGCGAGGGCCGTGGTGCCCCGGACCCGGCTGTCGAGGATCTCCCGCTTGTACCCCGAGGTCCACCGCTTGTCCCCGACGCCCGCGCCGGCCAGGTGCACGACGGCGTCGGCTCCGTCCAGCGCGCCGGGCTGGACCCGCTCCGCGACCGGGTCCCAGTGGGCGGTCTCGCTGCCGTCCCGAGGAGCGGTGGCGAACCGGTCGCGGACGAGACGGACGACCTGGTGGCCGTCCGCGAGCAGCGAGCGGGTGAGAGCGGAGCCGATGAGTCCGGTGGACCCGGTGATCGCGACGCGCATGGCGTCCTCCCGAGCAGGCGTGGGCGGTTCACGTGATTCAAATTTGAATCACGAGGGACCCTACACCTGGTGCTTGTAAGTTCAAGTAAAGGCTCGTGGGTGCGCGGATTCACCGGGGCTGCCCCGGTACCCGCTGGACGAGGTCCATGGCGGCGGAGTCCCAGGTGGGATGCGTGAAGGTGAACCCGGCCTCGTGCAGCCGCCCCGGCGTCACGCGGCGGCTCTTGAGGAGCAGTTCGGTGTCCGAGCGGAACGCGAATGCGCCCAGTTCCGCCATCCAGCGCGTCGCGGGCAGTCCGAACGGGACGCCCCAGGCCGCGCGCAGGGTGCGCATGAACTCCCGGTGGGGGAGGGGGCCGGGGGAGGCGAGGTTCACCGGTCCGTCGATGTCCTCCCGGTCGACCAGGAACTCCACCGCGCGGACGAAGTCCTCGTCGTGGATCCACGAGACGTACTGCGCACCTCCCGCGACGGGCCCGCCCAGCCCCAGCCGGGCGAGGCCCAGCAGGACGTCGAAGACCCCGCCGTGGTCCGGGCTCATCACCATCGCCGCGCGCAGCGCCACCTTCCGGGTCGCGGGCGTCGGCGCCTCGCGCTGTGCCCGCTCCCAGTTCTCGGCGATCTGCACGCTGTAGGCCCAGTAGTCCGGCACGCCCGGCTCGGAGCCGCCGATCACCCCGGTCGCCTCGTCCTGCGCCGCGTCGAAGCGGTGGGCGTAGATCGTCGCCGTGCTCATCTGCAGCCACACCCGCGGCGGCCGCGCGGCCACCGCGATCGCCTCACCCACCACCCGCGCGGAGTCCACCCGGGAGTCCATCATGGCCCGCAGGTTCGCGGGGGTGTAGCGGCACGAGACGCTGCGCCCGGCCAGATTGACGACGACGTCGCAGCCGTCGATCGCCTCGGCCCACGGCCCGAGCGTGACCCCGTCCCAGCCGATCTGGCGTGCTCGCCGCGGACGTCTGGTCAGCACCGTGACCTCATGGCCGGCGGCCGTCAGCGCGCGGTCGAGAATCGTGCCCACCTGTCCGGTGCCCCCGGGCAGAACCACCTTCATCGCGCCCCCTCCGTTCGTGTCGGACACAGCGTAGCCCTGGAGTTGAACGCGTTCAAAACCATGGTGGGCGTCTACGTCCCTCGGCTGTCCCGCAGTGTTCGCTCCGTCGCATAGGCTGACCTGCGAGACGGCCGACGCCAGGTCGTTTCGAGGTGGAGAGGAGCAGCCCGTGGACACCGTGGGGGAGAGCCTGGACCGGGCGCTGGAAGGGGCGTTCACCCGCCCCGTCCCCAAGTCCGCGCAGGCTCAGATGAAATACCTGGTCAAGCAGCTCAAGGGCACACGGCCGGCCGCCGAACTGCTGGGCGTCTCGCAGCGCACCGTCGAGCGGTACGTCGTCGGCACGCTCCGGCATCCCCGCAGGGATCTCGCCGCGCGACTGGAGCGCGAGGTCAGGCAGCGCTGGCAGCCGCAGGTGCGGGCGCGGGCCAGGGACCGGGCCGCCACGGCGGAGGGCATCGTCGTCTCGGCGCGCGCCCGGTTCGGCTTCACCGCGGCGCCGGGCACCACGGACGACGCCCGGCTCCGCCACATCACCCAGGCACTGCCGCCCCGTTGGGCCGAGCGCCTGTTCGCCGCCCGCGACCGGGGCGCCACCGAGGCACAGTTGCAGGACATCGCCGCCCAGGGCCTGGGCGAGATGTACTTCCGCGACGCCGGACGCCGCGCCCAGGGCCTGCTGGTGGAGTTCACCGACGTCGAGGACATCGACATCTCCCTGTGAACCAGGGCCTGTCGGGCCGGTACCGGCCCGACAGGCCCTGGTCACGGCAGGGCGAGAACGTCGTCGATCGCGGACCGGATCTCCGCGTCCTCCAGGAAGGCCCGGTAGTCCCGGTACGTCGACAGCCGCCGGTCGGACCCCCGCACCGCACGCAGGGCTGCCCGCGCCGCCGGAGAGACCGTGCCGATCCTGGCCAGGGCGCGCAGCGCGTCGAGGAAGAGGCCGTAGGTGTCTCCGCCGCCGGCGACGGGATGGACGTACTCCTCCAGGACGGATCCGGTCGGCTCCGGCTCGCCGGTGACCGACCACAGCGCGACCGCCGCGCGCAGCCGCACCCAGCTGTCACCGTGCTCCATGACATGCCGCACCCGGCCGGCGTAGCCCGCGGCCGCCGGTCCGAAGTCGCCGAGGAGGCCGACGGGACCGTAGAGCGGCGCCTCCCCGGTCAGCACCGCCTCCCCGATGAGCCGCAGCGCCGCGTCGCGGTCGCCGCCCAGGCTCCAGGCCGCCCACGCCACCTTGTGATGGTTGCCGGGGAAGTCGAGGACCGTGCAGCGGCGCACGGCGGGCTCGGCCGAGTTCGCGGCCGGTCCCATCGCCACCAGCGCGTCGAGTGCGTGCAGCGAGTACCGGGTGTCGTCCAGCAGGGCCACCACGTCCGGCAGCGCGGGCGCCGCGGCCGGCCCCCACGCGGTGAGGACTTCCAGGAAGCAGCAGGTGAGCGAGCCGCCCACCCCGTCGTCCCGGAGCAGCTTCCGCACCGCGGGCAGCAGGGCCTGCGCGTGCGCCCGCAGGGGGATCAGGACGTCCTCGACCTCCGGCAGGCGCGGGTCGCCCGAGACGTACGCGCGTGAGTACTGGCCCTCGTACGGCGCGTACAGCCGCTCGACGAGCCCCGGCAGGGCCCGCTCGTCGCCGATGCGGGTCAGCGCCCAGCGGGCGTGGTCACCGACGGTGCCCTCAAGAAACCCTGCCTCGCCCGGGTCGTCGAGGAGGGCGGCCAGCTCGTCGGCGTACGGCGCCGCCCGCGGCCCCAGCACGGCCAGCAGGTGGGCCGCCCGGTACCGTACGCCGTCGTCCGGATCGGCGAGCAACGCGCCCGCGAGCGGCACCAGCGACGATGCCGCCGACGGCCGGACCGCCGACAGCCGCCACCCCTCGTCCAGCGCGGCCCGGCACAGCAGGGTGTCCCCGTTCCGGCGCGCCGCGCCGATGAGCCGGACGACGAAGGCGAGTCCCGTCCGCGGCGCGCCCTCGAACAGGCGGGCCGTCCAGGAGACGACATCCTCACGGGTGAAGCCACCGTCGACGTCCGGGACGTACCAGATCGCCTCGAACTGCGGACGCGCAGCCGGGTCGGACAGCACGTCCACCAGCAGGTCCAGCTCGCGGACCGCCGCCCGGGCGTCGAACGCGGCCCAGGCGTGCACGGCCGCGACCCGCACGACGGGACCCTCCGTACGCAGCGCCCGGGCCACCACCGCCCGCACCCGATCCACCGGGCCCGCGTCGGCGCAGTCGGCCGCGGCGGTGCCCAGCGCGAGCAGCACAGGAAGCCGCACCGTCGGGTCCGTCTCGGCGTGCCACCGCTCCAGCAGCACGCCGATCCCCTCGCCGAGGGGCAGGGCCTCCCGGCGCACCTCGGGCAGCGGGTCCGCGAGCAGCGCCCGGAACCGGGGGCGCTGGGCCCGCCATGCCTCGTGCCACCCCGCGTCCACCCGGCCCGGGTCGGCTTCGGCCGCCGCCTCGGACAAACTCGCCAACAGCCCGACCAGCGTGACCCGGGCGCCCATGCCCGGATCGCCGGCGAGGGCGACGACGAACGGCAGCGCGGCCGTCGCCACGGCGGCCACGCGTCCGGTGCCCAGCGCGAAGCAGCCGAACAGGGGGTAGCAGTCTTCCTCGGTCGCCGCTCCGCCCTTGAGGGCCAGGCGACGCAGGGCGTCCCGCATCTCCTCGGCCGGGTGGTGCCCGAGCGCCGACTCCAGCCGCTCCCACGGCACCTCGTCCAGCGCCTTCAGAGCCATGCCTGCCACGCCATCTCCCCCTGTGACCGCGAATGGGCGTTCCGACGGACACTCTGTCATCGAATGGCGGCCGAATGGCGGCCTCCGCGGGATCGCCGGACCGGGCCCGGGCTCTCGTGACGCCCCCGTCGGCGAGGGCCTACGCGTCGGCGAGGGCCGTGACCTCCGCCGCGGTCAGTGTCCTTCCGTAGACCCTGAAGTCGTCGACCGCCGCCTTCAGGTACGGGTCCGGGTACTGCGACCTGCCGATGTACGCGGCCCGGATGTGGTCGCCGAAGTCGCGGGGCTCGACGGCGACCGCCGTGTTCCGGCCCACCTCACGGCCGTCGGCGTAGAGCACGGCCGTGCCGGATCCGTAGGTGACGGCCACATGCACCCAGCGGTCCGTCGGCAGCGGGTCGGCGTCGATGCGCTGCTCGGCTCCGCCGCCGCTCGTGGTGATCGCGTAGCGCAGGGTCCCCGCGTCGCTCAGCGGGGTGAGGAACATGTTGGCGCTGACCCCGGTGCCGAAGTCGAAGATCCGGCTCCAGGTGGCGGGCCGTCCGGCGAGGTTCACCCAGGTGGCCACCGAGTAGGCGGACGCGCCCGCCAACAGGTCGGCGGCCACGGCGACATGACCGTCCGTGCCGTCCAGCGCGACGGCGCCCGCGAGATGCCCCTGGGCCCAGGCGGCGCCGCCGGTCAAGGTCGCCGTCCTCCCGTTGCCGGTGGCGTCGGCGGCGCTGGTGCCGGAGGCCTCGTCGAAGCGGTACCAGGCGGCGAACGCCGGGGGCGGGGACGGGGGCCGGCCGGTCAGCCAGTAGACGTTGTAGTACTGGTGGTGGACGCGGGCGACGGGCAGCAGCGTCACCGTCTTCTGGCCGGCCGTCGCGCTGAACCGCAGCGGGTCGGCCGATGTCTGCCGGATCGTGCCCGTGTCCAGCCGGGGCATCGAGCGGCTCTGCGTGGTGCCGTACGCCCCGGCGAGCACCACCGGACCGTGCAGCACGGCCTGGACGTCCGGGTCGTCGGGGGTGGCTTCGAGGGTCGTGCGCATCGGCAGGGCGACCTCGACCTGGTCGCCGGTCTTCCACGCGCGGTCGAGGCTCAGCCAACTGCCCGCGTCCAGGCGGCCTTTGATGGTACGGCCGTTCAGCTTCACGCGCGCGCCGGAGGCCCAGGCCGGGATGCGCACCCGCAGCTCGTGCCGTGCGCTCCCGGCGGTGACCGTGAGCACGGTCGAGGCGGTGTCGGGCAGCCGGGTGGTCTGCCGCCAGGTGATCCCCTGCTCCTGCCAGTGCACCTCGGACGGGATGAACAGGTTGACCAGCAGCCGCTGTTCGTCGTGCGTGTAGATCGTGTCCGCGAACTTCGCCTGTGTCTCCATGCCGGTGCCGTGGTCGCAGGAGAAGTTGTCGTAGTCGGTGGAGTACGCGTTCGGGTCCGTGCCCATGAAGGACGGCTGCTGCTTGAAGGAGCCCGGGCCGAGGCCCGTGTAGTAGATGTCGAAGCCGTGCGCCGAGTCCGGATCCTGCTCGCCGAGCATCTGGTTGAACAGGGTGCGCTCGTAGTGGTCGAGCAAGTCGGTGCGGTCCGGTGCCTCGAAGTGCAGCAGCCGGGTCAGCTTGAGCATGTTGTAGCTGTTGCAGTTCTCGCAGGTGCCGTTGGACAACTGGGCGGCGATGGCGTCCGGTTCGTGGAAGGCCTCGCCGTTGCTGTTGCCGCCGATGACGTACGAGTGGTGGTCGGTGACGATCTGCCAGAAGTTCTGCGCGATGGTGCGGTAGCGGTCGGTCAGACCCTCCTGCCACAGCCGCATCGCGCCGACCATCTTCGGGATCTGGGTGTTGGCGTGCAGCCCGGCCAGCCGGTCCTCGCCGGCGGCCAGGGGGTCGAAGACCCGGGCGTGGGTGAAACGCTGGGCGACGTCCAGCCAGACCGTGTCCCCGGTGATCGCGTGCAGATCGGCGAGGACGTCGTTCATCCCGCCGAACTCGGTCTCCAGCACCTGCTGCATCTTGGTGTAACTCAGCTTCCCCGTACGGGTGTTGACCCACTCGCCGAGCTGGAGCACCACGTCGCGGGCCTGGGCGTTCCCGGCCAGCCGGTACTGGTCGACCAGCCCCGCCATGATCTTGTGGATCGTGTAGTACGGCGCCCAGACGCCCGTCCCGGCCTCCAGCCGGTCGAAGAAGCTCTCCGGGAAGGCCGACAGATAGCCCTTGCCGTACCCGGCCGACGGCGACGCGGCCTGGCAGGCGGCCAGGGCCGCCACGAGGCTGCGGCCCTTGTCGCGCAGCGCGGTGTCTCCGGTGTTCGCGTAGGTGAGCGCGAGACCGGAGAGCAGATGACCGGTGGAGTGCCCGCGCAGCTCCACGCCCGGTGCCTCCCAGCCGCCGCAGGGCTGGGCGCCGGAGGGCAGGCCGACGTTCAGCCGGAAGGTGTGCAGCAGCCGGTCGATGTCGACGAAGCGCAGATAGGCGGTGTTGCGGTGCTGGTTGTCCTGGAACGGTCCGGCCAGCAGCGTCATCGCGGTCAGCGGGAACGGCTGGACGCGAACGGCTCGCCGGCGCGGTGCCGAGGCGTGGTGCGGTGTTGAGGCGTGGTGCGGCGCTGCCTGGGCGGGGCCCGTGTCGGTCACCGTCAGGGCCGCCGCGGTCGCGCCGGCCGCCGTGAGGACGGACCGTCTGCCGAGGGGTGGGGTCACGAAGTCCTCCGCATGTCGATGGCATGAGTGGTGCGTTCGAGATATCGAAATCTGTGCGACATGCTGTGCGGTGATCTACCGTAGAGGACTGGCTCCCGGTGTCAATGGCGTGGGAGAGACGGGTGTGCCGGGCCGAAACAGGCTCGACAACTCATGTGCGGGCGGGCAGGGTTGGTTGCCATGGAACAGCAGAACCTCTGGGACGCGGCCACCGCCCGGCGCTACGACACCCCCGGTACCGGCATGTTCGCGCCGCAGGTGCTGGAGCCCACCGTGGCACGCCTCGCCGAGCTGGCGGACGGCGGGGCGGCACTGGAGTTCGCGATCGGGACGGGGCGGGTCGCCGTCCCGCTCGCCGAGCGCGGCGTGCCCGTCACCGGCATCGAGCTGTCCGAACCGATGGTGGAGCAACTGCGCACCAAGGCCGACGAGGCGTCGATCCCCGTGGTCATCGGCGACATGGCGACGACCGCCGCCCCGGGGACGTACCGCCTCGTCTATCTCGTCTACAACACGATCTCCAACCTGCTCACCCAGGCCGCACAGGTCGAGTGCTTCCGCAACGCCGCCCGCCATCTCGGTCCCGGCGGCCGGTTCGTGATCGAGCTGTGGGTGCCCGAGCTGCGCTCGCTCCCGCCGGGGGCCGCCGCCACCGTCTGGCACTCCGAGCCCGGATACCTCGGCCTGGACACCTACGACGTGCTCGACCAGCGTGTCGTGTCCCACCACTTCCACTTCGACGACACCGAGCGGGCCGAGCTGCACCGCAGCCCGCACCGCTACATCTGGCCCGCCGAACTCGACCTCATGGCCCAACTGGCTGGATTCGAGCGGGAGTTCCGGCATGCGGACTGGACGGGGACCCCGTTCACGGCCGAGTCCCGCTCCCATGTGTCGGTGTACCGGATCCCGGCCGAGCGCTGACCGGGCGGCACGCCCCGGGACATGTGCGGCGTACGGGCAGCCCCACTGACGGGCCCCCGGCCGAAGTCCGCGGTGCTCAGGACGGCAGCAGGCGCAAGGCGTGCAGCGCGGCGCCCAGGTCGGCCAGCGCGGCCGGGTCCGAGAGGGAGCGGCCCGTCAACTCCTCGACGCGGCGCAGCCGGTAGCGCACCGTGTTGGGATGGACGAAGAGGCGGTCCGCGGCCTCGGCCGCCGCGCCGCCCGAGGTGAACCAGTGGCCGAGGGTGCGCAGGAGCCGGGCCCGCTCCGCCTCCGGGAGCCGGAGCACCGGTCCCAGGGCGACCTCGACCAGCCGGCCCGCCTCCGCCGGGGCCGCCGCGACCAGCATGGCCAGCGGGTTGTCGTCGAAGCGCGTGACCCCCGGCCCGTCGCCGGGCAGCCCGGCCAGGGCCAGCCGGGCGAACCGCAGCGCCTGCGGGGTCTCGCGCAGCGAGTCGAAGCGGGGGCTGACCCCGACCCGGGCGCGCCGCCGGCGCAGCGCCCGCATATTCACCGTCTCCGCGTCCCGGTGCGCGAGCGAGACCAGACCGATCTGCTGGTCGGGCAGCAGCCGCCAGACCGACGACACCCCGGAGCGGCGCAGCGCCGCCTCGATGCCGGGCAGCGGCTCCTCACCGGGATCCGGCACGGCGGCGGCCACGACCGCGTACGGGCCCCGCTCCGGCAGACCCAGCTGCCGGGCCGCCTCCCACGGCGTCGTACGGTCCGCGAGCGCGCCCGTGAACAGGGCCTCGGCCAGCGCCGAGCGCCGCGCCTCGCGTTGCAGCGCCAGCTCCGCGCTGGCCTCCCGGTAGGCGGCCGCCACCGCCTCCGCGTAGCGGCCGAACAAGGCCCAGATCTCCGACGAACCGGCGACCAGCTCGGCGTCCGTGACCTCCGGATGCCGGCGCGCCTCGTCGACCATCTCCGACCAGAGCAGCTCGAAACCGACCCGGTAGGCGTGCAGTGTGTCCGCGAGGGGCACCCCCTGCTCCGCGCGCAGCCGCCCGGTCTGCCGCGCCGCTCCCACGTCCGGCTCGGCGCCGAACGCGAAACGGCCGAGGAGCAGATCGGCGTTGTCCGCGCAGGACACGCGGAGCGACTCGAACGGGATGAGGGCGTCGTCCGCGTACGACTCGACGTCCGCCCGGATCCGCTCCGTCATCCGCACACCCAGCTCCGGAAGCCGCCCGCGCAACGCCGCGCCCACTTTCTCCAGCCCCATACCCGCAGCGTACGGCGGTCTGTTTGGTTCCGGGAACAACTGTGGGAGGCGCGGACTGTGGGCGCGGCCATGGACGGCCGCCGGCCCCCGGGTGATCATGCCGTGAGCGTCGGCGGCGGGACCCGTGGGCGCCGGAAGCAGGGGTGCGAGGAGGCATCATGGCCAATCTGGCGGACTTTCTGGTGGACACGGCACGGCGCCTGCCCGACCGGCCGGCGCTGCGCCTGGGAACGACCACGACGACCTACGCCGAGCTGGACCGGCTCAGCGCCCGGGCCGCCGCCCTGCTGCGCACCGAGGGCCTGCGCACCGGCGACCGGGTCGCGCTGATGCTCCCGAACGTGCCCGAGTTCGTGATCCTTTACTACGCCGTCCTGCGCGCCGGCGGCATCGTCGTACCCATGAACCCGCTGCTCAAGGCGCGCGAGACCGCCTACCACCTGCGGGACTCCGGTGCCGTGCTGCTCTTCGAGTGGCATCGGGCGCCGGGCGAGGGCGGCGCGGGCGCGGCCGCCGCCGGGGTACGGCACCTGGCGGTCGAGCCCGCCGCGTTCGCCGCCGAACTGGCGTGCCTGGAGCCGCAGTTCGACGTCACGCCCGCCGCGGGCGACGACATCGCCGTGCTGCTCTACACCTCCGGCACCACCGGCCGCCCCAAGGGTGCCGCGCTCACCCACGCCGGACTGCGCCACAACACCGAGGTCAATGTCACCGAGGTCCAGCGGCTGACCTCCGAGGACGTGATCGTCGGCTGTCTGCCGCTGTTCCACATCTTCGGGCAGACCTGCACGATGAACGTCGCCGTCCGCAGCGGCGCCGCGCTCACCCTCGTGCCCCGTTTCGAGCCGGGCGCGGTCCTCGACGCCATCGCCCGCGACCGGGCCACCGTCTTCGAGGGCGTGCCCACCATGTACGCCGCTCTCCTGCAGCACCCCGCCGACGCCGACGTGTCCAGCCTGCGCATGTGCGTCTCGGGCGGCGCCTCCCTGCCGGTGGAGGTGCTGCACGGCTTCGAGCGGCGCTTCGGCTGCATGGTGCTGGAGGGCTTCGGCATGTCCGAGACCAGCCCGGTCGTCTCCTTCAACCATCCCGACCGGCCGCGCAAGCCCGGCTCCGTCGGCACGCCGATCCGCGACGTCGAGGTCCGGCTGCTGGACGAGAGCGGCGAGGACGTCGCGCCGGGCGAGGTCGGCGAACTGGCCGTGCGCGGGCCGAACGTGATGAAGGAGTACTGGAACCGCCCCGAGGACACGGCCGCCACCGTTCCCGACGGCTGGCTGCGCACCGGCGACCTGGCCCGGCAGGACGAGGACGGCTACCTCTTCATCGTGGACCGCAAGAAGGACCTGATCATCCGCGGCGGGTACAACGTCTACCCGCGCGAGATCGAGGAGGTCCTGCACGAGCACCCCGCCGTCGCCCTCGCCGCGGTGCTCGGCGTGCCGGACGAGCGGCTCGGCGAGGAGGTCGCGGCCGCGGTGGTGCTGCGCCCCGGCGCCCGGGCGGACGCCGAGGAGTTGCAGCAGTTCGTCCGCGACCGGGTCGCTGCCTACAAGTACCCGCGCCGCGTCTGGCTGACGGACACCCTGCCGATGGGCCCGAGCGGCAAGATACTCAAGCGCGAGATCACCGCACCGGCGTCGTGACACATGCGCCGGGGAGGCATGCGGGCAGATGAACAAGGTGTTCACAATAATCGGTTGACGTCATGTCGTGTGGAAGCTCATGCTTGCCCCATGTCATCGACCACCGACCCCGCCGACCCCTTCCTCCCCCCGCACCCGGAGCAGGCGCGCGCCGGGCGGGTCCCCGCCTCGCTCTTCCGCATCGCCGAGCGGCACGCGGCGACGGACGGGCAACGACGCCGCCAGACACACCCGTTCGTCCTCGCACCGCACGAGGCCGTGCGGCTCGTGGCGTTCCTGCTCAGCGGGGCCGCGCTGCCGGAGGACGGGGAGCCGGAGGTGGACCACGCCGACATCACGGCCGCGCTGAGCCTCGTCCCCACCGTGCGGGCGGAGCTGGACGAACTGGAGGCCGGGCTCCTGGAGATGGCCCGCGGCCGGGGCCTGACCTGGCCCGAGATCGCCTTCGGCCTCGGCCTCGGCACCCCGCAGGCCGCCCGGCAGCGCTACGAGCGGCTGGCCAGCCGCACCGCCACCGACGACGCGGACGCCTGACCGCCGCATCCCGGTGGAGAACGGCACCTCCGTCCACCGCCCGCGCCCTATCCGTTCGTGCCGGGGTGACAGCACGACCCCTCGCGAAGCCGGTGCGCCACCTCCAGCCAGGACCCGTCCCGGGGCGGCTCGGGTGCCGTCGCGCCGCGGTGGGCGGACGTCAAGTCGCCCTGGGTGTGCGGGACTCCCTCGCGCACCACGACCGGGATGTCGACGAGCGTGGCGAAGTCGGCGAACGGATCGCCGTCGACGATCGCCAGATCGGCGATCTTGCCCTCCTCCACCGTCCCGAGGTCGGCGTCGAGGCCGAAGAGCCGGGCCGGCTCGGCGGTCGCGGTGTGCAGGGCCTCTGCCGCCGAGAACCCGTGCGCGCGCAGGGCGCGCAGGCCCAGGTGCAGGGAGAGCCCGACCGGGACCAGGGGCGCGTCGGTGCCCAGGGAGATACGGGTGCCGTGCGACACGAGCCTGCGGTAGTCGGCCATCTCCCGCTCCAGGGCCAGCCGATCGTGATCCGTCGGCTCGGCGCCCGCCTCCTTGCGCACGGCGGCGACGTCCCACGGCGGCATGAGCGCGGTCACGCGCGGGTCGTCCGCCAGACCGGGGTCGGCTGCGAGCAGGATCCGCGCGTGGAACGGCGTGATGATCATCGCGAAGGAGCCGTCCGCGTACTGCTGCACCAGGTCCTGGTTCACCCGGCCGAGCGGCGTCGTGGCATGCCCGTGGTCGAGGCGCTGGGTGGCCTGGAGATGGGTGGTCAGGTCCTGGCCCGCCGAACGGCCGGGCGCGCACAGATGGCTGCCGCTCGGCACACCCAGCGCGTGTGCCGTCTCGGCCGCCATGGCCATCGTCTCGCCCGGGGCGCGCACATACGTCTTGACGAAGTCGACCTCCAGGGCGGTGGCCCGCCGCAGCGAGCGCCGCACGCCGTCCCGGGTGCGGTGGGCGCGGCCCATGGCGTACGCGGTGCGCGCGCCGTCGAGCAGTTCGGCGCAGGCGAGTTGGCGCGGACCGAGCAGGGCGCCGGACCCGGCCGCCTCGCGCAGCCGGACCGCGTCGTACAGCGGACTGCCGAGACAGAACGTGGTCGTGATGCCGTAGGCGAGCGTGGTCAGACTCTGACGCGCGCCGTACGTGGCGGTGTACGGGTGGGTGTGGCTGTCGACGAGTCCGGGGACGACGGTCCGTTCGGAGGCGTCGAGGGTGCGATGTCCCGGTCGGCGGGCGCGATGGGGCTCGATCGCGGTGATCCGCTTGCCGGTGACGAGGATGTCGACGTCGTGCCGCGGCGGCGCGCCGGTGGCGTCCCACAACTGCCCGGCGTGGATGCGCAGTGGCTCCGGCCGCGGGCCGCCGCCCCAGGTCAGCCGGAGCGGGAGGGTGCGCGTCCGGGAGGCGCCGACGGCGAGGCTGCGCAGCCGGCCCTCGCAGAGGTACAGGATCGTGCCGGAGTCCGCCGACCAGCTGGGGTGGTCGGCCGGCTCGTCGGTGAGCCGCCGGGCGGGCCCCGACGGGGTGCCGTCGGCCGACACCGGCAGCAGCCACAGCGCCGACTCGGCGACCAGCGCCATCCCGTGGCCGTCCGGAGACCACACCGGTCCGGAGGCCACGCGGTCGGACAACGACTGGTGCTCGGCGGGGAGATGGCGGCGTTCTCGGCCGGTGCGTGTGTCGATCACCCGGATGAGGTTGTAGCCCTCGCGGAAGCGCTGGTTGAGCCGGTTGCGGTCGCAGAACGCGATGTACCGCCCGTCGGGCGACCAGGTGGGCGCGCCCGGCGGACCGTCGACCGCCAGCGGCTTGGCCAGCGTCCGCTCCTCGCTCGTGGCCAGGGTGCGCAGCAGCAGGTTCCCGGTCACGTCCTGGCAGGCCAGCCGGGTGCCGTCCGGCGACAGCGCGGGGAAGAGCCGTCCACCGCCGGTCACGGCCTCGTCGGTGCCGTCGTGCAGGTGGTACCGGCGTACGGCGACCAGCCCGTCCCGGTCGGTGCAGTACAGCAGGCTGCGCCCGTCCGGCGCCCACGCGGGCATCTGCACCCAGTGGACGTCGGCCTCCTGGACGAGCTTGCGGGGCGTGCCGTCGACCGGCATCAGCCACAGGGCGCCCAGTGCGGCGAACGCCACGCTGCGACCGTCCGGGGCCAGGACCGGCCGGTGCACGCCGCGCACGTGGGCCGGTTCCTCCAAGGCGAGCGGGCGCCGGCGCCCGCGCCGGGACGGCTCCGGCATCGGCATCCGCGCGGTGAACGGCACCTCCCGCACGGAGGAGTCGGCCAGCGAGCGGATACGGATGCGCCCGTCACCGACGTACAGCAGTTCGTCCTCGCTCAGCCAGCACAGCGGTGCGGCCGCCAGGTCCTCGTCGGCCGTGACGACCTCGCCGTCCACCATCAGCGCCGCCGTGTCGGCCGAATCCCCGGCGGTGGACGGCCCGTTGAGGTGCACATAGGCGATCCGGCCGGCCGGTGAGACGGACGGACACAGCAGCCGGCCCCCGGTCACCGTGCGCACCACCTGCGCCTCGCCCCCCGCGGCGGGGACGCGTACCAGCGACAGACCGCCGTCGTTGCCGCCGCCGGAGACATGCGCGGCGCGCACGCACACGAGCGACCGCCCGTCCGGCGACCAGGCCGGATCGTAGTCCTCGAAGTCCCCGCCGCTGAGCCGCCGGGGCTGTCCGCCGGCCGCGTCCACGACCCACAGCCCGTAGGAACCGCCCGCCGTCGCGTCGCCGCCGCGCTCGGACGAGAAGGCCAGCCGGGTGCCGTCCGGCGACCAGGCCGCCCCGCGGTCGTCCCACGGCCCGTCGGTCAACTGCCGCAGTCCGCCGCCGTCCGGCCGCAGCGTCCACAGGTGGAAGCCACCGCCGCGATAGCCGCACACGGCCAGCGTCCTGCCGTCCGGGGACAGCGCGGGGCGGGTCGCCTCCAGCGTCCAGTCCGTCACCTGCTCCGCCACGCCACCGGCACGCGGAATCCGCCACAGCACGCCCTGCACCTCGGCGATCAGCTCACCGTCCGGCCCGACGGCGGTGACCGAACCCCCGGACAGCTCCGTGAAGGTGGCGGCCCGCCCCGCCGGGCCGGTCGGTGTGGCGGCCGTGTCCGGCGGTTCGGCCGCCGTCGCCGTGCGCGCGGACGCGACGGTGGCCAGCCCGGCCGCCGCCGTCCCGAGGAACCCGCGCCGATTGAACCTGCCGACGTCCATCCGCTGTCCTTCCTGCCGTTCTCGGTCATCGCTCAGCGAAGTCGCACCGGTGCCTCTCGCACCAGTGGGCCGTTTCAGCCACTGCGGCCCCGTCCCACGCCCAGGGCAACGCCCGTTCGCGTACGTCGGTCACGCGCAGTCACTCCGGTGTATGACCTGACGTATCGTCACCAGCCAGTGAACAGAAGGTGATTGAGCAGCAGGGCGAGCACCGCCTGGGCGGCGAGCCAGGCGCGGGGCCGGGAGAGCAGGGCGCAGGCCGGGAGCAGCCACAGGGCGAAGGGCAGCCAGATGCGTTCCGTCTCCGCCTTGCTCATGCCGGACAGGTCGGCGATCAGCAGGGCGAGCAGGGCCGCCGACACGAGGAACGCGAGGCGGATACGGCCGGGACCGGGACGCGGGGACCGGGGACCGCGGCCGCGCAGCAGTACGGCGGTCGTGCGGCGCAGGCCCGCCGCCGTGGCCGGGCCGGTGATGAGCGCGGTGCAGGCGAGGTTGGCCCACACCCAGTACCCGTACGGGCGGGTGCCGCCCACACCCTGGTAGTAGCGCGTGACGAGCAGGTGGTAGCCCTCCCACCAGTCGAACCCGGCGAGCGCGAACACCGCCGGGAACACGGCCAGTCCGGCGAGCACAGCCAGCAGCAGGGCGGGACGCTCGCGCACGCCGGCCCGGCCGAGCACGAGCACCGCCGCGCCGATCAGGGCGAACAGCGTGAGGCCGTAGGAGAGATAGCAGGTCAGACCGAACAGCAGACCGGCGGCCGCCCCGCACCACAGGGACCGGCGGGTCAGGGCGAGGGCGAACAGGGCCAGTGACCAGGCGGCGACGGCAGCGAAGTAGCCGTCCGCCGAGACGCCCTGCCACACCGCCGCCGGGGCCAGCACCAGGAACGGCGCGGCCCGGCGCGCGAGCTCCTCGCCGGTCAGCGCGCGCAGCGCGACCAGCACGGCCGCGCACCCCGTCGCCCCCACGACGATGACCCACATCCCGGCCCAGCCGCCGCCCCGCAGCCCGATCCGGTCCAGCAGGACGAAGGTCAGCGTCGCGGCCGGCGGATGACCGGCGATGTGCGCGGGCCAGGGGCGGGGGGTGCCGTCGACGATGTGGTGGGTGAAGTCGCGGAGCGTCGCCGGGATGTCGTGGAAGCGGTCGATGACCCGCAGATACTCGTTGGCCGTGGTCAGCCGGCCGGCGATGCCCCGCTGCCAGCCGTCGATCCACGCGAGGGAGAAGATCCAGGCCAGCGCGGTCGCCCAGGACGCCACGAGCAGTCCGCGCCAGGGCAGCCGGGCCGCGAGAGCGGGGCCGTACGCCACCGTGGCCGCCGCCACCGCCAGGGCCGCCGGGGTGCCGGGGCCGAGGTGCGGGTCCCAGTCGGCGAACACCGGCGGCCAGTGCACGAACAGGGTGTGGCGGGTGTCCTGGATGTGCCGCCCGACCAGGACGGCCACCGTGACGAGGAGGACGGCGGCGAGCACGGCGTACAGATCACGGCGCGAGGACCGGGACACACGGTGGCGGGCGGGGCGGGGCTCGACGGGGAGGAGTTCGCGGATCACACCGGAACGCTAGGCCGGGGGAGCCGCACATGGCCGCCGGCCAGGCCGGACGTCAGCGTTTCGTCATGGGTCACGCACCCTTTTCCGCGCGTTCCGCGGCCTACGGTCGGGACATGCACGACCAATCCCGGCTTCCCACCTCCCCAGGTTTCTGGCGCAGCCCGCTGCGCGGCACCTGGTTCACCTCCGTGCTCGGCCTCGTCCTGCTCGTCGGCGTCACCGTGCTGTTCGTGACCGGCCTGGTGTCGTACGCCGCCTACAACCCGGACCTGTCCCGGGTGAACGACATGACACCGGACAAGGGCGTCCTGGGCTTCTACCTCTTCGCCTGGCCGTCCAACCCGGTCTGGCTGTACCGCTTCACCCAGGGCCTGCACGTCACCCTCGGCGTCACCCTGATCCCGGTGCTGCTGGCCAAGCTCTGGTCGGTGGTGCCCAAGCTGTTCACCCTGCCGCCGGCCCGCTCCGTCACGCACGCGCTGGAGAGGATCTCGCTGCTGTTGCTGGTCGGCGGCGGGCTGTTCGAGTTCACGACCGGGGTGCTCAACGTCCAGCTGGACTACGTCTTCCCCGGCTCCTTCTACCCGCTGCACTTCTACGGCGCCTGGGTCTTCTTCGCTGCCTTCGTGGCCCACGCCGCGCTGAAGACGCCGACCGCGCTGCGCGCCGTACGGCACCGGCTGCGCGACGAGAGCGAGCTGGCCGCCCCGCGTCCCGACGCGCCCACCGTGTCCCGGCGCGGCGCGCTCGGGCTGGTCGGCGGCGGCTCCCTGCTGCTGTTCCTGACCACGGTCGGGCAGAGCCTCGGCGGCCCCTTCCGGCGTACGGCCCTGCTCGCGCCGCACGGCACGGCCGATCCCGGCGGCGGCCCGATCGGCTTCCAGATCAACAAGACCGCCGCCTACGCCGGGATCACCGCGGCCGACACCCACGAGGACAACTGGCGCCTCGTCGTCACCGGCCGCACCGGAACCGTCCGCCTCAGCCGCGCCCAGCTTCTCCGGCTTCCCTTGCACAGCTCGTCGCTGCCCATCGCCTGCGTGGAGGGCTGGTCGACCGCCGACCAGTGGTGGCGCGGGGTGCGGCTGCGCGACCTCGCGGCGCTCGTCGGACACGACGGCGATCCGCCGGACGTGCTCGTGGAATCCCTGCAGCGCCACGGCGCCTTCCGCCGCGCGGCCCTGCGCGCCAACCAGGTGGCCGACGGCCGCTCCCTGCTCGCCCTGTACGTCAACGGCGAGGAACTGTCCCCCGACCACGGCCACCCGGCGCGCATCATCGTGCCCGCGGCCCCCGGCGTGCTCAACACCAAGTGGGTGGCCCGGCTGACCTTCGGAGACCTGTGATGCCGCGACCTGTGATGCCGCGCCGCCTCCCTCTCGGCAGCCCGTTCCAACTGCTGCTGCTCGCCTGTTCGTTCGCGCTCGCCGCGTACGCCGGTCTACGACTGTTCGCCGGCGACTGGTTCGGGGTGGCGCTGTGGATCGTCGGCGCGGCCCTGCTGCACGACCTCGTCCTGGTGCCGCTCTACGGGCTGGCGGACCGCATGGTCGTGCGCGGGCTCGGGGCGGTCGGACAGCGCGGCCGGACCTCGTACGTACGGGTCCCGGCCGCGCTGTCCCTGCTGCTCCTGCTCGTGTGGTTCCCGCTGATCAGCGGGATGACCGCCCAGCGCTACCGGCTGGCCACCGGGCTCTGTCCGGACGGCTTCCTCACCCGCTGGCTGCTGATCACGGCCGGCCTGTTCGGCGGCTCGGCGCTGCTCCTGGTGCTCCGCGTGCGCAGGGCCGCGAAGCAGCGGCCGCCCGCCTCCCACTGAGCCACGCGCCGCCAGCCCGTGCGGCGCGCGTGCCGCAGCAGGGCGGGGGTGCCGAGGCGCGCCCAGGGAAAGGCGTCGGCGTCACCCGGAGCCGAGGTGGCCGTACCGACCACCTCGACCCGGGCGCGCTCGTCGACGTCGGCCGGCACGGTCTCGGCGATCAGCAGGCCGCCCGGCCGCAGCAGCCCGGCCGTCCGCTCCAGCAGGGCGGCCGGGTCGCCGCCGATGCCGAGGTTGCCGTCCATGAGCAGCACGGTGTCCCAGCGGCCCTCGCCGGGCAGCGGCTCGAAGACCGAGCGGCGCAGCACGGGCCCGCCGAGCCGCTCCGCGTGCTCGACGGCGGCCTCGCTGACGTCGACGCCGAGGACGGTACGGCCCCGGGCGGCGAGTTCCGCGACCAGCCGGCCCGGCCCGCAGCCGACGTCCAGCACGGCGCCCTCGCAGCGGTCGAGCACCGCCAGGTCGACACGATCGGCCCGGCCGCACCAGCGCTCCACCTCCAGCGGCAGCAGCCAGCCGTCGGCGCGGCGCAGGAACAGCGGGCCCCGGCCGGAGCGCAGCGCGGCGGCGTAGGGGTCGGCCGTGGCCCAGGGGGCGCGGGCGGCGTGAGTGCCGTTCATCGTGGGCCGCCCGGTGTGCGCCGGGCGGGGCGCTTCGTGAGCCGGCCGTGTGCGGCGGGCACGGTGACAGCGGGGGCGCCGACGGCGGCCGAGGTGTCCGGGACTGCCCTGGCGGCCCGGGCGCCGTGCGCGCCGCTCATCGCGAGCCGACCGGGGTGCACCGGGCCAGCCGCGCCGCGAACCGGCCGTGCGGGGCCAGCGCGGCGACGGCACGGGCGTCGGCGGCGGTGTCGACGTCCCGCAGCCGGGGCAGATCGCGCACCCGCAGCCCGGCCGCCAGCAGCCGCTCCCGCTGGACGGCCCCGGTCTGCGGGGTCGACATCGGCACGCCCCGCAGCAGCGCGGGATCGGGCGCCGCGAGCCCGAGGGCCCAGAAGCCGCCGTCCTGCGCCGGGCCGAACCAGGCGTCGCAGCCCGTGAAGTCCACGGTGAGCAGCTCCGGTGTGACCTGCGGGGTGTCCATGCCGATGAGCAGCGCCGGGCCCGCGCAGTGCGCGAAGGCGTCCGCCAGCCGCTCGTCCAGCCCGCCCGCGCACTGCGGCAGCACCTCGAAGCCGGACGGCAGCCAGTCGCCGGGCGTGCCGTCCAGGACCAGGATCCGCCGGGTCGCCGGGGTGGCGGCCACGGCGTGCAGGGTGTCGGCGAGCGCCGCCTCCGCGAGCCGTGCGGCCTCCCACGGCGTGAACGGCGGGGTGAGCCGGGTCTTGACCCGGCCCGGCAGCGGCTCCTTGGCGATGACGAGGAGGGTGGTCATCGGACGGCCTCCCGGTCGGCCGGGGCCTCGGCCAGTACACGGCTCATGTCCCGCACCGCCTGCCAGGTGCCGCGCCAGGTGCCCGTCACCTTGGAGACGCCGGTGCGTGGCCGGTAGGGCACGTCGTGCTCGCTGATGCGCCAGCCGGCGTCGGCCGCGCGGACCACCATCTGGAGCGGGTAGCCGCTGCGCCGGTCGGTGAGGTCCAGCGCGAGCAGCGCTTCGCGCCGGGCGGCGCGCAGCGGGCCCAGGTCGTGCAGGCGCAGCCCGGTGCGCCGGCGCAGCATCCGGGTCAGCGCGAGGTTGCCCGCCCGGGCGTGCGCGGGCCAGGCGCCCCGGCCCTGCGGCCGGCGTCGGCCGAGGACCAGGTCGGCCGCGCCGTCCCGGACCTCCCGTACGAAGGGTTCGAGCAGGGCGGGATCGAGCGAGGCGTCGCAGTCGCAGAAGCACACGATGTCGCCGGTGGCCGCGGCCAGCCCGGCGTGGCAGGCGGCGCCGAAGCCGCGCCGCGGCTCGTGCACCACCGTGGCGCCGAGCGCGCGGGCGATGTCGGGGGAGCCGTCGGTGGAACCGTTGTCGACGACGAGAGCGCGCCAGCCGGCCGGAATCCGGCCGAGCACCCAGGGCAGGGCCTCGGCCTCGTCCAGGCAGGGCAGCACCACGTCGACGTCCGTGGAAGTGGTCGTCACGGGTTTCACCCTACGAACGCCAATCGGGCATTTCGGACTTCGGGACCTTACGAAACGCGGACGCCCGCACCGCTGCCCCGACGGCGCCGACCTGCGGGTGCGAGGCTGGAGACATGCAATCGCCGTACCCGCCCCACGGGGCCGAAGCCACCGGTGAGGCGGCCCGGGTCCTCGTCGTCGACGACGACCCGACCGTCGCCGAGGTCGTCACCGGATACCTGCACCGCGCCGGCTACGTGGTCGACCGCGCCGACGACGGCCCCACGGCCCTGACCCGCGCCGCCGCCCACCGGCCCGACCTCGTGGTGCTCGACCTCATGCTGCCCGGCATGGACGGCCTGGAGGTGTGCCGGCGGATGCGGCACGACGGCCCCGTGCCGGTCATCATGCTCACCGCCCGCGGCGACGAGGACGACCGCATCCTCGGCCTGGAGGTCGGCGCCGACGACTACGTCACCAAGCCCTTCAGCCCCCGCGAACTGGTCCTGCGCGTGGAGTCGGTCCTGCGCCGCAGCCGCCCCGCCGCCGCGGGACACCGGCTGGCCGCGGCCGGACTCAGCGTCGACCCGCACGCCCGCCGGGCCACCAAGAACGGCACCGAACTCGCCCTGACCCTGCGGGAGTTCGACCTGCTGGCCTTCTTCCTGCGGCACCCGGGCCGGGCCTACAGCCGCGAGGACCTGATGCGGGAGGTCTGGGGCTGGGACTTCGGCGATCTGTCGACGGTCACCGTCCACGTGCGCCGGCTGCGCGGCAAGGTGGAGGACGACCCGGCCCGCCCCCGGCTGATCCAGACGGTCTGGGGCGTCGGCTACCGCTTCGAGCCGGCCGGGGCGGTGGCCTGACCATGCGCGACACCCTCCTCATCGCCCTCTACGCCTTCGCCGGCGCCGCCGCCGCGGGGGTCGCGGGAGCGGCCGTGCTGCGCCTGATTCGGCGGCGCTCGCTGACCGCCTCCGTCGCCGTGGTCGCCGCGGTCGGCGTCGGCGCCATGCTCGCCGGCACGCTCGCCGTGGCCTGGGCCATGTTCCTCTCCTCGCACGACCTGACCGTGGTCACCACCGTCGTCGCGATGGCGGCCGTGGTCTCCCTGGCCACCGCCCTGCTCCTGGGCCGCTGGGTCGTCGCCCGCAGCCGCGAACTCGCCGACGCCGCCCGTTCGTTCGGCGACGCCGGCGCCTTCGCCGCCCCGCACCGCCCGGCCACCGCCGAACTGGACGCCCTCGGCCGCGAGCTGGCCGCCACCAGCGCACGGCTCGCCGAATCCCGTGAGCGGGAGCGGGCGTTGGAGAAGTCACGGCGCGAGCTGGTGGCCTGGATCTCCCACGACCTGCGCACCCCGCTGGCCGGACTGCGCGCCATGTCCGAGGCGCTGGAGGACGGCGTGGCCACGGATCCCGACCGGTACCTCAAGCAGATCCGCACCGAGGTGGAACGCCTGAACGACATGGTCGGCGACCTCTTCGAACTCTCCCGCATCCACGCGGGCACCCTCCCGCTGCACCCCTCCCGGATCTCCCTGTACGACCTCGTCGGCGACGCGCTCGCGGGAGCCGATCCGCTCGCCCGGGAACACGGCGTGCGACTGGTCGGCGACGGCGTCGCGGCCGTACCGGTCGAGGTCGACGCCAAGGAGATGACCCGCGTCCTCGGCAACCTCCTGATCAACGCCATCCGCCGCACCCCGCCGGACGGCACGGTGGCGATCGCCGCCGAACGTACCCAGGACGGCGTGGTGCTGTCCGTCACCGACGGCTGCGGAGGCATCCCCGAGGAGGACCTGCCCCGTGTCTTCGACACCGGCTGGCGCGGCACCGACGCCCGCACACCCCCGGCGGGCGCGGGGCTCGGCCTGGCCATCGTCCGCGGCATCGTGGAGGCCCACCAGGGCCGGGCGAGTGTCCACAACATCCCCGGCGGCTGCCGCTTCGAAGTGACTCTGCCCCTTCCAACGCCCTGAGCCACCACGATCGTTCCCGAATCCGCTGTGACTCTTCCCTTGCAGGTCAGGCCTGTTCGGAGCACCGCTGAGCGCCGCATACTCCCTCGTCGGCCAAGTGATGGGGGAAACCATGTCAGTCGAGCGCGGAAACTCCTGGCTCGTCGCGCGCGGCATTCTGCTCGAACCGGGTCCGCGGCGCACCCTCGCGACCGCGAGTTTCGTCAACATGCTCGGGAGCGGGGTGTTCATGCTGAGCGCCGCCGTCTTCTTCACCCGCTCCGTGGGGCTCTCCGTGGCGCAGGTCGGACTCGGCATGGGCGTGGGTGCCGTCGTGGGGCTGCTGTCCGGGGTGCCCGTCGGGCGGCTCGCCGACCGGCGCGGGCCCCGCGAGGTCTACCTGGCCACCCTCACCGTGCAGGCGGCGGCCATGGCGATGCTCGTCCTCGTCCACTCCTTCTGGCTGTTCACGGCGGTGGTCTGCCTCACCGGACTCGCCGGATCCGCGAGCCAGGCGGCCCGTGGCCCGATCGTGCGCGGACTCTCGGGGGAGCGGCCCGCCCGGTTCCGCGCGTATCTTCGCGCCACCGCGAATCTGGCGGGCAGCATCGGTGCGCTGCTCGCCGCGCTCCTCATCCAGGCGGACTCCCGCGCTGGATACCTCTGCCTCGTCCTCGGCAACGCCCTGAGCTTCGTGGCGGCCGCCGTCGTCGTCAGCTGGCTGCCCTCCCTGCCACCGGTGCCGGCACCCCGGACCGGCGGACGCCGGCCGGCGCTCAAGGACTTCCGCTACCTGGTGGTCACGGCCCTCGACGGCATTCTGTCGATCAACGGCTCCGTCCTGGTCTTCGCCCTGCCGCTGTGGATCGTCGGACACACGCACGCCCCTCGCTGGTTCGCCGGGACCAGCGTGCTCGTCAACACCGTCATGGTGATCTTCTTGCAGGTCAGGACGGGACGCGGCATCGACACCGGCACCGCCGCCGCACACGCCTGGCGCCGGGCGGGCTGCGCCTTCCTGGCCGGGACGACCCTGATCGGCCTCGCCTCGGGACGCTCGGCCTGGAGTGCCGTCGCGCTGATCCTGCTCGGCGTGGGAGTGATCACCCTCGGTGAACTTCTCTACGCGGCCGGGTCGTTCGAGCTGCGGTACAGCCTCGCCCCCGCACACGCGCAGGGCGAGTACACGGGCGTCTTCCGCTTCGGCAGCGGCCTCGCGAGCGTGGTGGCCCCCTCCGTGCTGGCGTCGCTCTGCCTGAACGGCGGCACGCGCGGCTGGATGCTGATGGGGGCGGTCTTCCTGAGCGTGGGGTGCGTGGCGCCGTCGGCGGTGCGGTGGGCGGCACGCGGGCCCCGGGAGAAGGAGGCGGTGGCAGCCGGCTGACCCCCGAGCGGCCCTGTGCCGGACTCGGTTCACCCGGCACAGGCGCCGGGCGCGCTCATCCCTCGCGCAGTTGCGCCCGCGCGAACTCCCGCATCCCCTCCGCGAACCCGACCTGCGGCTTCCACCCCAGTTCCGCGCGCAGCCGGGAGGAGTCCGCGGTGATGTGCCGCACGTCCCCCAGCCGGTACTCCCCGGTGACCACGGGTTGCGGCCCGCCGTGGGCGTCGGCCAGCGCCCGGGCCATCTCGCCGACGGTACGCGGCTCACCGCTGCCGGTGTTGTACGCGCGGAGGGCGCCCGGGGCCGTATCCGTCTCCAGCGCGGCCACGTTCGCCTCCGCCACGTCCCGGACATGGACGAAGTCCCGCCGCTGCCGCCCGTCCTCGAACACCCGGGGGGCTTCCCCCCGGGCCAGCGCCGAGCGGAAGAAGGAGGCGACCCCGGCGTACGGGGTGTCCCGCGGCATCCGGGGACCGTACACGTTGTGGTACCGCAGGGACACCGCCGACCCGCCGGTGCTGCGGGCCCACGCGGCGGCCAGGTGCTCCTGCGCCAGCTTGGACGCCGCGTACACGTTCCGGGGATCGGCCGGGGCGTCCTCGCCGACCAGCTCAGGGCTCAACTCCGCCCCGCAGCGCGGGCACACGGGCTCGAACCGGCCCGCGTCGAGGTCGGCGACGCTGCGGGGACCGGGCCGTACGACGCCGTGCCGAGGACACGCGTAACGGCCCTCCCCGTACACCACCATGGAGCCGGCCAGCACGAGGCGCCGGACGCCCGCCTCCGCCATGGCCGCGACCAGCACGGCGGTGCCGAGATCGTTGCGCGAGACGTACTCCGCCGCGTCGGCGACGCCGTTGCCGAGCCCGACCATCGCCGCCTGGTGGCAGACGGCGTCCACGCCCGTCAGCGCGCGGGCGACCGCCGCCGGATTGCGCACATCGGCGCCGGGATCCTCCCGGACGTCGTACACGACCGGCTCGTGCCCGCTCGCTCCGAGCGCCTCGACGACATGGGACCCGATGAACCCGGCACCGCCGGTGACCAGTACACGCATACGGCCACGCTAGCCGCGCACCGCCCCGGGGCCCGGCGACGCGGCCCGTACGTCACGACTCCGTAAGAGGCGGCCGGTGCGAAGAGGAGCGCGGTCACGTCCGCCTGCCGCGCTCCCGGCGCCGCAGTTCCCGCCGCGACTGCCGCTGCGCCTTGCCCTCCGCCCGCCTGGCCTGCTGGTACATGCGGGCGAGTACGGCCTGGGAACGCGGCAGCGACGCGGGCCTGGCCTGCTCCAGCAGGGTGTACAGCTCGCGGGTGCCGAGAGTGGCGAGAGCGGGATCGACGTCCGCCTCCGGTGTGCGCAGGCCCTCGGCGATCCAGGGATCCGCTCGCTCGGGACGCGCCAGCACCCCGGCACTGCGCACGGCGTCGTAGCCGTGCGCCCACGGGTGGCGCGCGACGTACCGGCGCAGGTTCTCGCCCGCCTCGGGGAAGTCCTCGCAGGCCCGGCACAGCAGGCCCGCCAGATGCTCGGAGCGGCGCGCGTCCAGCCCGGACTGAAGCCGGTCGAACAGCTCCGGGTCGGCGCGCAGGCGCGTGGTCAGGAACCAGTTGGCGAAGGATTCCGGTCCGATCCAGGGTTCCGCCATGTGTGCGGCGATCGGCGTGCCGCCGTGCAGGGCGAGGGCCCACCCCACCCAGGCGGACGTCTCGCTCCAGGCCCGGTCCCGTTCCAGCCCCGCGAACGCGGGGAGCCGTTCGAGCACGTGCGCGGCGGCGACGTACTCCCGATGGCTGGTCAACAGCAGGGCCAGCATGACGAGTTCGGGCAGGGCGGGCTGCTCGGACAGCCGGGGGAGCGCGGGGATGCCGGGGGCGGTGAAGGACTCGGCGTGGTGCCGCCAGCGCCGGAGCTCGTGCGTGAAGAGGATCTCGGCGACGTCCTCGAAGCGTCGGGGGACCTCGGTCGAGGGCTCGCCGGTCAGCGCGGTGACGAGGGCCCGGGCATGCAGGTCCAGGGGTGTCCGGCCGGGCCCGGTGGGGGTGAGGTCCGCCCGCTCGGCGGCGGGGGCCCGGCCGAGAGCGGCGGTGAAGGCGGCGACGGCCTCCGCGTGGCGCTCGGCCAGGGCGGCGCGGTCGAGCACGGGCGGCGCCAGGTCCAGCACGGGAGCCTCGTCGACGAGACGGCGGGCCTCGGGGCTGTCGCGGTGGGCGAGTTCCTCGCAGACCACCGCGCGGAAGCGCTCCGCGTGCCGCACGACGAACAGTAGCCGCACCGGCGGCGCGCCCTGCGCAGGGCTCCGGAACGCCCGGAGCAGCGGGACCACGTCCGCACGCACCCGGGAGTGCAGAGGGCTGTCCGTGTCGGAGCGGCTGTCCGCCTCGTCCACGACGACCAGCGCGGGCCTGCCCCGGTCGCGCAGCGCCGGGAACAGCGCCGGACCGGTGCCGCGCAGCAGCCGCCCGGCGGTCCACTCCTCGCCGAGTGCCCGGGCCAGCTCCAGCGCCAGCCGCGAGGTGCCGACCCCACGGTCACCGGCGAGCAGCAGCACCGGGTGCGGGTCCGCCTCGTCCGCGCACCAGCGTCGCAGCCGGGCCAGCTCGTCCTCGCGATCACGGAAGGGCACGGGGCTGTGCAGCGGCGACAGCAGCCGGAACACCGCGGGCTCCGAACCCGCTTCCATGGCCACGGGGTTCGGGTTCTCCAGGACCTTCCGGTACGCGAGGAAGCGTTCGGCCCGCCGGATGTGCGCCTCGATCCCGTGGTCGATCACGTATCCGGCGAGCCCCACGACGATCAGCGTGCCGATCTGCCACCACGGCACGTGCCACAGCCGGGGCCGGGCCACCCGCACGATGATCCCGGCGAAGCCGGCGATCACCAGGGCCGGGCCACCCCATCCGGCCACGTCCGCCGCGATCCGCAGCCCCCGGCCCGGCCCCGGATCGTCCCATCCGCCCCGCTCCGCACCCCGGCGCCTTACCGCACCCATGGCATCCTCCCCGTCCGCGCCCGAGCCCCCCATGATCACGCGGCAAGTCCCGTCCGGCAACGGCTCGTTGGTCGGCGGCGGCGGGGAAGGGCGCGTTTCCGTGGGCGTTTCAAGAATCTCTGTCAACAACGTTGACTCCCGGGTGCGGCGCCCTCACATTACTTTTCAGTAGTACCTAGCGGTAACCCCCACGCTTCACGGCACTCCCCTTGCTCTGAGCCGCCACTTTCTCGCGCACCAGCACCCGTGCGGGCCCCCTCGTGCCCGCCGGCTCCGTGTCCCCCACCCGAGAAGAGGGAGCACCTGCCATGCCCACGCCTGCCCTGCGCCGCGTCGTCGCCGCGGCATCCGCACTCGCCGGCACCCTGGCCCTCGGCCTCACCGCCGCGCCCGCCCAGGCCGCCACGCCCCTGAACTACGCGGCCCTCGGCGACAGTTACAGCGCCGCCTCCGGCGTCCTGCCCGTCGACCTCGGCAACCTGCTGTGCCTGCGCTCCACGGCCAACTACCCGCACGTCCTCGCCGCCCGCACCGGCGCCCGGCTGACCGACGTCACCTGCGGAGCCGCCCAGACCAAGGACTTCACCGCGTCGCAGTACCCCGGGGTCGCCCCGCAGGCGGACGCCGTCACCTCGGACACCGACCTGGTGACGCTGACCATCGGGGGCAACGACAACGGCACCTTCATCAACGCCGTCCTGGACTGCGGCACCGCGGGGGTCCTCAGCGGCGGCAAGGGCAGCCCCTGCGAGGACAGGTACGGCACGTCCTTCGAGGACGCCATCGACGCCGACACCTACCCCGCGCTGAAGAGCGCGCTGGGCGCCGTACGGGCCAAGGCGCCCGACGCCCGTGTGGCGGTGCTCGGTTACCCGTGGATCACGCCCGCCACCGCCGACCCGTCCTGCTTCGCCCGACTGCCCATCGCCGAGGGCGACGTGCCGTACCTGCACGCCATCCAGGCCCACCTCAACGCCGTCGTGGAGCGCGCCGCCGAGGAGAGCGGAGCCACGTACGTCGACTTCTCCCAGGCCTCCGCGGGGCACGACGCCTGCAAGCCGATCGGCACCCGGTGGATCGAGCCGCTGCTCTTCGGGACGAACATCGTGCCCGTCCACCCCAACGCGCTCGGCGAACAGCGCATGGCCGAGCAGGCCATGAGCGTCCTCGGCCTCGACTGACCGCAATGCGGCGGGACTTCAGGCCCCCGCGCCGCCGTCGACCTTCAGCACCGCCCCGCTCACGTAGGAGGCACGGTCGCTCAGCAGCCACGCGGCGGCCTCGGCGATCTCCCCGGGGTCGGCCGCACGGCCCAGCGGGGTGCGGGCCTTGAGCCGGTCGCGGAGACCGGGGGACCGCTCCTCCCAGGTCCGGATCATCTGTGTCAGCGTGCCGCCCGGCGCGACGGCGTTCACCCGGATCCCCTCCGGGCCGTACGTCACGGCGGCCGACTCGGTCAGGCTGTTCACCGCCCGCTTCATCGCGGCGTACGCGGGCAGTTCCGGATTGGCCCGATGGCTGCCGACGGACGAGTTGTTGACGATGGCACCGGTCCCCGCCGTCGCCCGGATCGCGTCGACCTCGGCGGCCATGGCCAGCCAGACGCCCTTCAGGTTCACCGTGTAGACATGGTCGAAGTCGGCCTCCGGCAGCCCGTCCATGGGGCCGGGCGGCTGGATCGTCGCACCGTTGTTGAAGGCGGCGTCGAGACGGCCGTACACCTCGACGGTACGGTCCACCGCCGCCCGCACGCTCCGCGCGTCGGCCAGGTCGCAGACCACGTGGCTCGCAGTGCCGCCCGCCGCCCGGATCTCCTCGGCCACGGTCTTCAGCTGCTCCTCCGTACGGGCCGCCAGCATCACCCGGGCTCCTTCCCGGGCGAAGAGCCGGGCCGCCGCGGCGCCGATCCCGCGCCCGGCGCCGGTGACGAAGGCGACCTTGCCGGCCAGGAGGCCGGAAGCGGCGGCGGTCGAGAAAGGGGTGTGTGTGTTCTCCATGGCACCGAGCCTGCGGCCGTGCGCGGGGCACATCCAGGCACCGGGAGTACCTGGATCGGCCGCGCGGCCCTCGCGCACACTGGACAGGTGGACAGAGCGGAACTCGCGGCCTTCCTGCGCAGCCGGCGCGAGCGGATCGGCCCCGCCGACGTGGGCCTGCCCGCCGGGCCGCGCCGTCGCACACCGGGGCTGCGGCGCGAGGAGGTGGCGCAGCTGGCGTACATCTCGACGGAGTACTACACCCGGCTGGAGCAGGCCCGCGGCCCGCGCCCGTCGCGCGAGGTGCTGAGCGGGCTGGCCCGGGCCCTGCGCCTGACGGACGCCGAGCGCGACCACCTCCACCTCCTTGCCGGCGCCCCGCCCGGCCCGCCGCCCGGACCCTCCCGCGAGGTGCCGCGGAGCATCCTCGACCTGGTGCACCGGCTGCCGCACTCCGCCGCCTTCGTCACCTCCGCCCTGCTGGAGGTGCTCGCCTGGAACGACCTGGCGGCCGCCCTCATGGAGGACTTCTCGGCCCTGCCCCGGCGCGAGCGCAACCTCGCCCGCCGCGCCTTCCTCGGCCCGCGCCCCGAGGGACGCAGGCTGTACGGCGTCTCCGACGCGGACGCCTTCGCCCGGCATGCGGCCCGGCGCCTGCGCACCGCCGCCGCACGCTACCCCGACGACCCCGAGGTGACCGCACTGATCCGCGAACTCCTCGACGGCAGCGAGGAGTTCGCCCGCCTCTGGGCGTCCCGCGACGTGGCGGTGACACCCACCCTGCGCAAGACGTTCCGGCACCCGGTCGTCGGGCCGGTCACCGTCAACTGCGACGCGCTCGACCTCACCGACCGGGACCAGCAGGTCGTGATCTACACCGCCGTCCCGGGCTCGTCCTCCGAGGAGGCGCTGCGGCTGCTGTCGGTCATCGGCACCCAGCGCATGGACGCGCCCCGCTGAACCCGACGGCCCCGGACGGCGGCACGGATCAGCTCCGCTGGAAGAACTCGACCTCGGCGAGGGCGACATGACGGCTTCCGGTGAGCCCCGTGACCGAGCCCAGCGTCAGCCGTACCTTCACCACGTCGTCGATCCCGGTCGTGACGGTCGTGTCGCCGGCCTTGTCGGCGAGGTCGATCTCCCTGTGGTGCACCGAGCCGTCCGCCGACGTGACCTCCATGTCCATCCGGAGCGCCCGCGCCTCCCGGTCGTACTGCTCCGGCTCCCTCGACGCGCCGTTGGTGATGATGAGGTCCACCATCCGGAACGGCTTGCCGAAGGTGTACGTGATCGAGGCTCCCGCCCCGGGCACGGCCCAATAGCGGTTGCTGAGCCCGTCCGTGGTGTTCTTCGCCGGATGCCCGGGCTCCGCGGCACTCGCGCGCACGTCCACCGGGCTGACGGCCTTGACGCCGCTGAGCTTGTCCCGGGTGTCCTCGAACAGGGCGCGTCCGGCGGGCAGCAGGAAGAAGCCGCCCGCGCACAGGGCCACGACCACGGCCAGGATCACCAGGAACCGGATCCACCGCCCGGACCCCGCCCGCACCCGGCGCCGCAGCGGCCAGATCGTCCGCCACCAGGGCAGCGGAGCCCGCTGCGCCGTCGGATCCAGCGGACTGGCACAGCGGCGGCAGAACCGGCGGCCGGGCGGATTGGGCGTGCCGCACACCGGGCACGGCACCCCGGACACCTCCTCCTGCGCCGCCACGGGCCGTACGACCGGCCGCGGTGCGACCGGCTTCGCGGGCGCCACAGGTCCGATGGCTTCGGGCTCGGGCTCGGCCGGGGGTGCGGGTGCGGGTTCCGGGCGCACCGGGGGAACGGCGGGAACAGACGGGGTGGGTGGGGCCGACGGTACGGGTGCGGCCGGTGGGGGAGAGGTCGGCGCGGGCGGGACAGGCGTGGACGCGACGGGCGGGGCACCGGCCGCCGTGGCCGCGGTCTCGCCTGCCGTACCTGCTGTCTCGCCCGTCGCGCCGCCGGGCGCGCGGGTCGTGCGGCCGTCGGCATCCCGAGTCGGCCGCTCCGCATCCCGCTGGGTCCGGCCCGTCAGCCCGGACCGCGGGGACGACGAGGAGAGGGGCGGCGACGTGGCGGGTTCCCCCTCGGCTGATGTCGCGGCGGCCGGAGCTGGGGCGGGCGCGGGTGGGGCCGCGGGCGCGGACTCGGAACCAGGTCCGACCCCGGACCCGGATGCGGCCCCGGATCCGGATTCGCCCTGCGGTGCGGCCTCCTCGGACCACCCCAGGTACGACCCGCAGTTGGAGCAGAAGTCGTCATCGGGCTCGTTGGACGCTCCGCACACGGGACAGGCGCGCACGGCGTCACCTCCCTTCGTCGGCGGGCGGGCCGGGCAGGATCTCCACCCGGCAGGAGACATGCACGGGGCACAGGGCCCGGACGGCCTCGCGGACCCGGCCCTCGTCCACCTCCGGGTCGCGGCCCGGCCACACCCGGACCAGCACCTCACCGGCCGGCGCCGGCGGCGGCTCGGTGCCCGGCGTGCGCGACCACACCGCCGCGCCGTCACCGCTGACCTCGGCGTTCACCCCGAGGGTGAGCCGCAGCCGCTCCACCAGGCCGCGCCGGGTGCCGCGCCAGCGGTGCAGCTCCATCGCCCGCACCACCGCCTCGCGGCGCAGTTCCGCGGACCACTCCGGGTCGTCGGCGGCGCCCACCCACGACGCCAGCCAGGCCACGAAGTCGAGCGGCGCGACGCGCGGGTCGAGGTAGGCGGGCAGACTGTCGAGGGTCGTGAACACCGGGGCGAGGACGGCGTCCAGACCGGCGGTGAACCGCTGGGCGAAGTCGTCGTCGGCGTAGAGCGCGGGCAGCAGCCCGCCGATCGGGTGCCGGCTCGGCAGGCCGGGGACGGCGGCGCGGCTCATACCGGACCTCCCGGCTGCTGCATCGGCTGTACGACGACCTGGTGCTGGTACGAGAACACCAGCGCGCCCGCGGCCACGTCGACACGGTCCGCCGGGGTGCCCCGCCGGCCCGTGATCGGGTCGGCGGCGAACAGCCGGATCTCCTCCACCAGCGCGTTCCCGGTCGCGCGTTGCAGCAGGCCGAAGATCTCGCCGTACTGCACGGGCCGCCCGAACGGCCACCCGGTGCCGTCCGGTCCGCCGTGCAGCGGATTGAGGTACCGGAACAGCGCGGCGAGGGCCGCGTCCCGCACCCGGTCGGTGTCCTCGGGGGCCGTCGCGAGCCGGGCGACGACCGTGATGCCCTGGTAGACCGGCGGCTCCACCACCAGCCGGGTCCCGAGCAGCCGCCGCTCGTCCAGGCTCTCGGTGATCGCGGCGAGCACCTGGTCCGAGGGGATGAGCTGCTCGAAGCGGAGCCGGTCGCCGTCGTCGGCCACGGCGTCCGGCACCACCAACACCCGTACGGCGCCCGCCCCTTCGGTTGCCGGCAGACAGCGCACCCGGTGCACCGAGGGCGCCGCCTGCCGGGCGATGATCTCGTAGTCCTCGGCCGTCACCGCCCGTTCCTGCATCCGCAGCGCGTCCGGCGCCCGCAGCTTGGCGTTGGCGACGGTCTCGCCGTCCACCCCGCCGCGCGCCGCCTCCCGGTTGACGACCCGGGCGATGTACGGCACGGAGCTGCGCAGCACCGAGATCGCGCCCCGGGCCACATTGCCGGCCGGGCCGCCGCCGGTGCGATAGCGGGACACCCGGATCTGGGCGCCCTTCTCCGGCACCGCCCCGCACAGCCGCAGCGTCCCGTCCGGCTCGCGCAGCGCGGGCGGGAAGGTGAACTGGCCGGTGGTCGCGTCTACTTGGACATGCCGGTCGGCGGGGCCGGAGCGGCCGAAGTGCTCCACGACGTCCCAGCGGAGCCAGCCGTCGGCCGAGGAGACCTCCACCACCGGGGGCTCGCCGTCCAGCAGCACCGGCGGCCGGCCGAGCCGGAACGTCTGTCCCGGCACCCCCTCCGACGTGCCGAGCGGTACGTCCGTGACCGTCTCCGCGTGCTCGACGGTCCCGGTGCCGCCGACCGTGAAGACCGTCGCCTCGCGCACCGTCGGGGACTCCGAGTAGAACGGCTGGCCCGGCTGCGCCTCGGTGACCCGGCAGCGCAGCCAGCCCGCGCGGGCCCCGCCGATCACCGACGCCGTGTGCCCGGCCGGGACGTACACGATGACCTCGCCGGGCCGGTTCAGGCCGCCCGTGGTGTCCGAGCCGGTCTCGCACACCTGCCAGCGGGCGCCGTCCCACGCCTCCCACACCAGCGGCGGCTGGCGCGGGTCGACACCGACGCCCTCAACCCGGCTGTCCAGCCGAACGGCGACGATGCACCGCGGCACGGCCGCGGGCAGCCCGAACAGCAGCGCGTCCCCCGGCTCGGGCGCCGGCTGGAAGCACCGCACGTCGCGGCCCTCGCCCAGCTCACGCGTCCGGTCGGTCTGCTCACCGGTGCGCGGGGCGGTCACCAGACGGGTCAACTCGCTCGGCACGATGCGCAGTTCGTCCGTGGTCGCGAACACCACGGGCTCCTCCGCCTCGCCGTCCGCCGTGGTCACCTCGGTCCCGGCATGCAGTGTCACCGCGTCGGGCTGCGGTGCCGACAGCCAGAAGTCGACCTCGGCGCTCGCCGCCGCAGGCGGGAACAACCGGATCCCCAACAGGTCCAGGAAAGCGGTGTAGTTCTTGTCCGGCACCCGGTTCAGCCGGTACAGCAACTGGTCGACAATGTAGGCGAACGTCTCGATCAGGGTGACACCCGGATCGGAGACGTTGTGGTCGGTCCACTCCGGCGCGCGCTGCTGCACGTACCGTTTCGCCTCGTCGACGAGTTGCTGGAACCGCCGGTCGTCCAGGTTGGGGGAGGGCAGGGCCATCAGTCCGCGACCGCTTCCTCGGCCCCCTCCTCGGAGGGGATCGTGTAGAAGGGAAACACCAGGTTGCGCCGGTCGTTGGTGGAACGCACCGTGTAGCGCACGTCGATGTAGAGGGTTCCGTCGTCCACCGCGTCGAAGGCCACCACCACGTCGTCCACCGTGATCCGCGGCTCCCAGCGCTCCAGTGCCGTGCGCACCTCCTGCGCGATCCGGCCGGCGGTGGCGCCGTCGCCGGGCGCGAAGACGTACTCGTGGATGCCGCAGCCGAACTCCGGCCGCATCGGGCGCTCGCCGGGCGCGGTCCCCAGGATCAGCCGGATCGCCTCCTCGATCTCCCGCTCCCGCTCCACCATGGCGATCCCGCCGGTCGGCCCGACCCGCAGCGGGAACGCCCAGCCGCGGCCGATGAACCGCTCGCTCATCACACCCCTCCGATCTGCACGTTCAGGGCGCCGAGCTGAACGGTCGCGCCACACGTGGTGGAATCGCCCATCCGGGCCGCCGGCAACCCGCCGATGAGCACCTGGCCCGAGACGAGCGAGGCCGGATTGGGGATGATCACATTGCCCGGGCCGAGGGCCGCGTGCGGGGGCATCACGCAGGTGTGCAGACTGCCCACGACGGCGGCGGGCCTGCCGCCGATCAGCACGCGCGCCACCGCCGCGGCGGCGCCGGGCGGCGGGGTGGCGATCACACCCCCGTGGTTGGTGGGGTCGCCGGTACGGGCTGCGGCGGGCATGCCGGGCTCCTCGGAATCCAGGGTGGTCATAGCCTCAACGGCCTTGGGAACAGGGTGAATTGTGTCGACGACGAAAGTCAGTTGATGCGCACGAGATCCGCCTTCAGCACGCCGAGCAGGCCGCCGTCGAGGGTGAGGTCCGTCTGTCCGGAGACCGTCACCGAACGGCCCCCGACCTTGACCGAGTTGGTGCCCTCGATCTCCACGCTGCCGCCCTTCACGCTGACCTTGCCGGTCTTCGCGTCGAGCGTGATGCCCCGGCCGTCCAGCACCACCGAGGACAGCGCCCGCCGGCCGCCGGCCGCGTACACGGTCAGCTCCAGCCGGTTGTTGCGGTCGTCCAGCAGCACCTCCAGCCGCTCGTCCGCGGTGCGCAGCCGCACCCCGGACGGTCCCGTCGCAGGATCCAGCAGTTCGAGCCGGTGCCCCGAACGCGACACCACCGAGCGGCGGTTGACCTTCCCGCTGGTCCGGTCGATCAGCGGCACGTCGTGTTTCGAGGGCCGGTCCACACCGTTGTACAGGCCGCCGATGACGTACGGGCTGTCCAGCAGGCCCTGTTCGAAACCGACCAGCACCTCGTCGTTGACCTCGGGGCTCACCACACCCCCACCGCCCTTGCCGCCCCACTGCACCGTACGCACCCAGTCGGTGACGTACGTGTCGTCCAGCCAGGGGAACTTGAGCCGGACACCGCCGCTCTGCGCACCGCCCGGCTCACGCACGTCCGTCACCACGCCGATCGCCAGCCCCGGCATGCGCGGGCCGCGCCCGGGCGCGTTCGCGCCGGTCACCAGGCCCGCCAGGGACCGGTCCGGACTGGCGCTCACCCACACCGTCGTCCGGTAGCCGCCGTGCGGGTCCAGACTGTGCTGCACCGCCGTGGCCGTGTACCGGCCGGAGAACGCGGGCCCCACGTTGCCCAGCGCGACCGGCACACCCGCCCGCAACCGCGGACTGCCCTCGACCAGCGCCTCCACCTCGCCGAAGCCGGCACCGACCTGAGCGGCCAGCGCACCCGCCACCGCCGTCGTCTCGGCCTGCGTCCGGTACGGCGTGTCCGTCACCGTCAGCTTCGCCGACTTCCCGAACCGGGCGCCCAACGCCGGTGCCAGACCCGGCAGTACGGTGTCGCTGGTCACCGACTGCTGCCGGGCCACCAGCGCCGTCTTGGTGGTGACGTCCCAGCCGCGCACCTCGACCTGCGACGCCCCGTCCGCACCCGACAGCGCGGCCCGCAGCGCCAGCAGGTTGCGCCCGTACTCCAGCACCATCGGGCTCTGCGTGGCCGGCGTCGACGGCGCGGGCGCCCCGGAGGCCTTCTCGGGCTTGGTGAACTGCAGCACGCCCTTGTCGTCCACCCGCACCTGCGCACCGCTCTCGCCCGCCAGATACTGGAGGAAGTCCCAGTCGGAGACGTTGGCCTGTGACAACTGCTTGTACGTGACCGGCGCGGCTTCGACCTTCCCGACGGGGAGCCCCGCCCCGGCGGCCACCTTGCGGACGATCGCGGCGGCCGTCATGTTCCGGTACGCCACCACCTTCCGGCCCCGCTGGAGCCGGTGCCCGACGGAATAGGCGCGCACCACCGTGAACGACCCGGTCGAGTCCCGGTCGATCTCCACGGCCGTGACCTCGCCGTTGAACAGCCGCTCACGCGCCTGCCCGGAGACCGTCACGACCGACACCCGCAGCGGCGTACCGAGGGTGATGCCGGTCGACTTCAGGAACTCGTGGTCGGGATCGCGGTACGTGAGCACCGCGGTGTCCGGCAGGCCCACGTTCTCGTCCACGACACAGCTCACCAACTGCGCCGCCCAGATCCGCGGCAGCTCACCGGGCGCCTCCACGACGGGGTCCGCCGCGAACGACCGGCCGCCGCGCGCCTCGGGTGTGCTCACCGTTCCTCCTCTCCGCCCACGTCCCCGAGCGCCGGCACCACCAGTTCGGCACCGGGCGCCAGGGCCATCGGGTCGTCGATCCCGTTCGCCTCCGCGATGACCCGCCAGGCCGTCGCGTCGCCGTACTCCCGCCACGCCAGCAACGGCAGACTGTCCCCGGCCACCACGGTGTGCGTGCTGCGGGCCGTACGCGCGCCGGAGGTCGGGTTCTGCCCCGGCGGGTCGACGCTCGCCTCCTCGATCGACAGCGAGCAGGTCGCGCGCAGCGGCTTGCCGTCCACGTCGAACAGCGAGTACGTCACCGACAGGCTCGACAGCACCCCGTCGAACGACGTCGTACGGGCCGAACCCCACTCGAAGCGCACCCACGGGCTGGCGGGCTTCTTCCGGGCGAGGCTCGCCGGGGTCGGCACGCACCCCTTCATCAGCTTCTCGACCGCCTGCTCGACCGAGTTGTCGTGCTTCGAGGTGGCGTCGAGGAAGACCTCCAGGCTCAGCTCGCGCGGGCCGCTGCCCACGAACTCCGGCAGCGCCGACTCCCCGGCCATCCGCGACGGGGTACGGCGCCACTCGGTGGACTTGCGCAGCTGAAGGCTGTTGGGGTTGAACTGGAGGTTCAGCTGCGCGATCGTCCCGCCGGGCTTGGCGCCCACCGCCGCCGGGGGTTCCTTCAGGGTCAGCTGGGCCCTCGCCACACTGGCGCGAACGGCGGCCATCAGGAAGGCCTCAGTCCCTCGTGGGCGATCTCCAGCGTCTCCACCGCCGCCTGCGAGGTGGCGGGATCGAACGACGGCCCCTGCCAGCGCACCGGCACGATGCCGAGCACCTGCCAGCTGATGATCTTGCTCAGATCCGGCCGCAGCGCCACGATTTCCCCGTCCTTCGGCTCCACTCGCCGCAGTGTCTCGTCGAGCCAGCGCGCGATCTTCGCCGTGTCGGAGGTGACCGGCCGGGTGAGCGTGATGTTCGACCAGGTCACCCGGCCGGGCAACTGCCAGGTGAAGCCGTTGTTGCCGCCCTCGGCGTACGTCTCCATCTCCACCTCCGCCCCCATGCCGGAGCAGGTGTGGAAGGCCCCCAGGTCGTTGCCGCCGATCGCGAGCCGGAAGAACACGCTCGTCGCGAAGATGTTGTCGGTCATCCGTAGGTCATCCGTTCCCTGTCCTCAGCGCCGTCCGTCATACGGCCGGCCCGCACGTTCCCGCCCCCGCCGCAGATCGGCCCGCAACAGCCGCGCCATCGGCTCCAGCAGCCGCCGCGCCAGCTCGTCCAGGTCGATCCCGGGGTCCTGCGCGGCCTCGGCCGACCGGACGGGGTGCGTGCCCGTGGCCCTCCCGGCCGCCGTCCCCGCGGACGGCGACCGCTGCACCGTCCCCGCGGGTACGGCGGTCACCGGCACACCGGGAGGCACGAGACCGGCGCCGGCGGGGGTGCCCGTGGAGGCGTTGGCCACGGCCCGCTGGACGACGGGCACCGGCGGGGCGGGCCGCGGATCCGGGCCCGCCGGGCGGTCCCGCACCGGGGCCGCCTGCGGATCGGTCACGGGCAGCGGCTGTGACCGCAGTGGTGTGGCCCGCTGGACGGGTGAATTCGGCCGTACGACGGGGACCGCGCGGTGAGGATGCGCCGAACCGGCCCCGCGGGAAAGCGGGTTGTACGACGCGGTCGCCCCCGGGGTGCTGCCGGCGCTGCGCTGTAGCTGCGTTGCCGGTGCGGGTGCCTGTGCCCGTGCCGGTGCTTGTGCCGGAGTCTGCGTCCGGCTCGGTTCGCGTCGCCAGGACGCGGTCACGACCGGACGCTCGGCGGCGCGGGCGGCGGCGGGCGGCGCGATGCCGTCCGGGACCCGGGTGTTGACCGTGAGCGGGCGAGTGGCGAGCAGGGAAAGGCTGCGCTGAGCCGTCCGGTGCGAGGCCGTGAAGGTGTGTGCCGTGAGGGGGGCAGAGGAGGTGACGGCCCGGGCGATGACGACCGGCGGGGTTCCACCGGGGCGCGTCCGGGGCGATGCTTCGGTGCTGCTCGCGGACGCCGTCCGGATCTCCGATGCGGGCGTGGGCCGCGCCGGGCCGGTGCCGGGTTCGGCAGCGGCGGAGGGCGTGGGCCGAGGGCCGCCCGGAGCGACGAGGGGGGTGGCGGTGGTCGGAGCGGGGTTCGCAGGTGACGTTGGATTTCCCTTGCTTACAAGGGAGTTGGTGTCGATGCTCGCGGTCTCTGTCGTGCCCAGCAGGGGGGCGGTGCCCGTGTGAGGGCCGGACACGGACCGGTCCGCGTGTGCGGGCGTGCGCTGGACGTGCGGAGTGACCGGGCCGACCGAGGAGTGCGGCCGACGACCGGAACCGGCGGAACCCGGCACGTCCGCCGTCGCCGGCATCGACGGCAGCGGCGCCCCCAGGCCGCCACGGGCCCGGACACCGGACGCGCCGGTGGCAGACGGGCGGGCGTCGGACGGGCGGGGCGGGGCGGGAGCGGCAGCCGGGCTGGGCGGCCGTCCCTCGGCCCTGGGCGCCGCCGGACCGCTTCCGCGCGAACCCGGCGCGGGAACGGGAGTGTCCACCTGACGCTGCACGATCGGCAGTGCCGGTCCGTCTGCCGGTCGAGTGGTGCCTGTGGCGTCGTCCGTCAGTGGCCGTGCGGTGGAAGGGAGTTCGGTCAGGGGCGCGCCCAGCGGCGGCCTGCTGCCGGGCCGGGCGGGGGCGGCGGCGCGCTGCACGGTGGGCGTGTCCGGTGCCGATGGCCTTGCAGTTGGGGGGAGTTCGGGCATGGATTCGCCCAGCGGCGGCCTGCTGCCGGGCGGGGCCGGGGCGGCGGCGCGCTGCACGGTGGGCGTGGGCCCGGGAGCGGAGGCGTCCAGCTGGCGTTGGACGATCGGCAGTGTCGGTCCGTCCGCCGGGTGTGCGTCCTCCGCCGGTCGAGTCGTGTCCGCGGCATCGGGTGCCAATGGCCGTACGGTGGAGGGGAGTTCGGGCATGGATTCGCCCAGCGGCGGCCTGCTGCCGGGTCGGGCGGGGGCGGCGGCGCGCTGCACGGTGGGTGTCGGTCCTGCGGGTGTGGTCCGGGGAGCCTCACCCGTGAGGGGGGTCGGCGCCGCGTCCGCGTGGGAAGGGGACACCTCTGTCGCTCGGACGGTGGGCCGCAGCGCCGTGATCCGTCGTACCGGCGTGGCCGCGCGACGGGCGACGGTCAGTGAGGGGCCAGGAGCCGTAGGGCGCACCGGACTGTTCGCTGCCCGTTCCCGCGGAGTGGGGCGTCCGGCCTCCGGTGCCGTACGGCGGACGGCAGGAGCCCCGGGCGCGGCGGAGACACCCGAGGCGTCCGGCACCACGGCGATGCGCCGTACCACCGGAATCTCCGGTGCCGGCGCCGGGCGGCCGGGCTCGTCGGGCCGGACCACACGGGCACCCGGACCCGCATCTGTATCCGAGCCCGCACCCGTCTCCGAGCCGGCGCCCGGCCCCTCGGTCCGCTGAACCCGCGTCGTCGGAGCGGTCGTCGGGACGAGAGGGGCCGAGGTCACCGAGCGTTGGACGGAAGCGGTATCGGACGCAGGCGTCTGTCGGGTCCGGTCCGGTCCGGCTGCGCGTGACGGCACCGAGGTCCGCCGACGGTCAGCCGTGTCGTTCCCCTTGCCGCTGCCCTTGGCGTCCCTGCGGTTCTCCTCGGCGGCCGGCGCCGTACGGCCGTGCGCGGCGCCGGACTCGCCGCCCTCGCCCTCCCCGGCGTCCGTCCGCAGCGCGCGCAGCAGCAACGGTCCGCCGTCGGCGTACGTCCCGCCGGTGACGGGCGGGCCCGTCACCCCGCGGACCAGGCCGACCGGCGCGGACGGCAGGACGGCGTGTCCGAGGCCGGTGTCGAAGGACGGGTCCTGCCACGAGGCGAGGCCCGCGCGGAAGGTGAGGCCGTCGCTGACGCCGAGCGGGGCGCGGGCAACGGTCAGCGCCGGCGGCGAGGTGCGGCGCCAGCCGCCGTCCCAGTCGCCGGGCAGGGACGTGCCCTGCGCACCCGGCACGGACGCACCCGGCACCGACGGATCCGCCGCACCGGACGCGGACGTGCGCGCGGCGGGGCCCGGCGCGGCAGTCCGCGCCGCGGCCCGGCGGCGCAGTCTGTCCCGCCATGCCATGTGTTCAACCGCCTTCGTTCACGCGGGTGTTGATACGGGCGATCTCGCTCACCCACTGCTGCCGCTCGGCGTGGGTGAGGTCGAGGATCTCCTCGCGCTGCCAGTGGAAGTGGTAGGCGATGTACGCGATCTCCTCCCGCAGCCGGGGGAGTGCGTACGTCACGATTCCCCCAGGCGCCCACCCGAGAGGTCGACCTCGAAGGCGCCCTCGCAGTGCGGGCAGGTCACCGCCGCGCGGGTGTGTCCCTCGCTGTTGACGCGGCGGTAGAAGTCCTGGAGGAACGCGACGTCGGTGGCGTACATCCGCTCCACGATCCCCGCGTGCACGTCGGTGATCGTGCCGAGCCGGGTGACGACCTGGCTCAGCAGCACCACGCTCAGATAGGCCGGGTTCTCCTTGACCCGCAGGTCGATCTGCGGGCGCAGTTCGTCGCGGGCGGTGGCCAGGCGCATCGAGCCGTGCCGGTGGAGTGTGCCCGCCTCGTCCACGTACCCGCGCGGCAGCTCGAACTCGAACTCCGTGCGCAGCCCGTGGTCCTGGGCCGGTGCGGGGCGGGCGGCCGGAGCCTCGGGCTCCTCGGCCGCCGCTGCCTCGGCGGCGGGCGCCGTCGCCTCCAGGAACTCCTCCAGGTTGCCCGCCGTGACGGTACGGCGCCTCATTCGACGACGATCTCCTCGAACACGATCGTGACGCTCTCGGTGGCCGCGGCGGACTCACCGGCCTTGAGGGAGGGGCCCTCCCACTTGGAGGCCCAGCCGTTCATCAGCTGGATGCGCCGTACCGTCTCGCCCTTGGTGTCCTTGATCTCGATGGTCAGGTTCTGCCGGGCGGTGTCGACGGCACCGTTGTTGAGCGTCTCCTTGATCCACTTGGTGAACTCGCTGCTCTTGTCGAGTCCCCGGGTGATCGTGATCTCACCCGCCTGGCGCGCGCCGGGCTGCTTGCGGATGATCTGCTTGCCCGTCGAGGTCACCTGCCTGACCTCGACGACCTCTTCCTCGACGGAGAACCCGCTGATCTCCTGGATCGACTCGACCATGTAGCCGCCGAGCTGCACGCCGAAGACGTGGGTGGAAAGAGCATCGCCCTCTGCCATGACTGTCTGTCACCTTTCCTTGGCCGACCCGCGGGTCACTCGTCGATGAGGCTGGTGCTGTCGGAGAACTGGGCCAGCCGGAACACCACGAACTCGGCGGGCTTGACCGGGGAGACACCGATCTCGCAGACGACGCGACCCTGGTCGATCGAGGTCTGCGGGTTGTTGTCGCGGTCGCACTTGACGTAGAACGCCTCCTCGGCGGTGCGGCCGAAGAGCGCGCCCCGACGCCATTCCTCGGTGAGGAACGCGGTGACGTTGCGCCGGATGCTCGACCACAGCCGGTCGTCGTTCGGCTCGAAGACCACCCACTGGGTGCCCAACAGGATGGACTCTTCGAGGTAGTTGAACAGGCGGCGCACGTTCAGGTAGCGCCAGGCCGGGTCGGAGGACAGGGTGCGGGCGCCCCAGATCCGGATGCCACGGCCGGGGAAGGCGCGGACGCAGTTCACGCCGATCGGGTTGAGCAGGTCCTGCTCGCCCTTGCTGAGCCGGATGTCCAGGTCCACCGCGCCGCGGATCACCTCGTTGGCGGGCGCCTTGTGCACCCCGCGCTCGGCGTCGCTGCGCGCCCACACACCGGCGATGTGACCGCTCGGCGGGACCGTGGTGTTGCGCCCGGCCGCCGGGTCGAAGACGCGCACCCACGGGTAGTAGAGGGTGGCGTACCGGGAGTCGTAGCCCGCCTCCTCGTTGCGCCAGTGGCGCACCTGCTGGGCGTTCAGGCCGGGCGGGCTGTCCAGGACCGCGACCCGGTCGCCCATCTGCTCGCAGTGCGAGATGACCGCGAGCTGGACGGTGCGCACGCCCTCGGCGTCGATGTCGCCCCGCTGGTAGGCGCCCATCAGGTCGGGGACGGCGACCATGGTGATCTCGTCGATGGACTCCAGCCCGGCGAACCCGGTGCGGGCGGCCGCGTCACCGACGTACTCGGCCGGGTCGAGCCGGTTCGCCGCGCCGGAGCCGGGTGCCGCGGGGGCGGCCGGCGCGTCGGGCACGGCCACCGTCTGACTGGCGGGCCGGGTCTGGCCGGCGTCGCGCTGCTCGGTGACCTCGATCAGCTTCGAGGCGCGCAGTTGGGTGACGACATAGCCCTTGACGTTCTTGCGGGTGGAGACGTCGTACGTCTCGACGACCTGGTCGCCCTGGCGGACCAGCAGCTTGAAGCGGTCCTCGGGCGGGTTCTCGCCGTCCGCGTCGGCGATCTCCACCGAGACGCCGGAGATGCCGGGCCTGGCGGCGATCCGGAGTCCGCCGAGCGCGACCGGCTCGGCCGTCCGGACCTGTCGGGAGGCCTGGCCGGCTCCGGCGGAGGCGCCGTCGGCGGGGCCGCCGATGCGCACCACATAGGCCGCGCCGCCGCCGTTCGAGAAGTAGCCGTAGACGGCGTGCGCGAGGTAGGTGCCCTCGGTGAAGCCGCCGAACAGCTGGGTGTACTGGTCCCAGTTGGTGACCAGGGTCGGTTCGTGGAAGGGCCCGTTCTGGGCGAACCCGACGAACGCGGCGACGGCGGTGCCGACCCCTTCGATCGGGCGGGCACCGGACTGCACCTCCTCCACGTACACGCCCGGGGTGAGGTACGTCGGCATGCTCGCTCCTTCACGTTCCTATCGGGTCACACCTGCGTCGATGCCGAGTCTCCGAGGTGCAGGAGGCCCGGCGACAGGGGCGTTGGTACCTTGCCGGGGGCAACTGCGCTGCCTTTTCAGGCGTCGAGGGCGGCCGCCAGGTACGGCCCGAACTCGCTCTCCAGCACCAGCCGGCCGAGCTTGCGGTACTCCTGCACCACTGCCGACACCAACTGCCGCATGGCGAGCGGCTGTCCGGACTCCGCGGCGAGATACGCGGCGGTCACCGCACACGCGCGGATGGAGCCGCCGGCGAGTTCGAACCGGGCCGCGCAGAAGCCGAGATCCAGGTCGCCGGCGCGGGGCAGCCGGTCGCCCAGGCACCGCTCCCACAGGGCGAGACGCTGGTCGGCGTCCGGTACGGGGAACTCCGCCACCACGTCCAGCCGGCGGGTGAACGCCTCGTCCAGATTGGCCCGGAGGTTCGTGGTCAGCACCGCGATCCCGTCGAAGGACTCCATGCGCTGGAGCAGATACGCCGACTCGATGTTGGCGTGCCGGTCGTGCGCGTCCTTGACCTCCGAGCGTTTGCCGAAGATCGCGTCGGCCTCGTCGAAGAGCAGCACCGCGTTGACGGCGGACGCCTCGGTGAAGATCCGCTCCAGGTTCTTCTCGGTCTCGCCCACGTACTTGTCGACGACCGTGGAAAGGTCGACCACGTACAGGTCCATGCCGAGATCGGCGGCGATCACCTCGGCGGACATGGTCTTGCCGGTGCCCGACTCGCCCGCGAACAGCGCGATCACACCGCGCCCCCGGCCGCCCCCGGGCCGCATCCGCCACTGCCCGAGCACCTGCTCGCGATGCCGGGCGCGTACGGCCAGTTCGCGCAGTCTGCGCAGGGTCGGCGGGGGCAGTACCAGGTCGTCCCAGCCGACAGCGGGCTGGACCCTGCGGGCCAGCCGGGCGAGCCCCGCGCCGTTCTGCGCCCGTACGGCCGCCCGCAGATCGTCGGGGGAGACCGGGCGGTCCGCGAGGCCCGCGGCCCGCACGGCGGCGTGCGCGGCGCGGCGCAGTTGTCCGCCGTCGAGGCGGTGTGCGGCGACGGCCCGGGCGAGCGTGTCGGCGTCGCCGTCCACGGACGCGTCGGCGCCGGCCAGGGCGAGGGCGTGCCGCCAGCGTGAGGCCTGCCGTGCGGGGGAAGGCGCCGTCACCGGCAGGACGACCGGGGTGTCGGCCGCCCAGGCCGGGTCCCAGCCGTCCGCGCCATGGGCGAACACGGGAACGCCGCGCAGCGCCGCGCACAACTCGGCAGTGCTGCGGGCCCGTTCGGCGGGTGCCGGGGGCAGCTCCTCCAGCGGGCCGAGGACGACGCCCGAGCCGGTGAGGCGGGCCTCCAGCGCCGCGATCCGGGCGAGCGCGGGCAGGTCGGCGGAGCGCCGGGCGAGGGCCGCCGCGTCGACCACCAGGGTGCCCAGCCCGGCGGCGCTCAGGGCCGCGGCGGCAAGGCCCGGCGCGTCACCGCCCCGGGCGTGCAGATGCACGAGACCGGACCCGGACCGCGCCGCGCGGGCCGCCCGCTGGACCTCCTGCGTTGGTGCCGTCGGATCCTCCGCGACCGTGCCGAGGACACCGGCGAGCCGGCCGTCGGGGGCCGTGTCGCCCAGCAGGAACGCGGTGACCCGGTCCGGCACCGCCAACACCCGTGACAGGGGCGGGCGTTCGGGCTCGGTGATCTCCAGCAGTCCGCCCGCGACCAGGGGCGAGGACGCGGAGAGCCGGAACCGGGCGGGCGACGCCTGCGCGAGCCCGCACAGCTCCAGGGCCAGCCCGACCGTGGGCCGGCGGCGGGTCAGGTCGTCGTTGAGATAGCCGTAGAGCCGCTCGAAACGGGCGTCCAGATCGGGTGCCAGCGCGATCAGCAGCAGATCGGTGTCGAGCGGCGACAGGGCGAAGCGCGCGGCGAGCGTGCCGAGCACGGAGTCGGGCGGCGGGGGCTGCGGGTCGTACACCGGTACGTCGAGCCCGCCCGGCTCGTCCAGGACCCGCCGCACGGCCTCCGGGGTGAGGTACTGCCCCCGGTAGGGGTCGTCGGGGTCGGGATCGACGGCGCGGCGGGCCGCCACCGCGTACCGGATCCGCTCTTCGACCAGCCGCAGCCGGTCCCACAGGGGGTCCGCGCCGAGGCCCGTGACCGTCTCCTCCTCCACGTACGTCACGGTTGGCGACCTCCCCGGCGGCGGCGCGCGGGAGCCGGACGCCGCTCGCGCGGGCCGGCGAAGCCCTCGTCCGGCCCCGGTTCGCTCACCCCGTCGTAGCGCAGCCGACGGCCCGGCTGCGGATCCTCGTCCTCCTCCCGGCGCGCGGAACGCACCAGGAGCCCCTCGGTGACCGGCGGCGCGGCGGCCCTGTTCACCCCGGCGAGGGGTGCGCGCACGCGGACGCCGAGGGACGCCTTCAGCTCGCCGCCGAGTGCCGACCACACGTCGGAGGCGGCGGGCGCGTCCAGTCCGGCGCCGCCGGCGTCCAGGGAGACCGTCAGGCCCAGTTCGGCGAGCGAGCCCGTGAGATGCCGCTCCGGCAGCGCGTCGACGGACACCAGTGTCGCCAACACCTGCGACAGCAGCCGGTGTTCGTCCTGCGGGCGGCTCGCCCACGCGGTGACCAGGTACGTCAGCTCGAACCAGCGCGGCGGGGTGCGCCGCGCGACCACGAACCCGTCCGCGTCGTACACCTCCCCGGCGCCGCTGCCGCGCCGGGTCGCGTCCTCCCGGATGTCGTACAGGAACACGCAGACGGTGGGCGCGGTGCGGCGGGCCGCCCAGTCGCGCGTCGGCGCGTCGAAGACGGTCTCGACCCCGGACGCCTCCAGCCCGGACTCGCCGAGCAGCCCGCGCAGCGCCTCGTCGACCTCGTGGATCACCGGCGGGTCACCTCGTCGGGCGGCTGCACGCTGCCGTTCACCACCAGGAAGTCGGTCGTCACCGGGGAGAATCCGGGTCCGCTCGCGGTGATGACGCGCGGACCCGTCTGGTCCTTGGTGAGGATCAGCAGCTGGCCGATGAAGGTGCCGTCCGGCTTCGGCACGGTCGGCGCGGCGGCCGCGGTGATCCCGGGCTTCCAGGTGAACCGGACCGGCACGCCCGGCGGGAAGTCCTTGCCGCGCACCGAGGTGACGAAGCCGGGCTTGCCGATCGGCGGCACGGCGACGATCTTCGGCTGGAGGATCCGGATCGTGGTCCGCGTCCTGTTGTCGTCAGGGTTGGCATCCGTACCGGTGGTGGTCAGGACGCCGGTGGCGCGGCCCGTCGTGGCGTGGTCGGGGGAGAGGACCACCCGTACGACCGTGCTGTCGCCCGGTGCCAGGTCCGGCAGCGCGCACACCCAGCCGCTGTCGCAGCCCGCGGGCGGCCCGCTGTCGGGGATACCGCCGGGCAGCCCGATGTGCAGCCGCAGTCCGGTGGCGAGCGCGTTACGGCCGTTGCGCACGGTGTACGTCACCACGACCCGGCCGCCGACGTAGCCCGGGTCGGGCTGGGCGGTGACCCGGACCCCGGGTCCGGCCTTCGGCGCGGGCGGCGTCGGGGGCGGCGTGGGCGCCGGAGGCGTCGGGGTGGGGCTCGGCGGGGCGGCCGGGTGGACCGGCACGAGCGTCCGCGCGGTGTTGTCGCCGGGCTGGGGATCGATGACGCTTCCCGTGACGGACCAGTCGACGGGCTGGTCGCCGACGGCCCGCCCGGTGACCGTCACGGTCACGGGCACCGTCGTGCCGGGCGGCACCACCCCGATGTCGCACTGCAGGGAGGCGGCGTCGCAGGTGCCGCCGGGGAAGCGGATCCGGGTGACGGTGAGGCCGGCCGGCGGGGCGATGGTCAGCCGGGTGCCGGGAGAGGCGGCCGGACCGTTGTCGACGACGTCGACGCGGATGTCCGTGGTGTGGTCGACGGTGACCGCGGGCACCGTGCCCGGCGCGCGCACCGCCAGGTCCACCGACTGCTGGACGCCGGGCTCCTTCTGACGGCCCGGCAGCTCCAGGGTGAGGGGGCTCTGGTGACCGGTCGTGACGTTCAACAGGTGCAGCTTTTCAGGGCAGTTGACCGGGGTGTCCGTACGTGAGCTGTAGACGATGCCGTTTCCGTCCGCCGTCCAGGCCGCGTCGCGCGGCTGGTGCGGGCCGGTCGTGGTGGTGTCGGGCAGCTCCTGGTGGCAGCCGTCCGCGGTGGAGCGGGCCGCCTCGGGCAGCAGCACCCGGCAGCTGTCGCCGGACACCGAGGTGAGCAGCAGGCCGTTGTTCTCGTTGACCCGGCCGCCACCGTCCTTCCGGTTGAAGGCGATCTGCCGTCCGTCCGGGGAGAACGCGGGACTGTCGTCGATGACAGTGCAGTTGCCGGGGCAGATCCGCGCGCTCAGATCCTGCTGCTGGTTCAGGTCGTCGACCGGCACGGTCCAGATGTGCTTGTTGCCGCCGCCCCCGTCGATGGTCATGTTCCGGGTGAAGGCGAGCCGGGTGCCGTCGGAGGACCAGGTGGGCTGGGCGTCGCCGCCCGTCTGCTGCCCGGCCGGCGGCACGATCTCGTGCACGATCGCGCCCGTCGTCGCGTCGGCGACGAGGACCCGGCTCGGACCCGCGGCGGAGCCGACCCCGCCCGGCGAGGTCCGGGTGAACGCGAGGTACTTGCCGTCCGGCGACAACGTCGGGTCGGTGTCCCAGTCCCGCGGCCCGCGGCCGGCCAGTGGCATCGGAGCGGCGTTGGAGCCGTCGGCGTCCACCGTCCAGATCCGCTCGATCCGCCTGTCCGCAGTGCCCTCGAACACGGTCACCACGATGCGGCGGCCGTCCGGCGTGTAGTTCTGCCGTTCGGTCCACGGGTCGTACCCGGCCGCCGGGTTGAAGAGGGGATCCTTGGTCGGGTCGGTGTTGGAGTCGGCCGCCGGGTCCTCGTTCAGGATGGTCAGCCCGAGGTCGCGCGGGTCGGAGCCGTCCGTCCGGACGTCCTGAAGGGTCACCACGTGCGGACCGTGCACGCCGTTCGCCGTGTTGGTTCCCTTCGCCGTGGTGCGGTCCACCACGACGTAACCGCCGTTCTGCGGACCGAACCAGGTCGGCCTGCCGACCGCGCGGTCCTCCTGGAGCACCAGGTTCGGGGCCGTCGTGCGGTTCTGCACCTGGTACACGTGGTCCCAGTCGCCCTCGCAGCCACAGGTGCGGTCCGGGCTGAGGAACAGCACGCCCTCCCCATCGGGCATCCAGGCTGCCCCGTGGGTCCGCCAGTTGACGGGTGTGCCGGTGAGCATCTGCTGGTCCCCGCCCGCGCCGCCGGTGAGGTGCAACCGGGGGCCGGTGGAGGAGTCGGAGGTGTAGGTGTACGCGATGAGGTCGCGGTGCGCCGCGTCGTCGACCGGGTTCCACACGGGTTCCGTCGCCGTGCCGACCACGCTGGTGACCCGGGTCTCGGCGCCGCCGGCCAGCGGGCGCTCATAGATCTGGAACCCGAGTACCGAGTTGCTGTTGGCGGAGTACGCGATCCGCTGCCCGTCCGGCGACACGGTCGGGTCTTCCTCGTCGTACGGCGTGTCGGTCAGCCGGGTCAGTCCGGTGCCGTCGGTGTGCACCAGCCACAGGTCGCGCTGCTTCCTGCCGTTCGCGCCGCCGGGTTCCGCCGAGTCGAAGACCACGGACGCGCCGTCCGGCGTCAGCCGGGGGTGCGCCGCGTCCCGGCCGCTGGTCAGCTTGCGCACCGAACCGTCGGCGGCGCGCAGATAGATCTGCGGGTTCTTCTCGTCGCGGCGACTCGCGAACACCATGGTGTCCCCGAGTGCCGACGGCTCGACGTCGTCATGCTGCAGAACCGTCCCGAACAGCGGGTCGCTCTGCTTGGGGTTGATCACCTTGCCGAGACTGCGGTGCCCGGTCCCGGCGTAGACGATCCGGGTGGCGGCGGCGGTGGCCGCCTGCGGCCGGGCCTCGGCGCTGTCGGGCCCGGAGGCCGCCGTCACCGCGAGCAGCGGGACCAACAGGAGCAACGACGCGCCGAATCTCCCCAGCCGACGCTGCTCGCCGGGGACAGCGGTGCCGTTCACGGTTCCACCTCGCAGTCTTGGAACACCAGGGTGTGCCCGGCCACTGTGCCCCCGCGCGTGTGCCGCGCGGCAGGGCGGCGGGGCCGTGCCCGGGGGAAGCGCGGGCTGCGCTTTCGGGCAGCCGCCGGGTGCCGGGCGCGCTGCGGGCGGGGGGATTCCCGCAGCGCGCCCGGTTGCCCGACCGGCTCGTCAGATCAGCCCGCCGCGGACGAAGAACGGTCCGGAGTCTGCCCCGGCACGCAACTGACGCTTCATATCAGCCCGTTGCGCAGCGCATAGCCCACCGCGTGGGCCCGGTTGCGCAGTTGCAGCCGGGTGGTGATCTCGTGCAGGACGTTCTTGACGGTCCGCTCGGAGTACGCCGTCTTCTGCGCGATCTCCGACGTGTCGAACCCCTCCGCCACCAGGCGCAGCATGTCCGCCTCCCGCGCGGTCAGCGTGGACAGGGCGAGGCCGTGCGGATCGAGCGCCGAGCGCTGGAGGCCGCCCACATGAGTCAGCAGCTTGCCGAGCAGGTCACCGGGGAGCACCCCCTCGCCGTTGGCCATCGCGAGCACCAGGTGCAGCAGCCGGTCCTGGTCGGCCTCGGCCCGCCGCAGCACCGCCGCGACACCGCACTCGATGACACGCTGCAACGCCGCGGTCTCGAACGTACCTACCACGAGCCCGGTGCGGGTGCCGGCATTGCGCTGCAGCCGTTGCAGCAGGGCGATGACATCGTCGTCCACGGAGTCGACGATCACGAGCGAGGTCCGTGCCCCGTCCGCCTCGGCCTCGTCGACCAGCTCCACCTCGGGACGCTGGCGCAACTGGTGGACGACACCGATGCGCAGCACCAGATCCTGTGCGTACACCGCCACGGTGACCCGGCGCGTCCGGTCCTCGGGAGCTGTTCGCTGGGTCGTGGCGGGAGGATGGATGGTGAGCGTCGTGCGGGCTGGCATCAGGAGGTTCTCCTTCACGGAGCCGGACATACTGAGCACCTGTTTCAACGGGACGAGAAGACAGGACGAGAAGAACGGAGAGGGGCGCACCGGGCCAAGGAGGCGCGCGGAACGGGCGCCGCCGGAGGGCGGCGCACGCGCCGCGCGTGATGGGTTCAACTGACCTGTCATTCCGTGGAGTTGGCCTTGACCGCTGGGGGCATGCCGACTGCCCGGGAATTGCCCTCGCATCTCTCGCGATGCTCCGGATCCGGTTCTACGGTCGTGGCGTGACGCCATCTGCTGCCTCTTCCGGCCCCGGAGCGCCCGGTCTCGACATCCCTGCCGTGACCGTGACACCGGGCGGTACCGCCTCCACCAGCCTGACCGTTCGCAACGACAGCGACATCGTCGAGGCGTACACCCTGGAGGTCGTGGGCGACTGCGCGGCCTGGACCACCGTGGAACCCGCGCGGGTCTCGCTCTACCCCGGCACGTCCGAGACGGTGACCATCCGGCTGGCCCCGCCGCGCTCCCCCGACGTGTGTGCGGGCGATGTCCCGCTGGCCGTACGGGTGTTGCCGGCCGAGCACCCCGAATCGGTCACGGTCCCCGAGACCACGGTGCACATCGAGGCGTTCCACGAGCTGCGCACCGAGGTGCTCCCGCGCCGCCGGCGCGGCTGGCTCCGCGGCCGCTACCGGCTCGCGGTGCGCAACGAGGGCAACACCCCGGCCCGGGTCTCCTTCGCGCCGCAGCAGCCGGGAGAGGAGCTGAAGTTCGGGTTCACACCCCCCGAACTGACCCTGGAACCCGGTGAGTCGGCGGAGACCCGGCTGCGGTCGCGCATCGGCAAACCGGTCTGGTTCGGCAAACCGGTGGTCTGGCCATTCGCCGTGCACGCGACGGACACCGAGGCGGCGGCCGAGGGCGAGCGGCCCGGAGCCGTCGTACGCCCGCCGCTGGAGGCGGAGTTCGTCCAGATCCCGATCTTCCCGAAGTGGCTGCTGGCGGTGCTCGCGGCGCTGATCGCGCTCATCCTGGCCTGGTTCGCGCTGGTCCGCCCGGCGGTGCGCAGCGCCGCCAAGCAGGCGGCCAACGAGGTGGTCCAGCCCCGGCCGACCCCCGGCAACAGCCAGAACGGGCAGTCCCCGGGCACCGGCGCGGACAAGGGCACCGGCAAACAGCAGGGCGGCGGTCAGGGCGACGGCGGTTCCGGTGGCACCGGTGGTACCGGCGGCACGGAGTCCGGGAGCGGGCAGCAGAGTTCGACCACGATCGACGTGCAGACGGCGGGCGGCGGGAACAAGACCGGTACCTATGTGGTCCCCAAGGGCAAGATCTTCGGCATCACGGACATCGTGGTCGCCAACTTCCAGGGCGACGAGGGTCTTTTGACGATCACCTTCGGCGACCGGAAGATCACCACGATCGCGCTGGAGACCTTCCGCAACCAGGACTACCACTGGGTCACCCCCATCAAGATCCCCGCGGACGCCACCGTCACCATGAACGTGAACTGCGCGAAGCCGGGCACGCCGGCGACCGGGCAGCAGGCGGCGCAGTGTCATGAGGTCCTGAACGTGAGTGGTGTGCTCAGTGATGTCACACGGTGAAGTGGTTCCTGCGCATATCGTTCGCCTCGTGCGGCGGGAGGGGAAGAGGTGACTCCCACTCCGACCGAAAACCGACACGGGCGTACATGTAAACAGCATGTTTCCCGTATCGCCGCGCGTCCCGGAATCAGGGCGTCCGCGCTGATCAGGCCGGTCGGGACGGAGTGGTCGAGGCCGTAGGAGGATTGGCCGGTTTACGCGCTGTGCTCCGGGGACCGCAGGACCGCGAACGCGTCCTGGAGCAGCGTGCCGAAGTCGTCGACCTCGGCTGAACCGGCCTCGGCGGCGCCGCGCGAACCATCCGCCGCCTCATCCTGTGCACCGGTTCCGGCCGCGCCCCCCGCGTGGATGAGCAGCGCGCTGCGCACCGCGGCCACGGCGGACCGGGCCAGGACCGAGGCGCGCAACGCGCGTCGGCGGGGCGGCTCTTCGGGGCCGAGGCCGGCGAAGCGCTCGGCGAGGGCGGCGGTGATGCCGTCCTCGAAATCGGTCAGGACATGGGTGCGCCGGGCCGCCCGGCCGGTCAGCGCGCGGGGCGGCGCGCCGACGACGAGGATGGCGAGACCGCCGTCGAGTCCGGACGCGGCCGCGAGCAGGCTGTTGAGCACGGCGGTCAGGGGCGGCTCGTCGGCGGGCCGCCGCAGGATCTCGCGTTGTACGAGAGGGACGAAGTCGAGGATCTCGGCGAAGACGAGGTCCTCCTTCGAGGGGAAGTAGCGGAAGAAGGTGCGCTCGGTGACACCGGCGGCGGCCGCGATGTCCTTGACCGTCGTGTCCTGGTAGCCGCGCTCGGCGAACATCCGTGTCGCCGTCTGGAGCAGGGTGCTGCGTGTGGCGGCCTTCTTCCGGTCCCGCCGTCCCGGCTCGGTCTCCCGTGTCACCTGCTCGTTCACCCGCTCATCCTGCCACGGTGCGGTGATCGCGCGGAGATGGCAGGGGCATGAGACGGGTCGCCGCCCGTGCCCACCGGGGCGCCCTGGGCGCGCGCCGTCGGCCGGGGCCGCCGCCATCCGGTGGGCGGCCCCGGCCGAGGCGCTATCCCTCGGTGGCGGCCGAGGAGGGTACGGCCGTCGCCGCCGTCCCCGGGGCGAACCGGATCGGCAGGCGTCGGCCGATGAGCAGCACGGCGCCGCCGAGGGCGAAGCCGCAGCAGGTGACCAGGCCGTGCCCGTTCTCCTGGGCCAGCCACATCGCGAGCCCGGCCGCGGGCGCGCACACGGCCGGCACCCGCCGCTTCGGGGTGGACGCGGTCAGCGCCAGCCCGGCCGCAAGCGTCGCGGCGAGGAAGTACGTCGCGCCCGAACTCCCGGCGAAACCACGGGGATCGGCGCTGCGGGCCGGCTCGCCGAACAGCGCGTCGACGTGCTCGGGGAGCAGGATGCCGGCGGCGAGCAGTACCAGCATCAGGGGCGCGCCCCAGAACCACTGGGCGAGCGCGGCGATCACGGCGAGCGTGACGATGTTCCAGACGGCGCCGAACACCCCGCCGTTCTGCATGAACACCGAGGTCACCCCCCGCCACCAGCCGGACTCGCGCGGATCGCCGTCCAGCGCGTCCATCGCGCCGGACCAGCACAGCTGGAGGACCACCGCGCCGACGGCCACGGCCGTGACCGCGACGGCCGCGTACGGTACCGGCCGACGGCGGATCGTGTCCTCGCCGATCAGCAGCACCCCGGCCCTGAGCATCAGCACCATCAGTAATGCCGTCGTCACATTGAAAAGAATCGCGCTCACGCAGTTCGTCCCCCGGTGCAAGCCCCTGGTCGCGGGCCGGCGATCACCTTAGCCGAGCGCGCCGCTGCACGGAGGGTGCGGTGCGGTCCCCGCATCGCATGAGGGAAAATAGTTGCCTAGCGAAACCACCGGGATCATGTGAAAGGTCCTCCATGCCACACCTCACCGTCGACTACTCCTCCCATCTGGCCGGATCCTTCGACCCGGCGGCCCTGGTGAAGGAGCTGCACCCGCTCGTGGCCGAGGAGTCCGGCACGACGGGGGTGTGCAAGACGATGCTGCGCCCGGTGGTGACATTCGTGGGGGACCGGCCGAGCGAGGAGGCGGTCTTCGTACACGTGGAGATCGGGCTCATGCCGGGCCGCCCCGAGACGCAGAAGACGCGGCTGTCCGAGGCGGTGCTGGCACTGCTGGGCAAGCATCTGCGGGTCGAGGGTGTGCCGCCGGAGGCGGTCCTCTCGGTGGAGGTGCGGGACCTCGCCGCCTCCTACCGGCTGTCGCCGTCCGCCCGCTGAGCCCACGGCCCGGTCCTGGCCCGGTCCCGCCGCGCCACCTGACCCGCCCGAACGACCTGCCCCGGCGATCCGCTCGAATTCGCTTGAGTGCCCTTCCGCCCCCGCACTACGTTGCCCCGGTGGATCTCTTCTCACGTTCCTGGGCGGCGCTGCGCTCAGCGGTCGCCGCACTCCCGGACGAGGACTTCGAACGGCCCTCGGGCTGTGCCGGCTGGCTGGTGCGGGACCTGGTGTGCCACCTGGTCATCGACGCCCAGGACGTGCTGATCACCCTGGTCACGCCCGCCACGGGCGAGCCGACCGTCGACGCGGTCGGCTACTGGAAGCTGGTCGAGCCCCCGACCGGTGAGGACCCGCTCGACGCGCTGATCCCCCGGCTGGCCGCCGCCTACGGCGAACCCCGGTTGCTCACGTTCCACCTGGACGACGTCGGCTCCGCCGCGGGCCGGGCCGCCGAACTCGCCGATCCGGCCGCGCGCGTGAGCACCCGGGGCGAGGTGCTGACCGCGGGCGACTACCTGTCCGCGTACGTCGTCGAGTGGACCCTGCACCACCTCGACCTGATAGCGCACCTGCCGTCCGCACCCCAGCCGCCCGCCGAGACCCTCGCGGCGGCGCGCACCGCACTGGAGAAGATCGCGGGAACCACGTTCCCCGCCTCGTTCCCCGACGCGGACGCCCTGCTGGTCGGCACCGGCCGGCGTGGGCCGACCGCCGCCGAGCGGGACGAGCTGGGTGAAGAACTCGCCGCGGAACTCCCCTTCGTTCTCGGCTGAGCAACACTCTCGTCAATTGATGAGATGACTGTCATATCGGGTCACTACCATGTGGCCTCAAGACAACCAATCGACCGGTACGCGCAGTGCGTTCCGGTCGGGGTCGCCGATGCCAGGGACCGCTCCCCGGGCTGCGGTGATCTTCCTGCCCAGGAGGACCTTCCGCATGTTCCGACGTATTGGCAGCACAGTCGTCCGACATCCCGTGTGGACGATCGTGGCATGGCTCATCGCCGCGGTGGCGATCATCGCCACCGCCCCCGGTCTGCCCTCGAACAGTGACGAGAGCAGCTTCCTGCCCAAGAGTTACGAGTCCATCAAGGCCGCGGTCACCCAGGAGAAGGCGTTCCCCAGCGCCTTCACCCCGTCCGCGATCGCGCTCTACCAGCGCACCGACGGCGGCAAGCTGACCGCCGCCGACCAGAAGGACATCGCCCGGATCACCACCGAGCTGGGCGCCAAGCACATCGACCAGGTGCAGAAGGTCGTCCCCGGCCCGCCGTCCAAGGACGGCAAGTACTCCATGACCCTGGTCCAGATGGACAGCAAGAACGCCGGCCAGCCCAAACAGGCCGACGCCGCCAAGGTGTTGCGCGACGACGTCAAGCAACTGACCAAGGGCACACATCTCGACGTCAAGCTCGGCGGCTCCGCCGCACAGGCCCTCGACCAGCAGGACTCGTCCAAGCGAGGCCAGGCGCTGATCGGCTTCGGCACCTTCGCGATCATCCTGGTGACCCTGCTGATCATCTTCCGGGCGCCGATCCTGGCCGTACTGCCGCTGGTGCTCATCGGTCTGGTCGCGGGCATCGCCAACGGGCTGATCGCGTACGCCACCAAGCTGTTCGACCTCCAGGCCAACAGCTCGATCTCGTCGATCCTGATCGTCGTGCTCTTCGGTGTGGGTACGGACTACTTCCTGTTCCTGATGTTCCGCTACCGCGAACGCCTGCGCGCCGGTGACGAGCCCAAACTGGCCATGGTCAACGCCGTGGGCCGGGTCGGCGAGGCCATCGCCTCGGCCGCCGGTGCGGTCATCATCGCCTTCCTGGCGCTGGTGCTGTCCACGCTGGGCTTCCTCAAGCAGATGGGCCCGGCCCTCGCCATCGCGGTCGGCGTCACCCTGGTCGCCGGTCTGACCCTGATCCCGGCCGTGGTCTCGCTCATCGGACCGAAGGTCTTCTGGCCGTCGAAGTCCTGGCAGCGGGAGCCGGAGAACGCCCGGTTCGCCGCCCTCGGCCGCGGAGTCCAGCGCCGCCCGGCGCTGACGGCCGTGATCTCCGGTCTCGTCCTGGTCGCCCTGTCGCTCGGCACGCTCGGCTTCAAGGCCACGTTCGACCTGGCGTCCGGCTCCATGCCGAAGACCAAGGAGTCCATGGTCGTCCAGGACCAGATGCAGAAGGCGTACTCGGCGGGCGCCGCCGCGCCCACCGACGTCTATCTGTCCAGCACCGACGGCAAACCGCTGGACAAGGCCGGGTTCACCGCGTACGCGCAGAAGCTCGGGGCCGTGGACGGCGTCGCGAACGTCCGGATGAGCCAGGTGAGCAAGGACGGCACCACCGCGGACTTCACCGTCACGCTCAAGTACGAGGCGTCGACGGACAAGGCGATAGACGCGGTGGGCAGGGTGCGCGACGTCGCCCACTCCGACGCGCCCGAGGGCACCAAGGCGGTCGTCGGCGGCTTGTCCTCGATCTACAAGGACATCGACACCGCGGTCAACCACGACTACAAGACGGTCTTCCCGGTGGCCGCGCTCCTCATCATGGTCATCCTGGGCCTGCTGCTGCGCAGCGTGGTCGCCCCCTTGTACCTGATGGCCTCGGTGGGCCTCGGCTTCGGCGCCACCCTCGGCGCCACCGTGTGGATCTTCCAGAACGGGGAGGGGCACTCGGGGCTGATGTTCATGCTCCCGGTGATCATGTATCTGTTCGTGGTCGCCATCGGTACCGACTACAACATCCTCATGATCGCCCGGCTGCGCGAGGAGGCCCGCGAGGGCCGCGAGCCGCGCGAGGCGGCCGGCATGGCGCTGAGGCAAGCCGGACCGACCGTGGCCGCGGCCGGGTTCATCCTGGCGGCGACCTTCGCCACGATGATGCTGGCAGGCAACTCGCTGCTCACGGAGATGGGTTTCGCGGTCTCCTTCGGCATCATCGTCGCCGCGTTCGTCATGGCGATGTTCTTCACGCCGAGCCTCACCGCCCTGATCGGCCACGCCGCATGGTGGCCGGGCCACGGCGACCAGGCCGAGGAGCCGACGGCCATGGCGGGCACCGCCGGCTACGGTTCCGTCCCGGCTCCCGGCACCGACCGGGACTCCGTCGGCGGACACCTCAACTAGCGGCAGCCTGACCACAGGGGAGTCCTGCCGGACCGCACCGGCCCGGCAGGACTCCCCTTCGCGTCGCTGTCACCAGCGCACCGCCGTGAAGTCGATGGGCTGGGGCCGCAGTTCGCGGGTGCGTGCCGCCAGGCGGCGCAGCCGTGCCGTCATGTCGTCGGCCGGGAGGTGGCATCGGTCGCCGTGGCCCGGCAGCAGCCACTCGAAGCGCAGCCGGTCGACGGTGCGGGCCAGCGAGGACGCCAACTCGCCGATGGAGTACCAGGTGACGGTCTCGGCCACCTCGATGTCCCCGGTACCGCGCGACCAGTAGAAGCTGTCGCCGCTGAAGCAGTACCGCTCGTCCGCGACGAACAGCACGCTGCCCCTGGTGTGTCCGGGCAGCGGGAAGGCGGTCACGCCGTCGGCGATCTGCGTCGGGTCGGTGCCGCGCAGCACGCGGTCGGCGTCCGGCGCCGCGTCGAGGTCGCCCTCGTGGATCCACAGCCGCGCGCCGAGCCGGTCGGCGTACCGGCGGCCGTGCGCCACGTGGTCGCGGTGGGTGAGCAGGACGTCGGTGACAGGGCCCAGTCCCTCGTAGCGATCGGCCAGCGTCGTGCTCCAGCGCGGGGTGTCCACCAGCATCGCGGTGCCGTCGGGGCGGCGCAGCAGGTAGGAGTTGGCGCCCGCGGTGCGCGGGGAGTTGTGCCCGCACAGGAACACGGCGTCGTCGAGGGCCAGCGGGAAGGGGTCCTGGGCCGCGTCCAGCCGTCCGGTCGGAGGGCGCACGGACCGGGTGTGGCACGCGTTCGCGGCCAGGTGCATCCGCCGCACCTCGTCCCGGTCGCGCGGCTGGCGCAGGACCACCGAGCGGCCGTCGACCTCGCCGATCAGGCCGGGGGCCAGCTGCCGGGCGACGTCGCAGTTCGTGCAGCGGTCGTCCACGTACCAGCCGTCCCGTAACTGTTCGTCGCCCATGGCCCGTTCCTCTCCTCGCGGCGCTCGCCGCCCCTGTTGCCGACCCTTCAGAGGTATCCCGCGCCGGACGCGTATCGGAAGGGGGTCCGGGCCTTGTACTTGCGCGGGCGCGCTGCTCTCGGACGGCCTTGACGGGCGTCGAGTGCGTCGCTCCGGGCCGCGGAGCCGGCCGTGTCGAACCAGGCCGGCACCGGCATCGGGGCACCCCCGAGCCCGGTGCGGGCGGCGGTCGTAGTACCCGGGTACCACGCCCCGGGCCGGGTTCAGTCCCCGGTACCACGGGATCCGGGGGGTGTGGATCTTAGCGTGGTCGGTGGGCCCCGGCGGTTGTCGGCGGGCGCCGCGTCCGACAGAGAGAACGCGCATGATCGAGGCACAGCAGCTGACCAAGAGGTACGGCGAGAAGACGGCCGTAGACGGGCTGGACTTCACCGTCAAACCCGGTACCGTGACCGGCTTCCTCGGCCCCAACGGCGCCGGGAAGTCCACGACCATGCGCATGATCGTCGGGCTCGACGCCCCGACCAGCGGCTCGGTCACGGTCAACGGCCGGCCCTACGCCCGGCACCAGGCGCCCCTTCAGGAGGTCGGCGCGCTGCTGGAGGCGAAGTCGATCCACCCGGGCCGCTCGGCCTACCACCATCTGCGCGCGCTCGCGCTGACCCACGGGATCCCCCGCAGCCGGGTCGACGAGGTCATCGACCTCGCCGGTCTCGGCAGCGTGGCGAAGAAGCGCGCCGGAGCCTTCTCCCTCGGCATGGGCCAGCGGCTCGGCATCGCGGCCGCGCTCCTCGGCGACCCGCAGACGGTGATGCTGGACGAGCCGGTCAACGGACTGGACCCGGAAGGCGTGCTCTGGATCCGCAACCTCCTCAAGGCGCTCGCCGACGAGGGCCGGACCGTGTTCGTGTCCTCCCACCTGATGAGCGAGATGGCCCTGGTGGCCGACCACCTCATCATCGTGGGGCGCGGCCGGCTGCTGGCCGACACCACCGTGCCGGACCTGATCGCGGAGGCGGGCGGCGACGCGGTGAAGGTCGTCACGGGCGACCCGGCGCGGCTGCGGGACGTCCTGGCCGGGCCCGGCGTCGACATCACCGGCCGGATCGGCTCGGAGGAACTCCAGGTCACCGGCCTGAGCGCCCGTGAGATCGGGTCGACGGCGGCCGAGCACGGCATCGCGCTGTTCGAGCTGACCCCGCGGACGGTCTCGCTGGAGGAGGCCTTCATGAACCTGACCAGGGACGCCGTCGAGTACCACGGCTCCACCACCGCCACCGAGACGCTGGAAGCCGCCGGGAGGCCCGCATGAGCACCCTGACCACCACGGAGGCCGAGGCGCCCGCCGCCGCTCCCGCCCGCCCCGCCTACCGGGTCACCGGCCGGCGGGTGCTCTCCTCGGAGTGGGCCAAGCTCTGGACGCTGCGGTCGACCTGGATCACCCTCGGCCTGGCCCTGCTGTTCATGGTCGCGTTCGGGCTGATCGCCTCCGCCCGCTACAAGTCCAACATCGACTCGGGCCACCACATGGACGGGGACTTCGCCCGCTCCACCGCCGTCAGCCTGTCCCTCTTCGGTACGCACTTCGCCCAGCTCGCCCTCGGCGTCCTCGGCGTCCTCGTCACCGCGGGCGAGTACTCGACCGGCATGATCCGCTCCACGCTCGCCGCCGTACCCCGCCGGCTGCCCGTGCTGTGGTCGAAGGCGGCCGTGTACGGGCTCGTCGCGCTCGTGGTGGCGACCCTCGGCGCGTTCGTCACCTTCGGGATCGGCAGCGGGATGATCTCCGGCACGCCCGCCGCGATGGGCTTCTCGCACGCCGGCGTCGCCCGCAGCCTGCTCGGCGCCGGGCTGTACCTCGGCCTGGTCGGTGTCATCGGCGCCGCCCTGGGCGCGCTGCTGCGCTCCGTCGCCGGCGGCATCTCGGTCCTGGTGGCGACGCTCATGCTGATCCCCGGCCTGATCTCGCTGCTGCCCAGCTCCTGGCAGGACAACATCAACCCGTACCTGCCGAGCAACGCCGGCGAGTCGCTGTTCGCCCTCACCCACGACAGCACCACCCTGTCGCCCACCGCCGGACTGCTGGTCTTCCTCGGCTGGACGGCACTCGCGCTGGCCGGTGCGGCGTACCGGCTGGTGCGCAGCGACGTCTGACCGCCCTGCACCATGGGCAGGTGACACCTTTGACGACCACCACCGACGACATCGGCGGCATGGGGCCGCTGCTGGCCCGGATCTCCCGGGCCGGGCAGCGGCTGCGGCAGGCCGACCGCGCCCACCCCTGGGTGCTGGACACCGCGGTGGTGGTCGTCGTCTTCCTGCTGTTCTGCCTGCCGGACCTGCTGCACGGGCACACCGGGGACGGCGACGCCCCCCGCCACCTGCGGCTCGCCTTCACCCAGCTTCCCCGGGCCGCCATGCTGGCCGTTCAGACGGGGCTCGTGCTGCCGCTGCTGTGGCGGCGCCGCCGCCCCATGGCCGCCTTCGGTGCCGTCGCGGCCGTCTTCGTCGTCCAGTGGTCCCTCGGTGCCGTACTGCACGCGGACGTCGCCCTGTTCATCGCGCTGTACAGCCTGACCCTGCACGGAAGACCGCGGCAGTGGCCGTGGGCCGGCGGGGTCATGGCCGCCGCGATCATCCTGGTCGCGCTCCGCGCGTCGGCGGCGGTGTCCGTATGGGACGCGCTGTTCGTCCTGCTCAGCATGACGATCGCGGCCCTGGCGCTCGGGCTGATGGTCCGGATCCGCCGGGCCCAGCTCGCCGGGCTGCGCGACCGCGCGGCCCGCCTGGAGATCGAGCGCGACCAGCGCAGCAGGCTCGCGGCCGCCGCCGAACGCGCCCGGGTGGCCCGTGAGATGCACGACATCGTCGGGCACAACCTCTCCGTCATGATCACTCTCGCCGACGCCGGCGCGTACGCCACGGACGCGGCCCCCGAGCGCGGCAAGCAGGCGCTCGAACTCATCGGTGACACCGGCCGCATGGCCCTCGGCGAGCTGCGGCGCGTCCTCGGCGTGCTCCGCGAGGACCCGGACGACGACACTCCCCGGCCGCCCGAGCTCAGTCCCCAGCCCGGCATCGCGGACCTCCCGACGCTGTGCGACGGTGTCCGCACGGCCGGCCTGGACGTCGTCTACCGGACCGTCGGCGACGTGGACGCCCTGGACAGCGGGGTGCAGCTGGCGGTCTACCGCATCGTCCAGGAGGCCCTCACGAACACCCTGAAGCACGCCGGAGCCGACACCCGGGTGACACTGTCCGTGGTCGTCGAGGACACCCGCCTGCTCGTCCGGGTCCGGGACGACGGACCGGCGGCCGGGCACCCGGCACCGCCGAACGAGGAAGGACACGGCCTGGTGGGCATGCGAGAGAGAGCCGCGCTCTACGGCGGACACGTCAGCGCCGGCCCCGCGCCCGGCGGGGGCTGGGCCGTGGCGGCCACCCTCGACCTGACCCCCGAGAGGGGTGACCGGTGACGACCGTGCTCGTCGTGGACGACCAGCCGCTGCAGCGCTTCGGGTTCCGCATGCTCCTCGACGCCGTCGCCGAGACGGAGGTCGTCGGCGAGGCGGCGCACGGCGGCGAGGCCGTCCGCAAGGCCGCCGAGCTGCGCCCCGACGTCGTCCTGATGGACGTCCGCATGCCGGGCATGGACGGCATCGAGGCCACCCGGCGCATCACCGCCGCAGGCGACCGTTCCCGGGTCCTCGTGCTGACCACCTTCGACCTGGACGAGTACGTCCACGCCGCGCTCCGGGCCGGGGCCAGCGGCTTTCTGCTGAAGGACGCGCGTCCCGAGGAACTCCTCGCCGGAATCCGCGCCGTCGCCGCCGGTGACGCCGTCATCGCCCCGTCCCTGACCCGCCGCCTCCTGGACGAGTTCGCCCGCTACGGTCCCGTGCCCGGCGGCGACGGCACCGACGACGCCCGGCTGCGGTCCCTCACCGACCGCGAGCGCGAGATCCTGGTCGCCGTCGGCAAGGGCTGGACCAACGGTGAGATCGCCACCCGTTTCGTCCTGTCCGAGTCCACGGTCAAGACCCATGTCGGCCGCGTCCTGGCCAAGATCGGCGCCCGCGACCGCATCCAGGCCGTGATCTTCGCCTACGACCACGGGCTCGCCCGCCCGAACGCCCGCTAGGCGCTGTCGTCACCTCCCCCGTCGTCGCCCGGATGGTGTGCCAGGCATCGCGAGCGGACGGGAACGCAACGACAGGGCCCGGGGCCCCGGTCACCCCGGCGCCGCGTCACACTCCGGCGGTGACCGCCACCCCCCCAGGGCGAGCAGCACGGGCCGCTCGCCGTGACGGACCGAGGCAGCACCGAGACCGCGAACACCCCGCCTTGGGGTTGCCCAGACTGGTGCCGAGCCCTGTGGCGAAGCCGCCGCGGAAGCCGGTTCCGCCGGTCGCGGCGGCCGGGGAGCCGCCGATCCCGGAGCCCGTGGCGGACCGGCGTACGGACCACAGCGTCCGTATCCCGGGCGCGACCAGGACGACCCCGCCGACGATGCGGATCGCGGCGCAGGCACGGGGGCCGGCGAGCAGGACGGCGGACAGACCGGCCGCGGCGGCCACGGACCACAGGAGCAGGCCCGTCGCGTTCGGCGAGCCTGGAGACGTCCCGCACCGACCGACGATCCCGAAGGGAAGGCCGACCCGTGCCCAGCCGTCTGCCCGCGTTCCTGGTCACCACCTGGCTGCCGGCCATGCTGCCCGGCGCCGGTCAGGCCGTCATGATCCGTCAGGTGCTGTCGAGCGGACTGCGTACGGCCCGGGGCACGATCGCGGGCCTGCTCGCCCTGATCGAGGAGCAGGCTCGCTCACCTCGGCCGCCCATGCCCTGCGGCTCACGCCGGCCGCCGTGACCCAGCAGGTGGCCAGGGCCGAACGCCAATGGCAGGTGCCGCTCGTGCTGCGCGGGCCCCGCGGCGCGACCCTCACCGAGGCCGGCGCCCTGCTCGCCGTGCACGGACGGACCGTCGACGCGGCGGCGGAGCAGGCGGCCACGGACATGGGGGCGCTCCTCGGCCATCTGTCCCTGCGCCTGCGGGTCGGCGCCTTCCAGGCCGCCGCGCTGCACCTGGTGCCACCGGCGCCGACCGCCCTGCGCCACCGCCATCCGGAGGCCGATGTCTCCGTGGTCGGCCTCGCGTCGGACCGCGGGCTGGGCGAGATCACCGCAGGCCGCCTGGGCCTGGCGGTCGTCGCCTTCTTCGGCGCCGCCCCCGAACTGCCGCAGCGCGTGCGCGCGCACCGGCTGCTGCACGACCCCATGGTCGTCGTCCTGCCCGACGGCCGTCCGCCGCCCGCCCGCACACCGCCGGGCAGCCCGCTGCGTCCGGAGCGGCTGCGCGATGCGTCCTGGGTGGCGATCCCGGCCGGTCACTCGGCCCGGGAGCAGTTCGACCGGGCCGCGGGCGCAGCCGGCTTCAGGCCCAGGGTGCGCTTCGAGGCGGAGTCCTACGACGTGGCCCGGGCACTGGTCGGCGCGGGCAGCGGCGTGGCCCTGGTCTCGCGCCTGGCCCTGACCGACACGCCGGGCACCACGCACCGCGAACTCGTCCGGCCGCGGCCGGACCGCGAGATCCACGCGGTCACCCAGGCCAACACGACGCTCACCCCGCTCGCCGAGGTCTTCCTCGGCCTGCTGCGCGATGTCGCCCGCGGACGGGCCGCCACCTGGCGGAAGTCCGCTCGGTCGCCGGGCAAGCGGGTGCGGGTGCGGGTGCGGTACGGCCGTCCGGCGTCGCTCCGTCGCGGTGTCGCGACTCCTCAGTCCTCGGTGGCGAGGCGGCCGAGCCACTCGCGCAGGAGGTGCTGTTCCGCGCCGCTGAGGGCCGTCTGGTCGGGGAGCGCGGCGCGCAGGGCCCGGGCCGCGCCGGCCGGGCCCGGCTTCCGTACGGCCGGCTCCGCGTGGGTGACGGCGGTGACCATGGCCTCCCGCAGGGCCGTCAACAGGGCGGACCTGCGGGAGCCTTCGGGCAGGGACAGCCAGGTGAGCACCGCGCCGCGTGCCGTGGCATGGATGATCGCGGCCGCCAGTTCCTCGTCCACGCGCAACCAGCCGCCGGCGGCCAGGCGCCGGATGCGGCCCCGCAGGATCTCGATGCCGGTCCGGTAGGCGGCGGACGCGGTCGCCGAGGGCTCGCTGTACATCAGCGTGTAGAGCGCGGGATGGGTCAGTCCGAACTCGACCGCGAGGTCCCATCCGGCCCGCAGGTCCTCGATGAGGTCCGGGGGATGCGGGTCGACGCGCTTGGACGCGAGGAACGTGGCGAAGCCGTGTTCGGCCACCGCCTCCAGCAGCCCGTCCTTGTCGCCGAACAGGCGGTAGATGGCGGGCGGCTGGACGCCCGCCGCGTCGGCGACCGCACGGGTGGTGACCGCGTCGCGGCCCCCGGATTCCAGCAGGCCGATCGCGGCCTCGACGATCCGCTGCCGGGGCTGCTCGTGACCGGGAGAGGCGGGAGCGGGATCGGCGGCGGCACCGCTTCTGCTGTGTGAGGAGGACGGCATGTATCAACGATATCGAATTTCCGTTTCCTTCGTTAGTATCGATGGTATCGTCAATGTGATTCCACTGGAACTCCTACCTTCCGGAGTGCATCGTGATCATCGTGACCGGAGCCAACGGACACCTCGGACGCCGTGTCGTCGACCGACTGCTGACGCGGATCCCCGCGGAGCATGTCGGCGTGAGTGTCCGCGACCCGAGCAAGGCGCAGGTCCTCGCCGACCGCGGAGTTCGGGTGCGGCAGGGCAGTTTCACCGATCCCGCGAGCCTCGCCCACGCCTTCGAGGGCGCCACCCAGGTGCTCCTGGTCTCCGTCGACAAAATGGGCGAGGAGACCGTGCGGGAGCATCGCGGCGCCATCGGGGCGGCCGTCGCGGCAGGCGCCCGCCGCATCCTCTACACCAGCCAGATGGGCGCCTCGGCCACCTCGCACTTCCAGGCCTGCCGCGACCACGCCGCCACCGAGTCCGCGCTGCGCGACTGCGGCGTGCCGTTCACCTCGCTGCGCAACGGCTTCCATGCCGCCAGCGCGCTGCTGTTCCTCGGCTCCGCCCTGGAGACCGGCGAGATCGCCCTCCCGGAGGACGGGCCCGTGTGCTGGACCACGCACGACGACCTCGCCGAGGCCGCCGCCGTCGTCCTGGCCGACGAGGGCCGCTTCGACGGCCCCACGCCATCGCTCACCGCCGGTCAGGCCCTGACCTTCGCCGACATCGCCGCCCTCGCCACCGAACTGACGGGCCGTGCCGTCAAGAGGACGGTCGTGTCCGACGAGCTGTTCCGGGAGCGGATGGTGGGTCAGGGCGCCCCCGCCGAGGTCGCCGACCAGCTGCTGGGCATATTCGCCGCGAGCCGGGCCGGCGAGTTCGGCGCCGCCGACCCGGCTCTGCCGGACCTCCTCGGCCGCGAACCGGTGACGATGGACACGGTGCTGCGCGACCGGCTGTCAGGGGGCGGTGCCTAAACTGATCCGGCGCGTGTGCGCCGGGCGATCCGCCAGGTGGTCGCATCGGCGTGCGCGGCCGACTCCCGGAGGGGACGGGCATGCCGGATTCCGTGCGACCGAGGCGCCACCGCTGGCTCGCCGTGGCGGTCCTCGCCCTGGCGCTGTACGTCGTCCTGCGCGCCGCGGGACTCTTCGGCGACGACGACGGCGACGACACCCCGCCACCGGCGAAGGCGTCGGCCGCCGCGCCGACCCCCTCGTCCGGCGCCTCGCCTCCCGCCTCCACTCCCTCGGCCGCCTCGTCGTACGACCCCGCCCAGTACGCCGCGCAGGTCCGCACCCGGGCCCGGCAGACCGGCGTCAGCGCCCAGCTGCTGATGGCGATCCTCTACAACGAGGCCTACAAACCGCACGACCCGGCCTTCGAGCGGGCCTGGCAGAAGTACAAGCCGGACGCGGCCTTCGGCATCGCGAACATGCACCGTGCCACCTTCGACGGGGTCAAACAGGGCCGGGACTTCGCACGCCGAAGCTGGGACGAGCTGCCGGACGACCGCAGCCTCGCGATCGAGGCCGAGGCCTGGTACCTGCACGACCTGGCGGACCAGCTGCCCGCCGGCCGGACCACCGCCTACTCGAAGGACGACCTGCTGGCGCTCGGCTACAACGCGGGCGCGGGCAACATGCTCGCCTTCGCCCGCGGCGCGAGCCCCGGCAGCCAGGCCCGCTCGTACCTGGACCGTCTGCACGCGAACTGGGCCAAGGCGGGCAAGGCGGTCGGCGCGGACTGAAAGCGATTGCCGATCTCCGGCGCCCGCCCGGGGACGCGGCACGGACACGGTTGTACAGTTGCGCAAAAAGGCAATCTAGAGAGGGGTGGGCGCGATGCTCCGCAACGGACTGGAACCCTGGCACCTGCTGGTCGTGGCGATCATCATCATCCTGCTGTTCGGGTCGAAGAAGCTGCCGGATGCGGCCCGAGGCCTGGGCAAGTCCATGCGCATCCTCAAGAGCGAGGCCAAGGCCATGAAGGAGGACGACGCCCCCGCGCCGGCCACCGCTCCCGCCGAGGGCACGGACACGGCCGCGACCCCTGCGGCGGCCCCCCGCCTCGCCAAGGGCGCGTCCGAGGCGACGGAGACCACCGCACCGGCGACGGAGAACCACGCGGCGCACTGACGCGGCCCCCCGCGCTCCCCGACCGTTGCCTGACCCCGCGACGGTTCAACCTTTGCGCAAATTATGGAACCGCGACGGTGAGCAGGACGTTCAACCCAGTGAACGGACACAGGACCGCAGTCGGAAGGACGAGTCGTGGGAGTTTCCCTGGGCAAGGGCGGCAACGTGTCGCTGAGCAAGCAGGCACCGGGCCTGAGCGCCGTGGTGGTCGGACTGGGCTGGGACGTCCGGACCACCACGGGCGCGGACTACGACCTGGACGCCTCCGCCCTGCTCTGCGACGCCTCCGGGAAAGTGGTCTCCGACCAGCACTTCGTCTTCTACAACAACCTCAAGAGCCCCGACGGATCCGTCGAGCACACGGGGGACAACCTCACCGGTGAGGGCGAGGGTGACGACGAGTCGATCAAGGTGAACCTGGCCGCCGTGCCGGGCGAGATCGCCAAGATCGTCTTTCCCGTCTCCATCCATGATGCCGACGTCCGGGGCCAGAGTTTCGGCCAGGTGCGCAATGCGTTCATCCGCGTCGTGAACCAGGCGAACGACCAGGAGATCGCCCGCTACGACCTCTCCGAGGACGCCTCGACCGAGACCGCGATGGTCTTCGGCGAGCTGTACCGGCACGCCGCCGAGTGGAAGTTCCGCGCGGTGGGCCAGGGCTACGCCTCCGGCCTGCGCGGCATCGCCCAGGACTTCGGCGTCAACGTCTGACGGAACCGGCCGCCCGGCCCCTTCTCCCCGCCGGTGCCGTGGGAAGGGGGGCGCCGGATCTCCAGCTCTCCTGACAGACTGGGCAGCCGAACCCGCCCTCGGGGCAGGTGACTTCCGCAGACAGGAGCAGCCTCGTTGCGTCCCCTCACCGACAACCCGGTCACCGGCCCGCAGGACGACTCGTTCCATTTCGGCCCGTACGTCGACGTCCTGCACGCGGCGGTGGAGCAGGCCGCACCGCTGCCGCTGACCGTTGGCGTGTTCGGCTCCTGGGGTGCGGGCAAGTCGAGCTTCCTGCGGCTGTGGGAGCGGCGGTTCGAGGCCGGCGCCACCCGGACGATCTGGTTCAACCCCTGGAAGTACGACCGCAAGGTCGAGGTCTGGGCCGCGCTGCTGCACACCATCCTCGCCGAGATGGAACAGGTGCCGACCCTCCGGGACAAGGCCGTCCGGCTGGCCAAGGCCGCGACCTGGCTCTCGGTCCGTGCCGGTCTGGGCGCCGCGGTGGCGCTCGGCACCGGCGGCGTCATCAAGCGCGAGGACGTCGACGATCTGCTGAAGGGCCTGTCCGAGGGGGACGCGGAGCAGTACCGGCAGGTGAACCACTTCGAGACCGACTTCGCCGATGCCGTACGGGAGTTCGTCGGCGAGGACGGGCGGCTGGTGGTCTTCGTGGACGACCTCGACCGCTGCACCCCCGAGTCGGCGATGACGGTGCTGGAGTCGCTGAAGCTCTTCCTGGCCCAGTCGCAGTGTGTCTTCGTCCTCGCCATGGACGTCGACGTACTGGCGGCGATCGCCACCAACAAGTTCGGCGAATCCCTCAAAGGGGCCCCGGCCGAGGTCGCCTCCGGCATGGCCTACCTCGAAAAGATCGTCCAACTGCCGTTCTTCCTCCCGGACGTGGGCTTCGGCACCCTCCGCGAGGCCTTCACGCCCTACGTCTCGGAGCTGGCGGACGACCCCCTCTTCTGGGAACTGCTCCAGCGCGGCCTGGGAGCCAATCCGCGCCGGCTCAAGCGCTACGTCAACGTCTTCAACATGGCACTGGCCGTCTCCCGCGCCCAGTTGCCGGCCGGCCGGATCGACCGGGAGTACCGCCTCCAGCTGGCGGCGCTGCTCATCATCCGCACGCTGCACCGCGGCTTCTTCCACGTGCTGAGCGTCGATCCGGAGTCCTGGCAGACGCTGGTCAGGTGGTTCGAGCAGGTCCAGATCAATCCGATGGGCCGGCAGAACACCCTGCAACTCCCCGAGCACCTGCGTGACTTCGCCGGTGACGCGGTCCTGGAGCGCCTCTTCACCCACAGCGGCGGGGAGCGCCTGCGACCGCCGGCCGGCCCGGTCGTCCAGGAGATGATCAGCACCCTGCGCAGCACCGCCGGCCCGGTCGATCCGCAGTAGCCCCGGGTCCGCCCGCCGCGCACCGCTGAACCTGGCTGCGGGCGGCGCTCAGGGGCCGTGGTGATAGACCTGGCCGGGGATCAAGTCCCCTGCGGAGCCGAACAGTTGGGGGACGGTGACCAGATGGTAGCCGCGGGCCCGGAGCGCGCGGACGATCGTGGGGACGGCCGGCGGGGTGGTGGCGTACCGGTCGTGCAGGACGACGATCGCGCCCGGCCGTACCCGGCTCAGCACCCGGTGCTCGATGGCGGGCGGATCGTGGAACTTCCAGTCCCGGGCGGTGACGCTCCACATGATCACCGACATGCCCTCCGCGGCGGCTGCCGCCCGCACCCGCGCGTCCCACGCCCCGAACGGCGGCCGGAACAGCGTCGGCCGCCGCCCGGTGACGGAGGCGATCTGCCGTGCGGCGATGCCGATCTCGTACTCGATCCGGGCGAGCGGGAGACGGGTGAGATGCGGGTGGGTCACGGTGTGGTCGCCGATCGCGTCGCCGGCGTGGTACTCCCTGAGCACGTCCGCCCGGTAGCGCAGCGCGTGCGGCCCGATGAGGAAGAACGTGGCCGGGACGTGCGCTCGTTGCAGCGTGTCCAGGATCGGGGCCGTGTACGGGGTCGGTCCGTCGTCGAAGGTCAGGGCGACACATCGGGTGACCCGGCAGTCCACCCGGTGGGCCGGCCCGGCCGCGGCGACGGGTGCGGCCATGCCCACGGACAGCAGCCCGACGGCCGCCAGGGGAACGAGCGCGCGGGGAAGAAGCCCGTGCCGGAAGCCGGACATGCCCTTCTCCTTCCGTCTCCTTCCGTCCCGGAGGCCGGGGACCGGCCCCGGCACGTCACCAGCTTCGTCCCAGCGGGTAAGAGCAGGCTGAGAACAGCCGCCCCCCCGGCAGGGGGGGCGACGAGGCACGACGGACTCGCGGACGGCGCCTCGCGCCGCTCCCGCGCAGCGGTCAGCGCTCCTCCTGTGCGCGCGTCGCCCGGCGGGCGCGCAGGACCTCGGCGAGCAGCGGGATGAGCGAGAGGACCACGATCAGGGCGACCAGCGGCAGCAGATAGCGGTCGACGTTCGGGATCGAGGACCCCAGCGCGTATCCGCCGAGCGTGAGGCCGAGGCTCCACACCAGCCCGCCGACGACCTGCCAGAGCGTGAACGTCCGCACCGGTACGCCCAGGGCGCCCGCCATCGGGTTGAGCACCGTCCGCACCACCGGTACGAAACGGGCCAGGACGACGGCCTTCGCGTGCCCGTACCGCTCCAGCAGTTCCTCGGCCCGCTGCGCTCCCTCGCGCAGCTTCTTCGAGCGGCTGCGGGCGAGCAGGGCCCCGCCCGCCTTGCGGCCGAGGAGATACCCGACCTGGGCGCCGGCCAGCGCGCCGACCGCGGCCGAGACCAGCAGGGGCCCGAGCGAGAGGTGCAGGCCCTGCTCGGACGAGCCCGTGCAGAGCAGGCCCGCGGTGAACAGCAGTGTGTCCCCGGGCAGGAAGAAGCCGATGAGGAGCCCCGTCTCGGCGAACATCACCACGCCGACGCCGAGGACGCCGAACGCGGCCAGCAGCGAATGGGCGTCCAGCACGTTGACGGCCAGCTGCGCGGCGAGATGCGTGGGTGTGGTCATAGACCCCGAGCCTCCATGAGGGTGACGACAGGCATGCAAAGCATGAGGACGATCCGTGAACTGATCAGGACGAGTGGGGACGCGTGCGGCGCTCCCGGTGTCTAACGGCCGGAGCTGCCCGGGGCACCGGCACCGGCAGGGTGAACGTCGGGAGCCGTGGCGAGGCCCGGCCACCCGTGGTCGCGGATCGGGCCGACCTCGTAGCCCCGCTCCGCGCAGGTGTCGAGGATACGGGGCAGCGCGCCGAGGGCCGAGCGCCAGGCGCCGGGGGCGGAGGTGCAGTCCGAGTCGTGCAGCAGGATCGTGCCGCCGCCGTCGAGGTCCGCCGTCACCGTCCGGTGGACGGACTCGGGCGTGGCCCGTGCCGTCCAGTCCTCCCCCCAGCAGGTCCACAGCACGGGGGTGAGCCCGAGGCGCCGGGCCGACACATGGGCTGCGGTGGACATGACCCCGTACGGCGGTCGGAAGAGCGTCGGCGGCGTCCCGGTGATGTCGGCGACCGTGGCGCGGGCGCGGGCGAAGTCGTCGTACGTCGCGCGCGGGCCCCGCAGCAGCAGCGGCCGGTGCAGCCAGCCGTGGATGCCGATCTCGTGGCCGGCCGCCGCGATCTCGCGCACCACGCCGGGGGAGCGATGTGCCTCGCTGCCCAGCAGGAAGAAGGTGGCGCGCACTCCGCGCCGGTCGAGCGACCGCAGGAAGAACGGCGTGGACAGCGGGTCGGGTCCGTCGTCGAAGGTGAGGGCGACGTGGTCCGCGCGGCCCCGGCCGGACAGGCGCGGCATGGTGCGGTTGCGCAGGGGCCCGAAGGTGGAGACGACGGGAGCGCAGTGCACCGCGGCAAGGGCGGCGGCGGGCACGGCGGCCAGTGCGGCCGTGCGCAGGGGGCGGGAGGTCGTCACGAGTGGTGCCCTTCTTCGGTGAACGCCGGCGCGAGCCGGTCCAGGTCGAGGCCGTGGCCCAGGGTGCGCATCAGCGCCGGTCCGTCGTAGGTCGTCACGACCCCGGTGCCGACGGCGCCTGCCCACACCGCGCAGGCCGCGGCGCCGGTGACCGCGAGCCGCCGGGTACGCAACCTCCGCCGTCGGCCCGGTCCCGGCGGCGGGGGCGGCGGGCCAGGGCGGTGGAGGCGGGCGATCTCGGCCGCGGGGCCGTCGGCCGGGACGGGCGCGAACAGGGCGAGCCCTGCCTCGCGCTGCCGCTGCCCCAGCGGGCCGCCGACCAGCTCGCCCAGCACACCCTTCAGGTCGGCCGGGTCCCGGATCCACACGGCCACGCCCGCCTCGTCCAGGGCGGCGGCGTTGGCCGGTCCGTGGCCCGGTATGCAGCGGTAGCTGGCCACGGGCAGGCCCGCGGCGAACGCCTCCAGGGAGGTCAGCCCGCCGGCGTTCTGCACCAGGACGTCCGCCGCGTGCATCAGGCCGGGCATGTCGTCGACCCAGCCGTAGGAGTACGTGATCCCGTCCGCCCGCAGCTGCCGGGCCAGGGCCTCGTTGCGACCGCAGACCACGACCGGGACGGCGGCCCCGCAGTCGCGCAGCTCTCCGGCGACCTGCCGGACCGGTCCCACCCCCCAGGACCCGGCGACCAGCAGGGCCAGCGGGGCGTGCTCCGGCAGCCCGAACCGAGCCCTCGCACGGGCGCGTTCGAGCGGGTCGCCGGGGCGGAAGCGGGGGTCGGTGACCGGTCCGCGCACCCGCACGTCGCGGGCTCCGGCCGCGCGCGCCTGCGTCGCGGGCACCGCGTGGGCGGCGAGGTGGACGTCCACGCCGTCCGCGACCCACAGCGGGTGCACCGAGAAGTCGGTCAGGTAGGTGACCACCGGGACGGCCAGGCGGCCGGCCAGGCGCAGGTTGCCGAGCACGCGGCTGGCGCCCGGGTACGTGGACACGACCGCGCCGGCGTCCGGGTGCAGCGCGCGCAGCACGCGCTCCTCGGCGGCGCGCAGCAGGGCCCGCGCCGCGGGACCGCTGCCGCCGGCGCGCTCGGTCCCGGCGTAGAGCCGCTGGTAGGCCCAGGGGGCGGCGACGAGCATGCGGTGGTAGCCGTCCCGGACGGCGCGGCCGAGACCGGCGGGCAGCAGGTCCAGCAGGTCGTGCCGGTCGACGACGAAGCCGTCCGCGACGAGGCGGCGCTCCAGTTCGGCGGCGGCACCGTCGTGGCCGGCGCCGACGCTCGCCGAGACGATCGCGACGCGGCGCGAGGCCGTGGTCGCGTCGCGGGGCACCGGCGGGACGCCCGCGGGCGCGGGCCTCGGCAGCGTACGTCCGGGATTGGCCATGGGCTGTCCTCTGCGCGCAGGTGAAGGAGTACGAAACTACAAGTTGTAGTAGTTCCTGTTTCAAAGCCCGGAGCATACCTCCTACAACTAGTAGGAGACCGCCGGGTAGCCTGGACTGCGGCAAGGCAACGAAAGGGCGAACGGTGAACGGCTTCAGGGATGGCGGCACACCCGGCAGGCGGGCGCGCGGCGAACTGGAGAGCAATGTGCTCGCCGCCCTCTGGTCCGCGGACGGACCGCTGACGGCACGCCAGGTCCTGGCGGGACTGCCGGACGATCTCGCCTACACGACCGTCCTGACGATCCTGTCCCGGCTGTACGACAAGGGCATGCTCGTCCGGCACCGCGCCGGCCGGGGCTACGCCTACGAGCCTGCCCGTGACGAGGCCTCTCACACCGCCCACCGCATGAAATCGCTCCTGGAGGGCGGTTCCGACCGCGAGGCGGTGCTGACCCGCTTCGTCTCCGAACTGTCCGCGCGGGACGAGCGGTTGCTCCAGTATCTGCTGTCCGGGCCCGAGGACCACCCCGGCCGCGACGGCGCCGGACACTGAGACGGCGGGGGAGTGAGCCGGTGCTGATCAGCGTCTACGTCCCGCTCGTCGTGACGGTCGTGCTGAGCGTCCTCGCGCCCCGGCCGGCCCGTCGGCTCGCCCCGCGCCCCGCCGCCTGGGCCCTGGCCTGCACCGCGCTCGTGACGACCGTCGGCTGGACGGGCTCGCTGGCGCTGCTGGCCTTCGCCGGGATCGCCCAGATACCCGAGGTGGCGGCGGAGGGCCGCTGGTCGGTACCGGTCCTGCGGGCCGAGAACCCGGTCCACCTCACCGTCGCGGTCGCCGGTTCCCTCGTCCTGGTCGCGGGGTGCGTCTCCCTGGTGCTCGCCGCCGTACGGCAGGTCCGTCATCTCCTGTGGGCCCGGCGCGAGTGCGCCCGCGTGCCCGGCGACGGGGAGCTGGCCGTCGTCGACACCGACGTGCCCCAGGCGTTCGCGCTGCCCGGCGCGCCCGGCCGCATCGTCGTCTCCCGGGGCATGCTGCGCTGTCTGGACGACGAGGAGCGCGAGGCGCTGCTGGCGCACGAACGCGCCCATCTGCGCGGCCGGCACCACCTGTTCCAGGCCCTCTGGCGCCTTGCCGCGGCCGTCAATCCGCTGCTGCGGCCCCTGGCCGACGCGGGCGGGTACGTCCTGGAGCGCTGGGCCGACGAGGAGGCGGCGACGCACGTCGGCAGCCGCAGGGTCGTCGCCCGCGCCGTGGGCCGAGCCGCCCTCGCCGCCTCCTCCCGCAGATCGACCCCGCCCGCGCTCGCCGTCACGGGCGGCGCCGTGCCGCAGCGGGTCCGCGCCCTGCTCGGCCCGCCCCCGCCCCGCCGGACCCTCCCCATCGCCGGCGGAGCCCTGCTGCTGACCCTGTGCTGCGCGGGCCTCGCCAACGCCGCCTCCGACAGCGACAAGATGGTCGACGACGCACAGCGGGCCCAGTGCGCGGCGACGGTCGCGCACGTGGAAGCGGGCGTGCGCCCCGCGCACGCCCGCTTCCGCCTCTGCTGCCGCCATCACGGGCCGGGCGAGCGGCGAGGGTAGCGTCCGGCCCGCGCGGCTGCCGCGGTCAGCGGGCGGCCCGGATCCGCCGCAGGGTGTCCCGGGCGATGCGGGAGGCAGCGAACTCCGTTCCGGCGACGAACCGCATCATGGGCCCGAACACCGGCGCCGCGAGCGACCCGGTGAAGTACAGCCCGGGTACGGACGACTCCAGCGTGCCCGCCAACTCGGGGGCCCTGGACCCCGGTACGCACACCAGCTCCCGGCGCAGCGCCGGGGACAGGAACGGCAGCGCGTCCAGGTCGAGCCGGTAGCCCGTAGCCGCGAGGACGTGGTCGACGGTGAGATCGGACGTACCGTGGGACCCGGTGAGCCGGAGCCGGACCGTGGCCTGTGGTGTCACCTCGGCGAGCGTGACGCGGCTCGCGGTGTGCACCGGTACGACGCCCTCGACCCGGTCCCGCAGCCACCAGCCGCCCGACGGGCCGAGCGCGCGCCGGAACAGCAGGAGCCGCGCGGAGGCGGGCAACTGCCGTACGGCGTGCGGGGCTTTGCACACCGCGGCCAGCACATAGCCGGTGCCCAGGGGCGAGGCCGGCTGGGCGAGGCGCCGGGGCCAGGGGCGGGACAGCACGGGCGTCGTCCCCCACCGCACCCGGCCCTCCCGGACCAGCACCCGCACCTCGGCGCCCGCCTCGTGCAGCAGCGCGGCGCTCTCCAGCGCCGACTGGCCGCCGCCGATCACGGCGACCCGCTGCCCGGCGTAGCAGGACAGGTCGGTGTGGTGGCTGGTGTGTGACACAAGAGCCCCGGGCCCGGCACCCTCGGGGGCCAGCCGGCTCAACTGGTCGGGTATGTGGGCGAGTCCGTTCAGTCCGGTGGCCACGACGACGGCCCTGGCGGCCACGTCCCGCCCGTCCGCCGGCCGGACCGTCCAGCCCGCGCCCGTGCCGTCCCGGTCGAGGGACACGACCCGGGTGGGGTCGACGTCACCGACGTACTGCTTCTGGAACCACTGCCCGTACCGCACGAACACGTCGCACGGGATCGGCGTCAGCTCGGTCAGTTCCGGCTCGCCCTGGAGCCGGCGGAAGTCGGCGAGCCGGGCGCCCGGCCCGGGTGCGGACAGATCGGTGGCCGCCGGTGTCGACTTCAGGAACATCCCGGTGGCCATGGCATGGCGCCAACTGCCCATCACCTCCCCGAAGATGTGCACCGGCACCCCGGCCGCCCGCAGATGCGCGGCCACGGACAGCCCGTACGGCCCCGCCCCGACCACGACGACCGGAAGCTCCCCGCGCCCGGCCTGCGCCCGCTCGGCGGCGGGGTGTCGGCCTGGAAGCGACTGCGTCATGCATCCCCCTGCTGGTCCGCTCGCCGCCTTCCCCCGGGCGGCGCGACACGTCGGGATGGTGCGACCGCCGCCGCACTCGTCCCCCCTCCGCCACCGAGTGTGACCCCTCACCCGTCGGCGATGTGTGAAAACGGCGCACGTTGCCTGAAACATGGTCGAACCGTGTGAGGTGCATTGCCCGGCCGCGCGCCCCGGTTCAGCGGGTGCGCAGGGCGGCGAGCGTGGCGGCGAGGTCGGCGGGGCGCGGCCGGTTGTGCGGCAGCTTGCCGAGGACGACCGCCATGCCGCAGGTGTCCGTCAGGGCGGAGAAGACCAGGCCGCCTGCGACGCCCGCCGACAGCAGCGCGAAGGCCGGGTGGACCAGCACGCCGAGCAGCAGGCCCAGCAGGACCAGCGTGCCCGCGGTGAGGCGCACCTGCCGCTCCATGGCCCAGCCGGACCGCGCGTCGCAGGCCACGGGCCGCTCCAGGTCGTGTCCGGCGGCGGCGAAGGCGGTGGTGCCGCCGGCGAGCGTGGCCGCGGGGATGCCCTGCTCGGCGAGGAGCGCGCAGGCGTTGCCGGAACGGGCGCCCGAGGCGCACACCATGAGGAGGACGCCGCGCCCGGCCGCGTGCCGCAGTTCGGGCAGCGCGTGCCGGAGCTGGTCCACGGGGATGTTCAGGGCCCGGGGCAGATGGCCGGCGGCGTACTCGCCGGGGGTGCGGACGTCGATGACGGTGAACTCGTGCAACCGGGCAGCGGCCTGGTCGGTGCCGAGGGTGGCGGGGGAGAGGGGGCTGGTCATGGCGGAGCCGGTCCTTTGCTGTTCGTCTGCTGTGCGTCGTCGTCCCGCGAGGGGACGTACAGTTACCCCTAGGGGTATTCGGTTGAGGAGTTGATCGTGGAGCTGGAGCTTGAGGGTGAGTCCCTGAAGGCCGTGCTGAACCGGCTGCGGCGGGCGCAGGGCCAGATCTCCGGGGTGATCCGGATGATCGAGGAGGGCCGGGACTGCGAGGACGTCGTCATGCAGCTGGCCGCCGCCTCGCGGGCGCTCGACCGGGCCGGGTTCGCGATCATCGCCACCGGCCTCCAGCAGTGCGTGGCCGACATCGAGTCCGGCCGGAAGAACGGCGAGGACGCCGAGGCGATGCGCGCCCGGATGGAGAAGCTGTTCCTGTCCCTGGCGTGAGCTCTCGGCGGTCCCCGCACCAGCGTGCGCGGCGGGCCGTCACAGCACCGCGTCGGCCAGCATGAAGCCGGCCACCGCGAGCAGGATCACGGCGAAGGCCCGCTGCAGCGTGCGCGCGGGGAGCTTCGCCGACAGTCGCCTGCCGTCCCACGCGCCGAGGACGGCCGCCCCGGCGAAGGGCCCGATGAGGCCCCAGTCCAGGCCGCTCGCCGTACCGGCGCGCGTCACCAGCGCGGCCAGCGAGTTGACCGTGATGACGAGCAGGCTGGTGCCCACGGCCGCCCGCATCCGCATCCCGAGCACGCTCACCAGCGCCGGGACCGCGAGAAAGCCGCCGCCCACGCCGAGCACGCCGGTGACCGCGCCGAGTCCGGCCCCCGCGGCCGCCGCCCGGCCCGGCCGTACCGGTGCGGCGGCCTCCTCGGCGGGCGCGCGCCGGCGCACCATCCGCAGCGCCGCGACGCCCGCCACGACGGCGAAGCCCACGGTCAGCACGGTCGCCGGCAGGCGGGAGGCGAGCGCCCCGCCCAGCATGGCCGGGCCGATGCCCGCCGCCGCGAACAGCAGCCCCGTACGCCAGCGCACATGACCGTCGCGGGCATGCGCCGACAGAGCCGTCGCCGAGGTGACGGAGACGATGACCAGCGCGGCCGTGGTGGCCGCGACCGGAGTGAACCCGAGCAGGTAGATCAGCGCGGGGACGGCCAGCACACTGCCACCGCCGCCGAGCGCCCCGAGCGTCAGACCGATGGCGGCTCCGGCGGCCAGGGCGAGGAGCACGGCGCTCACGCGACGATCCCGCCCTCGCCGGCCCCGCTGTGGCCGGTGCGCTCGGCGGCCTCCGGCACGGTCGGCCGGTCCGGGGCGCCGGGGTGTCGTGTGAAGGAACTCATCGTGGTTCTCACTTCTGTTGCTCGGTGAGCCCGGCTTCCACGGCCGAGGCGAAGGAGTCGTCGACGGCCACGACGTCGCGGCCCCCGGCGTCCAGCAGCGACGCGGCGATGGCGGCGCGCATGCCGCCCGCGCAGTGCACCCAGACCTGCCCCGCGGGCACCTCGTGGAGGCGCTCGCGCAGCGTGTGGACCGGGATGTGCACCGAGCCCGCGACGAAGCCGCCGGCGCGCTCGGAGTCCCGGCGGACGTCCAGCACGACGACGCCGTCCCGGGGGCGTCCGGCGAGATCCGCGAACGTGGCCCGCGGGAAGGACGCCGGTGCCGTGCCCTCGGACACCCAGTGCGCCGGGTCACCGGTCGCCGCGGCGGCCGGGCGCTCGATGCCGACCTGTGCCAACTGCCGCTGCGCGGCCGCGAGTTGTTCGGCGGACTCGGCCAGCAGGGTCACCGGCCTGCCCCAGGGGATCAGCCAGGCCAGGTAGATGCCGAGCTGCCCGTCGGCCTCGAAGTTGAACGAGCCCGCGACGTGCCCCGCGGCGAAGGCGACACGGTGGCGCAGGTCCACGACCCACTCCCCGGCTGCGAGCCGCGCGGCGATCTCGCCGGCGTCGGCCACGGCGGGCGGCGTCAGGTCGACCGGGGCGGGGCCGTCGGCATTGGCCGGGCCCATGTGCGTGTAGTACGCGGGGACGTCGTCCAGGCCGGCCAGCAGCTCGGCGACGAAGGTGTCGACGTCACGGACGAGCGCCGCGTTGTTCGTCTTCTCCTTGCCGATCGTCGTGGCGTCGCCGCCCGCCCGGCCCGCCCGGTTCGACGCGCAGAAGCTGCCGAAGCCGTGTGTGGGCAGCACCGCCGTCTCCTCCGGCAGTTCTGCGGCCAGCCGGTGCGCGGAGGCGTACTGGGCCCGGGCGAGGTCCCGCGTCAGGCGCGGCTCGACCAGGTCGGGGCGGCCGACGGTGCCGATCAGCAGGGAGCCGCCGGTGAACACCGCGACCGCCGAGCCGTCCTGTTCCAGGGCGTACGACATGTGGTGCGGGGTGTGGCCGGGCGTCGCCAGCGCGCGCAGGACGAGTCCCGCGGCGGCGTCGATGTCGTGGCGGTCGCCGTCGTGCACCGGCACGCGCGCGTAGGCGACCCGGGCGCCGGCGGGGACGAGGTAGGCGGCGCCCGTGAGCCGGGCCAGTTCGAGGCCGCCGGTGACGTAGTCGTTGTGGAGGTGCGTCTCGACCACGTGGGATATGCGCACACCGCGCCGGGCCGCCGCCGCGATCACGTGGTCGATGTCGCGCGGCGGATCGACCGCCACCGCCGTGTGCGCGCCGCCCGCCAGGTACGTGCGGTTGCCCAGCCCCGGCACCTCGATCGTGTCGACGAAGAACATCGGGCACTCCTTTCCCGTGCGTGAATTACCCCCGGGGGTATGTGTTCGACAGTAGCACGGGTACCCCGGGGGGTATTTTTCGCGAAGGGTGCGGAGCTCGGATCAGCGGTGTGTTTTGAAGCCAGTCGGGTGATCGACGGGCCGGTCCCGGGCTTGGGTGCGGCCTGTCTCGGGCTCCGCCGGAGAGACTGCGGCCATCCCCCAGTGGAGGTGGCGAACAGCATGCTCAGCGACAGCACAACGACGATCGTGGCCGAGCGGCCGCTGGTGGCGGACGTCGTCGCCGGCGCGCCGCGCGTGGCGGAGATCGCGGCGCGGTGCGCCGAGGAGACGGAGGCCGCCCGGCGGCTTGCGCCCGAGGCGGTCGAGGCGGTGCGGGAGGCCGGGTTCGCCCGGCACTTCGTCCCCGCGGCCTACGGCGGCGCGGACGGCCGCTTCACGGACATGACCGCGGCGGTCACCCTGGTCGGCCAGGGCTGCGCCTCGGCGGCCTGGGCCGCCTCGCTGTCCGCGTACGCGGCCCGCTACGGGGCCTTCCTGCCCCTGGAGGGACAGGCCGAGATCTGGGCCGACGGCCCGAACGCCCTGATGGCGGGCGCGCTCATGCCGGCCGGCAAGGCCGAGCCCGCCTCCGGCGGCTGGCGGCTGAGCGGCGAGTGGCGGTACATCAGCGGGGTGCGCTTCGCGGACTGGGTCTTCGCCTGCTCCGCCGTACCCGACGGCCAGGTGGGTCCCGACGGACGTCCCGAGGTCCGGTTCTTCGCGGTGCCCCGGGCGGACATCATGGTGCGGGACACCTGGTTCACGATGGGCATGCGCGGGACCGGCAGCGACACCATGGCCCTGGACGACGTGTTCGTGCCCGAGCACCGGACCCTGTCGAGGTTCGACATCAACGCGGGCCGGGCGACCGCCTCCGAGGCCCGCTGCCACACCGTCCCCGTGGACGCCCTGAACGCCCTGCCCCTCGCCGTTCCCGTGCTGGGTGCCGCCCGCGGGGCACTGCGCGTCGGCGCCGAGCAGACCATGCGGCGGGTCGACCGGCGCGGCGCCCCGGTGCGGGAGAAGCCGCCGGTCCAGATCGAGCTGGCCCGCTCGGCCGGCGAGGTGGACGCGGCCGAGCTCCTCATGCAGCGGGCCGCCCGTGTCGCCGACGGTGTCGAGCAGGCCCGGGAGGGCGAGGCGGCGGTACGCGGGCCGCGGGACCTCGCGCTGGCGGTCGGACTGCTGGTGTCGGCCGTCGACCGGATCTTCAAGGCCGGCGGCACCACGTCCCACTTCGAGACCGACCCCCTCCAGCGGTTCTGGCGGGACGTCAACACCGCGGCCTCCCATGTGATCTTCGAATTCGAGACCGCAGGAGCCGCCTTCGGCGCCTGGGCACTCGGCGCCGAGGGCGCGGAGCGCAGACGCTGAGGCGCGAGCGCCGAGCGTGTTTCTGCTCCAGTAGCTTTCACGCGGTGAAGTAGCTTCTCAACTCCGCCTGGAATCACCGCTGGAGAGTCACCCATGCCCCGAGAAGCGCCGTACCGTGCACTGGCCGACGTGTTGCGAGCCCGTGTTCTCTCGGGGGAGTGGGACGTCGGTGAGCGCCTGCCGTCCCGGGCGCGGCTCGCCGAGGAGTACGGGGTCGGGCGCAATGTCGTGCAGCGGGCCATGGACCGCCTCATCGACGAAGGACTCCTCGAAGGGCGCGCGGGATCGGGCACCTATGTGCGCACACCGCGCGAGCGCCTGCGGCTCGTCCGCTCGCGCCACCACGAACGCCGGGACGGCTCACCCCGCCGCGCCGGTACGTCCGCCGGCGCACGTCCCGATCTGCGGGAGCGGGGCCGGGCCGACTCCTGGGACGCGCACAGCCAGGTGCGCGTGCCCGCCCCCGAGGCCATCGCCGAGCGGCTCGCCATCCGCCCCGGCGACCTCTGTGTCACCACGCACTACGAGTTCCTCGCCGAGGGGCACCCCGTCCAGTTCTCCGCGTCCTGGGAACCGATGACCCTCACGGGCGGAACGCCGATCGTGCTGCCCGAGACGGGCCCGCTGGCGGGAAAGGGGGTGCCCGAGCGCATGCGCTCCATCGGAGTCGTCGTCGACACCGTGGTCGAGATCCCCCGCCCGGCCCGCGCCACCCCGGTACACGCGAATCTGCTGGGAATCAGCGCCGGAGACCTCGTACTCCGGATAGAGCGGACCATTTACGCCACTGACGGCCGCCCGGTGGAAACCGCGGACATCGTCATCCCGGACGCGCGCCGGGCCGTGGTGTACGAATTCGGCGTCGAGCGGTGACACCAGGTGATACCCAAGGGAATTCCCTCGCGGCTCGGTCTTCTGCGTGATCCGGATTTCGGGCGGCTCTTCGCCGCCACCGCCCTCGGACAACTGGGCGACCGCATCATTTTCCTGGCACTGCCCCTGGTCGCGATCACGGCGCTGAACGCCGACGAACTCCAGGTCGGACTGCTGACCGCGACGACCACGGCGGGCTCGCTGCTCATCGGACTGCCGGCCGGCGCGTGGGTGGACCGGATGCGAAAGCGGCCCGTGATGATCGCCGCCGATCTGGTGCGCGCGCTGATCCTGCTGTCGGTCCCGGCGGCGTGGTGGGCCCGTCTGCTCACGATCGAGTGGCTCTGCGCGGCCGCCCTGCTGCACGGACTGCTGACCGTCTTCTTCGACGTCGCCTACGTCAGCTATCTCCCGCACCTGGTGGGACGGGACAACCTGGTCGAGGGGAACGCGAGACTCTCGGCGGTCCGGTCGGTGACCAGCATCGGCGGACCCGCGGTGGCGGGGCCGCTGGTCGGCTGGGCGGGAGCCCCCGCCGCGCTGCTGGCGAGTTCGGCGGGGATGGTGGCGTCGGGGCTCCTCGCGACCCGCATCCGCAGGCGCGAGGAGAGACCGGGGGCGGGCGGGAGACGGCATCTGGCCCGGGACATCAGGGAAGGGCTGGCCTTCGTCCTCGGGCAGCCCGTCCTGCGCGCGACGATCGCGGGGGACGCGATGTTCAACCTCTTCCTGGTCCTGTACCAGACGATGCTTCTGGTCTTCCTGGAGCGGAAGATCGGTCTCGGCACCCTCGGTATCGGGCTCGTCCTCTCGGGCATGGGCTGTGGCGCGCTGCTGGGTGCCCTGCTGGCCACCGGCATCGCGCGGCGGCTCGGGCAGGGGCGGGTGATCTGGCTCGCGCCGCTGGTCACGTGTCCGCCGACCGCCCTGATGCCGCACGCGCGGCCGGGCTGGAGCCTGTACGCGGCGGCGGTCGGGCTCGCGGCGCTCTCCCTGGGCGGTGTCGTCCGCGTGGTGTCCCAGTCGAGCCTCCAGCAGGCCCTCACCCCGGACCGGCTCCTCGGCCGTATGAACGCCACGGCCCGGTTCGTGTCCTGGGGAGGCGTTCCGCTGGGCGGAGTACTGGGCGGGGTCTCGGGTGCGCTGTGGGGAGCCGGGGCGACCCTGTGGACCGGCGCCATCGGCATGACACTGAGCTCGCTCGTCCTTCGCCGGGCGGGCCGGGGTGGAACCATGTGATGTCATGCGTGCCGCGTACATCCAGGAACTGGGTTCCGCCGACGTCATCCGGTACGGGGAGATTCCCGCGCCGGTGCCCGGTCCCACCGACGTACTGGTGGCGGTGCGGGCCACGGCGGTCGACCCCGTCGACACCTTCGTCCGCTCGGGGCTCTTCCCGACGCACCTGACCTTCCCGTTCGTCGTCGGACGCGACCTGGTCGGGACGGTGGCCGAGGTGGGGCCCGGCGTCACCGGATTCCGGGTCGGGGACCGGGTGTGGTGCAACAGCCTCGGGCACGAGGGGCGCCAGGGCGCTGCGGCGGAGCGGGCGGTGGTGGCGGCCGACCGGCTGTACCACCTGCCCGACGGCGTCGATCCGGACAACGCGGTCGCGGTCGTCCATCCGGCGGCGACCGCGTACCTCGCCCTCTTCGTGCACGGGCGCCTGCGCGCGGGCGAGACCGTGCTGGTCGCCGGGGCCGCGGGCAACGTGGGCGGTGCCCTGGTGACGATGGCGGCGCGGGCCGGCGCCCGGGTCCTCGCGACGGCCGGCGCGCGGGACGCGGCGTACTGCGCACGGTCGGGCGCGGCCGAGGTCTTCGACTACCGCGATCCGGACCTGGCCGGGACGATCCGGGCCGCCGCGCCCTCGGGCGTCGACCTCTACCTGGACACGGCGGGCGTCAACGACCTGGAGACCTCCGTCGGTCTGCTCGCCCGGCGGGGCCGCGTCGTGCTGCTGGCCGGTGCCGGCACGCGGCCCGTGCTGCCCGCCGGAGCCCTGTACATGAACGACCGCTCCGTCGTGGGATTCGTCATCTCCCACGCGACCACCGACGAACTCGCCGAGGCCGCCGGGTACATCAACGACCTGCTCGGCCGGGGTGCCCTGCGGGCGCGCCGGACCGAGATCCTCCCGCTCAGCGCGGCCGGCGCGGCGCACGCCCGGCTGGAGCGCGGCGAGCTGCACGGGCGGCGCGTGGTCCTGCGCACGGACGCCTCCTAGCGCGTATCGATCTCCAGGTGAGTGAACCGATCTCCGCCTGATAACGTCTACTCACTTGTAGACGTTCATGTTCCGGACGTCTACAGGTCATCTTCATGTCCACTCAGTGTCGCGGCGCGTTCCCCGGAGCGCGCCGCACGCGCACCACGGCCCGGAGATCCGCTCGATGACGACTTCCTCCCCGACCGTTCAGGCACTCGACGGCGCGGCCATAGACGGCGGCCTGTACACCGACGTCACCGACTTCGCCCGCCATACGCACTGGCTGAACGGAACCGCGGCCGCGTACAGCGCGTACGGCACTGGCATCTTCGCGCTGCTCCTGCTGGTCGCCTGGTGGCGGGCCCGCGGGCAGGGGAGCACCGCGATGGCCGCCGTGCTGGGCGCTCCGTTCGCCGTCGTCCTCGCCTATGTGGTGAACAGCGGGATCAAGATGGTCTTCCAGGAGCCCCGGCCGTGCCGGGCGCTGCCCCACGACTTCCTCATCGAGGCGTGCCCGGCCCCCGACGACTACGCCTTCCCCAGCAATCACACCACCGTCGCCTTCGCCTTCGCGGTGGCGCTCCTCCTCGTCAGCAGGCGGCTCGGATCCGTCGCCCTGCTCGCGGCCGTCGTGATGGGGGCCTCGCGTGTCTACGTCGGCGCCCACTACCCGCACGACGTCGCCGTGGGCGCCCTGGTCGGCAGCGTCGTCGCCCTGGCCACGGTGCTCGCGGCACGCCGGTTCGCGCCGCCCCTGGTGGACCGGCTCCGCGACGGCGCGCTGCGCCCGCTGCTCATGGCCTAGCCGGCGCGGCGAGTCGGCGGCAAAGGTCGCAAAAGGGTTGGTCCGGCCCGGTCGGCATGTGCTTCGATGCAGGCCGTCAAGCGAATCGGAGCGCACGCCCCCCATGCCGCACAGGTGGACCACCCGCGCCGAGACCGGTGCCGACATCCCCGCAGTCCGCGAGATCAACCTCTCCGCGTTTCCCACCGCCGGGGAGGCCGACCTCGTGGACGCCCTGCGGGGCGATCCCGCGTGGCTCGACGGGCTGTCCGTGGTCGCCGTCGACGACAGCGGCACGCCGGCCGGGTACGCCCTGCTGACCCGCTGCCACATCGGCGACGTCCCGGCGCTGTGCCTGGCACCCGTCGCCGTACGTCCCGACCGGCAGCGCACCGGCGCCGGATCCGCCGCGGTCCGGGCCGGGCTGCGGGCAGCCCGGGAGCGGGGCGAGCGCCATGTGGTCGTCCTCGGTCACCCGGACTACTACCCGCGCTTCGGATTCACCCGGGCCTCGGCCCACGGGATCGGCCTGAGCATCGACGTCCCGGACGACGCCCTGATGGCCCTCACCCTCGACGCACGCCACCCCCTGCCCGCCGGCATCGTCCGCTACGCCGCCCCGTTCGGCATCTGAACGCGCGGACCGGCCCTACCCAGGGGATCGAGGGCCTGCGCCGCGAAGGTGGCCGGCCAGTGCCCGGTCGCGAAGTCGCCGCGTTCCACGGCGGGCGGGCCGGCCACCAGACGGGCTCCGGGCGCCTCGGTCAGCCGACTGCGCACCGGCCCGTCCGGGCGGAGCCCCCGTGGCCGAGCGGAGCGCGGCGGCCCTGCTCAGGGTGAGCCCGGCAGATGGCCGATCCGCGGGTCGCTGCGGTCGGAGACGACGGGCACCTCCAACGGCGGTCAGGAATCCGTCGAGCCACCACGCGAACCGCTCCCGGCCCAGCGTCCTGCGCATCGCGTACGGCCTCTGGGGTCGCGGGAGCCCCGGGGCGAAGGCGCTGTTGGGGTGGTGGCCGTCGCGCACGGGATACGTGGCCCAGTAGTACTGCCGCTCGAAGGAAGGGCGGTGTACAGGTGGGCGGCATCAGTGGGTGGTTCCCTCGGAGATCTTCAGGTCCTGGCCCGTGGGGGTGGCGGCCGCTGTGACCAGCAGGGCGCGCAGGCCGCGGGCGACCGTGGCGGGTTCCAGGGCCGGGGCGGTGCCGTCGGGGACCTGCTCCGGCGCCCAGGGTACATGGACGAAACCGCCCCGGACGTGCGGGAGTTCGGTGGCGATGAGGTGGGCCAGGCCGTACGCGACGTGGTTGCAGACGAACGTACCGGCGGTGTGCGAGACGGCGGCGGGCACACCGGCCGTGCGCAGGGCGGCGACGCAGGCCTTCACCGGGAGGGACGAGAAGTACGCGGCGGGGCCGCCCGGGACCACGGGTTCGTCGACGGGGCGGCGGCCGGCGTTGTCGGGGATGCGGGCGTCGTCGAGATTGATGGCGACGCGTTCGACCGTCACGCCGGGGCGGCCGCCCGCCTGGCCCAGGCAGAGGACCAGCTCGGGGCCGGCCGCGCGGACGGCGTCGCGCAGGACTGTGACGGACTCGCCGAAGACGCACGGCAGTTCGGCGGCGGTGACGGTCAGCCCGGCGGGCGGCTCGGCGGCCACGAGGGAGGCCGCCTGCCACGACGGGTTCACGCGCCGGCCGTCGAAAGGGGCGAAGCCGGTGATGAGCACGCGGGTCATGGCACTTCCTTCATCGGGCCCTCTTCTTCGTCTTCATCGGGTGTTTCCTCCACGGGGAGCGGAGGGCGGCGGGCGCGGCGGTCAGAAGGCGAAGAGCGCCATGATCACCGTGGCGCAGACCAGCAGCGGCAGCGCCGTCGGGATCTGCGCCTTGATCGGGCCGTACTGGTCCTTCAGTTCGAGCAGGGTGGCCGGGACGATGTTGTAGTTGGCGGCCATCGGTGTGCACAGCGTCCCCGCGAAACCGGCCAGCATGCCGATCGCGAGGACGGCCGCTTCGTTGCCGTGCATCTGCTCGATGAGGACGGGCCAGCCGATCGCCGCGGTCATCACCGGGAACGCGGCGAACGCGTTGCCCATGATCATCGTGAACAGGAACATGCCGACGCAGTACGCCGCCACGGCGAGGTACTTGGAGTCGCCGGGCAGGATGTCGTGCACGATCCTGCCGACCTGGGTGCCGACTCCGGCCAGCGCGAAGATCGAGCCGAGCACGGCGAGGAGCTGGGGCAGCAGCAGGGCGGAGCCCATCGCCTCCAGCATGGAGCGGCCGGAGTGCAGCGGGACCGACAGCCTGCGCTCGCCGGTGACCAGCATGCCGACGACGAGGGCGACCAGACAGCCGATCCCGAGTCCGATCAGGGTGGCCTTGCCCGTCTCGAACAGGCCGGAGGTGTCGAGCACGGAGGCGCACACGATCGCGACGAGCGGAATGGTCAGCGCGGGGACGAAGATCCTGCCGCCGAGCCGGGTCGCGGAGGCCTCGCGCTCCTCCGCGCTGCTGGTGACGGGCTCGCCCTTGCCGAGGAAGTTGAACCCGGCGAGCACGATCAGGGCGAGGACGGCGACACCGAGCGGTTCGGCGGGCAGGGTCCAACCACCCTTGTGCGCCGTGTCGTTGGCGACTCCGGTGCCGTAGGGGAAGGTGAGCCCGAGCAGGCCCCAGAAGGCGGCTGAGGTCCACCGCCTGGGGTTGGTGCGGTCGGCCGCCATCTGCACGGCCATGACGACGAAGACGAGGCCCACCAGCCAGTAGAGCCATTCGGCCTTGATCACTTGTCGGTTCCCTTCGGCAGCGGCAGGTCGTGCTCGGCGCGGGCGAGGGCCATCTGGCGCTCCAACTGCCGGTCCAGGAGCAGGAGTCGGGCGCCGTGGACGAGGAAGGCGCAGACGGCGAGCGGGACGGCCCACACGGCCAGCTGGGTCGGTTCGAGGTTCTGGTGGTACGTCGAGTTCACGAACCCGGTGATCAGCAGGATCGAGCCGATGGCGATGAAGCAGTCCTCGCCGAAGAAGAGGCCCACGGTGTCGGCGGACGCGGCGTAGGAGCGCACCTTCTCGCGCAGGCGGTCCGGCAGTTCGGTGCCCGTCGTGCGCTCGGCGGCGGCCTCGGCCATGGGCGCGACCAGCGGCCGTACGGTCTGCGCGGGGCCGCAGATGCTGGTGAGGCCGAGGGCGGCGGTGACCTGACGGACCAGCAGGTAGACGGTGAGGAACCGGCCGGTGCTGAGCCCGGTGAGCCGGCCGATGAGACGGCGGGCCTGTTCGCGCAGGCCGTAACGCTCCAGCAGGCCGATCACGGGCAGGGCGACGGCGAAGACGGTGACCGACCGGCTGTCGGCGAAGGACCGGCCGAAGGCCGCGAGGACCTCCAGTGGATCCATCCCGCCGACCAGCCCGGTGAAGACACCGGCGACGCCCACCACGAGGACGGGATTGCGGCGCGTGACGAAGCCGAGGATCACCACGACCACGCCGAGGAGAACGATCATGCGGCGGCCTTCTTCGCGGGGGACGGGGCAGGACGCCCGGGTGGTGCGGATCCGGGAGGTCCGGATCCGTGAGGGATGCACGGACCCTAGGGGATCGTTCAACGATCGAACAAGAGGTGCTGCAGAAATCGATCGATGCCTTGTCGGATCGTTCAACGATCGATTACGTTCTGGGGCGTGATCGACCTCAACGCGGACCTCGGCGAGGGCTTCGGCCGCTGGACCCTCACCGACGACGACGCCCTGCTCACCGTCGTGACCAGCGCCAACGTCGCCTGTGGCTTCCACGCCGGCGACCCCTCCGTGATGCGCCGCGTGTGCGACCTCGCCGCCGAGCGCGGCGTACGGATTGGCGCCCAGGTGTCCTACCGCGACCTGGCCGGTTTCGGCCGGCGCACCATGGACGTCCCCGCGGACGAACTCGCGGCCGAGGTGGCCTACCAGATCGGGGCGCTGCGCGTCTTCGCCCGGGCCGCCGGGGCCGAGGTGGCGTACGTCAAGCCGCACGGCGCCCTCTACAACCGCACCGTGCACGACGCCGAACAGGCCGCCGCCGTGGTGACGGGCGTCGAACTGGCCGGCGGGGCGCTGCCCGTGCTCGGCCTGCCCGGGTCACGGCTGCTCGCCGCCGCCGCGGACGCGGGCCTGGCCGCCGTACCGGAGGCCTTCGCGGACCGCGCCTACGCCCCCGAGGGCACCCTCGTGCCACGCCGCGAGCCGCACGCCGTGGTCACCGACGAGGACGAGGTGGTCCGGCGTGCGCTCGCGTTCGCCGTGGACGGCGCGGTCCGGGCCGTGGACGGGACGAGCGTCGCCGTGGCCGCCCGTTCCCTGTGCGTGCACGGCGACACCGCGGGCGCCGCCCGGATCGCGGCCCGCGTGCGCGCGGCCCTCGACGCGGCCGGGGTCGAGGTCGGGGCCTTCGCATGACCGGGAACCGGCTCCTCACCGTGCGCCCCGCCGGACGGCACGCCCTGCTCGTCGAACTCCCGGACGCCGAGCGCACCGGCGCCTTCCACGCCGAACTGCTGCGACGCCGCGCGGCCGGCACCCTGCCACCGGTCGAGGAGATCGTGCCCGGCGCCCGGACCGTCCTCCTCGACGGCGTCCCGCGCCCCGCGGAACTGGCCCGCCGCATCGCCGACTGGGAGGTGCCCGCCCGCGCGGCCGACGAAGGGGAGGCCGTCGAGATCCCCGTGCGCTACGACGGCCCCGACATCGCCCGGGTGGCCGACCTCTGGCAGGTCGGCGTCGACGAGGTCGGCGCACGGCACCGCGCGTACACCTACCGCGTCGCCTTCTGCGGATTCGCCCCCGGCTTCGGCTACCTCACCGGCCTGCCGGCCGAACTGCACGTCCCGCGCCACGACACGCCCCGCACCCGCGTCCCGGCCGGCGCCGTCGCGCTCGCCGGTCCCTACAGCGCGGTGTATCCGCGCGCCACCCCCGGCGGCTGGCAGCTGATCGGCACCATGCCCGACCCGACCCCGCTGTGGGACCTCACCCGCGACGAACCCGCCCTGCTCACCGCGGGCACGCGCGTACGGTTCGTGGCCGAGAGCGGCGGTGCGCCGTGACCGGCACCCTCACCGTCGTACGCCCCGGCGCCCTCACCACGGTCCAGGACGCCGGCCGGCGCGGCCACGCCCACCTCGGCGTCCCCCGCTCCGGTGCCCTCGACGCCGCCGCCCTGGCCCTGGCCAACCGCCTCCTCGGCAACGCCCCCGACGCCGCCGCCCTGGAGACCACCCTCACCGGCTGCGCCCTGCGCCCCGAGCACACCGTGACCGTCGTGGTCGGCGGCGCGCCCTGCCCGGTGACCCTCGACGGACGGCCGGCGGCCTGGGGGACACCCGTGCGGGTGCCCGCGGGCGCCGTCCTCGACGTGGGCGCCGTGACGGCCGGGGTGCGCTCCTACGTGGCCGTCCGCGGCGGCATCGCCGTCGCGCCCGTGCTCGGCAGCCGCTCGGCCGACCTGCTCTCCGGACTGGGCCCGGAGCCGCTGCGTGCCGGGGACGTCCTCCCGCTCGGCGCAGCCGCCCCGCAGCCGCCCCGCACCGACCTCGCCCCCTGGCCCGCGCCGCCCGCCGAACTGACGCTGCCACTCCGGCTCGGCCCGCGCGCCGACTGGTTCACCGCCGCGGCGCTGCGCACCCTCACCTCGGCGACGTACCGCGTCTCGCCGCACAGCAACCGCATCGGCCTGCGCACCGAGGGGCCGCCGCTGGAACGCGTGTCGGGCGGCGAACTGCCCAGCGAGGGCATGGTGCTCGGCGCCGTACAGGTGCCCCCCGACGGCCGCCCGGTGGTGTTCCTGCGCGACCACCCGACCACCGGCGGCTACCCGGTCGTCGGCGTCGTCGCCGAACCCGCCCTCGCGGCGGCCGCCCAGGCCGCGCCGGGCACGCCGGTCCGCTTCACCCTGGGCTGACTCCCGGCCCGCCGGTGCGCCGAAGCGGTCGCGACATGCCGGGGGACCGGCGCGGGGCGATTCTGTAGACGTGGGCCGTCGAGTCGCTTCCCGCCACACCCTGGCGGACTACGCAGCCTCGGGCCGACGGGCGGTCCGCGTGACGCTGGTCGCTGCGGCCGGGTTCTACCTCTTCCGCTACGGCCTCGACCGCCCCGTCGGGGCCACCTACGCCCTGTTCGCCGCCGTGGCCCTCGGCGGACTGGCCAGGATCCCCGGCACCGGGCGGCAGCGGGCCGCGCTGGTGCTGCGGCTGCTCCCGGTGTGCTGGCTGCTGGTCGTCGTCGGCACCTGGCTGTCGGTACGGACCTGGAGCGCCGTCGTCGGCATGCTGGCGGTCGGCTTCGCGCTGGCCTTCGCCGCCGTCGGCGGACCACGCCTCGCGGGAGCCGCGCCGGGCCTGCAACTCCTGTACATCCTGCCGTCGTTCCCGCCCTACGCGCCCGGCACGCTCGCCGAGCGCCTGGCCGGTACGACCACCGGGCTCGTCCTGCTCGTCGCCGCCGAGGCGCTGCTCTTCCCCGAGCCCGCCCCGCCGCCGTACCGCGAGCGGGCCGCCCACGCCGCACGCGTGGCCGCGCGCTGCGCCACACTCCTCGCCACCGCGCCCCACACCCTGACCGGCACCGACGTCCGCCTGGCCCACGAGACCGGCCGGACGCTGCGGTCCCTGTCCCTGCCGGAGGCGGAACGCCCGGCCGGACCGGGGGTGCGCGACCGCGCCCTCGCCCACACCGGCCTCGCCGCGCGCACCCTCCTCAGCCGCCTCGCCGACCTGCCTGCCGCACCGGACGGGCGGCCCGGCCCCGAGGAGACCGCCGCCCTGCGCGCGGTGGCGGTGGTGGCCACGGCGGCCGCGACCTGTCTGCACACCGGGCAGCCGCCGGTGACGCCGTACGCGGAACTGGCCGCCGCTCGCGCCCGCGTGGCGGCGGCCTCCGCGGCAGGTGCCGCCGGCGCGGCACCGCCGGACCTCCCGCCCGGCGTGCTGCGCCGGCACGCGGCCGTGCTGGAGATCGCCGACGCCGCGCTCGCCCTCGGCACGGCCGCCGATCTGGCCGTGCACGGCCGGCACGCGTCGGTGGACACCGGGCAGAGCCGCTTCTGGTACGCCAGGAGCCGGGCACCCGTGCTGTGGTGGCACCGGGTCTGCCACCACGCCGGTCGCAGGTCGGTGTTCTTCCAGAACGCGGTCCGTATCGCCCTGGCCCTGACCGCCGCCCGGCTCGTGGCCGGGCTGGACACGCTGCCCCACGGATTCTGGGCCATGCTGGCGACCCTCAGCCTCACCCGGACCACCCTGGGCGACACCTGGAGCACCATCCGCGCGGCCCTCGTGGGCACGCTGGCCGGAGCCCTGGTCACCGCCGGGGCGCTGACCCTGGCCGGCACCGACACCGCGGTCTACGCCGTCGTCCTGCCGGCCTGGATGCTGTTCGCCTTCACCGTGGGGCCGGTCAAGGGCGTCGGCTGGGCGCAGGGACTGTTCACCGTGCTCGTGGCCCTGGTCTTCGCCCAACTGACCACATCCACCTGGCAGTTGGCGGAAGAGCGGGTGCTGGACGTGCTGATCGGCAGTGCGATCGGCGCCGTGTTCGGCGTGCTCGCCTGGCCCCGCGGCGCCCATGACGAGATGCACCGTGCCGCGGCCGAACTCCTGCGCCGGGCGGCCGAGATCGTCGTCGCTACCGGCGCCTCCGTGGCGGGCACCGGCGCCGGAAGCGCACCGACCGGGGCGCCGGGACACCGCTCGCTGCAACGCGCGATCGTCCTCGCCGAGTCCGCCTACGCCCAGTTCCAGTGCGAACAGGCACCCTTCGGCGGGCCGCCGGGCGAGGCCGTACCGCGCCACGTGGACTGGCAGGCCACACTGATGGCCGGCCACCACACGCTGTGGGGCTCCGAACGCCTGCTGGAGCCCCCGCTCACCGCGCTCGGCCCCGCGCCGGCCGAGTCCGTCAGCGGGCTCGGAGACCGGGTGGCCGCGCGGATGCTGCTCGTCTCGGCGGCCCTGGACCCCGGCGGTGACACCCCGACCGGACCGGTGCCCCGGATCGATCCGGCACCCGCCGCACTCGCCGCCGAACCGCCAGGCGCGCCGCGCCTGTACTACGCCACCGTGTCCTGGCTGGCGTCGCTGACGACCGACCTGACCCGCATCGCACGCGAATGACCCGCCGCGGACAGCCCCTTGGTGGTGCCGCCCGGCGGAGCCTGATAGGCATGGCAGGTGCGATTCGAGAGGGTTCCCATGCCGGCGGGCGTCGCGGCGCGCCCCCGGGACGCGCGCGGATATCCCGTGCCCGCGATCACTCCGTGGGAGAACGACGAGCCGCAGTTCGCCCTGACCGACCACGACCGCAGCGCCGCGTGCGCCCGGGGGCGGCTGTGCTCGGTGTGCGACCGCCCCATGCCGCGGGGGCCGGTGTGGCGCGTGGTGGGGAGCGGGGAGAGCGCGGCGATCGGCGAGGCGCTGGCCGCCGGGCGGCCGTACCGCAATCTCGCCCCGACCCTCGAAGGGCCCGGGCACCGCGCGTGCATGCTGTACGCCTCGATGGTGTGCCCGTATCTGGCCCGGCCGAACGCCCGGCGCGGGCTGTCGGCGGCCGAGCCGGACGAGATGACCGAGCACGTGGTGCGCGGCGCCGTCCGGGGCACGACGGGCGCGGTGGTGGGCTTCGCCGAGTACGAGTACGCCGTCACGAGCAGCCAGGTGCTGTTCCGGTTCCTCGACGTCGTGGAGTTCCTGCCGCACGACCATGCCGACACGCACCTGGAAGAGCTGCGGGCCGAGCTGGCCGGGTCGGCGAAGTGACCCGCACTCCGCGCCCCGGACCCGCCCGGCCTGTCCCGTCGGCCGCCGCCGTCGTCAGGGGCGGTACGCCGCCAGACCCGTCGTCGACGTGACCTTGGCCGGGTGGCCCGTGCCGTCGGCCGGCAGGGTCACCGTGCCGGACGGGGTGCGCACCGCGAGGGTCCTGCCGTCGGGGGACCAGGCCGGCTCGGTGTAGTCGGTGGTCGCGTGCGGGGTGAGGTCCTTGACGCGGTCGCCGTGCATGAGGTCCTCCACGAGGACGTGGTCGTGGCCGGCGACCGAGCGCACGAACACGACCTCTTCCTCGTTCGGGGACAGCGCGGGCTGCGAGCCCTTGGTGAGCTTGCCGCCCTGCTGGCGCAGGTAGTCGTCACGGATGTAGACCGCGCCGGTGTCGACGTTGGCGTAGACCGACGTGCCGTAGTGCCCGCCCGCGTTGGGCCAGACGTTGCCGGTCTGCGGGAGCGCCCCGCCCGGGCCCGGGTCGCCGTTCAGGGACAGCGTCTTCGGCGTGCCGTGGACGGCCTTGGCGGAGATGTACTTCAGGCGCGAGACGCCCTTGTCGCGGGCCGCGAAGATGAGGTTGTCCTTGGCGGGAATGCCGTTGCGGGTGTCCTTCGCGGTCACCTGCCACGTCGGGTGGGACCAGTTCTGGTTGCCGGGGTTCTTGGCCACGACCACGCGGCCGCTGCCGTCCGGACGGGCGGTGTCGAGATTCCCGGAGCCGTCGATGAACGCGGCCCGGGCGCCGTCCGGGGACCAGGCGAGATCCCGGACGGGCACGCCGAAGTTCACCCGGTGTCCGCCGATCAGCACGTACGCGGTGCCGTTGCTGACGGTCAGGGTCCCGTGCGCGGAACCGGTGGCGGCCGATGCGGCTCCGGAGGCACCCAGCAGCGCCGTGCCGGTGACGGAGGCGGCCACGGCGATGGCGGCGGTGATGAGGCGGGTTCGGTTGGTCATGGCTGAATCCCCCAGAAATGTGGATAGGCAAGACAGAGGGTGACAGGCTTCGATCTTCGGATGGTCCGCTCGGTGTCACAGGCGCGTAACAGTGCTCCGGGGCGGGTGATTGACTGGGCCGCATGGACTTCACTTCGGCATCGAGGCCAGGGAAGGCACCGCCGCTCGACCCCGAACTGGCCGAGACGATCGCTGCGTTGGGGGAGGCGGCGAAGGAGCCGTTCACCCCGGAGAACCTGGCCGCACGGCAGGCGCACGACGCCGCGAGCCGGCCCCGGCCGACGGTCCGGGACCTTGAGGACGGCGGCCGCTTCGAGGTGACGGAGCTGCGCGTGCCGGGAGCGCCCGGCGCACCGGACGTCACGCTCGTCAGCGCACGCCCCGCCGGACTCGCGGGCCCGCTGCCGCTGCTGTACTACCTGCACGGCGGCGGCATGATCATGGGCAACGCCTGGTCCGTGCTTCCGCAGGTGCTGCGCGCCTGGGCGCTCCCGCTGCGCCTGGCCGTCCTCTCGGCCGAGTACCGGCTGGCACCGCACACGCGCTACCCGGGACCGCTGGAGGACTGCTACGCCGGATACGTCTGGGCGGTCGAGCACGCGGCCGCACTCGGCGTCGACGCCGACCGTGTCGTCATCGGCGGAAAGAGCGCCGGCGGCGGACTGGCCGCGGCACTCGCCCTGCTCACCCGGGACCGCGGCGGCCCCGCCCCGATCGGGCAACTCCTCGTCTGCCCCATGCTGGACGACCGCAACGACACGTTCTCCAGCCACCAGATGGCCGGCGTCGACCTCTGGGACCGGACCTCCAACGCGACCGCCTGGCAGGCCCTGTTGGGCGACCGGTACGGCGCCGCGGACCTGCCGCCCTACGCGGCCCCGGCCCGCGCCACGGACCTGTCGCGACTGCCCCCGGCCTATATCGAGGTCGGGGCCGCCGAGACGTTCCGGGACGAGGGCGTGGCCTACGCGCAGGCCCTCTGGCGGGCCGGGGGCCAGGCCGAACTGCACGTATGGCCCGGCGCGTGCCACGGCTTCGACACCTTCGCACCCCAGGCGGCCCTCAGCCGCGACGCCCGCGACGCCCGCACCCGCTGGCTACGGCGGGTCCTCGCACGGCCCACGGCCAAGGACGCAGGCGATAGTTGAGGGCATGCGGATCTACATCAGTGTGGACATGGAAGGCGTCACCGGCCTCGTGGACGCCCATGACGTCCAGCCCGGCGGCCGGGACTACGAGCGCGGTCGGCGCATGATGGCCGAGGACGTCAACGCCGCCGTACGGGGCGCCGTCGCGGCCTGCGCCACCGACATCCTCGTCAACGACGCCCACGGCCCCATGCGCAACATCCTCCCCGAGGACCTGGACCCGGCGGCCCGCCTGATCCGAGGAAAGCCCAAGCAGATGAGCATGCTCGAAGGCCTCACGCCCGAGCACGACGCCATGGTCTGCGTCGGCTACCACGCCCGGGCCGGCGCGCTCGGCGTGCTGAGCCACAGCTTCATGGGCCATGAGATCGAGGACATCTGGCTGGACGGCAGGCCGGTGGGCGAGATCGGACTCGCCCATGCCACCGCGGCGGCCCTCGGTGTGCCGACGGTGGTCCTCACCGGCGACGACCGCGCCTGCGCGGAGACGGTCGAGTGGGACCCCGAGGTCACCACCGTGCCGGTGAAGTACGCCCGGGACCGCTTCGCCGCCGAGCTGCGCCCCGCGGAGGAGGCACGCGCGGCCATCCAGGAGGCGGTCACCGCGAGACTCTCCGCGCCGCTGCCCACGCCGGCGGTGCCGGCCGGCCCGGCGACGCTCAGGGTCCGTTGGCAGTCGGCCTCCGTGGCCGCCACCCTGCCGGGAATTCCGGGAGTCGTCTCGACGGACGACCGTACCGTCGAGGCGCGCGGCCCGCTGCCCGGCCTCTACCGGCAGTTCGTCGTGTGGATGCGGGTGGCGGCATCCCTGACCAACCAGCCGCCGTACTGCTGAGCCACCGCGGCCGAAAGACAACACGCCCTGCTGACAGTCCCCGTGGCGGGACGTCAGCATGACCCGCATGGCCGACGAACCGAGCACGCCGAGCACTTCGAGCACACCGCGCCGTATCGCCGACGACCACGTCGCGCAGGTCGCCGCCCTCGACCCCGTGACCTCGACCCGGCTCGGCCTCGACCCGGAGGACGACCGGCAGCCGGATCTGTCGCCGGAGGGCTTCGAGGCACTGGCCGACGTGGCCCGGCGCACGCTCGCCGCGCTCGACACGGCCGAGCGGTACGGCGAGAAGCACGGCACGGTGTGGGCGGACGCCGAGCGGAACTGCGCCCGCCTCCTGCGGGAACGGCTGACCGCCGAACTCGCCCTGCACGAGGCGGGCGACCAGTTCCGCCAACTGCGCAACGTCAACTCCCCCCTGCACCAGTTGCGCGGCATCTTCACCCTGATGCCCACCGGGACCGACGAGAACTGGGCAGCCGTCGCGGGCCGGTTGCGGCACGTGCCCGGGGCCCTGGACGGGTACCGGGCCACCCTGTCCGAGGGCATCGCCCGCGGGCTGCTGTGCGCGCCCCGCCAGGTGCGGGCCGTGCTCGGCCAACTCGCCGCCTGGACCGGCCAGGACGCCGGCGGCACCGGCTGGTTCGCCGCGTTCGTGGCCGCCGCGCCCGACCGGCTCAGGCCCGGACTCGACGCCGCCGCCGAGCGGGCGACCGGCGCGGTCGCCGACTTCCGCGGCTGGCTGCGCAGCGCCTACCTGCCCGCCGCCGAGGGCACCCCGGACCCCGTCGGCCGCGAGCGCTACCTGCGCGCGGCGCGCTGGGCCGTCGGCGCCGTCCCGGACCCGGCCGAGGCCTACGCCTGGGCCTGGGAGGAGTTCCACCGCACGCGCGCCGAGATGCGGACCGAGGCCGCACGCATCCTCCCGGGCGCCGACGTCCGCGCGACCATGGACCACCTGAACCGGCACGGCCACAGCATCACGGGCGAGGAGAACATCCGCGCCTGGCTCCAGCAGATCACGGACGAGGCGATCGACGCCCTCGACGGCACCCACTTCGACCTCTCCGGCCCGATCCGCGGGGTCGAGACGCGCATCGCGCCCGCGGGCAGCTCGGGCGCCCCCTACTACACCGGCCCCAGCCTGGACTTCAGCCGCCCGGGATACACCTACCTCCCCACCCTCGGCCAACAGACCTTCCCCACCTGGGAGATGGTCAGCACCTGGTACCACGAGGCCGTCCCGGGGCATCACTTGCAGACCGCCCGCTGGACCGCCGAGGCCGGCCGGCTCAGCACCTACCAGATCACCCTCGGCGCGGTCAGCGCGGACAAGGAGGGCTGGGCGCTGTACGCCGAGCGCCTGATGGACGAACTGGGCTTCCTCACCGATCCCGCCCGCCGACTCGGTTACCTGGACAAGCAGATGCTCCGGATCATCCGCGTGATCATCGACATCGGCATGCACCTGGAACTGACCGTCCCGGCCGGCTCCGGCTTCCATCCGGGCGAACGCTGGACCCCCGACCTCGCCACCGCGTTCATGGCCGCACACCACGGCAGCGGCGCCGCCCGCCGCACCAGCGAGATCGACCGCTACCTCGGCTGGCCCGGCCAGGCCATCGGGTACAAGCTCGGCGAACGCGCCTGGCTCCAGGGCCGCGAAGCCTCCCGGCGCCGCCTCGGCACCGCCTTCGACCTGCGGGCCTGGCACACGAAGGCACTCACGCTGGGGTCACTCGGCCTCGCCGACCTCTCCGAGACGCTCGCGTCGCTGTGAGGGACGGCAGGCCGGGCGGAGGGGGGAGCTCGTCCGGAGTGAGCCGCTCGCCCGGTGCCGGACGGCCGTCAGTCCGTCGACCGCAGCCCGTCCAGTTCGGCACCGATCGCGGCCCGCAGCGCGTCGTGGCGCGGGCCGAGCCGGAACCGTTCGTCCCGCCACCGGTCGGGCGGGTAGAGCCATACGGGCTTGCCCACCAGCTCGGCCGGCTCCCACTCGAACCGGGGCCAGACGTGGGCGTGCAGGAACGGATCCGTGTTGCCGAGGATCTCCAGATTGACCCGGCGGAAGCCGGGGTCGAGGCCGCGGCAGGCCCGCTCGACCGCCTCGCCGAGCAGGTCCATGTCGGACAGGAACGCCAGCCGCTTCCCCTTCGGCAGGTCGGACAGCCGCCGAACAGCGGGGTCGTCCGAGAGGAGAACCGAGTAGCCGGGCAGGAACTGCACATCGCCGATCACCGCGAAGCCCGCCGCGAGCCTGCGCAGCACCGTGGGATTCCCGCCCCGCAGCGCCGCCCCGATCCGATCCGTCCGCCAGTCGTCCGCCATGGCCTCAACCTACCGCCCGCGACCGCCGGCTCCTCACCGGCTTTCAGGGCCGGAGCCAGGACAGTCCGTCCGCCGCCACCGTCAGGGAATCCGCTGCGGCCGGGGCGTCGGGGGAGCCGCCGTACAGAGCCTGTTCCTGGAGGTCGTTGCCGGTGCGGAAGGTGTCCGCGACGATCCGGGTGGACAGCAGTGGGTTCACGCGCTCCGCGCCGTCCGCCAACCGGCGCACCGCGTCGTCCAGTTCGGCCGCACCGGCACTGCGCTCCGCCGCGAGCACCGACGTGTCGCCGGAGACCAGTCCGCCGGCGAGTTCGGCGAAGGCGGCGGCTTCGCCGAGGCCGACCCGGGTGATCTTCTTCGCCGACCAGAAGTACGAGTCCTCGCCCCGTTCCATGTCGTAGAAGGCGATGAGGAATTCGTAGAACACGCCGTACTCGCGGCGGTACCGCGCCTCGAACTCGGCGAAACCGCGCTCCTCGGGGACACTGCCGTCCAGCGCGGAGTTCACCGCGCGGGCGGCCAACAGGGCACCGTACGTCGCCAGATGGACGCCCGACGAGAGCACCGGGTCCACGAAGCAGGCGGAGTCCCCGGCCAGCGCCATGCCCGGAACCCACAGCGACGTCTTCCAGTAGGAGTAGTCCTTGCGGACCCGGATCCGGTCGTACGGCGGCTCGGTCGCGAGCGGTACGTCCGTCAGCAGCCGGTCGACCTCCGGGCAGGCCTTGATCATGTCCTGCCAGGCGCCACGCGGATCGCGCTGGACGGCCGCGAGGTGCTCGGGCGCGATCACGGCGCCCACACTGGTCAGATCGTCGCGCAGCGGGATGTACCAGAGCCAGCCGGCGTCGAAGGCGGCGCAGAAGATGTTCCCGCTGTCCGGTTCGGGGAGCCGGCGGCCGCCCGCGTAGTAGCCGAACACGGCGAGGTTGCGGAAGAAGTCGGAGTACACCCGCGCCCCGCCGACCTGGCTGTGGATCCGGCTGGTGTTGCCGGACGCGTCGATGACGTACCGGGCCTGGGCCGTGCGCGCGGTTCCGTCCCGGTCGGTGTACTCGACGCCGCGCACCCGCCCGCCCACGCTGAGCACGCGGCGCACGGGGCTGCCCTCACGGACCTGGACGCCGACCCGCTCGGCGTTGCGCAGGAGTATCTCGTCGAACCGGGAGCGCTCCACCTGGAAGGCGGTCGCCGTGGGCTCGGGCAGGCGCGGCGTCATGGAGAAGGAGAACTGCCAGGGCAACGGATCGCGGCCCCAGCGCATCGTCCCGCCGCGCTTCGGGGTGAAGCCCGCCCGGGCGACCTCGTCGGCGACGCCGAGGAGGCGGCACAGGCCGTGCACGGTGGCGGGCAGCAGCGACTCGCCGATCTGGTACCTGGGGAAGGTGTCCCGCTCCAGCAGGAGCACGCGGTGCCCCCGCAGGGCCACGGCCGTCGCGGCGGTCGCGCCGGCCGGCCCGCCGCCCACCACGACGAGGTCGTACTCGGAGGTCATCCGGAGGCTCCTGTTCTCGTGTCCGGTTTCCATGTCCGGTTGCCTGTCCGCGGTCACCCGGCCGGTCACTCGGCCGGCCGGCCGGTCAGCCAGGCGCGGATCGCCGCGGCCGTGCCGTCGGCGTCGCGGTGCAGCGCGGAGTAGTGGTCGCCGGGGAGGTCCGCGCTGTCGTGGGGGAGCGGCCAGTGCGGCCGCCAGTCCGCGTCGGGATCGATCCGCCGCATCTGCGCGGTGGGGCGGCCGCGGAGCAGCAGGGCCGGGACCGGTGACGGCTCGGGCCGCCAGTTCTCCAGGACGCGGGCGTAGCCGCCCCCGGTGATCAGCACCGAGTCGTCCAGCAGGTCCACCAGTTCGTCCGGCAGATCGGCACCGGCCGACACCAGCGCCAGCCCGCGCGGGTCGTCGCGGCGCAGCAGTCCCGCGTGGGAGTCGATCAGGATCACACCGGCCGGCGGATGTCCCGCCCGCGCGAGCTCCCTGGCCACGGCATGGGCGACGGCGCCGCCCGCGCAGTAGCCGACGAGGACGGGGGCCGTGCCGAGGGGCAGGGACCGTACGGTGTCGGCGTGCGTGCGCGCCAGCGTGGCCATGCCGTCCGGGACGGCCCGGTGGGGCGCGCCGAAGCCGGGATGCTCCAGCAGGAACAGGTCGCGTTCGCCGTCGAACCGGTCGGCCAGCGCGGTGGGCACGCGGTGCGACGGGGTGAGGTAGTCGGGGATGTACACCAGCGGGGTGCCGCTGCCCCGCGCGAGCCGGACCGGCGGGACCGTGTGCCGGGCCCGTTCGGCCTCGGCGAACGCGGGCAGGGCGTACGACGCGAGGTAGCGCAGCCCCATCGCCTCCAACGGTCCCTTCTCGCACAGCACTTGGTGATACAGACGGCTGAAGCGGTACGACGTCCCGGCACCGGCGGAGGGGCCGACACCAGTCGCGGGGGATCCGGTGTCCGCCCGCGGCAGCCCGCCCGCCTCGGCCAGCGCGGCATGGACGTGCGCCGCCAGCTCGGCCGGGGTGGGATGCTCCAGCACGGCGGTCGGGGACAGCCGTACGCGGGTGAACGCACTGATCCGGTTGCGTAGTTGGACGGCGGTGAGGGAGTCGAAGCCCAGCTCGGTGAAGGCCCGGTCGGAGGGGAGCGCGGCCGGGTCCGGGAAGCCCAGGACCGCGGCGACCTCGACCCGGATCAACTGGGCCAACGCCGCCTCCCGTTCGCCCGCGGCGACGGCCGCGAGCCGCTCGCGCCACGCGCCCGGCGCCTGCGTCACGGCTCCGACGGCGGCCGGTACGCCGGTGGCCGCCTCCCCACTGCGGCTCGCCGGATGCGGCAGCAGGTCCGCGAGGACGGCCGGTGTGCCCGGGGCGCCGCCCGCCGCCGTGAGGTCCAGCGGGACCGGCACCAGCACCGGTTCCGCACGGCGCAGCGCACTGTCGAGAAGAGCGGTGCCCTCCTGCTCGGTGACGGGCAGGACGACGCCGTCGTCGAGGCGTTCGGGCGCGACACGGCCCGCCATGCCCGCGCCGCCCGCGACGGACCAGGGGCCCCAGGCGAGCGCCTGTGCGGGCAGTCCCCGGGCCACCCGGTGCCGGGCGAGGGCGTCGAGGAACCCGTTCGCCGCCGCGTAGTTGGACTGGCCCGGCCGGCCGAGCACACCGGCGGCCGACGAGTACAGCACGAACGCGGACAGGGCGAGGTCCCGCGTCGCCTCGTGCAGGTGCCAGGCACCGTCCGCCTTCGGCCCGAGCACGGCCGCGAGCCGCTCACCGGTCATGGCGTCGAGCACGCCGTCGTCCACCACCCCGGCCAGATGGAAGACCGCGGTCGGCGCCGGGCGGCAGGAGGCGACCAGTGCGGCGACGGCGGCACGGTCGCTCACGTCGCAGGCCGCCCCGCGCACCGTGGCCGCCAGGCCGTCCGCCCAGTCCGGGACCCGGCCGCCGCGGCTGACCAGCAGCAACTGACGGACACCACGTTCGGCGACCAGATACCGGGCCAGGCTCGCACCGAGCGCACCGGTGCCGCCGGTGACGAGCACGGTGCCCGCGGGATCCAGCGCGGGTGGCTCGGCGGCGGGCGGGTCCGCGAGGGCGAGCCGGGGCGCGCGCAGGACACCGTCGCGCAGGGCCACCTGGGGTTCACCGCACCGCAGCACCGCCTCGACCGTCGCCGGGGCGGGCGCAGTTCCCAGTCCGTCGGCCAGCACGATCCGGCCCGGGTGCTCGGACTGGGCGCTGCGCACGAGCCCGGCGACGGCGGCCTCGGCGAGGTCGGGATCGTCACCGGTCGCGTTGCGCGTGAGGACCAGCAGACAGCCCGGCCGGACGTCGCAGGCCCAGTCGCGCAGCCGTTCCAGTACGGCGGTGAGCAGGCCGCGCACCCGGTCCGGGACCGGCAGGTCGGCCGGCAGCGTCGCGGCCAGGGCCGGCACGTCCAGCACCTCGTGCCCGGGAACGGCGTCGTGGACCGGGGTCGTGGGCCGCCAGGCGAGTCGGTAGGTCCCGGCGGCGGCCCGGGGCGGCGCCGGGAGCGAGCGGGTGACCACGGACTCCACGGCGGCGACGGGGCGGCCGGCCGGGTCGGTCAGGGTGAGCCGGAACTCGTCCGGGCCCAGCCTCCGTACCGCGGCACGAGCGGTGTGGGCGCCGGGCACGTACACCGTCAGGCCGGTGCAGGCCATCGGCACCCGCGGCGCGCTCGGCCGCCCGCCCGGCTCCGCGGCCAGCAGCGCGGAGTGCAGCGCCGCGTCGAGGAGGGCGGGGTGCAGCGTGTACGCGCCGGCGGTCGCCGCTTCCCCGGGCGACAGGGACAGTTCGGCGAAGACCTCCTCGTCCCGGCGCCACAGCGCGGTCACCGCGCGGAACGCGGGTCCGTAGCGCAGGCCGTGCGAGGCGAGCCGCGGGTAGCCGACCGGGACCGGCACGGCGCCCGGGGGCGGCCAGGCCTCCGGCGCCGCACCGATGGGCGCCGCACCGATGGGAGTCGGACCGGTGGGCGCCGTACCCGCGGGCGTCGGATCCGCGGTGGTGAGCGTCGCGGTCGCGTGCCGGGTCCACGGCCCGGGCGTCTCGGCCGTACGGGCCCAGACGGTGACCGGGCGCCCGCCCGTCCCGTCCGCCGCCCCGGCCACCACCTGCACCTGCGTCGGCTCCGCCGGGGACAGCACGAGCGGCTCGTGGAGGGCCAGTTCGGCGAGCCGGACGGCGCCGGACGCACCGGCCGCCCGCGCGGCCAGCTCGGCGAAGAGCGTCGCAGGCGCCAGCACCCGGCCGCCGATCACGTGGTCGGCGAGCCAGGGGTGGCGGCTGGTGGACAGCGCGGCGGTGTGCCGGATGCCGGGTCCGTCGGCGTCGGGCTGCGGCCGCCCGAGCAGCGGATGCCCGGCCGGGGCCGGCTGCCGGACGGCGTTCAGCCAGTAACGCTGCCGCTGGAAGGGATAGGTGGGCAGCGGACGGCGCCGGGCACCGCTGTCCGCGTACACCGACGGCCAGTCGACCGCGACCCCGTGCACATGCAGGGCGGCCAGCGCCTCAAGTACCGTGCGCGGATCAGCACATGACGCGAACACCGCACCCGTGCCCGGTTCCACGCACTCCTCGGCCGCCGCGCTGAGCGCCGGGGAGGGTCCGGCCTCGACGAACGCGGTGACGCCGTCGTCCGCCAGCCGGCCGACCGCGTCGGCGAACCGGACCGTCTCACGCGCCTGCCGTACCCAGTACTCGGGGGTGGTGAGCGCGTCCGGCTCGGGACGGCCGGTGAGCGTGGACACCACCGGGACGGACGGGCGGTGGTACGTCACGGACTCGGCGACCGCGCGGAACGCGGCCAGCATCGGGTCCAGCAGCGGCGAGTGGAAGGCGTGGCTCACCGGCAGCCGTCGCGCCGGCCGGCCGAGGGCGGCGGCGAGCTCCGTCACCGCGTCCTCGTCGCCGGAGAGCACGACCGACGTCGGTCCGTTGACCGCCGAGACCGCGACCCGGCCGCCTGTCCGGCCGAGGAGGTGCGTCACCTCGGCGAGCGGCGCTCGCACCGCGACCATCGCGCCGCCGGGCGGCAGGGCGGCCATCAGCCGGCCGCGGGCGGCGACGAGGCGTACCGCGTCGGCGCGCGAGAACACACCGGCGAGGTGCGCGGCGGCCAGCTCGCCGACGGAGTGGCCGGCCAACCGGTCCGGTCGTACGCCGAAGTCGGCCAGCAGCGTGTGCAGGGCGACCTCGAAGGCGAACAGGGCGGGTTGCGCGTAGTCGGTGCGGTGCAGCAGGCCGTCGTCGGGTGCGTCGATCACCGCCGGCAGCGGCCGGTCGAGCAACGGCGTGAAGGCGTCGCAGAGTTCGCCGAACGCCGCGTCGAAGACGGGGAACGCGGCACACAATGCACGGCCCATTCCAGGGCGTTGAGCGCCCTGGCCCGCGCAGAGCAGCGCCACCTTCGGCCGGGTCCGCGCGGTGCCCCGCAGCAGCGGGGCACCGTCGGCGCCGTCCGCGAGATCCCGCAGCCCGGCGAGCAGGCCCTCGGGGCTGTCGGCGAGGACGGCCGCGCGGTGGGAGAGCGGGGCCCTGGTGGTCGCGAGCGAGTACGCCACGTCCAGCGCGGCGGACTCGCTCGTCACGTCGGCCGACGCGGCCGCCAGCCGGGCGGCATGGGCCCGCAGCCCGGCCTCGTCACCGCCGCCGACCAGCCAGGGCGTCACCGGCAGCCGCCCCCCGGGCGTCGGCGCGGAGGTCTGCGAACTCCCCTCCGCCGCCTCCTCGATGATGACGTGGGCGTTGGTCCCGCCGATGCCGAACGACGACACGGCCGCCCGGCGCGGCCGCTCACGGCGCGGCCAGGGGCGCGCCCGGTCGAGCAGCCGCACCGCCCCGGCCGACCAGTCGACGTGCGGGGACGGCCGCTCCGCGTACAGCGAGGCGGGCAGCACACCGTGGCGCATCGCCTCGATCATCTTGATCAGGCCCGCGATGCCCGCCGCGGCCTGGGTGTGTCCGAGGTTCGACTTGACCGAGCCCAGCCACAGCGGGTCGGCCGGATCACGGCCTTGGCCGTAGGTGGCCAGGAGCGCGCCGGCCTCGATCGGGTCGCCGAGGGCGGTCCCCGTGCCGTGCCCCTCGACGGCGTCGACGTCGGCGGCCCGCAGTCCCGCGTCGGCCAGGGCCAGCCGGATCAGCTCCCGCTGTGCCGCACCGCTCGGGGCGGTCAGGCCGTTGGACGCGCCGTCCGAGTTCACGGCCGATCCGCGCAGCACCGCCAGCACTGGATGACCGTTGCGCCGGGCGTCCGACAGCTTCTCCAGCAGCACCAGGCCGACGCCCTCGCCCCACGCCGTACCGTCGGCGCCCGCGGCGAACGACCGGCACCGCCCGTCCGGCGACAGCCCGCGCTGACGGCTGAACGCGATGAACGGCTGCGGGCTCGACAGCACTGTCACCCCGCCCGCCAGCGCGAGCGTGCACTCCCCGGCCCGCAGCGACGCGGCGGCCAGGTCCAGCGCGACCAGCGAGGACGAACAGGCGGTGTCCAGGGTGAGCACCGGCCCGTGCAGCCCGAGGGCATACGCGATCCGGCCGGAGGCCACACTGCCCGACGAACCGATGCCGATGTGCGACTCCAGCTCGTGCGGCGAGACGCCGGTGCCGTAGCCGACGTGCATCAGTCCGACGAAGACCCCGGTGCTGCTCCCGCGCAGCGCCGGCGCCGGAATGCCTGCCCGCTCCAGCGTCTCCCAGGCGACCTCCAGCAGCAGGCGCTGCTGTGGATCGGTGGCCAGGGCCTCGCGGGGCGACATGCCGAAGAAGAGCGGGTCGAAGTCCGCCACGTCGTCGAGGAACCCGCCCCGGCGGACGTACGTCGTCCCCAGCCGGTCGGGGTCGGGATGGTACAGCGAGGCGAGGTCCCAGCCCCGGTCGGCGGGGAAGTCGCCGGTGGCGTCGACGCCTTCGGCCGCCAGACGCCACAGGTCCTCGGGGGAGGACACCCCGCCCGGGAAGCGGCAGCCGACGGCCACGATCGCGACCGGCTCGGCCTGCGGACCGCGCCGCGCGACCGGGCCGGCGGACTCGGGCTCCGGCGCGCTGTGCAGCCGGGCGTCCAGGTGGGCCGCCACGGCGGCCGGGTTCGGATGGTCCCAGACCAGCGTCGCCGCCAGCCGCAGGCCGGTGCGCACGCTGAGGCGGTGCCACAGGGTCATCGCGTCCATCGAGGTCAGGCCGAGGTCGGCGAACGCGGTGCCGGGCGCGGCGGCCGCCCCCCGCATCGCCGCGATCTCCGCGCACACCAGGTCAATCAGGACGGCCCGCCGTTCGCCGGGCGTGCGACCGGCCAGCCGCGCGAGCGTCGGCTCGGCCGGCCGCCCGGCCAGCGCCTCACGCAGCAGGGCCCGGCGCGGCTTGCCCGCGGCGGTGCGCGGCACGGCCGGTGTGAACAGGACCTCCTCGGGCACCTTGTGCGCCGACAGCACCGCGGCGCAGGCCCGCAGGAGCGCCGCCGTGTCGAGGTCGGGCCGCGCGGGCACCACGAACGCCACCGGCACCTCGCCGAGCAGCGTATGGGCCCGCGCCACCACGGCCGCGTCCCGCACCCCGGGCAGAGCGCGCAGCACCTGCTCGACCTCGGCCGGGTCCACGTTCTCACCGCCGCGCACGATACGGTCGTTCACCCGGCCGGTGACGGTCAGCGCGCCGTGCTCGCCGAACCGGCCCAGATCGCCGGTGCGGTACCAGCCGTCGCGCAGGGCACGGGCGCTCTCCTCGGGCCGGCGGTGATAGCCGAGCATGACGCCGGGCCCGCGCACCCAGATCTCCCCCTCGCCGGTGTCCCGCCCGGTCCGCGGATCGACGATGCGGACGTCCGTCCCGGGCAGCGGCGCCCCGCTGCCGCCGGGCACCCTCGGCCCGTCCGGCGCCTCCATCGCGATCTTGCCGCAGGTCTCGGTGCTGCCGTAGCCGTCCAGGAGCGGCGCACCGAGGCCCGCCGCGACCTGCTCGCGCAGCTCCGGATCGCTCGGCGCACCGGCGGTGACGCACCACCGCAGCGAGGGCACCGTGCCCAGGCCCGCGTCCAGCAACTGCCGGTACGTGAGGGGCACACCGCCGAGGACGGTGGGCGCGAACTCACCCACCAGCCCGACCAGCGCGGCCGGTTCGGACACCGAGGTGATCCGCGCGCTCGCCCCGGCAGCGATGGTGCCGAGGACACAGAACGAGTGCGCGTAGGTGTGCGCGAGCGGCAGCGGCCACAGCACCCGGTCCGTCGCGGACAGGCCGAGCCGCGGCAGATAGCAGGCGACCGACGACCACAGCGCGGACCGCTGGCTGGACACCGCGGCCCTGGCGGAGCCGGAGGTGCCGGACGTGTAGAGCAGCCAGGCCGGCTCGTCGAGGCCGAGGTCGTCGCGCGGCGCGGGCGACCCCACGGCGGCCGGGTCCGCGCCGGGTGCCGTGGCCGGTACGCCGGCGGCCAGGCCCTCGAAGCCCACGGCCCCTTCCGGCAGCGGGCCCTCGCCGGTCACCACCAGCCGGATGGGGCGCCCGGCCGTCAGCGGGGCCAGCCGGGGCAGGTTCCGCCGGTCGGTGACCAGCACGGCCGGATCGCAGTCGGCCAGCAGCTCGGCGAGTTCGGCATCGGTGCCGCGCGGACCCAGCGGCACCCCCACCGCGGCGGCACGCACCGTCGCGAGCAGCCCCTCGACCAGCTCCACGCTGTTGTCGAGGCAGAACGCCACCCTCGCACCGCGGTCCACCCCAAGCCGGGCCGCCAACCCGGCGGTCCTGCACTCCAGTTCGGCCCAGCCCACCCGGCGCCGGTCGTCGGCGAACGCCAGCCTGCCGCCATGGCGCCGCGCGTTCTGCGCGAGCAACTCGGGGACGGGCCGCACCTCGAACGCCTCCGCCGTATCCACCTGGCTTCTCCCTCGCTCCAACACCCGCTCCGTGTCGGCCTGTTGATGAGCCTACGGCGCTCACCGGCAGGTCAGCGGCAGCGGCTCGCTGGGGCGCCGGCGGGAGAGATGAAAAGATGGCCGCTCAGGGACACCGGGGCGGATCTCCCCGGGAGGGGAGCGGACGGCATGCCGGAGCGGCGGACGGAAGAAGGACCCGGGAGCGGGCGGGCGACGGCACCGTGCCGGGTCGTCGTGTGCCGGGACTGCTGCTGCGGCACCCGCAAGGTGCCCGGCGTCGACCATGCCGCCCAGACCGCGAGGCTGCGCGCCGCGGTGCCCGTGCGTGTCTCCGACTGCCTCGACGCGTGCGACCAGGCCAACGTCATCGTCGTACAGCCCTCCGCCGCCGCCCGGGCCGGCGGCGCGCGGCCGGTCTGGCTGGGGCTGGTCAACGATCCGGACGCGACCGAGGACATCATCGACTGGGTCCGCGCGGGCGGCCCGGGCGTGGCCGCCCCGCCGGACATCCTCGACCTGTACGCCTTCACGCCCCCGGGGCGCCGCGCGGTGTGACCGGCCCGGCGCCGCTCGTGCCGTCGCCCGCTGCACGGGGGGTGCGGGAACCCCGGCGCGCACGGCCTTGAGAAGATCGTCCGAGACCAGCGGGTGCACCGGATTCGGGAAGGAACCAACGAGATCATGCGCGTCACCGTGGCCCATGACCTGACGGAGGTGTCCGGATGACCGGCGCCGCGGGAGCAGCCGTGCCGCACGGCGGCGAACCCGTCCTGTTCCACACCGCCGGCCGGGCCGCCCACATCACCCTGAACCGGCCGAAGGCCCTGAACGCCCTCGACCACGAGATGGTTCGCCGTATCGACGCCGCGCTGACCGCCTGGGAGCGCGACCCGGCGGTGCGGACCGTGGTCCTCACCGGCGCGGGGGAGCGCGGTCTGTGCGCGGGCGGCGACATCCGGGCCATCCACGACGACGCCCGGGACGGCGACGGCACCGCCTCGGCCGCGTTCTGGCGCGACGAGTACCGGCTCAACGCCCGCATCGCCCACTACCCCAAGCCGTACGTCGCCCTCATGGACGGCATCGTGATGGGCGGCGGGGTCGGCCTCTCCGCACACGGCGGCGTCCGGGTCGTCACCGAGCGGTCGCAGGTCGCCATGCCGGAGACCGGCATCGGCTTCGTCCCCGACGTCGGCGGCACCTACCTGCTCGGCCTGGCCCCCGGCGAGCTCGGCACCCACCTCGCCCTGACCGGGGACCGGATCGGCGCCGGTGACGCCCTGCTGTGCGGACTCGCCGACCACTACGTACCCTCCGCGGCACTCGGGGAGCTCGTGGCCGACCTCGCCACCGTGTCCGTGCACGACGCCCTCGCCCGTCACGCACGGCCCGCGCCCCAGGGGGAGTTGGCCGAGCGGCGGGAGTGGATCGACGCCTGCTACCGCGCCGGCACGGTCGAGGAGATCGTGGACCGGCTGCTCGCCCACGGCGACCCGGCGGCCAAGGAGGCGGCCGGAACCCTGCTCGCCAAGTCGCCCACCGCCCTGAAGGTCACCCTGGCCGCGGTGCGCCGCGCCCGGCGGCTCGGCCCGCTGGAGCGGGTGCTCGACCAGGAGTACCGCGTCTCCTGCGCCTGCCTGAGCACCCACGATCTGGTGGAGGGCGTGCGCGCCCAGGTGATCGACAAGGACCGCGACCCCCGCTGGTCCCCGGCGACCCTCGCGGAGGTCACCGACGCCGACGTGGACCGCTTCTTCGCCCCGCTCGGCCCGCGCGAGCTGGGCCTCGCCGGGCCCGGTGAGGCCCTGGAGACCTCGTAGGCGTCCGTTTCCAACGCCCGCTGTTCCGGCGCCGTTCCGTCACGGCCGCCGCCCCCGTCGGCGCGGTCCCGGGAGCGGACGCGGCGCGTCCGGGAACAATCCCGCTGTGTCGCGTGCTGCACCTGGTGACGATGGCCGGGGCCGGAACCGACCGGCGGAGGGAGTGTGGGACCGATGACGACGGCAGCGGACGAACGGCACGAGGGCATCGAGCGGAGCCCCGTGGCCGAGTCCCGTCTCGTGACCATGTGCGGCCGCCGGATCGAGGTACGGCGCCTCAGGCTCGGCCTCGCGGACCGGCCCGTCAGCCGGATCGCCCTGGACGTGGGGGAGGACCGCGGCGGAGTGCCCGGAGTGTGGGCGTCGCTCACCCCGGACGAGGCACGCGGTCTGGCCCGGCTGCTGCTGCGCCAGGCCGGCGCGACGGAACACCCCGCCGACGACCCGTTCAGCCACTGACGCCGGCCGCCGTCGTCGACAGGTCGACGGCCCGGTCGACGTCCTTCGGCTGGAGCACGCGCAGGATGCCCTCCAGCAGGTAGTAGTCGGCGTAGGGCAGCGAGATCTCGATCCCGTCCTCGGCCGGGCGGTTGCGGGTGCAGCGGGCGACCACGGCCTGCGCGCGCGTGGACCTCGTCGTCAGGCAGGTCTCGCAGAGGGCGGTGAGGATCCGCAGCGCGACGTCGCGGTACTCCGGCCTGCCGGTCGCCGTGGACAGGTCGAGCAGACCACAGGCCATGACGGCCCCGGCCGACGCGTCCTTGACGTCATGGGGCTGCTGCGGCGCGCGGTAGTCCCACACCGGCACGTGGTCGGGCGTCAGCGCTCGTGTCGCGAAGTCGGCCAGGCTGCGCGCCGTCGACAGGAACGGCCGGTGGCCGGTGCGGCGGTACATCGTGGTGAAGCCGTAGATCCCCCAGGCCTGCCCGCGCGACCAGCAGGACGAAGGGCTGTAGCCCTGGACCGTGTCCGGTCCGATCGGCGTGCCCGTGTCGGGGTCGAAGTCGAAGACGTGGGGCGTCGAGCCGTCCGGCCGGGGGAAGTACCGCTGCGTCGTTCCGGCGTGCTCCACGGCGACGTTCAGGTACTTCTCGTCCCCCGTCCGCCGGCTGGCGAAGGCCAGCAGGTCGAGGTTCATCAGGGTGTCCATGATCACCCGGCCCGCGTTCTGCGGGGTGTCGAGCGCTCCCCAGGCCCGGATGAAGCGGCCGCGCGGGTTGTAGCGCCGGATCAGCGAGTCGGCCGCCTGTACGGCGCCCGCACTCCAGCTCTCGTCGCCCGTCAGCCGCCACGCGGTGACCCAGGACGGGTAGAAGAGGAAGCCGAGATCGTGGGTCGTGGTGTCGTACCGGCGGGGAGCGAGTCTGCGGGCCCAGTCGAGCGCCAGCGTGCGGAACATGTCGTCCTGGGTGCGCAGGTACGCCATCCACAGCGTCCCCGGCCAGAAACCGCCGACCCAGTCGCCGTTCTGCGAGAAGACCCACTTCTCGAACTTCGTGCCGACCGGGAAGCCGCTCACCCCCGGCGCGACGGCCCGCAGCTTGTGCACCGCGTAGTCGGCGGCCTCGGCGAGCGTGCGGGCGACGGAGGCCGGGGCCGGTTCGGCGGACCTGGCCGCGGCAGCGGACGCGGATGTGGAGGCGGGCGTGGCCTGCGCCGCCGGAGCGACGGCGGCCACGGCGAGCACGGTACGCCGGGAAACGCTCATGACTGTCCTCCAACTCGGCCGACTGGCGGGGACGTTGGGCGAGTCTGGCACGGCGGCCTCGTCGACGTACACCCATGTATGTTCAGTTCATGTGTGTGAACACCCGGATGGGCTGTCACCGGCCTCCCGTAGACTCCCCGATGATCATGCGGGCGGCGACTCGGGGGAGTGCGCGATGGCGGGTGCGTGGCGGAACCGCACGGGAGACGGGCCGAGGCGGCGAAACTATCTGAAGGCCCATCACGCCGCCTGGGCGGTGTTCCATCCCGACTGGATACCCGAACCGCTCGACCCGTCCGTCGAGTGGCTCAAGCGGGTCCGGGTCGCCGCCGGAACCGTCGCCGCCGCCGGTGTCTACACCTTCGTCGAGGGCGGCTTCGCCTTCGAGGAGATGGCGCAGAACCTGCTGATCGCCTCGGGTGTCCTGCTGTTCATCACCCCGCTCACGGTCGGGGTCATGCTCTGGAGATGGCGGCGCGACGGCAGCCTGCGCCCCCTGCGTCCCGCGCTGCTGAGGGCGCTGGGCCTGCTGCTCACCTTCGTCGCGTCCGTCGTCGTGACCGCCCTGCTGCTCCAGAACGGCACCGCGCTGGGCGGCGGCCTGCTGATCATCCCGCTGGGCTTCGTGACGCTGTGGCTGGTCTGGTTCGTGGGCGCCGGTGCCCTGCGGATCACGGGGAACTTCTTCGGTACGGCCGCGGTGCACCGCTGTCTGCCGCCCCTGCTCGCCATCGTCACGACCTGGCTGATGGCCCTGCCCGACCTGTTCACCGGCGACCTGCACGGGCTCGGACTCAGGCTCGGGATCCTGTTCATCCTCGGCGCCCCGGTGACGGTCACCGCCATCGCGCTGTTCGAGATGGCCCGCCTCAAGCGGGACCACGGCATCCGGCTCACCGACCACCCGTCCCGGAGCCGCTACAACAACCCTTACACGTAGGACAGTTGGCACACAGGCCCACCCACGCGGCGCCACCCGGAGCGAGCGTGCCGGTTGGCTTCCGTTCCTCTAGCGTTCAACTGGCGTCCCCTGCCACCGTTGTGTGCCCTCCCTAGCCTCCTTGAGGCTTGTGAAGGAAGGGGCTCATGGACACACTCCTCGCGATCCGGGCGCGTGGCATCACGAAGTGTTTCGGTGAGGTCGTCGCACTCGACGGCGTCGACCTGGACGTGGCGCAAGGTCAGATCCACGGTCTGGTCGGGCCGAACGGGGCCGGCAAGACGACGTTGCTCGGGCTGCTGCTCGGCCTCGCCGTCGCCGACAGCGGCGGCCTCGACATCCTCGGCACACCGGTCGGACGGACCTTCGCGGCACCCGACGGTGTCGCCGGCTTCGTGGACGGGCCGGGCCTGTACCCCTCGCTCACCGCACGCCAGAACCTCGCCGCGCTGGCCGCACTGCGCGGCCAGGACCCGCGGGCGGCCGGCATCGACGACGTACTCGCCCAGGTCGGGCTCACCGATGTCGCCGACGACAAGGCCCGTGGCTTCTCCCTGGGCATGCGCCAGCGACTCGGACTCGCCGCCGCCCTCCTCACCAGGCCCCGGCTGCTCGTGCTGGACGAGCCGTCCAACGGCCTGGACCCGGCCGGAAAGAAGCACGTGCACGGCGTCCTCGACCGGCTCGCGGCGCAGGGGACCAGCGTCGTGCTCTCCAGCCACCGGATGGACGACCTGGAAGCGCTGTGCTCAGAGGTCACCATCCTCGCCACCGGACGGGTCGTCTTCTCCGGCCCGCTGAGCAAGCTGGCCGCCGAGAACCGCGCACTCGACTACCGGCTCGTCACCTCCGACCCGCAGGCCGCGCGCCGGCTCGCGGCGGACGCGCCCGGGATCCGCACCGTCGACGGCGTCGGCGCGCGCCAGGGCACCGAGACACTCGTCGTCCGCGCGCTCGTGCCCGACCTGGACGAGCTCGTGACACGGCTCGTACGGGCGGGCGTCGCGCTGCGCGAACTCGCCCCCGTGGTGTCCCCGCTGGAGGCCGCGTTCCTCGCCCTCACCGAGCAGCAGGAACCGGCCACGGGGCGGCGGGACACCGACACCGCACGGAACACCGCCGACGCCGACCGGCAGGAGGCCGACAGATGACCGCAACTGCCGTCGGCCGTACGCCCGTTGCCGCCGCCCGCGTCACCGTGGCCCGGGGCTACCGCTTCGAACTGGTCAAACTCGTCTCGCAGTGGCGCATCCGGCTGCTGGTCCTCGCCTGCTGGATCGCGCCCGGGCTCTTCGTCGCCGGAGTCGGCCAGCAGAGCACACTGCCCGCCGACACCCTCTTCGGCCGCTGGATGCTCGCCACCGGCTGGGCCGGACCCCTGGTGATCCTGGGCTTCTCGGGCACCTGGGCGCTGCCGCTGCTGACCTCCGTGGTCGCCGGTGACGTGTTCGCCTCCGAGGACCGGCTCGGCACCTGGCGGCATCTGCTGGTCGCCGTCCGCTCGCCCCGCCGGATCTTCGTGGCCAAGGCACTGGCGAGTCTGACCGTCATCGTGCTGCTCGTGGCCGGGCTGGCCGTTTCGAGCACGGTGGGCGGGCTTCTCGCCGTCGGCAACCATCCGCTGGTCGGGCTCGACGACCATCTGCTCGCCCCGGGGGACGCGGCCGGCAAGGTGCTGCTCGCCTGGCTGAGCGTGCTGGCCCCGACCCTGGCGCTGGCCGGCATCGGACTGCTCGGGTCGGTCGTGCTGGGCCGCTCCCCGATGGGACTGCTGCTGCCCGCGGTCGTCGCCCTCGTGATGCAGCTCGCCCAGATGCTGCCGCTGCCCGTCGCCGTCCGGCTCGCCTTGCCCAGCTGGGCGTTCATCTCCTGGAACGGCCTGTTCGCCGACCCGGGCCAGCTCGGCCCGCTGGCCATCGGCATCGCCGTCAGCCTGGTGTGGGCGGTGACGGCGACGGCGATCGCCTATCTGCTGTTCCTGCGGCGCGACTTCACCAACTCCGCCGACGACCGATCGGCGCGCCGCGCGGTCACCGCCGGGCTCCTGCCGATCGCCGGGCTCATCGCCGTCACCGTCGCGGTCGTCGCCGCGCTGACCGGCGCGACCACCGGCTCCGGGATCCGGCAGGACAAGGTGCAGCGCTCACTGGCCACGGCCTTCGCGCACCTCTACCGGATGCAGACCGCGCAGCTCAACCGGCCCGCCGTCACCGAGGCACAACTGGAGTCCTCGGCCGCCTGCACCAAGGGCGACGTCGCGGACGACGCACAAGGGGCCGGCAACGACTGGCGCTGCGTCGTCTCCTGGCACCTGCCCGGCACCCGGACCGTGGGGCAGGCCGTCTACCAGCTCGACATCACCGCCGACGGGCGGTTCGTGGCCGACGGCGACGGACCGAAGGAAGTGAACGGCTACTTCCTGGTGCGCACCTCGACCGGAGACGCGCCCAACCCGCTCTGGCAGTTCGACGGCAATGTCGACCTGCTCTCCACCTCCCCGAAGGGATGACGTCATGCAGATAACGCGCCGACGCCGGCAAGCCGAGAAGGAGTACTTCGTCCTGCTCGGCAGACAAGTCGGCCGCCGGGCGACGCTGCTCACGGCATGCATCACCACGGCGGCCCTGGCCACCGGCACCGCCGTGGCCTCGACACAGCAGTTCGGCAAGGAGCAGGTCGGCCAGGTCACCGACAAGGGCCAGGTCATCTCCAGCGACCAGTACCTCAACCCGTACGGCAGCCGCCTCGTCATCAACGACGGCAAGATCATGTCCTCGACGGTCAGCCCGGACGGCAGCCACCTCGCCGCCGCGGTCACCGACGGAGACGCGGCACTGGTCCTCGTGGACCTCAAGACCGGACAGGTGAAGCAGAAGGTCGGCACCAACGCGGCCGACGACCTGCGCATCAAGAGCGCCGCCGTCGGCCAGGAGGGCCCGGCGTACTCGCCCGACGGCAAGCAGCTGTGGCTGGGCCAGACGGACGGCTACACCAAGTTCACCGTGAACGCCGACGGCACCCTCGCCAACCCGGTGACCGTCTCGATCCCGGCCGACGGCGACAAGCACGCCCTGGCGAGCGCGGCGGTGTTCTCCGCCGACGGCTCCACCGTGTACTCCGCGGTCAACGGGCAGAACCGGGTGGTCGCCATCGACGCGGCGACCGGCGCCGTCAAGCAGAGCTGGTCCGTGGGCAACGCCCCGCGCGGCATGGTCCAGGTCGGCGACAAGCTCTACGTCAGCAACGAGGGCGGCCGCCCGGCGAAGGCCGGCGACACCACGATCAACTCCTACGGCACCCAGGTGCCCGCCAACCCCAGGACCGGTGCCACCACCACCGGCACGGTCAGCGTCATCGACCTGAAGAACGCCTCCGCCGCCGTCGGCACCATCGACGTCGGCCTGCACCCGACGGCCGTGTACGCCAAGAACGGCGCGGTGTTCGTCACCAACACCGCCGACAACAACGTGTCGGTCATCAGCACCAGGAACGACAAGGTCGTCCAGACCATCTCCACCCAGCCCTGGCCGGAGGCCTCGGTCGGCTACGAGCCCAACGCGGTCACCCTCACCGACGACGGGCACCTGCTCGTGACGCTCGGCCGCGCCAACGCGGTCGCCGTCTACCGCTACAACTCCGCGCAGGAGCCGGTTTCCTACGTCGGCCTGCTCCCGACGGACTACTTCCCCTCCGAGATCACCACCGTGGGCAAGACGGTGGTCGTCTCCAACACCCGTGGCATCGACGCCCGCCGCCCCGACAGCGCCGGCCACGCCACCCACGACACCACGTCCAGCCTGACGCGGTTCGCGCTGCCCAGCGACCGGACCATCCGCTCCGAGACCCGCAAGGTCTTCCAGCAGAACGGCTGGACCGCGGGCGCGGTGCGGACGGCGAACAAGCACAGCAAGGCCAGGGCGGTGCCGGTCCCGGCGCGCCTCGGCGACCCCTCGACGATCAAGCACGTCTTCCTCATCGTCAAGGAGAACCGGACCTACGACCAGGTCTACGGCGACATCGCGAAGGGCAACGGCGACCCGTCGCTGACCCAGTTCGGCGAGAACGTGACGCCCAACCAGCACGCGCTGGCCGAGCAGTTCGGGCTCTACGACAACACGTACGACATCGGCACGAACTCGGCCGAGGGCCACAACTGGCTGATGCAGGCCGACAACCCCGAGTACACCGAGTCCTCGGCCGGTGAGTACCAGCGCAGCTACGACACCGAGGACGACGCGCTCGGCCACCAGAAGTCGGGCTTCCTGTGGTCCGGTGCGCAGGCGGCCGGCAAGTCCGTGCGGGACTTCGGCGAGTTCCAGCAGTTCCTGACCAAGCCGTCGGGCGCGAGCTGGCAGAACCTGTACTGCGACGCCAAGAACATGGCCGCGACCGGGCAGGGCACCGCCTACCCGCTGAACTCGTCCTCGCCGATCCCCTCGCTCAACAGCGTCTCGGTGCCCGGCTTCCCGAAGTTCGACACCAGCGTCCCGGACGTGTACCGGCAGCAGATCTGGAAGCAGGACTTCGAGAAGAACGGTCCGGCGAACCTGAACATGTTCTGGCTCTCCAGCGACCACACCGGCGGTCCGGCGAGCCCCGCGGCCCAGGTCGCGGACAACGACCTCGCGACCGGCAAGATCGTCGACGAGATCTCGCACAGCAAGTACTGGAAGGACTCGGCGATCTTCGTCGTCGAGGACGACTCCCAGGCCGGCCTCGACCACGTCGACGGCCACCGCGCGCCCATCCAGATCATCAGCCCCTGGGCCCAGCACGACACGGTCGACAGCCGCTACTACTCGCAGATCACCGTGATCCGCACCATCGAGCAGATCCTCGGGATCCACCCGATGAACCAGAAGGACAGCGCGGCCACCCCGATGCGCGGTGCCTTCACCAGCCACCCGGACGACACGCCGTTCACGGCGCTGCCCAACCGGACCTCGCTGACCGACGGTCTGAGCACCCCGCCGTCCTGCGGCGTGGACACCCCGGCGAAGCAGAACACCAAGGCGGCGCTCGTCCCGGCGACGAAGGTCCCGGCTGACAAGAAGTCGCTCGTGTCCGAGTGGAACACCTGGACGTCGAAGCAGCGGCTGACCGGCCCGAACGCCGTGCCCGACTACGCCAACCCCGAGCAGATGAACCACCTCACCTGGTACGAGACCCACAACTGGAGCACGCCGTACCCCGGCGAGAAGAAGATCTTCGCTCCGAACGACGTACCGGGCGCGTACATCCCGTCCGCGGAGAACGACGGCTGACCCAGCCCCGGACCACGAAAACGTGCGGCGCATCTCTTGTGGGGGGAGAGGTGCGCCGCACGCGTGCAGGGGTGGTGGTCAGCTCAGGGTGAAGTCGTCGGCGTAGACGTCGGACTGGCCGTACCAGCCGTGGACGTAGACGGTGACGGTCGCGCTGCTGCCGGTGGTGAAGGTGACCGACTGCTGGTTCCACGTCGAGCTGTTCGACCACGTGCTGGCGGTGGCGCCGCCGCTGACGCCGATGTAGGCGTACGGGCCCTGGGTCCAACCGCTCAGCGTGTAGCTGTGGTCGGGGGACAGGGTGACGGTCTGGTCGCACTCGCCCGTGCTGCTCGCGCTCGGTGTGACCTGGAGCCCGTGGCTGCCGGAGTGGACCGGGGTCGAGACCACCGAACTGCCGCCCGTGCAGGTCCAGGGGCCGAGACCGCCGGACTCGAAGCCGGCGTTGGCCAGCGAGCCGCCACCGCCACCGCCCCCGCCGGAGGTGACGGTGAGCGTGTACGTCGCGCTGTGGCTGCCACTGGCGGCCGTACCGGTCACGGTGATGGCATAACTGCCCGCCGCCACAGATGAGTTGACCGCCGCCGTCAGGGTCGACGTGCTGCCGGAGCTGACCGACGCCGGGCTGAAGGAGACGCTGACGCCGGAGGGCGCGCCGGTGGCGGAGAGGCCGACGGACTCGGCGCTGCCGGAGGTGACGGCCGTGTTCACGGTGGCGGTGGCCGAACCGCCCTGGGCGGCCGAGGCGGAGCCGGGTGACAGGGAGAGCGAGAAGTCGCTGCCCGTGGTGCCGCCTCCACCGCCCGAAGTGCCCTCGTACGGTACGAAAGCGTCCGTGAAGGCGAGGCTGTTCTGGCTGATCTCGCTGCACGTGGGCAGGGAGTTGGCGCTTCCGCCGCACGGCTGGTCGCGGGTCACCGCCCAGAACGCGAGGCGTCCGACGCCGTTCTGCGCGGCGAAGTTCTCCACCGTCTGCGCGTCCGCCGGGGTGAACGTGGAGCCGTCGTCGTTCTTGCCGATCATCGGGGTGATGCCGAGGTTGGCGTACGTGTAGCCGGAGTCGACGGACTGCATCTGCGCCAGCGTGGCCTTGGCGGCGTCGACGGCGCCCTGGCCCATCTCGGTGCCGGTGCCCGCGTAGTAGTCCATGGCCATGATGTTGACCACGTCGATCTTGATGCCCGCGTTCTTGGCGGCCTTGAGGATGTTGACGCCGTCGCCCGTGAGCCCGCTGGTCAGCACCGGCAGGGTCATGGAGAACCGGAGGTTCGGGTTGGCCGCCTTGAGGTCCTTCATCGCCTGCATCTGCCGGGCCGCCGCCGCGGTGTCCGCGACCGCGGCGCCCTCGACGTCGAAGTCCAGCTGGGTGACGCCGTAGTCGTCGATGATGGCCTGGTATCCGGCGTCGATGCTGCTCTGTGTGGAGCAGGTCCAGGCGAGCGGCTCACCGCTCGCCCCGCCGGAGGAGATGATGACCGACGCGCCCTCGGACTTGGCCTTGGCGATCTCGGGGTCGGTGTAGGAGTCGTTGCCGATGGGGAGCGTGTCGCCCCAGATCTGGTTGCAGCCCGTGCCGAGCACGAAGGCCGCGGTGTAGGCCTTGAGGCCGTGTCCGGTGACGGCCGTGTCGAGCAGGCCCTCCTGACCGTTCGACATGTCGACATAGGGAGCCACGGAGTAGACGCTGCCCGCCGCGGACGCGGCACTGCCGGCGGGCGCCAGGGCCGTGGCCGCGCCGGTGGCCGCCAGTGCGAGCGCGCAGGCGGAAGCCGCGAATCTTGCCAGGTGCATGACATTGCCCCTTTCGGGGATGACCCTCGGGCGTTCGAGTGATGGGGAGTTGGTACATACCAAACCGCCCGAGAGTGCACCCGTCAAGAGGACTAGACCAAATCAAAACCATCCAGGGTTCTGATGCCCGTTCAGGCGGTGCTCCCCGATCGGCCTACGCGCCGGCCGGCAGCACGTGGTCGCCCGCCTTGTCCGTGCTCAGGCACAGCGAGCACACGACCGCGCCGTGCGCGGTGCACGCCGTCAGGTCCGGGCGCTCGTACGGCTGGTGGCACACGTGGCAGTCGAGGGTGACCGCACTCGGATTGCCGTCCGCGTCGAGCAGCGGCTCGGTGATGCCGTCGTCGGTGCGGCGCAGGTAGTACCTCCCCTTGGTGACGACGGCCGTCACGGGGGTGAGCACGAAGGCGAGCACGGCCGCGGCGACCGGGGAGTACGGCTGGAGGGTGTCGCCCAGCAGATGGAAGTACATCGCGATCGACAGGCCGGAGGCCGCGACGAAGGCCACGACCCCCACGGGGTTGACGGCGTACAGCATGCCGCGACGGAACTCGGGGGTCAGCGGGGACAGCTTCAGCACGTACTTGTTGACGCCGATGTCGGTGGCGACGGTGACCACCCAGGCGATCGCGCAGTTCGAGTAGAAGCCCAGGATGCTGTTGAGGAAGCTGAACATGTCCGCCTCCATCAGCGCCAGCGCGAAGCCCAGGTTGACCAGTACGAAGATCATCCGGCCGGGGTAGTGCCGGGTGACCCGGGTGAAGGAGTTCGTCCACGCCAGCGAACCGGAGTACGCGTTCGTCACGTTGATCTTGATCTGGCTGATCACCACCAGCGCCACGGCCAGCGGGACGACCATCCAGGACGGCATCATCGCGTCGAAGGCGCCGCGGAACTGCTGGATCGGCTCGGTCGCGGCGGCCGGGCCGACCTTCGCGAGGATGTAGACGGCGAGGAAGACGCCGATGGCCTGCTTCAGCGCACCCAGCACCACCCAGCCCGGGCCCGCCATGACGACGGCGGTCCACCACGTGCGCTTGTTCGCCTCGGTCCTCGGCGGCATGAAGCGCAGGTAGTCGATCTGCTCGCCGATCTGCGCGATCAGGGACAGACACACACCGGCGCCGAGCAGCACGGACGCGGTGTCGACCCCGCCGCCGCCGTCGGTGCCGGCGTAGGAGAGGAAGCGGTCGACCGTGCCGGGGTCGGTGGCGATCAGGTAGACCAGCGGGCCGACCATCAGCAGCAGCCAGATCGGGGTCGTCCACACCTGGAGCTTGCTGAGCGCCTTCATGCCGTAGATCACCAGCGGGATGACCATCAGCGTCGCGGCCAAGTAGCCCAGCCACAGCGGCAGTCCGAGGCCCAGCTTCAGGCCCTGGGCCATGATCGAGCCTTCGAGGGCGAAGAAGATGAAGGTGAAGCTGGCGAAGATGACGCTGGTGAGGACCGAGCCGTAGTAGCCGAAGCCGGAGCCGCGGGTGATCAGGTCGAGGTCGATGTTGTAGCGGGCGCCGTAGTAGGCGAGCGGGAGCCCGGTGACGAAGATGACGACGGCGGCCACCGCGATGGCCACGAGCGCGTTGCCGGTGCCGTGGGCCAGGCCGATGCCGGCGCCGATGGAGAAGTCGGCCATGTAGGCGATGCCGCCGAGCGCGGTCGTCGCCACGACCATGGGGGTCCAGCGCCGGTAACTGCGCGGTGCGAAACGGAGGGTGTAGTCCTCCAGTGTCTCCTGGGCGGCCTGCCCGGCGGCATCCTGCGGCGTGGCCGGCTCCGCCGTGGCCGCTGCCGGCGGCCGTGACTCCGTGGTGCTCATGTCGCGCCTCCCGGTGCTGCGTGCGTACGGTCGTGTATACGACCCTGGTCCCACGGCCGGTCACGCTAGAAAGCCGTTGTTACCCCCGCTCCCCGCCCTCGTGAACGCGGCGTTTCCGAGAACTCACCCGCCGCCCGGGGGACTTGCCGCCTGCCGCGCCGCCAGCAGCGGGTTCCGGTACGGGTGCGTCGCGTCGAGCCGGGACGTCAGGTACTCGCCGGCCACCTGGGGGGCGTAGCGGGGCTCGGCACCCGGGACGAGGCAGCTGGGAAGACACGCGATGCGGGCCCGGTAGGGCGGGGTGACGAACAGCGGGATCGAGTACCGGTCCGTGTCCGGCGGGTTGACCACCCGGTGCGGATTCGAGACCCAGCGGTCGTTGGTCCAGATGGCCATCAGATCACCGAGGTTCACCACCAACAGGCCTTCCGGCACCGCCACTTGGATCCAGGTGCCGTCGCGCCGCATGACCTCCAGTCCGCCCACCCCGTCGTCGGCCAGCAGGGTCACCGTGCCGTAGTCGGTGTGCTCCCCGCAGCCGAGCCGGCCGGGGGCGGGCCGCGTGTGCCGCCGCGGCGGATAGTGCAGCAGCCTGAGGTGGTACATCACCTCGCCGCCCTCCATCGTGAGCAGGTGCTCCGCCGGCAGCCCCAGGGCGCGGGCGAGGGTGCGCTGGACCCGTTCGGCGGCCTCGACCGCCTCGGCCCAGTAGGCGCTCCAGGCCTGTCGGAAGCCGGGCAGATCCGGCAGCTGGTTCGGGCCGAAGGTCGGGGTGCCCGCCAGGACTTCGGGGTGGTCGGGGCCGTGCTCGCCGCCGGTGTCCAACCCTTCTTTCAGATCGCCGGTGGTCCCTTCGTCCAGGGTCTCGGCGCCGATGCCGAAGTACCCGCGATGGCAGCTCGACCGGCTGATCGCGAGCGCGTTCTTCGCGGCGTCGGGCAGCGCGAAGAACTCCCGGGCGACCGCGAACATCGCCGCGCGGGTCTCGGGCCGCACCCCGTGACCGGCGGCGAGGAAGAACCCGGTCTCCCGGCAGATGCGGTCCACCTCGGCCGCCACCGCGTCCCGCCCGGGACCCGGCGCCGCCCCGGTGGCGAAACCGCTGATGTCGACAACTGGCAGGCCGGCCATGGGATCTCCAGGAAGTTGGGGGTGGGACGGAGTCACGGTCCGCGTGTCACTCGGGCAGGTGCGGGCGCCGCAGCACCCGGCGCAGGACCTTGCCCGTCGGGCCGCGCGGAAGGCTGCTGACGATCCACGCCTCATGGATCCGTTTGGGCGCGGACACCCGGGCCGCCACGAACGAGACGAGCTCCTGCGGGCTCACCGGCGCGCGCAGGGTGACGAAGGCGACCGGCACCTCACCGGCGCGGGCGTCCGGCCGTCCGACGACGGCGGCCTCGGCCACGGCGGGATGCCTGCCGAGCACCGCCTCCACCTCCGCCGGCGACACCTGGTGCCCCTTGCACTTGATGAGGTCCTTGAGCCGGTCGGTGATCCAGAGATAGCCCTCGTCGTCCACATGGCCGACGTCGCCGGTGCGCAGCCAGCCGTCCGCGCCGAGGACCCGCCGCGTGGCCTCCGGATCGCCGAGGTAGCCGGCCATCAGCCCCGGCCCGGCGATGTGCACCTCGCCCGACGAGCCGGCGGCCGCCTCCCGGCCGTCCCGCACGATCCGGATCCGCACACCGGGCAGGGGCAGTCCGGCCGAGCCGGGCCGGGCACGGCCGTCCACCGGGTTGACCGTGATCATCGGCCCGCCCTCCGTCATGCCGTACCCCTGCGCGACCACGCAGCCGAGCCGCTGCGCACAGGCGCGTTCGAGCTCGGTACCGGCGGCGGCACCGCCCACGTACACGACACGCAGCGCGCTCAGGTCGTACCGGTCCACCAGCGCACTGGTGGCGAGCAGGTCGACGAGCGGAGGCGGGACGATCGTCTGCGTCACCCGGTGGCGGCTGAGCGCGCCGAGGAACGCGGCGGGGGTGAAACGGTCCAGCGTGACCACGGTGGCCCCGGCCGCGAGACCTCGCAGCAGCACTCCGCAGACTCCCATCACATGCGCGAACGGGGCCAGCGCCAGCAGGACGTCGTCGGTGCCGAGCGGCAGTGGACCCGCCGCCTGACGCAGGTTGGCGACCAGGCCGCCATGGGTGAGCACGGCGCACTTCGGCAGGCCCGTCGTGCCGCTGGACAGGACGAGCAGCGCCGGATCACCGGCGCGGACCGTGACGGGTGCCGTGGCGGATTCCGTGGCCCGGCGGTCCGGCAGGTGGTCGAGCACCGGTCCGGCGCCCGCCCGTGCGGCCGCGGCGCGGGCCGACGCCCGCAGCGCGGGCGTCGTGACGACCACAGCGGCACGGCTGAGGGCGAGCTGGCCGGCGAGTTCGTCCTCGGTCGCCCGCGTGCCGCACAGCACCGCGGCGGCGCCCGCCCGCAGCACGGCGAACAGCGCGGGCGCGAAGTCCGGGACATTGGGCAGGTGCAGTGCGACCACGTCACCGCGCCCGACCCCCAGGGCGGAAAGCCCGGCCGCCCCGCGCCGAGCGCGGTCCGCGAGCGCGCGGCCGGTGAGCGGTCCGGTTCCGTCGGCGGCGACGATCGCGGTCCGCCCGTGCGGCGCGGCGCCGAGCACGTGCTGCGCCAGCCCGCCGTCGCCGCTCACGAGGGATCGGTGAAGTGCCTGGTGAGGAAGCGCCGCACCGCCGCCAGGAACGGCTCCCTCTCCTCGACGAAGGCGAAGTGACCGCTGTGTTCGCACACGACCAGTTCCGCCTGCGGCACACCGGCGGCGATCGCCTCCGCCGCCGCGACCGAGCAGACCCGGTCGTCCCGGCCGGCGAACAGCAGCATCGGGCCTTTGACCCGGTCGAGACGGTCCCGCACGTCGATGCCGCCGTAGCCGTTCGCCACGAAGTGCCGCAGTACGGCAGGTGCGTACCGGGTGTCCTTCGTGCGCTCCAGGTACTCCGCGATGCGCGGGTCGGCGGGGTCGGCGAACAGGAAGGGCAGCTGTGCGTCCAGGGCGTCCCGCGCCTCCGCGGGGGTGCGCACCTGGGTGGAGCGTTCCATCGCCGCGCCCACCCGGTCGCGCAGCTCGGCCGGCCGGAACCTCTCCAGCGCCGCGTCGGCGTGCGCGAAGTACGTGACGGACGGCACGGCGGCGCACAGGATGCTCGCGACGTCCGCGGTCGGCTCGTCGACGGCGTGCTGGAGCGCGACGAACGCCCCCAACGAGTGGCCGAGCACGGCGTACTCACCCAGGTCCAGGGCGCGCGCGACCGCGCCCACGTCCGCCGCCAGGCGTTCGAGCGTCCAGCTGTCCTCGGCGGACGAGACCGAACGGCCGTGGCCGCGCTGGTCGATGAACAGCAGGCGGTGGCTGTCGGCGAGCGGGTCCAGGTAGTCACCGAAGGACCCGTGGTCGAGGCCCGCCCCGTGCAGCACGAGTACCGCCGGTCCGCTGCCCCGTTCCACGACATGGAGTGCGGTGTCCCCGATGTCGACCATCGCACCGTCAACGGTCATGGTGTGCCTCCTGGTTCAGATGCGCTCGACGGTGAGCCACATGTGCTCCTTGGTACGGAAGGTGCTGTCCCAGGCGGCCCGGCCGACCTTCCGCAGCGCGTCGATGTCGGCGGCGACGACCCGGCCGAGCACCGGAGCGCGCAGCGTCTCGGTGGTGGACCCGTACTGGACGACGAGCTTGTTGCCGGTGGCCTGGGAGAAGCGCAGCCTGCCCACGGGGGCGTCGCGGATGCGTTCCGTCACCGGTGTCGGGGCCACACTCACCAGCGGTGTCCAGGCGTACATGGACTCACCGGTCACGACCGCGTGGTCCTGCAGCACCGTGAACGGCAGAGCGCCGAGGAAGTCGTCGCACAGGCGGTCGTTGAGGTCGCGGCAGACCTCCGCGACGACCTCGACGCCCAGGGGCTCCCAGCGGAGCCGGACCGGCGCGCGCACCGAGGAGCCCTCGTCGCACGCGGGCGGCGGCGCCTGCGGCACGGCGGCGGGCGAGGCGGCGTCGTAGCGGTACGCCTCGCCGACGTGCCACGGGAAGTAGTGATGGGACCAGGCCGTGAGGCGGTTGACGTACGCGACGAACGCGGACAGCGCCGCGACGAGCCGACGGTGGTCGCGGACACCGGACTCGACCATCAGCCGGGCGTGATCGGCCAGCCGCTCGAAACCGTTGTACCGCAGGAACTCGCCGTACATGGGAACCCAGCTGCGCAGTACCGCCAGCGCGCTGTCCACGCCGATCTCCCGGTGGGTCACCATGCGCAGCGCCTGGTACAGGTTCATGGAGTAGTCGCGCAGGATCCCGTTCGCCAGATCCCAGGTGGTGAAGTACTGGCCGTACGAACCCGGTCGGTGGGGGAGTGCGCCGGTGCGCAGGGTGTGGATCTCCTCGGGTTCCCGAGCCAGCAGGTGTGCGGTCAGGGACCGCAGTTCGGACCAGGCCCGGGCCTCGGTCGTCTCGGTCGGCGTGGTGGTCATGGAGCCCTTCCTGTGTCGTGCGTGACCGGTCGGCCCGCGCGGGTCCGTGGGGGCGGGGTGTAGCGGCCGGCGATGACGTCGTCCGGATCCAGAGCTCGCTTGAGCGCGGAGACGGTGCGCCAGAAGCCGTCGTCGGTGCGCTCGATGAACGGGCCCGCCGAGTCCACGTCCAGACGCATCGGGTAGATGCCGCGGGCTTCCAGCCGTCGGTGCAGTTCGTCTCGCAGGGCATGGGCGCGGGACACCGCGCCGGGGCTGCGCCGGTCGAAGTAGAAGGGGAAGAAGCCGGACAGGGCCGTGGGGCCGATCATGCCGAACAGACACGCGGCCGTGATGCCGGCCTCGTCGGCGGCGGCCCGGACCTCCGCGACGCAGGCGGCCACGTGGGCTCCGGAGAACGGCAGCGTCACGTTGGCGCACAGGAAGCCGGGCAGCTCGCGGTCGTGGTCCAGGCCGGCCGTCCCGGGCGGGAAGGACTTTCCGGCGGACCGGGCGATGTTCTCCAGCGAACGGTCCGAGGGGGCGCCGTGGGCGAGGCGCAGCCGGGCTTCCAGCAGGGTGCGGTCCTCGCCGTCACGGGCCCGGAGATCGTCGTGCTCGGTGTCGAAGCAGTCCGTGCGGTGCACCAGGGCGCTCGTGCGGCGTCGCATCTCCCGGCCGGCCTCGGCCCTCAGCGCGCTGGTGCCGTAGAGAGTGATCTGTGCCTTCCAGGTGGCCCCTGTGCCGCGTCGGAAGAACCGGATGTGGGGGTCCATGCCGTCGGTGAGGCGGACGTAGCCGTTGATGACACTGTCCTCGCGAGCCTGGCGCAGCGCGTCGACGACGGCGGGCAGCCTGGCCTCGGCGGCTTCGAGCGTCAGCTCCCGGAAGGGCCGGGCCGGGTGCAGACGCAGCACCATCTTCGTGACGATGCCGAAGCTGGACTGCACGAACAGGCCGCGCAGATCAGGTCCCAGCCCCGGCGGATAGTGCTGGATCATGTCGCCGGACTCCCGCAGGTGCCACAGTCCGGTGCGCACCACCTCGCCGTTTCCCAGGGCCACCTCGACGCCGAGCAGGTCGTCGAAGCGCGCGCCGAGATGGCCGCCGCCGTGGTCGAGGACGTTGCCCACGATGCTGGTCTCCCGGCCGGCTCCGGTCACATTGAGTTTCAGGGCGCAGCCCAGACCCGTGAGGTGGTCGGCGAGCTGTCCTTGGGTCGTGCCGGGTTCGAAGACGGCGTAGCGGTACTGCGTGTTGACCTCGATGACGCGATTCATCCGCCCGAGGTCGACCAGCGCCACCGGCCCGCGGGGCGGCAGCGCCGATCCGAATCCCCAGTTGCGGCCGGTGCTGAGGGGATAGAGCGGCACTCCGGTCGAGCGGGCCACGTCGATGATGTGCCGTACGTCATCCGGTGCCGAAGGACGCAGCAGAGCAATGAGCTCACGGGGACGGTACTCCGACGTATTCATCTGATAGGCGGCGAGGACCTGCGCATCGGTCGAGACCGCCGTGGTGCCGAGTACGGCCCGCCAGTCGGCCACCGCACGGTCGATTTGTTGCATGCTTTTCGTAATCGGCCCTGCCCCCCTTTATATGACGGATTCCATGATCCGGGACGGGGTGGCGACTTGTCAAAGAGGCGAAATGGGCCGCACATGATAACGAGAGATTTTTATATGATGAGAGGTGGTCGAAGGTGTGCGTCATGGCCGGTGTTCGGTGCTGCTATATTCGGCGCGTGATGCGCGCGCGACGGCTTCAATATTATTTACGGGCCGGTCGGTGATGTGTCCGACGCGGTGCCAGGAATTGCTTTCTCAATCTATTTCCATGGGCGCGACCGGATTTAATGTTCCGGGAAATCCGAGAGAATTCGGCAGGAGGCGACATGCCAATGAACCCGGTTTCGGCAACGCGTTTGAGGACAGTTCCGTTCCTCGACGTCACTGATCCCGAATTCGACTTCCGCGGCCCGGAGGTGGCCGCGGCGCAGGCGAGCGACTGGTGGGCCGAAAGCCCGATCGGGCTCGTGGTCCTGCGCTACGCCGCGGCGCAGGAACTGCTGCGCGACCCTCGCTTAACGCAGTCCGGTGAGGCCTATCTGGCGATGAACGGAGTGCTCGACGGGCCGCTGTACGACTGGTACCTGCCGATGATCATCAATCAGGACGGCGAGAACCACCGTCGCCTGCGCGGCCTGGTGGGCAAGGCCTTCACCCTTCGGATGATCAACAACCTGCGGCCCGGCGTACGGGCGGCCGCGGAGCGGCTGGCGGACCGGCTCGCGGCCGCCGGCGCCTGCGACTTCGTCGCGGAGTACGCCGACCGCCTCGCGCTCGCGGTGCTGTCCGAGCTGCTCGGGGTCCCCGCGCAGGACCACGAGATCTTCCGCCGCTGGAGCACCGACATCGGCCTGGTGTTCAGCCTCGCGCACGGCGGGGACATCCGCGCCAGGGTCGAGACCGCGGTGAGCGAACTGAACGCCTATGTCGACGGCCTGATGGCCGACAAGCGCGCGAATCCGGGCAGCGATCTCGTGTCCGCCCTGGTCGCGACGGAGCCGGACGACGAGCACCTGAGCGTGGCGGAGCTGCGCAACTTCATCGTCGCCCTGGTGTTCGCGGCCCACGACGCCACGCTCCGGCAACTCGCCCACGCCATGGTCGCCTTCGCCGGGCACCCCGAGCAGTGGACCGTGCTCGCGCAGCGGCCCCGGCTGACGGACAAGGCGATCGAGGAGGTGATGCGCTGGTCTCCGACGACCACGACGGTGCACCGGTTCGCCACGACGGACTTCGACTTCCGCTCCGTGCGCCTGACCGCCGGCACGGTCGTCACCGTCGCGGTCGTACCGGCCCAGCGCGATCCCGCCGTCTTCCGCGACGGGCATCTCTTCGACATCACCGCTCCGCGCGAGGCACCGCTGCTCCAGTTCGGCGCCGGACCGCACCACTGCCTCGGCGCGGTGCTGGCCCGCGCCGAACTCGGCGAAGCCCTGCGCGCGCTCACCGCCCGCTTCGGCCCGCCCGTCGTCACCGACCGCATCACCTGGCGGCCCCCCATGGGCATCACCGGCCCGGCCGTCCTGCCCCTCCGCTTCGACCCGCGCCGGTGACCCACGGCCGGCGACCCCGTCCGGCCGGGCGGGCAGCAACACGTGGACCTCACGCCCTCGCCCCCGGGAACACCACCCGCAGGCTGCGCACCCGTCGGCCACAACTCGGAGAATCTCCGGCGGCAGCGAGCCCCGTGCCCGCTCTCCTCGGCGAGGGCGTGCGGGTCGCCGTGGGTCTGCTCGGCGGTCGCCATGAGCACCTGGGCCGTCTTCGCCGGGGTATGGCTGAGCCGACCGCGCACGGTAGCACCAACCGCTGCTGCGGCGGCAGTTCCTCCACCGCGCCCCAGATCCGTCCTGCATCGCGTGCCGGTCGATCAGACGCCCGGGGAACGACCGCTCCTGCTCGCGCAGGCGCCGTTCGTCGAGTCCGTCCCGGCCGGGGGTCTCCCGGGCGCCGCGCAGGCGCATGCGCGCGGCGTCCTGGGCCGCGTCCTCTGCAGTGGACCCCGCGCGGCGCGCCGATGGACCGGACGCGGTCGTGCGCCGGCCCGGATGCCCTTCCTCTCCTCAGGCCATGAACGTGAACCCGGTGCCCCAGGCGCTGGTGTTGCGGTTGTCGACCCGGACGGACTCCGGCATGTCCCAGCGGCCGCGGAGTCGTCGCCCGTCAGGAGACCGCCTTCTCCCGCTGGTACGCGGCCAGCAGGAACAGCCAGATCTCGCTGACGGTCGGGAAGGGGGCGATCGCGTGCCGGAGCCGCTTGAGCGGGACCTCGCCCGCCACCGCGATCGTCGCGGAGTGCAGCAGCTCGCTGACGCCGGAGCCGACGAAGGTCACGCCCAGCAGCACCTCCCGGTCCCGGTCGACGACGAGCCGGGCATGGCCCTGGTAGCCGTCGGCGTACAGGTTGGCGCCCTGGGCGGCGTTGAAGTCCAGGTCGACGGTCTGGACGCGGTGGCCCGCGGCGGCGGCCTGCTCGGCGGTCAGGCCCACCGCGCCCGCTTCGGGGTCGGTGAAGAACACCTGGGCCACGGCGTGCTGGTCGGCGGTGGTCGCGTGGTCCCCCCACGCCCCGTCGTCCAGCGGCCGGCCGGCCGCGCGCGTACCGATCGCGTCCCCGGCGGTACGGCCCTGGTACTTGCCCTGGTGGGTGAGCAGAGCACGGTGGTTGACGTCACCGAGGGCGTACAGCCACTCGCCCTCGACGCCCTGGACCAGACAGGTCGTGTCCACGTCCAGCCAGGAGCCGGGGGTGAGGCCGACCGTGTCCAGCCCGATGTCGTGCGTGGCGGGGGTGCGCCCGGTGGCGAACAGCACCTCGTCCGCCTCCAGTTCGCCGCCGTCGTCCAAGGTGAGCGTGACGGGACCGGCGGGGTCCGGGCGGCGCAGGGCCGTCACCTGTGCTCCGATCCGCACGTCCACACCCGCCTTCCGCAGGCCGTCCGCGACCAGCTCTCCGGCGAACGGCTCCATCCTCGGCAGCAGCCGGCGCCGGACCAGCAGGGTGACCCGAGAGCCGAGGCCCTGCCACAGCGTGGCCATCTCCACACCGACGCCACCACCACCGACGACCACGAGCCGGGCCGGCACCGTGCTGGAGTCGGTGCCCTGCCGGTTCGTCCAGGGCCGGGACTCCTCGATGCCCGGCAGGTCCGGCACCACCGGCAGGCTGCCGGTGGCGACGGCCACCGCGTGCCGGGCCGTGAGGGTCTGCCGCGCGCCGTCGTCCCCGGTGACGGTGACACGGCGGGGCCCGTCGAGCCGGCCGTGCCCGCGGAACAGGTCGGCGCCGATGGACTTGACCCACCGGGCCTGTCCCGAGTCGTCCCAGTCGGCGACATAGCGGTCGCGGCGGGCGAAGATGCCGCCGGTGTCGAGTCGGCCGGTGACGGCCTGGCGTGCGCCGTCCACCCGGCGGGCGTCGGCGACCACGAGGACCGGCCGCAGCAGCGCCTTGCTGGGGACGCAGGCCCAGTACGAGCATTCACCGCCGACGAGCTCCCGCTCCACGACGGCCACGGAGAGACCGGCGGCGCGGGCGTGGTCGGCGACGTTCTGGCCGACCGGCCCGGCGCCCAGCACGATCACGTCGTGGACGGAGGCTTCCCGGGGTGCCTGCGGTTCGCTCATGGTCTTCCTCGCCTCGTGGCCGGTGCTGCGGGTGAGCCGTGGACGGGAACGCGTCCCCGCCCCGCACGGGTCATGTAACCCCGGGGCTCGCGTCGTTCATCGCCGCTCGGCCAGACGGCTCACGAAGAACGGCCATAAGGAGTGCCTCCAGCCGGGCCGGAATCGCCGGACGGCACCGGCGCTTGAGGATGCACGCCACGACGCACACCACGACACGAAGGACGTTGGCATGGGTTCTGTTGATCTGGCCGGGCGCGTGGCTCTGGTGACCGGAGCGACCAGCGGCATCGGCGCGGCGACGGCCGAACTGCTCGCCGAGCGCGGTGCGCATGTCCTGGTCGCCGGGCGCGACGCGGCCCGCGGCGAGGCCGTCGTCTCCGGTATCCGGGAGCGCGGCGGCAAGGCGGACTTCGTCGCCGCCGAGCTGGCGGACGCCGAGTCCGCCCGGCGGCTGGCGCGGAAGGCCACCGACCTGGGCGGAGGGCGCGTGGACATCCTGGTGAACAACGCCGGCATCTTCCCGTTCGGGCCGACGGCACAGACGTCGCCCGCCGACGTGGACGCCGTCTACGACGTGAACGTGAAGGTGCCGTTCCACCTGGTCGCGCGGATCGCCCCGGCGATGGCCGAGCGCGGGTCCGGCGCGATCGTGAACGTCAGCACCATGGTTGCCGAGTACGGCGTCGCGGGGGTGGCGCTGTACGGCTCCAGCAAGGCGGCGCTGAACCTGCTGACCAAGGCGTGGGCCGCCGAGTTCGGTCCGCACGGGGTGCGGGTCAACGCCGTGGCGCCCGGCCCCACCCGCACGGGCGGCACGGCAGCCATGGGTGAGGACCTCGACGCCCTGGCCGCCCAGGCGCCGGCCGGGCGGCCCGCCGAGGCCCGGGAGATCGCCGAGGCGATCGCCTACCTGGCGGGCGACGCGGCGAGCTTCGTGCAGGGCGCCGTCCTGCCGGTGGACGGCGGCCGTACGGCCGTCTGACCCGCGCTCACCCTCGCGGCCCGCCCCCTCCACCGTGCGCTCTTGTGTTCGGGACCCGTTCCGGCGGTGTGCCCCCGCGACGGCCGTGGAACGGAAACAGCGTGACGGGCCCGTGCGGTACCGGCGCGGGGAGTGCGGCGAGGGGCGGGACGATGGGCGCGCGGCGGAGTGCGAGGGCGGCCCTGGTGGGGCTGGGCCTGACGGTGGCTCTCGCGGGCTGCGGATCGGGGACCGGGGCGCGAGGCGACGGCTCGGGGGAGGGGAGCAAGTCGTCGCCCGCGCAGATGGTTTCCCCGCCCGCCGATGTCGCCGCCTGCTTCGAGGGGCACTGCCGGATCCGTCTGACGGAGCAGCCGACGCGCATTCCGGTCGACGCCCGGTTCGGGATCGGCTCGCTGGAGGAGCGCCCGCAGTCCGGCGGTGTCGATGACACGGGACGGGACGGGATCGCGTTGTCGGCGAGCACTTGGTCCAGGTGTGCGGCGTGGCCCTGGCCGGGGTCGCATCCCCGGGCGTACGCATCCTCGCTGTGCGCGGCGGTCCCCGGAACAGCGGCGCCTGCTGCTCGCCCGGCTTCCGCATCCGCCGTCGGACCCGGTCGGCAGGGTGGCTACGGCGCTGCGCGCGGCGGCACTGGACAGCGATACGCCCGGCACGGAGTCTCCGTGCCGGGCGCATCGGCAGGCCGCCGGGCCGGTCAGGGCCGGGCGTGACCGCTGTGCGTCAGGAACCGTTCGCCGACTTGGTCGCCGTCTTCGTGTAGGCGTCGTGCCAGGCGGCCTTCGCGCCGGAGTCGCCGATCCGGTAGACGTCGACGACCGCGCCCACCGCCACGGCCAGCGAGAGCACGCCCACCACGATCCGCACGGGCAGGGCCGACCAGCGCAGGGCGCCCCCGCCCCGGCCGGACTCCGCCGCGGTGCGCCGCCCGGCCCACCACACGAGCGTCGCCAGCACGAACAGGCCCAGAGCCCATGGCAGCAGCCCGTCGCCCAGCTCGGTGTGCCGGCGCACGAGGGGGTCGGAGTCCACGTGCCGTTCGAGCCACTCACCGGCATGCGTCGTCAGCGGCACGCTCACCAGGGCGACGAAGGCCGCCAGCGGCAGCACCAGCCCCAGCCGGCGGGCGGCGCGCGGCCACACCGCGGCCGTGACCAGGGCCAGCGCGGTGAGGGGGATCAGCACGACGACCACGTGCACGAACAGGACATGTGCGGGCAGACCGTTGATCAGAGTCATCCAGGGGCTCCTGAGGGGGGGATGAGCGCGTCAGCCTGCCACAGCAGACTCTCAGTCACCTCTGAGCCCGCTCAGCCGCACGCACGACGGTGCGCGCGGGTGTCATGCCCGCGCGCGCCGGTACGGATCGCCCTCGGGCAGCCAGGCGCCCGGGCCGTGGATGCCGAGGTCGCCCACGCCGTCGCGGAGGGCGTCGACCACGGCGAGCACCGCGGACCGGGCCTCGTCGGCGCGCCACACCACCGACCAGGTCCAGTGGACCTCCGGTCCCACCACGGGGCGCCGGACCAGGTCCGGCGGGAGCGGATTCATCTGGCCCTTGGGGCAGTTGACGACCGGACGGTCACTGCGGCGCACGTGGTCGAAGAAGGCGGGGCCGGTGACGCCGCCGTCGCCGATGCGCACAGCACGCGCGCCCGTGTCCCTGGCCAGCTGCTCGGCGTAGACGTTCCAGGACGACCAGGACGTCACGTCGGCGTCGATGAGGACGGCGGTGTCCCCGGCCGCGACATCACCGGTGTCGGCACCGGCGGCGACGGCGTAGAGCCGGTCGGCGCCGATGAGCGCGGCCCGCAGACCGCGCCTCTCCAGGTCCTCGGTGCGCACCCAGCACACGGCCACGTCCAGGCCCCCCTCGGCGACCCGGGCCGCCTGGGTGTGGGAAGGGGCGACCCAGGCGTCCACATGGACCTGGGCCACCGCCGACGTGCGGGCGGTCAGGTCCGCCGGCAGCCAGTTGACGTATCCGAGCCGTACCGGTTCCGAGCCGGCCAGGGCACCCGCGTGGCGCTCCAGGTCCGCGGCCCGGGCCAGTAGGTCGCGCACCTGGGGGAGCAGCGCGGAGCCCGCCGGAGTGAGGGAGACCGAGCGGCGGTCGCGGTCGAAGAGGCGTACGCCGAGGTCGCGTTCGAGAACCTTGATCTGCTGGGAGAGGGAAGGGCCGGCGATCAGGAGCCGTGCGGCGGCCCGGCCGAAGTTCAGCTCTTCGGCGACCGCCACGAAGTACCGCAGTTGGCGCAGCTCCACGACGCTCATGCTACGGCCGGTAGGAGGCTCTGCCTATCAGAAGGGAGGAACCCGGTCGTGGCGCCCGGCCGGCGGCGGACGGACGATGAGGGAACGACGGTCCGGTGCCGGAGACCCGCGCACCTGGGCGCCGCAGCACCCGTGGCGCACCGGTCCGTGCCGGACGCCCCAGTGAACGGAGGAGCCGGACCATGCGAGAGTTCCTGGTCGAGATCACCACGACCGTCCCCGAGGGCACGAGCCAGGACGAGGTCGACCGCCGGCGCGCGGCCGAGGCGGTCCGCGCCCGGGAACTGGCCGCCGCCGGCCGTCTGGCACGGCTGTGGCGCCCGGTCGGCGAGCTGCGCAGCATCGGCATCTGGCGCGCGGCCGACGAGGACGAGCTGCACGAGAAGGTGCTCGGCACCCTGCCGCTGCGTCCGTGGATGACCCTCGCCGTCACCGCGCTGGAGCCGCATCCCAACGACCCCGGCCGCGGAGTCGGCAGCGAGTGACGCGTACGACACCTACGACACGCACGCCTTCCGATTCCCGTGTGGCCCTCGCGGCCCCGTATCGCCGGACGAGGACCCCTTCATGACCGTACGTCCCCTGCGCGCGGCCTCGCACCGAGGAAGCGGCTCCCTCCCCTCGCCCTGGGGTCATGTCGCCCGGGTCGCGACGGCGCTCGCCGCGGGGATGGGGGTCGGCCGGTTCGTCTACACGCCGATCCTTCCCCTGATGCAGGCCCGGGCGGGGCTCTCCGCGGGCGCGGGAGCCGACCTGGCCACCGCCAACTACGCCGGCTATCTCGTGGGCGCGGTCGCGGGCATCCTGTGTCCCGCGCTGGTGCGCTCACCCGCCGTCCTGCGCGTCTGCCTGACCGCCTTGGCCGGCAGCCTGGCCGCCATGCCCGCCACCCACAGCACCGCGATGTGGACGGTGCTGCGGCTGTCGGCCGGGGTGGCGAGCGCGCTGATCTTCGTCATCGCGGTCAGCTCCCTCCTGGGCCACCTGCGCGAGTACCCGGCCCACCTGCCCGGCTGGGGCTTCGGCGGTGTCGGAGCCGGCATCGCGCTGTCCGGCCTGCTCGTCCTCGCGGTGCGCTCCGTCGCCGACTGGCGGGCCGCCTGGTACGCGGCGGCCGCGCTCGCCGCGCTGCTGGGCGCGGCGTCGTGGAACCTGCGCCCCGAGGCCCCCGCGCCGGCGGCCGCGCACCCGGGCGGGGACCCGGCCGGTGCGGCACGGATGCGCACCCACCGCTGGTTCACGGCGCTGTTCGTCTCGTACACCCTGGAAGGCGTCGGCTACATCGTGGCCGGCACCTTCCTGGTGTCCGCGATCGAGCAGAGCACGCCGGGCCGGGTCGGCAGCGGAGCCTGGGTCCTGGTCGGGCTGGCGGCCGTACCGTCCTCGGCGCTGTGGGCCTGGCTCGGCCGCCGCCGGTCCCGGCCCGGCCTGTTGCTGGCCGCGCTCGTCGTCCAGGCGGTCGGCATCGCCCTGCCCGCCCTGACGACCTCGGCGGCGGCCGCACTGGTCTGCGCCGCCCTGTTCGGCGGGACCTTCATCGGCATCAGCACCCTGGCCCTCGCCATCGGGTCCCACCTGCGCTTCCCGCGTTCCGTCGCCCTGCTGACCGCCGGATACTCCGTCGGCCAGATCCTCGGTCCACTGGCCGTGGCACCCCTGCTCCGGCACGGCTACCACCAGGCACTGATGCTGGCCGCGGCCGTGGTCCTGGCCGCGGCCGCGGCAGCCGCCGTCCTGCGCATCGGCTTCCCGCAGCAGGTGACGCCGGCCCGGCCCACCCCCGCGGTCCGGGCGGGTGACCCGGCGCGGTGACCCCGGTCGCCCGGCCGTTCCCCGTCGGTAGACGTCCCGCAGCAACTGCGGGGGCTGCCGCCGTCCTAGGGTGGAGGTATGGGCGGCGGCACGGTGACGCTGTTCCTGTGCGGTGACGTGATGCTCGGGCGCGGCGTCGACCAGATCCTCCCGCACCCCGGAGACCCGGAGCTGCGCGAGGACTACGTCACGGACGCCCGGTCGTACGTCGAGCTGGCCGAGGCCGTCGGCGGACCCATCCCCGCGCCGGTCGATCCCGCCTGGCCGTGGGGCGAGGCGCTGCCGCTGCTGGAGCGGGCCGCCCCGCACGTCCGGATCGTGAACCTGGAGACGGCCGTCACCCGCAGCGACGCGTTCGCCCCCGGCAAGGCGATCCACTACCGGATGCACCCGGACAACCTCCCCGCGCTGACCGTGGCCCGGCCCGACGTGTGCGTCCTGGCCAACAACCATGTGCTGGACTTCGGCCGGCCGGGGCTGGAGGAGACGCTGGACTCGCTGACCGGTGCGGGCCTGCGCGCCGCGGGCGCCGGGCGCGACGCCGAGGAGGCCCGCGCGCCCGCCGCGGTCCCCGCCGGGCCCGGCCGCCGCGTACTGGTCTTCGCCCTCGGCGCGCAGTCCAGCGGCATCCCGTCCGACTGGGCCGCGACCACCGACCGGCCGGGCGTCGCCCATGTCCGCGAGCTGTCGGCCGCGGCCGCCGGGACCCTCGTACAGCGGGTGCGGGCCGCGCGGCGACCGGGCGACATCGTCGTCGTGTCGGTGCACTGGGGCGCCAACTGGGGCTACCACGTCCCCCCTGAGCAGGAACGCTTCGCGCACGCCCTGATCGACGGCGGTGTCGACCTCGTCCACGGGCACTCCTCGCACCACCCCCGCCCGGTCGAGGTGTACCGGGACCGGCTGATCCTCTACGGCTGCGGCGACTTCATCGACGACTACGAGGGCATCTCCGGCTACGAGCGGTACCGCGACGACCTCCGACTCGGGCACCTCGTCTCGGTGGACGCGGACACCGGGGCCCTCGCCGGGGCGCGGATGATCCCCCTGCGGGCGCGGCGGATGCGGCTGGAGCACGCCGGACCCGAGGACCGCGCGTGGCTGCGCGCGACCCTCGCCCGGATCAGCCACGGCGTACAGGTCGACGAGCGGCGCGACGGCACGCTCGGCCTCGTACCCCGGCCGGCCGCCCGGTGACCCTCACTCCGGCGGCGCCGCGCGCAGGCGCTCCGCGCACCACTCCCGGACCGTGTCGGCGACCTGCTCCAGCGCGCCGGGTTCCTCGAACAGGTGGGTCGCGCCCGGGATGACGCGCACGGCGTACGGGACCCGGAGGCGGCGCGCGGCCTCCTCGTTGAGCCGCAGCACCTCGTGGTCCTGGCCGCCGACGACGAGCAGGACGGGCGCGCGTACGGCGGGCAGCGCGGCGCCCGCCAGATCGGGGCGCCCGCCCCGCGAGACGACGGTCAGGACGCCCGCGGGGCGCTCGGCCGCGGCCTGGAGGGCGGCGGCCGCGCCCGTGCTGGCGCCGAAGAGGACGACGGGCAGGTCACGGGTGCCGGGCCGGGCGCCGAGCCACTCCATCGCGGCCACCAGGCGACGCCCCAGCAGCGCGATGTCGAAGCGGTGCTCGCCGGTCACGACGTCCCGCTGTTCCTCCTCGGCGGTGAGCAGATCGATCAGCAAGGTGCCCAGCCCGGACTCGCGCAGCGCGGCGGCCACGGCCTGGTTGCGCGGACTGTGCCGCGAACTGCCGCTGCCGTGCGCGAACAGCACCACGGCCGGCGCGGCGTCCGGCACCACCAGATCACCAGGGAGCGCGGCGCCGTCGGCGGGCACCACGACCGTCTCGGACATCATGGTCATTGGTCATCGACTTCCCCAGGGGACTACGACGGTTCTCGGCCGTCTCCTGCGACTTCCTGCACCTCTCAGGTACCCCGGCGCACGTCCGGCTACCGATTGAAAGCCCAACAGGACATCGCGACGTACGCGGGTGCACGCTGGCTGGGGATGGAGGGAACAGCGATGACTACTGCGAAGGACATCATGCACCCGGGTGCCCAGTGGGTGCCCCGGTACGAGACGCTGGACCGCGCGGCACAGCTGATGCGGGACCACGGAGTGGGCGCGCTTCCGGTCAGCGACCCCGAGAACGGTGACCGCATGTGCGGCATCATCACCGACCGTGACATCGTGGTGAAGTGCGTGGCCGCGGGTCACGACCCCGCGAAGGTGACGTGCGCGGAGATCTGCGAGGGCACACCCCGCTGGATCGACGCCGCCGCCGACATCAAGGATGCCCTGCGGGAGATGGAAGGCCGCCAGATCAAGCGTCTGCCGGTGGTCGAGAACAAGCGTGTGGTCGGCATGATCAGCGAGGCCGACATCGCCCGGAACCTGAGCGAGGGACAGCGCGCGGAGTTCGTGCAGCGGGTGTACGCCTAGAGCGACCACGTGGTCGTCGATGGTGTCCGTGCCCGGCACCGACGGGTCGGTCCCGTCGTTGGGCCTGGTGACCGTGGTGTCACCGAGGAGGCCTGATGAGGGATCGTACGGAAGCCATCGAATCCATGGAGCAACTCGCGCTGGTCTGGCGCGCGATGGTGCTCGACCGGGACCCGCACGCCGATGTGCGGGACCTTCCGGGCATCGCCGTGCGCTGGGCCGACTCCCGGTTCGCGTTCTGGAACTGCGTCACGCTCACCGAGGTCGACGCGGACCCGGCGCTGCTCGGCCGACGCCTGGTCCAGGCGGCGGACATCATGCGCGCCAAGAAGCAGCCCGGGTTCCTGTGGCTGTTCGACGACCTCCTTGGCGACGAGGCGCGCGCGGGAGTGCGGTCGGCGGCCGAGAAGGCGGGCCTCGCCTACGGCTTCCCCGGTACGGGCATGGCCGGAGACCTCCTGCCCGTCCCCGAGCCGTCCCACCCCGACCTGACCTTCGCCCGCGTCACCACGGAGGAACAGCTCCGGGCGTACGCGGACCTGAACTCACGCGCCTACGGCTTCCCGCTGGAGCACGGCCGTGACGGGCTCCTCGGCTCCACGCTGTGGAAGAGCCGGGTGCACGCCTACCTCGGTCTGCGCGACGGCGTCCCGGTGACCTGCGCCGGCACCGTGGAGGCCGACGGCCGGCTCTTCGTCGCACTCGTCGCCACCGCCCCGGAATGGGAGCGGCGCGGCTACGGCGAGGCGGTGACGCGCAAGGCCCTGTACGAGGGCGCCAGGGCGACCGGGCTGACCCGGGCCACCTTGCACGCTACGGCGGCCGGTGCGCCCGTCTACCCCCGCATCGGCTTCCGGCCGAACTCGCCGATGGGCTTCTACGGCCTGAAGGTGTGACGACACCCCCTAACCCCCCTTGCCGGTGAGCACGGCCTCGGCCCGGTCGCCGCGCACCGTGTCGACGAACGCCCCGGGGTCGTCGGGAAGTTCGTCGCCGCGCCAGGCCACGTGGCCGTCCGGGCGGACCAGCACGAAGGACCGTTCGTAGAGCGTGGCGGCCGCTCCGCCCGCCCCGGCGTGGATCGTCAGCGGAACGCCCCGGCCGGCGAACGCACGCTCCACGTCCGGGAGCCGGCCCGCCCCGGCGAAGCACAGCAGGGCGAAGCCGCGCCCGAACAGGTCGAGCGTGGAGGTGGTGGCGTCCCACCAGGTGTGCGCGGCGCGGTAGCCGGGCTCGCTGCCGGGGCGCCAGTCCGGGCCCGGCTTTCCGTGGCGTACCGGCACCCGGGGGTCCTCGATGATGGCGGGCGAGCGGTAGCGCAGTCCGAAGTGGATCTCCGGGGCGTCGAACTCCCGCTGCGCGCCGCTGTCTTCCAGCACCCTGGCCGTACGGCTGCGGGCCAGCTCGCCCTCCGGCCCGTCCAGGTGGATCTCGGGCGGCACCTGCCTGCGCATGGTGCGCTGCAGATTGACGTTGGCCTCCTTGAGGCTCGCCACGGCGATCGGCCGGCGCTCGGCGTCGTAGGTGTCGAGGAGCGACTGTCCGGCCCAGCCGTTCAGGGCGGCGGCGAGTTTCCAGCCGAGGTCGGCGGCGTCGCCGATGCCGGTGTTGAGCCCGAAGCCGCCGGAGGGCGACAGCGTGTGCGCGGCGTCGCCGGCGAGGAAGACGCGCCCGGCCCGGTACCGGTCGGCGACGCGGTGGGTGAGGTGCCACTCGCCGTCGCTCAGCAGCTCCACCGGGGTGTCGAAGGCGAGGGCGTCGCGGATCAGCGTCACCGGGTCGCAGCGGTCGGCGGTGTCGCCCGCGGCCACCACCAGGTTGTACAGGTCACTGCCGTTGAGCGAGCGCATGGGGAAGCGCAGCGTGGACGACAGCATGAGGAAGTAGACGAGCGCAGCCCGGTCGCCGAGCCGCTTGTTGAGTTCGGGGGCGCGGAAGAGGATGTTGCGGAACACCTGGGTGCGGTGGCGCGCCGGCGCGTCGATGCCGCAGGCCTGGCGGATCGGGGAGGAGGCGCCGTCGCAGGCGACCAGATAGCGCGCCCGGACCGTGCCGGTCGTGCCGGTGGCGTGGTCGGTGACGTCGGCCGCGACGTGGTCCTCGGTCTGCCGGACCCGGTCGACCGTCGTCCGCAGCCGCAGGGGACCGTCCGGATGGACGCCCACGGCCCTGGTCAGCACCGGGTTCAGCCAGTGGGCCGGGCACATCTGGTCCGGCTCGGGGGTGTGCGTGAAGGCGGGCCGGTTCCCGGCGGTGCCCCGGCGGTAACGGTAGACCTCGTGGCCGCCGACCCGGGTGACCCAGGCGATGTCCAGGGGGTGGTCGGCCGGCCAGCCGGCGCCGCGGACGGCGTCCGCGACACCCCAGCGGCGGAACAGCTCCATCGAGCGCGGGCCGATCGTGCTCACCTTGGGGTGCCGGACCTGTCCGTCACCGGCGTCGATGACCAGGCAGTCGATCCCGCGGTACGCCAGGTCCAGCGCGAGCGCCATTCCGACGGGGCCGCCGCCCACGATCAGCACGTCGGTCCGCTCGTCGGAACGCGTCATGTCCTGCCTGCCTTTCGTGCGTGGGTCCGTTCCCGGTGGGGCGGGCGTGTCGGGCGGCCCGGGGCCGGCCGCCCGACACGCCGGATCAGGGTCGTTCCGCGCTGGCCAGCAGGCAGCCGAAGGTGTCGACGCCGGCCAGGTCGGCGGGGTGGAACGCGTCCTCGGAGAAGGCGAAGTTGCTCTCGACCATGGCCTCGGGACGCTCGTCGGGACGCGCCGTCTTCAGCAGTTCGTGGCCGGTGCGCAGGGTGGTCTGCTCCGTGACGTCGAGCACGGCGCGCGGCCGCAGGCCGGAACGGCGCAGCAGCCCGATGTAGTCGTCGAGGTCCGCCATGGTCGCCATGAGGTCGCGGCAGAACTTCTCGACGCCCGGGTGCCTGGCCTGCCCGCGCGGGCCGCGGTCGAACACGTCGGTCAGGACGAGCCGGCCGCCGGGGACCAGCACACGGCCGATCTCGGTGAGAACGCGCTGCCGGTCGGGCATGTGGCAGAGCGACTCCAGCGCCATCACGGCGTCGAACGACCGGTCCGGGAAGGGCAGTCGCATCGCGTCTCCGTGCCGGAACACGGCCCGGTCGGCCACCCCGGCCTCGGCCGCCAGCCGGTTGGCGGTCTTGATCTGCTCCTCGCTGATGCTGATGCCGGTCACCCGCGCACCCGTGCGGTCCACCACCCGCAGACCGGGACCGCCCACCCCGCAGCCCAGGTCGAGCACATGGGAGGTGGCGTCCACCTTCAGGTGCTCGATGAACACGTCGGTGAGCCGGTCCATCGCCTCCTCGATCGTGGCGTCGGAGTCCGGGGTGTCCCAGTAGCCGATGTGCACGTTGGTGTTGAAGGTGCCGTCCTTCATCGCGTTCAGCGTCAGCTGGTCGTACAGCTTGCCGACGGCTCCCGGCACCGGCAGGGTCTGGGCGGAATCGGTCATGGCTGTGGCCTTTCTGATCGGGGCTGGTCGGGATCCACGAGATCGGCGCTCCGCCAGCATCGGGCCGCGCGGGCGGCCGGGCGGCACGGCGGAGGAAAACCCGCTCATTCACGCGGGGGGCGCGGGCCGGCTCCACCACGACCGGGTGAGCCGGACCTCGCTCACCCCATGCGTGCCCGGGACGGTTGGGGGATGTGATCCGTGCGCGGGTGGGACCACGCGGCCTCGATCTGCGCGCACCGGGCGTGGTCCGGCAGCAGGCCCCGCTCGTGCGCCTCGGCGAGCGTGGGCGCCGCCCGGTCCCGGTCGGACAGGACCGGTTCGGCCACCCCGGTCAGGGGCAGCCCGAGGGCCGGGTCCAGCACGGACAGGGCGAGTTCGTGCTCCGGTACGTAGCTCTCGGAGAGCAGGTACGACATGACGGTGTCGTCCTCCAGCGCCACGAACGCGTGCCCCACCCCCACGGGCAGATACGAGGCGCGGTGGTCCCGCTGGTCCATCAGCACCGCGTCCCAGCGGCCGAACGTGGGCGAACCCACCCTGATGTCGACCACGATGTCCAGGGCCCGGCCGCGGGCGCAGTACACGTACTTCGCGGTGCCGGGCGGGGTCACGGTGTAGTGGATCCCGCGCACCACACCACGCCGGGACACACTGTGGTTGGACTGCGCGACGCGGAACAGCGGACCCCCGCGCGCCTCGGTGAACGCCTGCTGCTGGAACGGCGAGAGGAACAGGCCCCGGTCGTCGGGAAAGACCCGCGGGGTGAACTCGATGGCTCCCTGGACGGCGAGTACGCGTGCTTTCATGTGCGCTCTCTCGTGGCTCGGTGTACGTCTCGGTGTACGGCTCGGTGAACAGCTGGGCGGAGTACGGGAGTTCGGCGGGGCGTCACAGCGTGCTCAGCACCTCGCGCAGCGCGTGCACGACCTTGTCCTGGAGGTCCTGGGGGAGCGCCGGGTACATCGGCAGCGAGAAGATCTCGCCGGCCAGCGCCTCGGTGACCGGGAGCGAGCCGGTGGCGTAGCCGAGGTGGGCGAACCCGGTCATGGTGTGCACCGGCCACGGATAGCTGATGTTGAGGTGGATGTCGTACGCCTTGAGGCGTTCGACGATGTCGTCGCGCCGGGGGTGGCGCACGACGTACACGTAGTACACGTGGTCGTTGCCCGGGGTGGTGCGCGGCAGCCGCAGTCCGGTGCCGGCGAGGCCCTCGGCGTAGCGCCGGGCGACGGCCCGGCGGCCCGCGATGTAGGCGTCGAGCCGCCTCAGTTTGCGGCGCAGGATCTCCGCCTGGACCTCGTCCAGACGGCTGTTGTGGGCGGGCGTCTCCAGCGTGTAGTAGCGGTCCTCCATGCCGTAGTGGCGCAGCCGCCGCAGCCGGGCCGCCACGTCCTCGTCCGAGGTGAGCACCGCGCCGCCGTCGCCGTACGCGCCGAGGACCTTGGTCGGATAGAAGGAGAAGGCCGCCACGGCGCCCGTCGTGCCCGCCAGGGTGCCGCGCTGCCGGGCGCCGTGGGCCTGGGCGCAGTCCTCCAGCACGGCCAGCCCGTGCCGGTCGGCCAGCTCCGTCAGCGGTGCCAGGTCGGCGCACTGGCCGTACAGGTGCACCGGCAGCAGGCAGCGGGTGCGTTCGGTGATCGCGTCCGCCACCTGGGCGGTGTCCATGAGGAAGTCGTCCTCGCGGACGTCGACGAAGACGGGAGTGGCGCCCGTGGCGTCGATGGCGACGACGGTCGGTGCCGCCGTGTTCGAGACCGTGATCACCTCGTCGCCCGGTCCGACGCCCAGGGCCTGGAGCCCGAGCTTGATCGCGTTCGTGCCGTTGTCGACTCCGACGCAGTGACCCACCCCGTGGTAGGCGGCGTACTCCTCCTCGAAGCCGCGCACGCTCGCGCCGAGCACGAGCTGCCCGGAGGCGAAGACGGTCCGTACGGCGTCGAGGATGTCCGGATGCTCGCTCTCGTACTCCGTCAGGTAGTCCCAAACACGTGTGGTCATGTCCTGCCAGCCTTTCCGGAAACGGATGTCAGTGCTGCTCGTCCTGCTGCCGGGCCAGGGCGTCGACCGTGCGCCGCACCCCTTCGGGCAGGGAGATGCGCGGGTGCCAGCCGGTGGCCGCGCGGAACGGGGCGGAGTCGATCGTCACGCTGCGGAAGTCCGTCACGGGCGCGTGCGCGGGCGGCTCCACGCACTCCACCGCGACCGCGCGACGCCCGGTGCGCTCGGCCACGGTCCGCGCGATGAGCCGGAAGGCGTCGCCGAGCGCGTCGCCCCGGCCCGCGCCGATCAGATGGCGGCCGCCCACCAGCGCCTCCGGGCGGTCGAGCGCGGCCGTGAACGCGTCGGCGACATCCTCGACATGGACCAGATCGCGCCGGACCGTGCCGTCGTGCCACATGGTCAGCGGCCGGCCGGCGAGCGCCTGCCGCACCATGGCCGACACCACGCCGCGGTCCCCGGCACCGCCCGCTGCGCCCTCCCCGAACACCGTGGGCAGCCGCAGCCCGACACCGCGCACCCGGCCCTCGGCCGTCGCCTTCAGCAGGATCTGTTCCGCCGCCAGCTTCTGCCGGTCGTAGGCGGTCTGCGGACGGTCGGGCTCGCTGCCGTCGAGCGGCTCCCGCGGCGGCACGCCGACCTGCGATGCGGCACCGCCGTACAGCACCAGCGCGGGCGGCCCGCCGGCGTGCCCCGGGCCCCGTGCGCCGAGCACGTCGACGAGGTCCCGCATCACGCCCACGTTGACGCGTTCGGCCGCCGGATCCGACTCCGCCGCCCGCCAGCCGCCGTCCCCCAGCAGCAGATGCACCACCACGTCCGCACCCGCGACCGCCCGGGCGAGCTCCGCGCGGTCGGTGACGTCGGCGGTGACGACGGTGGTCTCGGCCGGGCCGGGGACGACGGGACTCGGCCTGCGCGCCACGGCCCGCAGCCGGACCGGGCGCGACGCCAGCGCGCGCAGGACGGCCGAACCCACGAAGCCCGAGGCACCGAGCACGCTGATCAGCGGGGCGGGGGCCGGTGCGGTGCCCGTCATGTCACGTCCCTTCCCGGCGGCCGCGCCGCGACCGCGTTGAGGCAGGCCAGCAGGGTGCGGGCCTGCACGTTGAGGTAGTGCCCGTGCCGGGTCAGCGCCCGGAGCTGGGCGGGGGTGGCCCAGAAGAAGCCGGGGGGAGGGTCGAGCGGGGCCTCGGCCGCGCCCGCGTCCACGGCGAGATAGCGGCTGCGGGCATGCAGGAAACGCCCGCCCTCCTCCGACTGGATCGCCTGGTAGCGGATGCGCGACGGGTCGGCGCCCAGGACCGTGTCGAGGAACGGCGGCCGGTCCGCCACCGGCAGATGGGCGTAGTTGCCCGGCGTGCACTGCACGGTCGGGGCCAGCTCGACCGTGTCCAGGAACCCGCCCTCCGCACGGGCGTTGACCAGCACGTGCGCCACCCCGCCGAACTCACGGACGAGGAACGCCGCGACCCCCGGACCCACGGGTTCGAGCAACGGCTGGGTCCAGTTGACGTTCTCGCGGTTGCTGCCCCGCACGGAGACGGCGACCACCCTGAAGTAGCGGCCGTGTTCGTGCTCGATCGCCTCCACCCCGTGCTTCCAGCCGCGCACGGCGGCGAGCGGAATGCGCTGCGCGCGCACGTCGTGCCGGGAGCGCTCCCCGGTGAACCAGGACAGCAACCGCCCGTCGGAGTGCAGCGCACCGGGCGCCGTGTCCGGGTACGGGACACAGGACAGCACGCTCCGCGCGTTCATGTTGATCAGGTCGTCCTCGTGCAGCAGAGCGGCGATCTGACCGAGGGTGAGCCAGCGGAAGTCGGCCGACGCGGCGACCTCGCCGGTGGTCTCCACGACCATGTTGCGGTTGCACTTGTGGAAGAACCACGAGCCCTGCTCCGACTGGAGGACGTCGACGACGACCCGGTCGGGATCGGGCCGCACGAAGTGGTCGAGGAGCCGGACGTCCGTACCCCGGTGCGCCCGGGTGTAGTTGCTGCGGGTGGCCTGCACGGTGGGGGACAGCTGGAGCAGATTGCGGTTGCCCGGCTCCATCTTGGCCTGCATCAGGAAGTGCAGCACCCCGTCGAACTCCTTGGCCAGGATGCCCAGGATGCCCACCTCGGGCTGTCTGATGACCGGCTGCTGCCACTCCCGGTGGGGCCCGTCGCCGTGCGGCCCGTCGTGCTCCACCACGTGCAGGCCCTCGACCGTGAAGAAGCGTCCGCTGCGATGCACGAGATTGCCCGTGCCCCGCTCGAACCGCCACTCGCCCAGCTCGCCGAACGGGATCCGCTCCACCCGGAACTCGCCCGCCGCCCGGCGCTCGGCGAGCCAGGCGTGCACCTCCTCGGTCCGCAGCTGCGCCCCGCGGTGGGTCGCCGCCGACACGGCGATACGGTCGATCAGCCCCGGGTCCTCGCGGGGACGTACGGCGGCCGGAGAGGCGGCAGGGGGGCCGAGACACGACGACATCGAAGAACTCCCTGTCTGCGGACGACGGAGGCGGGCAACAGAGGTGGGTAAAGGGGTGGGCAGCGGGTCAGCGCCGCTGCGCGGTGATCAGGAGGTAACCGGCGTGCGGGTGCTTCCCGAACGCCTCCAGCAGGTCCGCCGCGGCGCCGATCCGTGCGGCGGCGGGCTCGGCGAGCATCGCGGCGATGTCCCGGAAAGCGGCCGCACCGTGTCCGTAACTCGCCCGGACCTGTTCGCCGATGTCCGTCAGCTCCAGCAACTGCCATCCGGATTCGGCCAGTTGTGCCCGCTGCTCGTCGGGCGTGCTGATCCTGGCGATCTCGTACACGTCCAGCATGCCGTCCAGTACGGCCTGGTCGTCGCCGGTGAACGGCAGCCGCCGGCACAGGTCGGCGACCACGAGCCGGCCGCCGGGGCGGACGACCCGGTGGAGCTCCGTCAGGGCGGCCGTCTGGTCGGGCATGTGCAGCAGCGACTCGATCGCGAAGGCGCCGTCGAAGAAGGCGTCCTCGAACGGGAGCTTCATGGCGTCCGCGAGCTGGAAGGAGACCCGGCCGCAGGCCTCGGAACCCGCCGCCGACTCCGTCGCCTGGACGACCTGTTGGCTGCTGACGGTGACACCGGTCACCCGCACCTCGTGCGCCGACGCGATGCGCAGGGCCGGGACGCCGTTGCCGCAGCCCACGTCGAGAAGCCGCTGCCCCGGCCGCAGGGCGAGACGGCCTGCCACGAGGTCGGTGAGCTGGTGGGTGGCCTCGACGACGGAGATGTCCTGGCCGTCCTTCCAGTAGCCCACATGGATGTTGCCGCCCAGGGCGTTCGTGGTGCCCGCGTCGGCGAACGCGTCGTACGTCTCGCCCACGGACTCGGGGGTGGTGTCGGTCTGCTCGGGCACGGTTGCCTTCCTTTCGTCGGGTGTCGGTTCGGCGCCGCGGGTCACGCCAGGCTCAGGACCAGCCGCCTCGGGCCGTGGAAGACCATGTCGTCGGCGTAGTCGACCTGCTGACCGCCGCGGCTCAGCCCGGGCACGCCGTCCAGCAGCGTCCGCAGGCCGATCTCGGCCTCGGCGCGGGCCAGCGTCGCGCCGAGGCAGTAGTGGATGCCGAGCCCGAAGCCCACATGCCGGTCGGCGCTCCGGTGCACGTCCAGCACGTCGGGGTGCGCGAAGCGCGCCGGGTCCCGGTTCGCCGAGCCCAGCAGGGCCACCACCCGGCTGCCGCGCGGCACCTCGTGCTCCCCGAGCCGGGTGTCCTCGTACGCCCACCGGGTCACGGCCTGCACCGGCGAGTCGTAGCGCATCAGCTCCTCGACCGCCCCCGGCGTCAACTCGGGCCGGGCGCGCAGCTCGTCGAGCACCCGCGGATGCGCCCGGAGCGACAGCACCGCCTTCGCGAGGAAGTTGGTGGTGGTCTCGTGTCCGGCGGTGAGCAGGTGGACACACGTACCCACGATCCCGCCCACGCTCAGCGGGGCGCCGGACTCCCGGGCCCGCACGAGGAGCGTGAGCAGATCCCCGCGGTCCTCCCCGCTCCGCCGCTCCACCTCCCGCCGGAAGTAGCGGGCGAACTCCCGGGCGGCCGCCTGGGCCCGGACATAACCGTCCGCCCCGCCTCCCGCTCTGCTGCTGCTCGCCTCCTGGAGCGCCACGGCGTTGGCCCGCAGCCAGCTCTGGTGCTCCGGCGGGATGCCGAGCAGTTCGGAGATGACGAGGATGGGGAACGGCGCCGCGAAGGCCTCGACCAGATCGGTCGGCTGCCGCGACCCCAGCCGTTCCAGCAGATCCTGCGCGATCCGTGTGACGCGGGGCCGCAGACCGGCGACGACCGAGGGCGAGAACTCCGCGGTGAGCAGGGAGCGCAACCGGGTGTGGCGCGGCGGGTCGAGGAACACCAGCCAGTTCTCGACGAGCGTCCGCAGCACCCGGTACTCGGCGGGAATCGGGACGGACGCCGCGGACGCGTCGCCGGACGCCACCCGCGCGCTCCGGCCGAAGAGCCGGCTCGTCAGCACCCGGACGCAGTCGTCGTAGGAGAAGACGTAGAAGGTGTCCGGCCGGTCCGTGCCCGAGGGGCGCCGATGGACGGGCGCGCTCTCCCGGTAGCGCCGGTACACCGGGTACGGGTGGGCTATGTCCTTGCTGTCCCAGCCCTGGAGGTCGAACCGCGGCAGCGTGGGGGAGGGCATGCGGTCTCCTTCGGTCGGCGGTGCGGTCGCGTGTGGCGGCTAGGGGCGTGGCCGGAAGCGATCAGCCCAGAACGTGCTCAACTCGCCTATTTGTGAGGGAACTTGGGGGCACTTGCCGCATGCCACGGTGAGGTGGTCCAGGCGCAGCGCGATGCCGCGCCGTGCCACGTCCGGGCGGGACACCGGGGTCGGCTGCCCGTCCAGTTCGAACGACGGACCGGCGGTCCTGCCCCGGCGCCCCGACGGCAGCGTCACCAGCAGCTCCGCCAAGGGGCGCATCATGCCGGCCATCACGTCGATCGCCGCGTTCATCAGGTCGGACCGCCGCAGGCTCCCGTCCGGGCGCTCGCCGAAGTGCTGGGCCATGAGCTGCAAGGCCATGAAGTACGAGCGGTTGAACAGCCGCATGACCGACCGGGCGTCGGGGTCCGTGACGGTCTCCATGGCCGGGTTTCCCTCCGCGAGCGTCGGGTTCCGCACGACGGGATGGGCCGGGTCCCAGCGTCCGCCGCCCGGGTGGGCCGTGCCCGGAGCTGCGGACAGCAGATCGGCGATCCGCAGGAACGAGGCGTGGTGCGACTCCTCGCCCGCGTCGGTCCCGAGGCCGAGGACACCTCCCTCGCCCTGCTCGGTGATGATGTCGATCGCGAACAACGCGCTGGAGAGGTCGTCGACCTCCAACTGGTAGTCCGGGTGGTGCCGGTTGACGGATTCGCGCAGGAACAGGTGGTGCTCCCCGCCTCCCCTGCCCTTCGCCACGAGGAAGAGATCCGGAACGCGTTCCAGGCCCTCCCGGATGTCGGCGTACAGCTCGCTCAGCGAGGCGTAGGGGGTGGGGCGGTCGGCGTCGTACGGCGCGGGAGCCGGCGCCGTGTCGCCGCGCCGCACCTCGCCGACGAGGCCGTCGGGGCGCTCGATCAGCGCGAACCGCTCGACGCTGCCCGGGGTCAGGCGTTCGAGACAGAGGTCGAGCGGGACCGGGAGTTCGTGGTTGAGGGTGGCGAAGTCGATCCGGGGCACGTGGAACGGCTCGCCCAGCGCGGTGATGATGTTGTTGACGAGGAGGAAGTGGATCATCTCCTCGCGGGCGACGGTCACGAGCATGCCCCGGACGCCCTCGTCGGTGGTCCGGCCGCCGTCGCCGCAGGCGAGCCGGAGCTGCTCGTCCGTCCACCGGCCCCGCCGCACGTACTCCAGACCGGTGCCGTGCGTGGGTACCGAGTAGGCGGCGTACAAGTACTGGAGCATGACGGCCAGTTCGAGCGTGGCGGCCTCGCGGAGCAGGTGGAGGAGCCGGCCCCGGGTGGTGACGCCCGCCCTGGCGCGGCGGACCACGGGCACGGTGAGAGGGACCGCGTCCGGCACCTGCCGGGCCCGCAGGTACGTCAGCAGAAGCCGTGCCTTGGGCTCGGACAGGTCCCGGGTCGGCGGCATGTAGTAGGTCTTCGCCTTGTTGCGCGGGTCGCACATCTGCCAGATCAGCTTCGCGTACGTCTCCACCCGGCACCGGTCCGCGAGGCTGAAGACCTCCGCCTTCATGAACGAGTAGAGGTGTTCGTAGAACGCGAAGACCTCCTGGTACACCAGCTCGAAGGTCGCCTCGTCCTCGCTGGTGCCGGCCAGCCGCCAGTCGTCGGGGAGCACGCGTACGGACATATGGCCTGCGCCGGACCAGTAGCCGAGCGCGTCGTCCGCGTCGTGACCGAGGGCCGCCGATCCGGGCAGGTCCGGGTCGCACGGCAGGTCCTCGGCGCCGGCCGACAGCAGGACCCGGGCGGTGCCGGCCGCCGCGCCCCGCAGGGTGAACCAGCCGTGGCCCGTGTGGTCGGTGTCCAGGACGCACATGCTCGACCAGGGGCCGGACTCGTCCCGCCGGCCCGCGCGCAGCCGGACGATGTCGAGGTCGCGGCAGCGTGCCTCGGGGGAGCGGGCGACCGGATGGCGGGGCAGGGCCCGGGGGTTGAAGAACTGCCGTACCCCGATCCCGCCGACCGCGTGCGGCCGGCCGCGCACGAAGGACCGCACGAGCACCTCGACGTCGTGCTCCGCGTCGTCCGGATTCCGGGGGTGCTCCAGGAAGAGGCAGGCGTCGTCGACCTGGATGTTGACCTCCTTCTCGCGCAGGTGCACCACCGGAGCGCCGGCGCCGGTGCCGACCAGGCACAGCGCCTCGTCGGCCGCGGCGTGTGCCGGTATCTCGCCGGGCACCGTCACCAGGCCGCCGGCCAGCGCGTACCGCGCACCGAGGTAGGCCCGCCGGGGCACCCGCGCCACCAGCCGGTCGCTGTCCGCCGTGCGCAGCTCCAGGTCGCCGACGTCGAGCGGCGCGGGTGCGGCGGAGGGCGCCGCGGCGCGGGCGGGCAGCGCGGTGATCATGTTGAGGGTGACCTGCCGGTCCGTCAGCTCGACCGTCAGGTTGTGCAGGGGACTCGGGGCCCGGCCGGGTGCGCGGCGGGCCGGGACGAGCAGGCGGCCGGCCGGATAGGTGCGCGGCTCGTACGGGCGCCAGGGCGCCACCGTCCCCCGCAGCAGCCACCGGCTCGGCTGGTCGGGAGCCTCGGGCGGGGACAGATGGCTGAGCGCGAACTGCACCACCAGCCCGCCGGCCTCCTCGGCGGTCACGACCGCGCGCAGCCGCCGTACGGCCGGGGACACGGTCGCCTCGTCGAGCCAGATCAGCTCCTCGTCCTCGGGCACCACGAACTGGTGGACCACGGACCGGCGCAGCCGGCCGGCCAGGACGTGCTCGCCGACGCCGCTGACATGCCCGGCGTTGTGCCATCTCGGGGGTTGGAAACCGCGGACGGCGCCGGTGACCATGGAGCCGACGTCGTGGGAGCGGCCGTCGCGCCCGAAGCAGAACCGGCCGACCATGAGCGTCGTCGTCCGGTCGGACGCCGGATCGACGTCGAAGACACGGGCTCGGTTGACCGTGGTGGCGAGGTACTCGTTGTAGTGGCCCCACATGTCGACCGTGCGCCCGACCACCGGGTCGGTGGTGTCGAGGTCGCCCGCGACGGTCTCGACAGCGGCGACGCGGGCGTCGATCGAGAAGTGCCCGTTGCCCGCGAAGTCCACGCCCTTCGCCGCGCTGAACGGCCCGGCCGGGTTCGGGCGGCCCGTGGCGTCGAACCGCGGCCCCAGCCGGTCCAGATGGGCGTGGTACTCGGCGGGCGGATGGTGCGCCGGGAAGGGCCGCCCGTCGCCGGTGAGAGCGGTGTTCGTCGCCAGATCGACGAGACCGCTCCCGGCGCCGGTGGGCAGGCGGGTCGTCGCCACTCCGCGGAAGTGCAGCCGTGGCAGGTCGAAGACGCTCATGCGCGCACCCTCCCTTCCGCATCGTGAACGGGCCTGTGAGCAAGGCGGCTTGGGACGTTCACGCCGACTCCTCCGAGCGGCTCGGCCGAGAGGCGGCGAACACACGGCTGGCCCGCGGCTCGTACCACTCGATCTCGTGGGCGGCGTCGATCGCCGACTCGATGGCGCCCTCGATCCAGGCGGGCTTGGACGAGCAGTGCTCGCCGGCGAAGAAGAGCCCCTTCTGCGGCCGGGCGGCCTCACGGCGCTCCGCCTCGCGGACGGCGGCCGCCTGGCCCCAGCGGACCGTCGCCGCTCCCCTGGACCAGTGGTGTGTGCCCCAGGCCCGGGCGGCCACGCCCAGCACCATGCCCGGTTCGCGCAACTCGGGGTGCATCACGCCCAGTTCGCGGGCGACGACCGCGTTGCGCTCCGCCTCGCCCAGCCGGGCGAGCGCCGCGGCGTCCGGGCCGATGGTGTAGCTCGCGAGCAGCACCGCGCCGAGCGCCGGATCGCCGTCGACGGGTGGGTAGTAGGTCTGCCGCACATGCCCGCCGGTGAAGGAGGCTCCCCCGCTGATCCCGTCCTTCTCCCAGAAGGCCTCCCGGCAGTGGAAGGCTATCTTCGTCCCCGCCCAGTACTTGGTCTGCCGGATGATGTCGAGCTTCTCCCGGTCGAAGCCGCTCAGTTGCATCCCCCGCAGCACCGTGAACGGAATGGTGCACACCACGTAGTCGCAGATCCTGGTGAGGGTGCCGGTGCCCTGGCGGATGCGCAGAATCACCGCGTCGTCGCGGACGTCGATGCCGGTGACCTCCAGGCCGGTCGAGATCCGGCCCCGGACGCGCGCGGCGAGCCGGCGGGGGAGTACGTCCATGCCACTCCGCAGCCGCACGATGGTGGAGCTCGTCTCGTCCAGCACGTCGTCGAGAAAACGCTCCAGGTGCGGCGGGCAGAACGTACGCACCTCGGGATGGTCGGCGAAGAAGGCGTGCAGGTCGACGCGGTTCCTCGTGCTGCCGCACCGATAGGGCGTGAGGTCGATGTGGTCGACGCGGTTCAGCAGTTCCACACCCATTTCGGTGCCCAGCGCACGGTAGAACGCGCGCGGGGCCACGGCCCGCAGACTCGCGTCCAGCCAGGCGCCGAACAGCAGGGTGTTCTCCCGGTAATCACGGCTCGGCAGCCCGGCGGCGAACTCGTCGACCAGCGACTCACGCGCGTCCCGCACCCGAAGATATCCGGCAGAGACAGGCAGATATGCGGCCTCGTCGGAGAACAGTGTCTGGAACTCGGAAACCTGCTTCTGCAAACCCAGTTCGGCGATGTAGTGCATGGTCAGCCGGTGCCCGGCCGGGATCCGCATCGCACCCAGCTCGGCGAACGGCCCGCCCGGACCGCCGGCGGAAATCCGGCCGCCGCCCGGGACCTGGGCGTCGCCGGAAAAGCGATGGGTGTGAATACGGCCGCCGATCTCCTCACTGCCCTCGATGATCTGGACGCGATGTCCGAGTCGCTCCAATTCATAGGCCGCCACCAGACCGGAGATGCCGGCGCCGATGACAGTGATGTTCTTCGGCCCGCCGATGGCACCGTCCGGTCCGGCAACCTCCTGCAAGGGTCTCGTCACAGGTTTCCTCTCCAGTGCGCGATGTCCTGGCCCGGAAGCATGTCCTGGATGAATCCGGTGCCTTTCCCTGTTCCGGAACGGCCATGCCGGGAATTTCTCAACGGCCATTGTTTGCGGGGTGGTAGCGCTCCCATATCCCCCAACGGGCCCCGCACCCGGATGGTTTGACAGGGCCGCGCCCACCCACTCGGGGCGGCGGGGCACCCGTCACCCCGCGCGATCGCGCGGGGTTTGCCCCGCACCGCAGTAGAGCGCGCGAGGCGGGGGAAAACTGGCGGGCGTCGCCGGACGGCCGGACCCACGGGAGGCCCGGCCGTCCGGCGGGCACGGTGACACACCCCCCACGGAGGCGACGTCGATGCGCGTGTTGATCGCTACCACCCCGGCACCAGGACACGTCGTCGGCATTCTTGAGGTCGCCCGCGAACTGGCCCGGCGCGGCCACGAGGTGCGCTGGTACACCGGGCGGACCTTCCAAGGACAGGTCGAGCAGGCCGGGGCCCGCTTCGAACCCATGAGAGCGGAGCTGGACTTCAGCGGAAAGAGCCGGGAGGAGGCCTACCCCGGGCACGCCGGACTGACCGGCACGGCCAGCTTCAAGACCGGCGTCCGGGACATCTTCTACCGGACCGCGCCGGCCCAGATGGACGACCTGCTGGCGGTCCTCGAACGGTTCCCGGCCGACTGCCTGCTCTCCGACGACATGTGCTACGGCGCCTGCTTCGCCAGTGAGCACACCGGGATCCCGCTGGCCTGGCTGAGCAACTCCGTCTACATCCTGGGCAGTCGGGACACCGCCCCGCTCGGCCGCGGACTGCTGCCGAGCGCGTCACCGGTCGGCCGGGCGCGCAACGCACTGCTCAGGTTCGTCGGCGACCACGTGGTGATGCGGGACATGCGCAAGGAGGCCGACCGGACCCGGGACCGGGTGAAGCTGCCCCGGCTGCGCACCGGTGCCATGGAGAACATCGCCCGCCCGCCGGCCCTCTATCTCCTCGGCACCGTACGGTCCTTCGAGTTCCCCCGCAGCGACCTGCACCCCGGCACCCATTTCGTGGGCGGCCTGCTCGGACTGCCCCCGGAGCACTTCGACCCGCCCGGCTGGTGGGCGGAACTGCACGACAAGCGGCCGGTGGTGCTGGTCACCCAGGGCACCACGGCCAACGACGTCGACCGGCTGCTCGTGCCCACCCTGCGCGCACTGGCCGGCCAGGACCTCCTGGTCGTGGTCACCACCGGCAGCACCGTGGACCGCGGCCGGCTCGGTCCGCTGCCGGACAACGTCCGCCTGGAACGCTTCGTGCCCTACCACCACCTGCTCCCGCACGTGGACGTGATGGTCAGCAACGGCGGCTACAACGGCATCAACGCGGCCCTCGCCGACGGCGTCCCGCTCGTCGTCGTGCCGGGCTCGGAGGAGAAGCCCGACGTCGCGGCGCGGGTCAAGTGGGCCGGGGCCGGGGTGGTGCTCGGCCGGCGGGCCGTTTCCGAAGCCGGCCTGCGCGAGGCCGTGACCACCGTACTGAACGACGACCGCTACCGGCGCCGGGCCCGTGAACTGGCCGAGGAGTACCGCGGCTGCGACGCCCCGCGCGGGGCCGCCGACCTTGTCGAGTCCCTGGCCGGTTCCGCGGGCCAGGTTCCCACCGGAGGAGTCACACGTTGAACACCACGACGAAAGCGGGCCTGAAAGAGGCCCCCGAGACCAACATGCCCGTGGACCCGGGCCCCTTCGACTGCATGCCGGAGCTGCTGGCCGCCGCGAAGGTGGCACCGGTCGTCCGCATCCCCTACCTCGGCAGGCACGCCTGGGTGGTGTGCGACCCGGAACTGGTGAAGGTCGCGCTGACCCACCCCCAGATGGGCAAGGACGTCACCCTGGTCCCCGACTTCATGCGCCGGCCCGGCCTGATGGTGGGATCCCAGCCGGACCCGGACTACGCCCGCGCCATGATCATGAGCGACGGCGAGAACCACGCCCGGATCCGGCGGATGCACGCACCGGTGCTGAGCCCGCGCAACACCGAGAGGTGGGGCGAGCGGGTCGCCGTCAAGGTCGACGGCTTCCTCGACGAACTGGAGCGGTCCGCCCCCGGGACCGACGCCGAGATCAACGTCGTCACGGACTACACGCACCGGATCCCGCTGGCCTTCATCTCCGAGATGCTCGGCCTGCCGCCACAGGCCCAGCGTCAGCTGCGCGGCATCACCGACATCATGCTCTACTCCTCGGACTACCCGGCACGCAAAGAGGCGGTCGGGGCGCTGTACGGGGCGGTCGAGGGCTGGGTGCGCGACCCGGAGCCGCTGGACGAGGGCGTCATCACCGGCCTGCTGGCCTCCTCCGGCGGCACGGACGCGGCGGTCACCGAGGGCGAGGTCATCGTCTGGACGCTGGGAATGATCATCACCGGCTACGAGACGACCGGGAGCCTCATCTCGGCCTCGCTGTACGAGGCGCTGCGCCGGCCTCCCGAGGAGCGGCCCCGTACCGAGGACGAGATCAGGGCGTGGGTCGAGGAGACCCTCCGGGTGCACCCGCCGTTCCCGCACCCCACCTGGCGCTTCCCCCTCACCGACATCGACCTCGGCGGCTATCTGATCCCCAAGGGCGCGCCCGTGCAGGTCAGCATCGCGGCGGCCAACCGCGAACCGGACGAGGGGGCCGACTGCTTCGAGCGGGACCGGCAGGGCAAGGGGCACCTCAGCTTCGGCCTCGGCATGCACTACTGCATCGGCGCTCCGCTGGTCCGCCTGGAGGCGAAGATCGCGGTGGGCGGCTTCCTGCGGCGCTTCCCGCGGGCGCGGCTGAGCACCACCACGGCCGTCGAGTGGGAGTCGGAGTGGATGATCCGCCGGCTGAGCGTCCTGCCCGCGACGCTGTTGTGAGGAAGCTGCTCCGAAGACGACGGGATGCCCACAGGTGACGGGATGTCGATGAAAGCGCTCGTGCTCGCCGGCGGGTCCGGCCGCCGGCTCCGGCCGATCACACACACCTCGGCCAAACAGCTCGTACCGGTCGCGAACAAACCGGTCCTCTTCTACGGTCTCGAATCGATCGCCGCGACGGGGATCCGGGACGTCGGCATCGTCGTCGGCGACACGGCCGCCGAGATCGAGTCCGCGGTCGGCGACGGCTCGCGCTTCGGCCTCGACGTCACCTACCTGCCGCAGGAGGCACCGCTGGGCCTGGCCCACGCGGTGCGCACCGCCCGGGACTATCTCGGCGACGACGACTTCGTGATGTACCTCGGCGACAACTTCATCGTCGGCGGCATCAGCGCGATCGTGGACCGCTTCCGGGCGAGCCGCCCGGACGCCCAGATCATGCTGACCCGGGTGTCGGACCCACGCGCCTTCGGCGTGGTCGAACTGGACGGGCACGGCCGGGCCGTCCGGCTGGAGGAGAAGCCGGAGCAGCCGAGGAGCGACCTCGCGCTGGTCGGCGTCTACCTGTTCACACCCCGCGTGCACGACGCGGTGTCCGTGCTCAAGCCGTCGTGGCGGGGCGAGCTGGAGATCACCGACGCCCTCCAGGAGCTGATCGACTCGGGCTGCCGGGTGGACTCCACCGTCGTCTCCGGATACTGGAAGGACACCGGCAACGTCGACGACATGCTGGAGGTCAACCGCCTCGTCCTCGACGGCGTCACGGCCGACTGCGCCGGTGAGGTCCACTCCAGCGAACTGATCGGCCGGGTGGTGATCGAGCGGGGCGCGACCGTCACCGGGTCACGGATCGTCGGCCCGGCGGTCGTCGGGGCCGGAGCGCGGATACGTGACTCCTACGTCGGGCCGTTCACCTCCATCGACCGGGACTGCGCGGTGGTCGACAGCGAGGTCGAGTACTCCATCGTGCTGCGCGGGGCGTCCATCGTCGGGGTGCGGCGCGTCGAACGCTCGCTGATCGGACGCGAGGTCGAGGTCACCTCGACACCCCGGATCCTCAGGGCCCACCGCCTCGTCCTCGGTGACCACAGCACGGTGCGGGTCGCGTCATGAGGATCCTCGTGACCGGCGGCGCCGGCTTCATCGGCTCGCACTTCGTGCGCAGCCACGCCGACGAGGCCGAGCTGACCGTGCTCGACAAGCTGACGTACGCCGGGAACCCGGCGAACCTGGCGCCGGTCCGCGGCCGTTGCACCTTCGTCCACGGCGACATCTGCGACCCCGAACTGCTCTCCGAGGTGGTGCCCGGCCACGACCTCGTCGTCAACTTCGCCGCCGAGTCGCACGTCGACCGCTCCATCGCCGACGCCGACGCCTTCGTCCGCAGCAACGTCCTGGGCGTCCAGACCCTCATGCGGGCCTGCCTCGACGCGGGCACCCCGAGGATCGTCCAGGTCTCCACCGACGAGGTGTACGGCAGCATCGAGACCGGCTCCTGGGACGAGACGGCCCCGCTCGGCCCCAACTCCCCGTACGCCGCCGCCAAAGCGGGCGGTGACCTGATAGCGCTCGCCTACGCACGCACCCACGGACTGCCGGTCAGCATCACCCGCTGCGGCAACAACTACGGCCCCTACCAGTACCCCGAGAAGGTCGTCCCGCTGTTCGTCACCCGCCTGCTCGACGGCCTGGACGTCCCGCTGTACGGCGACGGCGGCAACGTCCGTGACTGGCTCCACGTCGACGACCACTGCCGGGCCGTACGGCTGGTCGCCGAGCGCGGCGAGCCCGGCGAGGTCTACCACATCGCCGGGACCGCCGAGCTGACCAACCTCGAACTGACCGCCCGGCTGCTCGACGCGCTCGACGCCGACTGGCCGCGCGTCGCGCGGGTGCCGGACCGCAAGGGCCATGACCGCCGCTACTCCCTGGCCGACGGCAAGCTGCGGGCCCTCGGCTACGCACCCCGGATCGAGTTCGAGCGGGGCCTGGCCGAGACCGTCGACTGGTACGCCACGCACCGCGCGTGGTGGGAACCGCTCAGGGAGCCCTGACCGGGCGCGCTACTCCTTGAACTGGACCAGGGCCGTACGGGAGCGGATCCCCAACTTGCGGTAGATCTGCCGGAGATGGAAGCCCACCGTGTGCGGGGAGACGAACAGGTGGCGCGCGGCCTGCCGGTTGGTGAGGCCGCCGGCCACCAGTTCCGCCACCTTCCGTTCCGTGTCGGTGAGGCTCTCCCAGCCGGACACCGGGCGCTTCGCCTGGGTCCAGTGGCGGCGCCGGACCCCGAGCCGGCGCAGCCCGGCCCGCACCCGCGCGGCGTCCCGCTCGCCGCCGAGGCCGCCGTACGCGCCCATCGCCCGGTTCAGCTCGCCGATCGCACGCTCGTGGTCACCGCGATCGAGCAGCACGCCCGCGTGGTCCTCGGCCGCCGCGGCGCGCGCCCACGGATTGCGGTGCAGCCGAGCCGCCCGGGCCAGGGCCTCCGCGTCACCTTCGGCGAGAGCGCGCGCATGGGTGGCCGCGGCGACCACCGAGGGCACCCGCGGATTGTGGGCGCGCAGGTACTCCGTCGTCTCGACCACCGTCCGCGCCAGCTCCGGCAGGTCCGCCGCCAGCGCACAGCGCACGCACCACGCCGCGGCACCCGAGTCCTCCAGCACGAGTTCGCGGAACGCGCCGGGATGCGTCCCGATCTCGGCCAGGACGTCCGCGGCCACCGTGGAGTCCGCCTGCGCCTCGGCCACCTGCGCGTTCAACAGCAGGCGTGCGGCCCACCAGGGGCTGTGCGGATGCTGCGGGAAGTCCTTCTCCAGCGTCGCGATGTGCCCCTGGGCCTGGGCGAGTTCCCCGCGGCGCAGCGCGGCGTCCGCCAGCACCAGCCAGGCCTGCGGGGCGAGCATCGGCACACTCGGGCCGTCCAGGCTCACACCGGCCTTCGCCGCCGCCTCGGCCTCGTCCAGCCGGCCCTGGGCGAGGTGCAACGGCGCCCGGAGCACCGCCGGGAGGGTGGCGGCCAGCGTCCGCGCGCCCGGGACGACCGTCCGGGCGAAGGACTCGACGACGGCCGTGGCCTCCTCGTACTCGTCGATCCTGGTGAGGGTGAAGGCGAGGAACCAGCGCGGATCGAGGAACGGTACGTCCTCGCCTCCCTGGTCGAGCGCGGCGGCCTGGCGCAGTATCGCCACCGCGTCGGCCACATGGCCCTCACGCCACTGTGTGAAGGCCTGGAAGGTCATCGCACCGATCTGCACGGCCCACGCGTGCCGGTCGGGCGCGCTGAGGATGTTCCGGGCCCGTTGGGCCGCGCTGCTGTCGCCGTTCAGATAGGAGGCGGCGAGATGGGTGAGCACGGCGTCCCGGAGCTGGAGGCCGCCCCGCTGCACCGCGAGCGCGTCGCGGGCGGCCTGGTACGCCAGCGGTGCGTTGCCCAGCAGAAGCAGCGCGGCGGACATGGACGCCCGCAACGAGGCGATGTCGGCGGCGAGTTCGGCCGGCAGCGGAACGGCGAGGCGGGCCGCCTCGTCGATCGTGTCCTTGGCCAGGGCGATGGCCCGGTCCAGGCTGCCCGCCCTGGTGAACGCGTCGACCGCGGTCTTCGCGAGGCGGACGCGCCCGGCCTGGCCGGGAGGCAGCAGCTCCATGCCGCGGGTCGCGAGCGAGGCGGCGAGCGAGGGATCGGTGGCCAGCAGCCGCTGGGATCCCTCGGCGATGATGCGCAGCGCCTCCGCGTTGCCGGGCTGGGCGACGTGCACCAACTGGAGCGCGGCGCGCTCGATGCCGCCCGGTCGCGACAGCAGCATCTCCGCCGCCTGCCGGCGCAGCAGCGCGCACAGGGGCGGCGGCACGGAGTCGAGCAGGACCCGCCAGACGGGCTCGCTGCGGAACGCCAGATCGCGCTCGCCGCAGACGAGGAGCCCCCGGTCGACCGCTTCGTCCACCGCCGCCAGCAGGCCCACCGGCGCCTCGCCGAGCAGGGCCGACAGATCCTCCGGAGCGAACGGCGAACCGAGCACGGCCGCCAGTCTGAGCGCTCTCGTCGTGACCTCGGAGAGCGACCTGAGATCCTTCTGGACCAGGGCGGAGAAGCGCTTGGGCACCGGTGCCGGCAGACACACGTCGGACCCGCCGCGGGCGCCGCCCGTCGCCGCGGGTTGCAATCGTGAAGTGCCGTCGACCACACATAAGTCACCGTCCTCCACGAGGCCGCGCACCAGCTCGATCACCGCCCGGGGAGTGTCGTTGACACTCTCCGCCAGGGCGAGGAGCCCCGCGTCGGGGGCGGCTCCTGCGCAGTCGGCGACCAGCAGGCTCAGCGCGTCGCCCGAGAGCGGGCCCAGCTGCCGCAGGTGCTCCATCGGGAGCCTGCCGCGCAGCCTGCCGAGGCAGCCCGGCGCCGACTCGTAGGGCGTGGCGCGGCTGTCCGGGGTGAAGGCGAGCAGCCAGAGGATCGGCCGGCCGCCGAGGCCCGCGACGAGGTCGCACAGCACCGCCAGGTCGGGGAGGTTCGCCAGATGCAGATCGTCGAGCGTGACGACGGTGCGGACCGGCTCCGTCCTGTTGCGCAGCAGCGCCTGTGCGGCCTCGATGGCGATGGAGGCCCGCTGGGTGTGGAACCCGTCCTCGACCGTGCGGGACAGGGGCGGCGGGTGCGGAGCCGCCCTGGAGACGGTGTCGGAAGCGCGGGGGACGCCGTCGACGACCGAGAAGCCCATCGCACCGGCGAGCGCGGCGGCCTCGACGAGCAGCCGGGTCTTGCCCGCGCCCGGTGCCCCTTCCACCAGCAGGATCCTGCTCCGCCGGGTGTCCGTCACGGTGTGCAGACGGGCACCGATCTGTGCCAGCTGTGCTTCCCGCCCGCGCACCTGCGGCAGTGGTTGTGCAGTGGGCCCCATGACGCTCCATGTCCGATTTTGAAGGGACGCAGACTAGTACGTACCCGGCTGCCCGCGCGGTGCACACGGGCGCGAGGACCGGAGGGGAGGTGCGGAGGGCTCACTGGTACACAGGTGGTGAACGCGTGGCGCGCGGTCGCTCCGTCAGCGCCGCCCCGGGAGGACGTCCCGCGCGGCCGAGTGCCCACAAGGTGACGAATCATCAGATAGGGCGCGGCGCCCGGATAGCATGGCCGCCTGCCGGACACCTCACAACGCCGAAGGAGCGAGCGGCATGGAGTTCGCGTCGTCGCAGAAGATCACCACGTTCTTGATGTTCGAGGGTGACGCCGAGGAGGCGATGACCTTCTACGTCTCGCTCTTCGACGACGCCGAGGTCGTGCACCTCACCCGCTACGGTTCCGGCGGTCCCGGCAAGGAGGGGAGCGTGCGGCACGCGACGTTCTCGCTCGCCGGTCAGCAGTTCATGTGCATCGACAGCCCCGCACGGCACGACTTCACCTTCACCCCCTCGGTGTCGCTCTTCGTGCAGTGCGACAACGACGCCGAGATCGACCGTCTCTTCACGGCCCTCGCTGAGAACGGCACCGAGCTGATGCCGCTGGGTGAGTACGGCTTCAGCCCCAAGTTCGGCTGGGTGAACGACCGGTTCGGCGTCTCCTGGCAGCTCAACCTGCCCGCCTGAACCGGGGGGCAGTCCTGTTCCAGGCAGGCGGACGTCGAACGCCCCGCGGATTCCCGCCCCTTGACGACCGTCTGGTCCGTACCTATGGTCGTCGGTCAGCGCAAAGTTCAAGCTGCCGCCTGCTGTTCACATATGAGGACGGGTCTCGTGCAGGACACCCCCATACCCGCTCGACGTCGCCGCGCGTCCAGGCGCCCCACCCTCGCACTCGCCGCAGCCGCCGCCCTGCTGACCGCCGGACTGCTCTCCTGGCCCGGCGCCCAGCGGGCACAGGCCGCCCCCACCGCCTTCGCGCACCCCGGCGTCACCGTCTCGCGCGCCCAACTCGACTTCGCGCGCGCCAAGGTGCTCGCCGGCGCCCAGCCCTGGAAGGGCGCGTACGACCAGATGACGGCGAGCCCGTACGCGAGCCTCAGCCGCACGGCCAAGCCCCGCGCCGTCGTCGAGTGCGGTCCCTACTCCAACCCCGACTACGGCTGCACGGACGAGCGCGAGGACGCCATCGCCGCGTACACCGACGCGCTCGCCTGGTACGTCACCCGGGACGACCGGTACGCGAAGAAGGCGATCGAGCTGATGGACGCCTGGTCCGCCACGCTCACGGACCACACCAACAGCAACGCGCCCCTGCAGACGGCCTGGGCCGGCGCCTCCTGGGCCAAGGCCGCCGAGCTGATCAAGTACACGTACACCGGGACCTGGGCCGACTCCGGCCGCTTCGCCGCCCTGCTGCGCACCGTCTACCTACCCAAGATCATCAACGGCTCCAATTCCAACGGCAATTGGGAGCTGACGATGATGGAGGCCGCCGTCGGCATCTCGGTCTTCCTGGAGGACAAGGCGTCCTACGACTCGGCCATGGCCCGGTTCCGCACCCGCACCGCGGCCTATGTGTACCTCTCCTCCGACGGTGCCCTGCCGAAGACCGTGCCGAGCCAGAACCTGAACACCCGTGACAAGATCGTCTCGTACTGGCAGGGCCAGTCCACCTTCGTGACCGGACTGACCCAGGAGACCTGCCGCGACTTCACCCACACCGGATACGGCATCTCGGCCATCTCGCACGTCGCCGAGACCAGCCGCATCCAGGGGCAGGACCTCTACGGCACCGACGTCGGCGAACGGCTGCGGCAGGCGCTCGGCTTCCAGTCCAGGTACGAGCTCGGCGCCGCCGTCCCGAGCTGGCTGTGCGGCGGATCCCTCAAGCTCGGCCTCGGTCCCGTCACCGAGGTCGGCTACAACGCCCTGCACAACCGCCTGGGCATCGCCATGACCAACACCCGGACGCTGACCGAGCGGAACCGCCCCGCCGGCACCGACAACCTCTTCGTGGCCTGGGAGACCCTCACCGACGGCGACAACCCCAACTGATGTGACAGGACGGCCGGTTCGGAAACACGCGGCGTCGACGCATCACGCCACGGCGGCCAGCTCGACCAGATGGCGGGCCGTGCCGGCGGGATCGACGATCTGGTGCAGGTGCGCGCCGGGCAGGCGGGCCACGCGCCAGCCACGGGCGCCCGCCTCGGCGGCGAGATCGTCGTACGGAGGGCCGAACAGCAGATAGGAACAGGGGTGGTCGTCCCAGCCGGCAGGGACCGGGATCCGCTGTTCGTAGTAGGACAGCGGCAGGGTGGGCTGCTCCTCGACGACGGTCCGCCGCACCGCCGGATCGGCGAACATGGGCGCGACGTCCGCCTCCTCCCACCAGTCGGTCCAGCGCGGCAGCCTGCCGTCCACGGCCAGGGGACGCAGGAAGTCCAGCAGTTCCGGTGCGGCGACCGGGGTCGCTCCGGTGCGGGCCGGCAGCGCCGCGTCCACGAAGACCGACGCGGCCACCGGACGGTCGAGCGCCGCGCGGATCGCCGGGAGGAACAGGCCCGCGTTGCTGTGCGCCACCAGCACGAGCGGGCTGGCGGCCGGCACGTGCCGTACGTCGTCCAGGACCGCCTCGGCGACGCGTGGCCAGAACGGCGGCTCACCGGTGCCGATGTGCAGCAGGGACGGTACGTGTACCCGGTGTCCCGCGGCCAGCAGGTGCTCGGCCACGGGACGCCAGGTCGACGGGCCCACGGACGGGCTGTGCACGAGAACGAAGGTCGTCTGCATGGGACGATCCTGCCGCCGGTGGAGGTGAGGAGGCGAGCGTCTCGGCCCACGGCAGAACACGGCGCCGTACCTGCGCGCCCCGCACGCCTGCGCGCCGGCCCGAAGTCATCGGCCGACGGTGCTGGTCAGCGGTCCGCCGTGACGAGCCAGGCGGTGCTGCGCAGGCGGACCGTGCCGTCGGCGGCCTCGTGGGTGCGCAGCTGGGCGACGAGCGTGTCGCGGGCGCGGGCCCGGGTCGGCGTGTCGGCCTGGGACGTCAGGTGACGGCCGGGGCCGGTGCCGAGGAGGAAGTCCGCCGCGTCCTCGGCTCCTTGTCCCCAGTCGCCGTACGCCTGGGCCTGGTTGACGGTGACGGCGGTGAACCCGGCGGCGGTGAGCACGGCGCGGATGTGGTCGGGGTCGGCCAGGGAGAACATGCCGGGCAGCCCCGGCCGGCCGAAGTCACCGACCGGCAGGATGCCCCGGAGCGCGGCCACGGCCACCACCCAGTCGTTGCGTGCGGCGTCGGCCGGGCAGACGAACGCCAGCCTGCCACCGGGGGCCAGGGCCCGGGCGATGTTGGTGAACGCGGCCACCGGGTCGGCGAAGAACATCACCCCGTAGCGGCTGATCGCCACGTCGAAAGAGCCCGCCTCGAAGGCCTGGACCTGCGCGTCGCCCTGGACGAAGGAGACGTTGGCGACGCCCTCCCGCTCAGCGCGGGCCCGCGCCTCGGCCAGCATGGGGCCGGACAGGTCGACGCCCGTCGCATGCCCCTGCGGTGCCCTGAGCGCGGCGAGGCGTGTGGTCCGCCCGGCGCCGCAGCCGATGTCCAGGACGCGGTGGGACGCGGTGGGGGCCGCGGCGTCGAGGAGGGGGTCGTCGAAGCCGCCGTTCACGGCGTTCCAACGGTCCTGGTTGCGGGCCCAGTGGGTGCCTTCCGGGCCGTTCCATGCCTGTGCCTGCTCCGTGTTGACGATGTCGGACACGGGTCCCTCCTACGGTGGACGGCGGAGAATGGGCGTACGCCCAAACAGTATGGGCATACGCCCAAACCCGCAATGTCCGTTACCATCAAGGCGGTTGCGTGTCGCGTGAGCGGCGGATTCCGGACGGAAGAGAGGCCCATGGCACCGCGGGGAGTGGCGACGCCGGACGTGCGCGAGCAGTTGTTCGCCGCCGCCGAGCGCGTCGTGGAGAGGGACGGCCCCGGGGCCCTCACCAGCCGGGCCGTCACCACCGAGGCCGGCTGTGCCAAGGGGCTGCTGCACACGCATTTCGCGGGCATGGACGAGTTCGTCGCCGAGCTGTGCGTCGACCGCTTCGCCCGTACGGCCGCCAAGGCGCGGTCGCTGTCGGACCGGGTGGGGCAGGGCGCCGTGGCCCAAAACCTCGAAGCCGTCGCCCTCGCCCTGTTCGACTCCGGAGGCCCGGCGATCTCCGGCCTCGCCATGACCCGGTCCGGGGCAGCGCTGCGCATCCGTGAGGCGCTGGAGGGCGGGGCGCCCGGCTTCGACGCGATCCAGAAGGCGGTCACCGGCTATCTGGAGGCCGAACGGCGGCTCGGCCGCGTGGCACGGACCGTCGACCCCGACTCGGCCGCCCTCGCCCTCGTCGGCGCCGCCCACCACCTGCTGATGACCAGCCGGCCGGGCGCGCCCGACCCCCGTCCGGCCATGACGCGCCTGGTCGGCGCGCTGGTGGGCGGCTAGGCGGTGTCCTTCCCCTAGAGGGTGTCGTCGCCCCGTGGCGCGATGTGGAAGTCGAATGCCAGCGTGCCCGGATCCAGGGCCGTCGTGCCGCCGTCCACCGTGAGCACCGAGCCGTTGACGTACGACGCCGCCGGGGACAGCAGCCAGTCGATCGCCTCCGCGACTTCCCGCGGCTCACCCGGTCGCCCGAGCGGCATCAGCCGGGTCGCCTCCGTGTAGGCGGCCTCCGCTCCCGCGTCCCCCAGGCCCGCCTCCTGCGCGAACCGGGCCATGCGGCGGTCGGCCATCTCGGTACGGACCCAGCTGGGGCACACGATGTTGGCGCGCACCCCCGCACGCCCGTAGTCCACGGCCACGGAGCGGCACAGCTGGAGCAGGGCCGCCTTGGACGTGGCGTAGGCGGCGTTGCGGGTGCCGTTGCGCAGGGCGGACACCGAAGCGACGGCGACCACCGCCCCCTTGGACTCCAGCAGGTGCGGAATCGCGGCGCGCAGCAGGAGCATGGGCCCGGTGACGTTGGTGCGCATCACCTCGTCCCAGTCGCCGAGGTCCAGGTCGCCCACGGCTCCGCCGCGCCCGATCCCCGCGTTCAGGACCACCCCGTCGAGCCGTCCATGTGCCTCCAGGGCCGCCCGGACGAGACCGTCGGCCGTGTCGGGCGCCCCGATGTCGGACGGGTACGCCAGCGCGCCGGTCTCCCGCGCCAGGCGGTGCAGGGGCTCGGCGCGGCGGCCCGAGACGACCACCTGGTGCCCGCTCTCGCACAGCAGCCGGGCCGTGGCCTCCCCGATGCCCGAGCCCCCGCCGGTCACGATGACAACTTGCTTGTCCGCCACTGTAGTCAGGCCCTTCCGACGAGATCACCCGGACACCGTCCGACTCTAGGCCCGACGGCGGCACGGCTGATGACTTCCGGCCAGAGCGCGGCTGTCGGGCGCTGCTCAGGCGCCGACGGGCCGCGTGCGCAGGCCCGCCATGACCAGGTCGAGGAGGCGGGCAGCCCGGGGCGCCCAGTCGTCGTGCGGGTCGAGTTGCCACAGGCCCGCGATGGCGAGGAGGAAGTCGTCCGCGGTGATGCCGGGGCGGACGGTGCCGGCGTCCTGCCCGGCGCGGAGCAGGAGGCCCGCCGCCCTCGCCACCGGGGTGGGCGGCGGCTTCACCGGTCCTCCCGGGGTGCTGGTCGCCTGGCGGATCGCGTCGGCCAGCCCGGCCTTGGTCATGGCGAACTCGGCGAGCCGGTCCATCCACGCGCGCAGGGCCTCGTCGGGCGGCCGGGTCTCCAGCAGCTGGATCGCGCTGTCGGCGACCTGCTGCATCTCGTGGCGGTAGATCTCCAGCACGAGCGACTCGCGGTTGGGGAAGTTGCGGTAGAACGTGCCCTGCCCGACGCCGGCCTTCTTGGCGATCACGCTCAGCGGTGCGTCCGCGCACCGCGACAGTTCGACGAGTGCGACTTCGAGTATGCGCTCGCGGTTGCGCTGCGCGTCCGAGCGCCGGGGTGAGCCCTGCTGCTGCGGCACTCGTCCTCCTCATGGGTTCGTGGCGCGAACCCACCCTTGCTAAGCGGACAACTGTCCGGTACGTTCTCAGGTAACGGACAGTTGTCCGGTTGTGTCCACCATAGCGGCGGACGCGCCCCAGCGGCAGTCGACGGCTGCCCCTGTCCGGCCCCAGCACTCTGCACCTTCGTTTCGCCCCGCGGCACAGGCCCGCACGGCGCGCTCCCCGCGCCGCACGTATCCCGGCTGCCGGACCCTTCGTACGCACTGTCCATGCGAAAGAAGCAGCTCATGACCTCATCGACGTCCAGTGTCATCACCCTGAGGATCAACGGCGAGAAACACACACTGCCCGTCGACCACCGCACCACCCTGCTCGACGCACTCCGCGAGCGCCTCGACCTCACCGGCACCAAGAAGGGCTGCGACCAGGGGCAGTGCGGGGCCTGTACCGTCCTGCTGGACGGGCGCCGGGCGGTCGCCTGTCTGCAACTGGCCGTGGCGGCCGAGAACCGCGAGATCACCACCATCGAGGGCGTGGCCGACGGCGACCGCCTGCACCCCGTGCAGCAGGCCTTCCTCGACCTGGACGGATTCCAGTGCGGCTACTGCACCCCGGGCCAGATCTGCTCGGCGATCGGGGTGATCGAGGAACACGCGGCGGGCTGGCCGAGCGCCGCCACCGCCGACGTACGGCCCGAGGCGGGGCCGCCGTCCCTGAGCGCCGAGGAGATCCGGGAGCGGATGAGCGGCAACCTGTGCCGCTGCGGCGCGTACGTGTCGATCGTCGAGGCGGTGGCCCGCGCGGCCCAGGTCCGGGTGGACGAGCGCCGTGACGAGGACGTCCCGGCGGGCAAGGGGGCGGCGGCATGAGGGAGTTCGACTACCAGCGGGCGTCCGACGTCGCCGGCGCCGTCGCGCTGCTCGGCGCCGATCCGGACACCCGCTTCCTCGGCGGCGGCACCAACCTCGTCGACCTGATGAAGTCCGGGGTCGAGCGCCCCGCCCGGCTCGTCGACATCCGTGAACTCCCGCTCGACGAGATCGAGTCGACGCCCGACGGCGGACTGCGCATCGGTGCCACGGTCACCAACGGCGACCTCGCCGCCCATCCCGAGATCCGGCGCCGCTACCCGGCCCTCGCGCAGGCGGTGCTGGCGGGCGCGTCCGGGCAGCTGCGCAACATGGCCACGGTCGGCGGGAACCTGCTCCAGCGCACCCGCTGCGGATACTTCACCGACGTCACCAAACCCTGCAACAAGCGGGTGCCCGGCAGCGGTTGCCCCGCGGTCGAGGGCGAACACCACAACCACGCGATCCTCGCCGCCTCCGGTCACTGCGTAGCCGTGCACCCCTCGGACATGGCCGTGGCCCTCGCCGCCTTCGACGCCGTCGTCCACCTCCACACGGCGGACGGGCCGGGGGAGTTGCCGCTCGCCGACTTCTACCTGCCCGTCGGCGACACCCCGCACCGTGAGACGGCCCTGCCGCCGGGCGCGCTGATCACCCACGTCACGCTCCCGCCCGCCCCGGTCGCCGCCCGCTCCCGCTACCGCAAGGTGCGCGAGCGTGCCTCGTACGCCTTCGCCATCGGCTCGCTCGCCGCCGCGCTCGACGTCCGCGACGGCGTCGTACGGGACGCCCGCCTGGCCTTCGGCGCCGTCGCCTCCCGGCCGTGGCGGGCCCGCGCGGCCGAGCGGATCCTCATCGGCGCGCCGGCCGACCCCGGGACCTACGCCGCCGCGGCGGACGCCGAGCTGGCGGCGGCCCGGCCGCTGCCGCACAACAGCTACAAGGTGGAGCTGATCCGCAACCTCGTGGTGGCCGTCCTGTCCGAACTCGCCGAGGAGGCCGCCCGATGACCACCCTCACCACCGCGACCACCCTGCACACACCCGCCGTCGGCACCGCGCACACCCGGGTCGAGGGCCGGGACAAGGTCACCGGAGCCGCCCGCTACGCCGGGGAGGTGCCCTTCGCGGACCTCGCGTACGGCTGGCTGGTGCTGTCCACGGTCGCCCGCGGCCGCATCCGTGACCTCGACACCGAGTCCGTCCTCGCCATGCCCGGTGTCCTCGCCGTCCTGGAGCACCGCAACGCCCCGCGCCTCACCACCGACTACACCGGCCTGATGGGCATGCGGCCGGACCCGACCTGTGCCGTCTTCCAGCACGACCGGGTGCCCCATCTGGGCTGGCCGGTGGCGCTGGTCGTGGCCGAGACGTCGGAGCAGGCCAGAGAGGCCGCCGAGGCGCTCGTGGTGCACTACGAACAGGAGCCGCACGACGTCGCGTTCAGCGCCGGGCACCCCGACGCCCACCCGGTGGAAGGCCACATGCCGGCGGTGACGGAGAAGGGCGACCTCGACGCCGAACTGGCCGCGGCCCTCGTCGTCGTGGACGCCGAGTACACCACTCCCGAAGAGCATCACCACCCGATGGAACCCCATGCCGCGACCGCCCGCTGGGACGGTGCCCGGCTGGAGGTGACCGACTCCAACCAGGGCGCCACCTGGGTCGTCGGCGAGCTGGCGAACCTCTTCTCGCTCGACCCGGCCGCGGTGCGCGTACGCTCCGAGCACGTCGGCGGCGGCTTCGGCAGCAAGGGCGTGCGCGCCCACCAGGTGGCCGCCGTGATGGCCGCTACCGTCCTCCAGCGCCCGGTGCGCGTCGTCCTGACCCGACGTCAGATGTTCTCGCTGGCCGGCTACCGCAGCCCCACCGTGCAGCACGTCCGGCTCGGCGCCGACGCCGACGGACGTCTGCGTGCCCTGGCGCACCGCTCCCTCAGCCAGACCGCCACCGGGTACGAGTTCGTGGAACCGAGCGCCGGGGTGGCCCGGGTGATGTACGACGCCGACGCCCACCACACCGCCAACCGCGTCGTACGGCTCGACGTGCCGTCCCCGACGTTCATGCGTGCCCCGGGCGAGGCGCCGGGCTCGTTCGCGCTGGAGGCCGCCCTCGACGAACTCGCCGAGAAGTGCGGGATCGACCCGGTCGAACTGCGCCTGCGCAACGAACCCGACAGGGGGCCGGTGTCCGGCCTGCCGTTCGCCGGCCGCAATCTGGCCGTCTGCCTCCGGGAAGGCGCCCGCAGGTTCGGCTGGGCCGAGCGGGACCCGCGCCCCGGGCTGCGCCGGGAGGGCCGCCTGCTGCTCGGCACGGGTATGGCGGCCGCCTCCTTCCCGGCGGGCGCGATGCCGTCCACCGCGAGCGCGACGGCGCACCCGGACGGCACCTTCACCGTCCGGATCTCGGCGGCCGACATCGGCACCGGGGCCCGTACCGCACTCACCCTGGTCGCCGCCGACGCGCTGCGGACGTCTCCCGAGCGCGTCCACGTGCGCATCGGCGACAGCGACTTCGGCCCGGCGATGATCGCCGGCGGCTCCATGGGCACCCGCTCCTGGTCCTGGGCGATCCGGGTGGCGGCCGGGGAACTGCGCGAGCGGCTGGCCCTCGGCACCGGCATCCCGCCCGAGGGGATCACCGTACGGTCGGACACCACCGCGGCCGTCGGCGCCCTCGCCGCCGCCGAACGGCACTCCTACGGCGCGCAGTTCGCGGAGGTCGCCGTGGACGCCGGCACCGGCGAGGTGCGGGTGCGGCGCATGCTCGGCATCTTCGCGGCGGGCCGGATCATCAACCCGCTCACCGCACGCAACCAGTTGCGGGGCGGCATGATCTGGGGCATCTCCATGGCCCTGCACGAAGAGGCCGTCCGCGACCGCGTCTCGGGCGGGCACGTCGGCGCCGACCTCGCGGGTTACCACGTCGCGACCCACGCCGACGTGCCCCGCATCGAGGCCGACTGGATCGAGGACACCGATCCCGACGACCCGGTCGGCATCAAGGGCATCGGTGAGATCGGCATCGTCGGCGCCGCGGCCGCCGTCGCCAACGCGGTCTGGCACGCGACCGGCGTACGCCACCGCAGCCTGCCCATCCGCCCGGACCGGATCCTCGCCGCCGCCGCGGAGGCGCCGGATGCTTGACCTGGCCGGGGAACTGCACCAATGGGCCGAGGAGGGGAGGGAGTTCGCCGTCGCGACCGTGGTCGCGGTCGGCGGCAGCGCGCCGCGCGGCCCCGGCGCCGCCCTCGCCGTCGACAGCGCGGGCACCGTCATCGGCTCGGTCTCCGGCGGCTGCGTGGAGGGCGCGGTGTACGACCTGTGCCGCGAGGCGCTGCGGACCGGCGAGAGCGTGCTCGAACGGTTCGGCTACAGCGACGAGGACGCCTTCGCCGTGGGGCTGACCTGCGGCGGGACGATCGAGGTGCTGGTCACCCCGGTGACCGGCCGGGCCGGGACGCTGCCGGCCGCGGCCCTGTCGGCCGCCGTCCGCCGCGAACCCGTGGCCCTCGTCCGGGTCGCCCGCGGCCCGGACGGACTGCGCGGACGCGCCCTGCTGGTCCGGCCCGACGGCACCGGTGAGGGCGGCCTCGGCGGTCACCCGGACCTGGACCGGGTGGCGGCGGCCGAGGCCCGGGCCCTGCTGGAGGCGGGCCGCACCGGCACGGTGGAACTGTCCGCGGAAGGGTCCCACTGCCCCGGCGGTCTCACGCTGCTGGTCGAGTCGAACGTGCCGCCCCCGCGCATGATCGTGTTCGGTGCGATCGACTTCGCGGCGGCGCTGGCGAGGGCCGGAAAGTTCCTCGGGTACCACGTGACCGTCTGCGACGCCCGCCCGGTCTTCGCCACCCGGGCCCGCTTCCCGGAGGCCGACGAGGTCGTCGTGGACTGGCCCCACCGGTATCTGCGGCGCACCGGCACCGACGCCCGCACGGTGCTGTGCGTGCTCACCCACGACGCCAAGTTCGACGTGCCCCTGCTGACGGCCGCCCTGCGGATGCCGGCGGCGTTCATCGGCGCGCTGGGCTCACGCCGTACCCACGAGGACCGCGACCGGCGGCTGCGCGCGGAGGGCGTGAGCGCGGCGGAACTGGCCCGGCTGCGCTCGCCGATCGGCCTCGACCTGGGCGCCCGGACGCCCGAGGAGACCGCGCTGTCGATCGCGGCGGAGATCGTCGCCGTCCGGCGGGGCGGGACGGGTGCCCCGCTGACCGGTTCGACGACGCCGATCCACCACGACGACGAAGAACACGGTAGGCGGGCGGCCGCCTGAAGGAGTAGAATATTCATCGTCCGATGAATTAATGCTGCTGAATCAGCGCTGCCCGATCTGCTGCTGAATCACTGGTCTCCCGAAGGGCAGGACTGCCATGGAACAGACCACGTGCTGCGTCGTGGGCGGCGGCCCCGCGGGCATGGTGCTCGCCCTGCTGCTGGCCCGCTCCGGCGTCGACGTGACGGTGCTGGAGAAGCACGGCGACTTCCTGCGCGACTTCCGCGGCGACACCGTCCACCCCTCCACCCTGGCGCTGCTGGACGACCTCGGCCTGGCCGAGCGCTTCGCCCGGCTGCCGCAGCGCCGGGTGCGCACCGTCCAGCTGCCGGTCGGCCCCGGCCGCGCGAACGTCACGGTCGGCGACCTCTCCGTACTGCCCGGCCCGTACAACTACGTCGCGATGGTGCCGCAGTGGGACCTGCTGGACCTGCTCGCGGACGAGGCCGGCCGCGAGCCGTCCTTCCACCTGCGGATGAACACGGAGGTGACCTCCTTCCTGGTCGAGTCCGGCCGCGTGCGGGGCGTGCGCTACCGCACCGCCGACGGCCGCACCGGCGAACTGCGCGCCCACCTCACCGTCGCCTGCGACGGCCGCGGCTCTCTGGCCCGCATCCGGCCGGAGCTGGGACTGCGCGAGTTCACCTGCCCGATGGACGCGTGGTGGTTCCGGCTGCCGCGCCGCGAAGGCGACCCGCAGGGACTCGTCGGCGCCGCCGGTGACCGCTTCCTGGCCGCGTTGATCGACCGCGGCGACTACTGGCAGTGCGCCGGACTCATCCCCAAGGGCACGGACGCACAGCGCCGGGCCGCCGGACTCGACCGCTTCCGGGCCCAGTTCGCGGCCGCCGCCCCCTGGATGGCCGACCGGGTGCACGCCCTGCGCTCGTGGGACGAGGTCAAACTGCTCGACGTACGCATGGACCGGCTGCGCCGCTGGCACCGCCCCGGGCTGCTGTGCATCGGCGACGCCGCGCACGCGATGTCCCCGGTCTTCGGCATCGGGATCAACCTCGCCGTGCAGGACGCGGTGGCCGCGGCCCGGTATCTCACCGAGCCGCTGCGCCGAGGGACCGTGGGCCTGCCCGACGTACGCCGCGTGCAGCGCCGCCGCCGGCCCACCACGGTCGTCACACAGGCCCTCCAGCGGACCGCGCACGCCCGCTTCGTCGCCCCCGTCCTCCAGGGCCGGCCCCCGCTCGGCAGCGCGGACCGGGCCAAGGCCGTGGCGCATGTGCTCGCCGGATCGCGCTGGGTCCGCCGGCTCCCCGCGTACTTCGTCGCGTACGGCGCCCTGCGGGAACGGCCACCGGCCTCGGCGGTCCGCAGGCCGCCCGCGGACACCCTCCCTCCGCCCGGCGCGACGAACCGTACGGCCAAGGCATCTCCCTGAAACCGTCCGGGCGCTGACGCCTGCGGCGGCGGGCGGACGTACACCGGAGGCGGGGCCGGTGCCGGGCCCCGTCGGGGGGCACGCTATTGTGATCCGCGGCTGTGACCTCCGGTCATGGCGCGGCGGTGGGGCTCGCCGTACCCGAACCGCGGCATCGGTGCCGCCAACAGTCCCTACTTGCGGTGGAGTGTGCCCGCGTGCGTGCGATGTGTGCGGGTCCCGGCGAGTAGGAGACGTACGTTCATGACAGCCCCGAACCCCCAGGTGGACGAGTCCACGGACCCCGGCGTCGATCTGCGTGCGCCCGCCCGGCCGCGCGAGCCGGACTGGCGGGGGCAGGCGCCGGTGGTGGCGGTGGTGGCATTCGGCGGGGCGATCGGTGCCTCGGCGCGCTACGGTGCGGGGCTGCTGTGGCCGGCGGCGGGTGTCTTCCCGTGGACGACCCTGTGGGTCAACACGGTCGGCTGTGCGGTCATCGGCGTGTTCATGGTGCTGATCACCGAGGTGTGGGAGGTGCACCGACTGGTGCGGCCGTTCTTCGGGACCGGTGTCCTGGGCGGTTTCACGACGTTCTCGACCTATGCGGTGGACATCCGGAAGCTGGTCGACGGCGGGCATCCCCGCACGGCGCTGGCGTATCTGGCCGTGACGCTGTGCGCGGCGCTGGCGGCGGTGTGGCTCGCGGCGACGGCGACGCGCCGCGTGGTGACGAGGGCCGGCCGGGAGGAGAAGGCGTGAACTGGCTGTTGGTGGTGGCCGGGGCGGTGGTCGGGGCGCCCTTGCGGTATCTGACGGACCGCGCGGTGCAGAAGCGGCACGACACCGTGTTCCCGTGGGGGACGTTCACCGTGAACGTGATCGGCTGTCTGATCCTGGGCCTGCTCTCCGGCGCGGCGGCGGCCGGTGCCGCCTCGCCCCACGTCCAGTTGCTGGTCGGCACCGGGCTGTGCGGGGCGCTGACGACGTACTCGACCTTCTCGTACGAGACGCTGCGGCTGGCGGAGAGCGGGGCCCGGTTCCACGCCGTCGCCAACGTCGTCGCCAGTGTGGTGGCCGGCCTCGGGGCGGTGTTCGTCGGGGTGTCGTTCGCGGACGCGCTGTGGGCGTGATGCCGCCGGCCGGCGGCATCACGGCCTTCGGCCAATGAGGCGTGGCACTCAGGCAGTTGCTCCCACGCGCGCATGAGCGAGAGCCGCGCCGGCGCCTTCAGGTTCCGGTCTGCGGGAAGGTCGGCCGGCGGCGGAAGAGCTCGGCGACGGCCGTGTTCGCGGTCACGACCACGGCCATGGCGACGGCGCCGACGGGATGCCCGACGCCGTACAGGGCCGCCGCTCCGCCGCCCAGCACGAGAGCCTTCACCGCGAGCACGAGAGGGAGCCCCGGCCGCAGCCGGGCCCTCGGTGCGGCGAACAGCGCCCACAGCGCCACCGCCGCCACAGGTGTGCCCAGGCCGAGCAGGACATGAAGGAGCGCGTCGTCGCCGACGGTGAACCCCCACCAGCTCAGGCAGGCGAGCGCGGCGAGTTCGAGCAGGAACGCCAGGAGTTCGTTGGCGGCGTACCAGTGCCGTTCGTCCGGAACGGCCGTGGCGCCAGGGCCTGTTGGCATGGAGTCCTCTCGGTGCACCGCGGGAGCCCAGCATGACAGGGCGGCGCCGTGCGGAGAATCCCCCTGACGGACGCCGTGGACACCGGGCTGCGGCGCTCGGACTCAGCGCCGGGTCTGGCCGAAGCGCGCCGCGATCCACGCGGCGCCGCGCTCGGCCATGGCCCGCCTGCGCCCCCACCGGGACCGACGCCGGGCGACGGGCAGGGACGGGCGCTCCGGCGGGGTGGCCGCCAGTGCGGCGAGCCGGCCGGCGGCGCGTGCGAGGTCCGCCTGTAAGCCCCGGCGCCGCTCCGAGGTCCCGGCACGCAGGAGCGCCGAATAGAGCCCCTCGACCTCGGCCACAGCAGCGCCCAGCCGCAGATTCGCGTCGCGTACTCGTCGCATGTCCCCGCGTGGCATGAACGCCCTGCCTTCCCCCGATGCCGGTACGGACCTCCGTTGACTTCAATTATTGCGCAAGGCGGCAAGTTCTTGTTGCTCTGCTGCCCCACCCCGCCGCAACCGTGCCCTCCCTCAGCCCTGTTACAAGACAGGGACATAGCGTCAGTGAACGCCCGCCTTCCCCGTGTCGTCACTTCTAATGACCGCGCCAATCGCCATGTAACCGGCCTTTGGCGCGAAAAACTCTTCTATCCACGGAAAAGGACATATCAGTGATGGTCTCGAAGCGTCGCTCCCTGCGCATAGCCGTCGTCGGTACCCTCGGCGCGGCCTCCCTCGCTCTCGCCGGCACCGCGATGGCGGCCACCCCCGCCACGCACACCGCCTCGGCCGTCGCCTCCGCGCAGAAGGCGCAGCCCGCCAAGGCGAGCATCACCGCCAAGCCGTCGGTGTCCTCGGTCCGCGCCTGGCAGCTGTTCCGGGTCACGGGCAAGACCACCGGCATCAAGGCGGGCGGAAAGGTGACCCTGCAGCAGAAGCAGCACGGCAAGTGGGTCAGCCTGCCCGCCTCTGCGCCGGTCCTGCGCAACGGCTCCTACTCGCTCGGCGTCAAGCTCGGCCTGAAGGGCAAGAACGACCTGCGCATCGTCAACGGCACCACGGCCTCGCCGGTCTTCGACGTGACCGTCCGCTGAGCCCGTCCGACCCGGCCGCAGGGTCCCGTTCACCGTCTGCGACCGCCGCCCCCGGCCGCGCCGCCCTGCAACTGGGCCGCATGGTCGGGGACGTAGGTCCGCAGATCGCGCGGGGGGCGTTCGTAGCCGGTGGACGGGGGCCGCTTCGGCAGGTTCAGCACCGGCGGCGGGACCTCGTGGTACGGGACGGACGCCAGCAGGTGGGCCATCATGTTCAGCCGGGCGCGCCGCTTGTCGTCGCTCTCGACGATGTACCAGGGCGCTTCGGTGATGTCGGTGTGCACCATCATCTCGTCCTTCGCCCGGGAGAACGCCTCCCAGTGGGTGATCGACTCCAGATCCATCGGTGACAGCTTCCAGCGCCGCAGCGGATCCTCCAGCCGGCGCCGGAACCGCTCCTGCTGGGCCGTGTCGCTCACCGAGAACCAGTACTTGCGCAGCAGGATCCCGTCCTCGACCAGCATCCGCTCGAAGGTCGGGCACTGGCGCAGGAACCGTTCGTGTTCCTCCGGGGTGCAGAACCCCATGACGTGCTCGACCCCGGCCCGGTTGTACCAGGACCGGTCGAAGAGCACGATCTCTCCGGCGGCCGGCAGATGCTCGACGTACCGCTGGAAGTACCACTGGGTGCGCTCGCGCTCCGTCGGCCTGGGCAACGCGGCGATCCGGGCCCCGCGAGGGTTGAGGTACTCGGTGACCCGCCGGATGGCGCCGCCCTTGCCGGCCGCGTCCCGCCCCTCGAACACGACCACCAGCCGCGCGCCCTCGGCTCGCACCCACTCCTGGAGCTTGACCAACTCGGTCTGGAGGCGCAGCAGTTCGGCTTCGTAGACCTTGCGGGAGAGCGTCGGCGCTCTGTTGCCCTTCATGTGTGTATTTTCCCCTCGTTCCCGCTGTCCGGCCCGGAGGGTGAGCCGATGCCCGAGGGGCGCTCCTCCGGCTCCCTTCGATGGCGGTCGTACCATGGCCTGACCGTACCGAAGCCGCCCCGAGGAGTCACCGTGGCCCGCCCTCGCACCGCCCGGACAGTGGAGCACCCCGAACTGTCGGAGGTCTCCCTTCAGCAGGTGCTGGAGGCGCTGGTGGATCCTGTGCGGCGGCTCGTGGTGACCCAGCTGGCCGCGGCGGACGAGGACATGAGCTGCGGCACGTTCGAGGCGCCGGTGTCGGTGTCGACGCTGACCCACCACTTCAACGTGCTGCGCGAGGCAGGCGTGATCCGGCAGTACTACGTGGGAACGGCGAAGCTGAACGCGCTCCGCGCGGACGAGATGGAGCAGCGCTTTCCCGGTCTGCTCACCGCCGTGCTGGCGGCCGCAGCGGCGGAGGGCGCGGCGGAGCCGGCCTGAGGCGGACGGGCGGGGGCGAGACGCTTATTTCGATGGTACTCAAAATTTGACGACCATCGAACCTTGGTGCAGGGTGGATGTCGGCACCGCCGCTGCGGTGCGTTCCCCCATCCCTGCTCCCAGGACGGATGTGTCATGGCACGTCACGTACAGTTCGACCGGATCGGCGGCCCCGAGGTTCTCACTCTGCGCGAGGTGGAGGTGGGTGCTCCGGGAGTCGGAGAGGTGCGGCTCCGCGTCGAAGCGATCGGCCTGAACCGGGCCGAGATCATGTACCGCGAGGGCGCCTACTTCTACCAGCCGGCCTTCCCGTCCACGCTCGGTTACGAGGCCGCGGGTGTGGTCGAGGCCGTCGGCGAGGGCGTGACCGGCCTCGCCGAGGGCGACCCGGTGGCGGTGGTGCCGTCGTTCCACCAGACCGAGTACGGCACCTACGGCGACCATGTCCTCCTCCCGGCCTCGGCGGTCGTGCCGCGCCCCGCGAACGTCGACCCGGTCCGGGCGGCGGCGGTGTGGATGGCCTACGTCACCGCCTACGGCCCCCTCGCCGAGAGCGGCCGTGTCCGGCCCGGCGACCATGTGCTGATCACCGCGGCCTCCAGCAGCGTGGGGCTGGCCGCCATCCAGATCGCCCGCCACATCGGTGCGATCCCGATCGCCACGACGCGCGGCGCGAGCAAGAAGCAGCGCCTCCTGGACGCCGGCGCGGCCCACGTCATCGTCACCGGCGAGGAGGACCTGCCCGCCCGGATCAAGGAGATCACCGGCGGCGAAGGCGTCCGCCTGGCCTTCGATCCGGTAGCCGGTCCCGGAGTCGAGACCCTCGCCCGGGGCATCGCACCCGGTGGCTTCCTGGTGGTCTACGGCGCCCTCGACCCGCGCCCCACCCCGCTGCCCAACGCGGGTTCCTACCCGGCGCTGAACAGCAGCACCTACACCCTCTTCGAGATCACGTCGGACCCCGAACGGCTGCGCCGCGCCGTGGCGTTCGTCAACGCCGGCCTCGCGTCGGGGGCCTTCGCGCCGGTCGTCGACCGCACCTTCGCCCTGGAGGACATCGCCGAGGCGCACCGCTACATGGCGGCCAACGGCCAGGTCGGCAAGATCGTCGTCACCGTCGAACCGCAGGCCTCGCGGGACCCGCAGACCCGGCAGGACTGACGCGGTCGTCACGCCCCGGACGAGGGCACCTGTGCGGCGGTGTGTTCCAGCAGCATCTCCAGCGCGGCCGGATAGGCGCTGTGCGGCATGCGCCGGGCGAGCAGTCCGGCCGTGGCGGCGATGTGGGGATGCGAGTCGGCGGGCAGCCGCGCATAGGCGGTGTGCCACATCTCCTCGTCCCGGGCGCGCGTCTCGTCCGCCAGGGCGAGGGAACCGGCGTCGAGCGCGGCGAAGGCGAGGCTCTGGTCGATGAACGCGTGATACACGCGCACCGCCACCGGGTCGGGCAGCCCGGCACCGCGCAGGATGCCGAGGATGGCCTCGTCCACCGCGATCTCGCGGGGCCGTCCGGTGACGCGGCTGGCGGTGAGCAGGGCGGCCTGCGGGTGGGCGAGGTAGGCGCCGTAGATCGACCGGCCGAGAGCGCGCAGATCGGCGCGCCAGTCACCGGTCGCCGTCCAGCTGTCGAGGGCCCGCCCCATCAGCTCGTCCCCGATGGCCCGGGTCAGCTCGTCCATCCCGGCGAAGTAGCGGTACAGGGTGCTGGGATCGGCGCCCAGCGCCGCGCCCAGACGCCGGGCCGTCAGCCCAGTGCTGCCGTGCTCGCGCAGCACGCGCAGGGCGGTGTCGACGATGATCTCCTCGGACAGCACCGTGCCCGTGCGCGTGGGCCGTCGTCGCCGCCGCGCCGCCTCCGGCACCACTTGTTTCGCCACGCCGCCCGCCTCCGCCATCCATCCTTATGCCAACAGGGTTGACCTTATCTTCCTCCGTCCCGTTCCATCGGTCCCCTCCGGAAGAAAGGTGTGTGTCATGCGCGTACTCCTCGTGGGCGCGGGTGGAGTCGGAACGGCCGTCACCCGGATCGCGGCCCGTCGTGACTTCCTCACCCGCATGGTCGTCGCCGACTACGACCTCTCCCGTGCCGAGGCCGCCGTCGCGGCGCTGGGGGAGCGGGGCGCGCGGTTCGCCGCGCGGCGGCTGGACGCCTCGGACCAGGACGCGGTGCGCCGGCTGCTCATCGAGGAGCGCTGCGACGTCCTGCTCAACGCCACCGACCCCAGGTTCGTGATGCCGCTCTTCCGAGCCGCCCTGGAGGCCGGTGCGCACTACCTGGACATGGCGATGTCTCTGTCCGCGCCGCACGGCTCGCGCCCGTACGAGGAGTGCGGCGTGAAGCTCGGCGACGAGCAGTTCGCGCTGGCCGCGCGCTGGGCGGAGGCGGGACGGCTGGCGCTGGTGGGCATGGGCGTCGAGCCCGGTCTGTCGGACGTCTTCGCCCGCTACGCGGCCGACGAACTCTTCGACGACGTCGAGGAGATCGGCGTCCGGGACGGAGCGAACCTGACCGTCGAGGGCTACGACTTCGCACCGTCCTTCAGCATCTGGACGACCATCGAGGAGTGCCTGAACCCGCCGGTGGTCTACGAGAAGGACCGCGGCTGGTTCACCACCGTCCCGTTCAGCGAGCCCGAGGTCTTCGACTTCCCCGCGGGCATCGGTCCCGTCGAGTGCGTCAACGTCGAGCACGAAGAGGTGCTGCTGATCCCGCGATGGGTGGACGCGCGCCGGGTCACCTTCAAGTACGGGCTCGGCGCCGACTTCATCGCCAAGCTGAAGACCCTGCACGAGCTGAGCCTGGACGCCACGGCCAAGGTGACCGTGCGCGGGGACGACGGACCGGTGCGGGTGTCCCCGCGGGACGTCGCCGCCGCCTGCCTGCCCGACCCGGCCGGCCTGGGCGACCGTATGACGGGCAAGACCTGCGCCGGCACCTGGGTGAAGGGCACCAGGGGCGGGGCGCCGCGTGAGGTGTACCTGTACCACGTGGTCGACAACGAGTGGTCGATGCGCGAGTACGGCTCCCAGGCCGTCGTCTGGCAGACGGCGGTCAACCCGGTCGTCGCCCTGGAGCTGCTGGCCACCGGTGCCTGGTCCGGCAAGGGCGTCCTCGGCCCGGAAGCCCTGCCCCCACGCCCGTTCCTGGACCTGCTCACCGAGTACGGCTCCCCCTGGGGCCTGCGCGAGGAGAACTGACCGGCCCAGCCGGCGGACAGCTGATGCGGAGCCCTGCCGCCGCGTCCGAGGGGTGATCCCGGGGGCCGAACGCGTCGGGTGCGTGCTCGCCGCGTTCGCGGGCGCGATCGAGCATGGACTGCAGTTGCCGGGTGCGTTCGGCGAGGAGGTCGTCACGCGCCTGTAGGCCCTGTCGACCGTTGCTCGACAGGGCGACGGCCAGGCGCACCAACGCCAGACCGTCGGGTCCGGTGATCTCGCGGGCCACGTTGGCCGCGTAAGTGCGCAGGTCGCCGGCCAGGCTCCCGGTGTCGGGCATCGGCGACCGCGCGTTGAGGCGGGTGAGCGCCACGTCGGTGAGCAGGGTTTCCGGGCCGCCCCGACGCGACGTTCCACCGATCCAGGTGCGGTCACCACCTCGAACGAGGCATCCGCGCACAGCCGTTGACGGCGACTCCGACGCGGGAACAACTGCAGGCAGAGGCGGTTCCGGGCGAGACTGTCGGCCCGGGCTCAGCGGCCGAGGGCGTTCTTCAGCTCCTGCTTGGTCATCGAGGAGCGTCCGTGCACGTCGCGCTTCCTGGCCTCCTCGTACAGCTGGTCCTTGGTCGGGCCCGCCGCTCCGCTGTGTGAGCGCTGCCCGCCCCGCTCGTACGCCGACTTCGGATCGCGGGTGGACGTCCTGCTCGCCCTCTCGGACTCGCCCGACCTGGCCCGTTCCTTGTTCACGGTGCGCGCCGCGATCTCCTTGGCGCGCTTCGTGGACTCGCCGCGCTGTTCGGCGCTCTTCTTGATGTGCTCGTACTGGCGCTCACGCCTGGCGCTCGATCCGGCAGGCATGACGGCTCCTTCCTCTTCGGATTCGGACCACTTCGGATTCGGACGCACGGGTACCCCTGAAGCGGACGCGTCACGCCGGCGTCAGGCCCGCGTACCACCGATCGAGGGGCCGGCCGTGGTCCTGCCGTGCCTGCGGTGCGTACCCGTGCCGCGCCGGTGGTGTGCCGCGCCGCCGAAGGTCATGGCCATGCCCAGGCAGAAGATCAGGGCCAGGGCCAGGCCCGAGCAGAAGAGGGCGAGCGGGCCGAGGCTGGCGATGTCGTGACCGAGCACCGACACCGTGTGGTCCGGACCGCCGGACAAGTTGTCGCTGATCGCCAGTGCCGTGAAGGCGCCGGCTCCCACGATGAGGAGCAGTCCGAGGAACAGCATCCGATTCATCTCCTCTCGTCTCCTTGCGGAGTCGTCGTCGCGAAATTCTCGTCGCGGACTCGTAGTTGCGGAGTCGTGGTTGCGGAGTCGTCGCTCCCTTCCTAGGCGACCCGGTACTTCTCCGCCGTGTCCCTGCGCAGGGTCAGACCGAGCCCGTGGCCCTGCTCCGGCCGGACCGTCCCGCCGGTGGGGTCGAGCGCGCCGTCGAAGAACATCGACTCGATCCGCACATGGTCGTGGAACCACTCAAGGTGGCGGAAGTTGGGGATCGAGGCGGCCGCCGCGGCATGGACGTGCGGGGCACGGTGCGCGGAGACCTCCAGTCCGTGGGCCTGGGCGAGCGCGGCGGCCCGGAGGAACTCGGTGATGCCGCCGCAGCGGGTCGCGTCGACCTGGAGGCAGTCCACCGCGTTCGCCGCGATCAGCCGGGCGAAGTAGGGCAGGTCGTAGCCGTACTCACCGGCCGTCACCTCGCACGGCAGGGTGTCGCGCAGCAGCCGCAGACCGGTCAGGTCGTCCGCGGACACGGGCTCCTCGAACCAGGTCACGCCGTACTCGGCGAGCCCGTCTCCGACACGCAGCGCCTGCTTGCGGGTGTAGGCGCCGCCGGCGTCGACGTACAGGTCGGCCTCGGGGCCGACGGCCCGGCGGGCCGTACGGACACGGGCGAGGTCCCACCGGGGCGCGCGGCCCCAGTCCTCACCGATCCTGATCTTGACGCGCGGGATGTGCTGCGCGTGCACCCAGTCCCCGAGCTGCTCGGCGAGACGCCGGTCGTCATACGTCGTGAACCCGCCGCTGCCGTACACCGGGACGTGTGTGCGGGCCGCGCCGAGGAGGCTGACCAGAGGGAGGCCCAGCAGGCGCGCCTTGAGGTCCCACAGGGCGATGTCGAGGGCCGAGATGGCGCACGCGGTCACCCCGGGCCGGCCGGCGTTCCGGACCGATCGGCACATCGCGTCGTGCAGGGCCGGTATGTCGAGCGGGTCGTGCCCCTCGACCAGGGGAGCGAGGTGCTCGCCGAGCATCAGCCCGACCGCCGCCGGACCGTACGTCCAGCCCGTGCCGGTCACGTCCCCGGCCGAGGCCTCGGCGATCACCATGGTCGTGGAGGCCCAGGCCAGCGTGCCGTCGGCTTCGGGGGCGTCGGTCGGCACCGTGTAGACGGACACCTCGGGTCGGCGGAGTTTCATCGTTTTCCTGCCGGGGTCGACATCTTGAAGCCTCCCGATCGGCCGGTGTCACCACCGGTACCAGCGAGCCCTGCCGCCGCCCGCCGCGCCCCGGACGAGGAAGCCCAGCAGCCATACGACAAGAACCGCCAAGGCGATCCACCAGAGAACCTTCACGGCGAAACCGAGGCCGAAGAGAACGACTGCCAGAAGCAGTACGAGAAGGATGGGAATCATGACGTGAACCTCCTGACCGCCTGCGAGTTCCCCGGGATGCGGAGATCACGCGCCGGCCGGCACAACGGGTGCCTCGCGCGGGACGGCGAGGGGCGTGCCGTGTCGCCGCCGTGGATCGGGTTTGGCCACCCGCTTCGGGGGAAGGGGGCAAACAGAGTGTTTCGGACAGGAGGCACATCCGTGGGAGCGACGTCCCCGTCGCCCGGATGCGGCCGTTCCGGAACGCGGTCGCTCGTCCACGGTGATCGTTCATCCCTCGCGCACGAGAGGTGCGATGCACCATGCGAACCCGAACGAGCGCGCAACACCATCCGCACGACGACGCCCCGGACACCGACCGGGCGTTCCGGCGGCTCGCCGCACTGCCCCCGGGGCACGAACGCGACACACTCCGTGAGCAACTGGTCGAGGCCTGGCTGCCGATGGCCGAGAGAATCGCGAGCCGGTACCGCAGCCGTGGCGAGAACTACGAGGACCTGTGCCAGGTCGCGGCCCTCGGGCTGGTCAAGGCGGTCGACCGTTACGACCCGGGGCGCGGCCACGCCTTCGAGAGCTACGCCGTTCCGACGGTGACGGGAGAGATCAAGCGGCACTTCCGCGACCACATGTGGACGCTGCACGTGCCACGCCGGGTCCAGGACCTGCGCAACCGGGTGCGGACCGCCTGCCAGGACCTGTCGCAGAACGTCTCGGACCGCTGGCCCAGCGTCAGCGAGATCGCCGAGTACACCGAGCTCAGCGAGCACGAGGTCCAGGTCGGGCTGGAGGCGCTGGAGAGCTTCAGCACGCTGTCCCTCGACGCCGAGACCCCGGGCAGTGACGACGGCTACTCGCTCGGCGACGCGCTGGGCGCGTGCGACCCGGCCCTCGACGTCGTCGTGGACCGCGAGGCCGTCAAGCCACGCCTGGAGGCCCTGCCCGAGCGCGAACGCACCATCCTGTACATGAGGTTCTTCAAGGACATGACCCAGAGCCGGATCGCCGAACAGCTCGGCATCTCGCAGATGCACGTCTCACGCCTGATCAACCGCTGCTGTCACCAACTGCGCGACGAGGTGCTGCACGACGTCGCGTAGCGACGTGCTCGGAAGCCCTCAGCGGGTTGGTGGCGTCCGGGAGGGATCGTCCACCTGGGCGAACGCCGACGCCACGCGGCGGGGCGGTGTCCGACGCCGCGCAAGGGTGGCACAGCTCTTCCGGGAAGCGCAGGATGGATGGGCCGGGAGAGTACGTGAGAGGCGCACTGCGCGTCGGACTCCGGAGGGGTTGATGACCACGGACGGCGGCCCGGCCGGGGCCGACGGTGAGCGCATCCATGAGCTGGAGGAAGAGGTCGACCAGCTGAGGCAGGCCGTCAGCTCGCACGCGGTCGTCGACCAGGCGATCGGGATGATGGTCGCGCTGGGCCGGGTCGGACCGGACCAGGGGTGGGCCGTGCTGAAGGACGTGTCCCAGCACACGAACATCAAACTGCGCCACGTCGCCGAGATGATCCTCATCTGGGGACGGCAGGGGGACATCTCCCCGGAGATCCGGGTCGAACTCGAAGAGGCCCTCGACCGGCACGGCCCCGCGCAGATTCCGGGCGCTCCGCTGACGGACTGAGCCGGCGCGGACCGCCTCGGCGACGCGTCTCGCGCGGTTTCCGGCGTATCTCCATCCTCGGTCTGACTCCGTGCCGCCGCGTTCTCTGCCACGCTGTCGCTGCGACGACATGACCGGGCCGGTTCGTGTCGACGGGGGAGTGCACCACGACGGGGGAAGTGCGGAGGGGGAGCATGGCCATGGCACGGCGCATCCCGAGGTTCTCGCTCGACGGCGTGCCGGACGCTGAGTCGGCGCATCATCCGTTCACCACCGAGGACGGCCTGGGCCTGGGCCTGACGCGGTTCCGCCGGGGCGAGGGCGCCGATCCGGTGCTGCTGGTGCACGGACTGACCTCCGGCAGCGACCTCTTCACCATGCCCGAGCACCGCAATCTCACGAGTTACCTGCTCGACCACGGCTTCACCGACGTCTGGGTGCTGGACTCCCGGATGAGCAACCGCTTCCCGTACAACACCGAGCCGAGCCGCCGTACGCTCGACGACCTCGCCCGGTTCGACTACCCGGCGGCGCTCGCCGAACTCCGCCGGCACACGGGCCAGCGGCCCGTGCACGTCGTCGCGCACTGTCTCGGCTCGGTGGCCTTCGCCATGAGCCTGTCCGCGGGCACCGTGGACGGCATCGCCGCACTCGTGGCGAACAGCGTGGCCCTGACCCCACGGCTGACGTCCTGGTCCCGCTGGAAACTGGAGTACGGGCCCGAGCTGCTGCAACACGCTCTGGGAGTCTCCGTCCTGGATCCCCGCGCGCGCAGCGCACACCCGTTCACTCCCGGCTGGGCGCTGTCCCGGCTGGTCTCGCTGGCGCACCGGGAATGCGACAACCCCGCCTGCCACATGATCAGCTTCATGTGGGGGAGCGGCTGGCCCGCCCTCTACAGCCACGAGAACCTCCACCCGGTCACCCACGACCGCATCGCCGACCTGCTGGGCCCCAGCGGACTGGACTACCTGCGGCACGTGCGGAAGATGGTCCGGGCCGGGCACGCGGTGAAGTACGACCCCCGCGATCCGCGCCACGCCACGCTGCCCGACGACTACCTGACGGACGCCGCCGGGATCGACACACCGATCCTCTTCCTGGCCGGTGACCGCAACCATGTCTTCGGCGACTCCAACGTGATCTGCCACCGTGAGCTGTCCCGGCACGCCCCCGACCGGCACGAACTGGCCGTTCTGCCCGGCTACGGACACCTCGACCCGATCATCGGCAAGGACGCCGACCGCGACGTCTTCCCGCAGATCCTCGACTTCCTGCGGCGCCGGGCGGCGGCATGAGCGCCGGCACGCGGCCCGGCCGGCCGGTGCGAGGGGCGGGTCCGGGCACCGAGCATGTGGACGTCGTGGTGGTCGGTTCCGGATTCGGCGGCTCGGTGGCGGCCTGCCGGCTGGCCGAGGCCGGGCTGTCGGTGGTCGTGCTGGAGCGCGGCCGCGCCTGGCCGCCGGGCAGCTTCGCCCGGACGCCCGCCGAGTTCGGCCGCGCCTTCTGGGACCCGGACGCGGGCCTGCACGGGCTGTTCGACGTCTGGTCGTTCCGCGGCTGTGACGCGGTGGTGGCCAGCGGCCTCGGCGGTGGCTCGCTGATCTTCGCCAACGTGCTGCTGCGCAAGGACGAGCGCTGGTTCGTCCAGGAACAGCCGCTGCCCGGCGGCGGCCACGAGTCCTGGCCGGTCGGCCGCGCCGATCTGGACCCGCACTACGACGCCGTGGAACGGATGATGGGCGCCGTACCGTACCCACTGCACCGCCCCGGCTACGCGGACACCCCCAAGACCCGGGCGATGCGGGACGCCGCGGCCGCGCTGGGGCTGGAGTTCCAACTCCCGCCGCTCGCCGTCCGGTTCGCCCCCGCACCCGGTGCCGTACCGCAGCCGGGACTGCCGCTCGCCGACCGGGCGCACGCCAATCTGCACGGCGCCGCCCGCCGTACCTGCCGGCTGTGCGGCGAGTGCAACATCGGCTGCAACGACGGCGCGAAGAACAGCCTCGACTTCACGTATCTCTCGGCCGCCCGGATCCATGGCGCCGACCTGCGCACCGGGCACGACGTCCAGGCCGTCCGCCCCGGCCCGCGCGGCGGATACCAGGTCGACTACGTCCGGTACGACGGGCACGACGACACCGCGCCGCAGGCCGGCGAGCCGGGTCGCCCGCCGACGACGGGGACGCTCGCCTGCGACCGGCTGGTCCTGGCCGCCGGGACACTGGGCACCACACAACTCCTGCTGCGCTCGCGCAACCGGCTGCCCGGACTCGGCCCGGCGCTCGGCACCCGCTTCTCCAGCAACGGCGACATGCTGTCCTTCCTGATCAGGGCCAAGGACGGACACCCGGGCAGGGGCAGGCTGCTGAACCCGAGCAAGGGACCGGTGATCACCGCGGCCGTCCGCCTGCCCGACGAACTGGACGGCACACCCGGTGCCGGGCGCGGCGGCTACATCGAGGACGGCGGCTACCCCCAGTTCGTCCAGTGGCTGGCCGAGGGCGCCCGGGGTCCCCAGCACCTCTCCCGCACGGCCCGGTTCCTCACCCGCCAACTGGCCCGTCGGATCGGCCTCTTCCAGGAGCGCCGCCTCTCCCGGGACCTCGCGGAACTGCTGGGCGACGGCCTGCTCACCAGCACCTCCCTGCCTCTCCTCGGCATGGGCCGGGACATCCCCGACGGCGAGCTGAGGCTGCGCGGCGGCCGGCTCCACGTCACCTGGGCGACGGGCCACAGCGCGGCCACGCTCCGGCGGATCCGCTCGACGATGCGGCAGCTGGCGGACGCGCTCGACGCCGGTTACGCCGACAACCCGCTGTGGCACCTCGGGCGGACCGTCACCGTCCATCCGCTGGGCGGCGCCCCGATGGGCCGGCGGCCGGAGACGGGGGTGTGCGACGCGTTCGGCGAGGTGTACGGGCACCGGGGCCTGTACATCGCGGACGGCTCGGCGCTCCCCGGCCCGGTGGGCACCAATCCGGCCCTCACGATCGCCGCGCTCTCCGACCGCATGTGCACCCGGCTGCTGGAGAACCCCGCCGGCGGGGGAGCGGCGGCCGCGCCCCGGCCGGCCTACACCCGGCGCACCTCGCTGCTCTTCACCGAGACGATGCGCGGTCACTACGTCCCCGGGGCGCCCGGTGCGAAGGCCACCGGGCGGAACGGCGACGGGCGTGAACCCTTCGCCTTCCGGCTCACCATCACGGCCGACGACCTGGACGCCTTCCTGGACGACCCCGGCCATGAGGCCCGCGCCGACGGCTGGGTGGAGTCCCCCGCCTGCGGAGGCCGACGGCCGGTCCTGCACGGCAGGTTCAACCTCTTCGCACCGGCCGAGGGCAGCGGCGACGCACAGGCCCGGGACGGGGACATCCGCCGCGTGCTGCGCTACCGCCTCCACTTCACCGACGCACAGGAACGCCCCCGCACCTTCGCCGGACACAAGCAGATCACGCACGGCACCCCGTTGCGCCTGTGGCCGGACACCACCGCGCTGCCCTTCCATCTCCTCGCGGGACACCTCACCGACGAGGCAGCGGACACCGGGGCCCTGCTCCTCGGCACCGGCCGCCTCCACCTGGGGCTGCGCGACCTGGCCCAGCAGCTCACCACCTTCCGCACCACGGGCCCGGGCGGACCGGCCGCGCTGGCCCGCTTCGGGGAGTTCTTCCTCGGCCGACTGTGGGAGAGCTACGGTCCGTGAGGACACTGATACGTGACCGGTGTGCCGTGCTGCGCCGATACGGACGGCACTCACGGCGTCGAAGATAGGACGCTGGCAAAATATTTCGGTGGCCGATGTAATCTGGATGCATGGCCACCGACATGAAGCCCCCCGCGTCCAGGCGACGCTGGCCTGCCCTGCTCACCGTCGAGCGCGCCCGGCCGGAGGGGATAAGGGCGCGGCCGGGCGGCTGGTGGCTGGCTGTGGGCGCGGTGTGCTTCGGCGCGTTCATGGGCCAGCTGGACGCCAGCATCGTGACGCTGACCTACGGCAGCCTGCGCGACGAGTTCCGCACGTCGCTGGCGGCGGTGGAGTGGGTGTCGCTGGCCTATCTGCTGACCCTGGTGGCGCTCCTGGTGCCGGCCGGGCGGCTGGCGGACGCGCACGGCCGCAAGCTCCTGTACCTGTACGGGTTCGCCGTCTTCACCCTGGCCTCCGCCGCCTGCGGCTTCGCCCCCTGCCTGCTCGCGCTCGTCGCGTTCCGGGTGGTCCAGGCGGCCGGAGCGGCCATGATGCAGGCCAACAGCGTGGCCCTGGTGACGACCAGCGCACCGCGCGAGCGGATGCGCAGCGCCCTCGGCGTCCAGGCCGCTGCCCAGGCGCTGGGGCTGGCGCTGGGCCCCACGGTGGGCGGGGCACTGGTGTCGACGCTGGGCTGGCGCTGGGTGTTCTGGGTCAACGTCCCCGTCGGCGTGATCGCGCTGGTCGGGGGCCACTATCTGCTGCCCCGCACACGGGCGCGTACCCGTGTCGCACGCTTCGACTGGCGGGGGCTCGTCCTGCTGGCCTCGGCGACCACCGGCGCGCTGATGGGTGTCTCGGCGGCCTCCGGGCTGCCGGTGCCCGGCTGGGGCGTGGCCGCGCTGTTCGCGGTGGCGGCCGTGACGGGCCGGGGATTCGTCCGCCGCCAGCGAGGGACGGCCGCGCCCTTGCTCGACCTGGCCCTGCTCCGGGTGCGGGCGGTGACGTTCGGGCTGCTGGGCGCGTTCAGCGGCTATCTCGTGCTGTTCGGCCCGCTGGTGCTGGTGCCCGTGGTGCTCACCGCGCGGGGCACCTCGGAGCTGACCGCCGGGCTGGTGCTGACGGCCCTGCCGACCGGGTTCGCGCTGGCCGCGACCGGCGGTGACCGGCTGCTGCCGCACGGCCTTCCGGACCGCGGTCGCTGCCTGGCCGGGGCCGCGCTGTTCCTGGCCGCGACGGCCGCCCTGCTGGTCGTCCCCGTGACGGCTGCCTGGCTGGTGCCCGTGCTGGCGCTGACGGGTCTGGGCCTCGGGACGTTCACCCCGGCCAACAACGCCATGGTCATGGGCGCGATACCGGCCGGTTCCTCCGGCACGGGCGGCGGTCTCGTCAACATGACCCGTGGCCTGGGCACGGCACTCGGCGTCGCCCTGGTGACCCTCGCCCTGCACCTGGCGGGCGGCGCGGGCACGCAGACCGGAGCGCGCTGGGCGGCCGTCGTCCTCGTCGCGGCCTCGGCGACCGCGGTCGCCTCGGCGTGGCTGAGCCCTCGTACGGGACGGAAGGCGTGATCAGGGGAGCGGGAACCCCGCGCGGCTGCCCCCGGGGCCGGCGCCCCGGGCGGGAGTGACGGTCCGGGCCGCTCGCTGTCGCCGCGCGGTCCCGCGCTTCGCCGTCAGGCCTGCTTCCGGCCCGGCGTACCGGTCTCGGTCGTCCGCGTGCTGTCCGCGTCGTCGCCGGGCGGGTACGGGGCGTCGTCGTCGCCGTGCGGGCGGCGGCTCACGATCAGGTAGACCAGCGCGCCGGTGAACAGGACGATCGAGACGTAGTCGTTCAGGCGCAGGCCGAGGAAGTGGTTGGCGTGGTCGATGCGCAGGGCCTCGATCCAGGCCCGGCCGGTGGTGTAGGCGAGCACGTAGCAGGCGAACAGCCGCCCCCGGCGCAGCCGCCCGTGGTGCCGGCGGTCCAGCCACAGCAGCAGCGCCATGACGCCGAGGTCCCACAGCGACTCGTAGAGGAACGTCGGGTGGTACAGGGCCACGTTCGGGCTGTCGACGGGCCGGTGCGCCGGGTCGATGTACAGCGCCCACGGCAGGTGGGTGGGGCGGCCGTACAGCTCCTGGTTGAAGTAGTTGCCCCAGCGGCCGATCGCCTGGGCCAGCACCAGCCCGGGCGCGACCGCGTCGGCGAAGTCGGACAGCTTGATGCCGCGGCGCCGGCAGCCGAGCCACGCGCCGACCGCGCCGAGGGCCACCGCGCCCGGGATGCCCAGGCCGCCGTCCCAGATGTAGAGGGCGCGGACGGGCTGCTGCCCGGCGGTGAAGTACAGCTCCGGGTCGGTGATCACGTGGTAGAGCCGGCCGCCGAGGACGCCGAACGGCACGGCCCAGATGGCGATGTCGGCGATGTCCTCGCGGCGCCCGCCCCTGGCCTCCCAGCGGCGGCCGGTGAGCCATACGGCGGTGAAGATACCGGCCAGGATGCACAGTGCGTACGCGCGGATCGGCAGCGGTCCGAGGTGCCAGACCCCCTGCGAGGGGCTGGGGAGGTACGCCAGGTTCAAGAGATCGACCGTTTCTCGCACGTACGGAACCCGGCTCACGTGCCGGGGGCGGATCCCATCGACGATACATCGGACACCGAAGCTTTCGGTAAGGACAAATGGGGACAGCGGCGGCGGACCGGGTGTCCGGCCGGGCGTCCGGCCGCCGGACGGCTGAACCGCACCTGTGTGCCGCCCCGTTACCCTTGCCCCATGCCCGCGCAGCCCCGTACCGAGGTCTCCTCACCTCCCACCGGCCCCCTCGGCCGGGAGCCGGAGGCCCGCCAGCTCACCGAGGCCGTCACCCGGCTCCGGCGCGCGCTGCGCTCCTCGATCCGCACCGACTACCCGTGGGAGACGCTTCCCATGGCGCAGGTCGAGCTGTTGCAGGTGCTCGGCGAGCACTCGCCCGCGCGGATCAGCGACCTCGCCGCCCGCCGCAGGCTGGCGCCGAGCACGGTCAGCGGACTGATCGGGCAGATGATCACCGCCGGGCTGGTCACCCGCGACGTCGACGCCGCCGACCGCCGCGCCTCCGTCGTCGCCCTCACCGACGCCGGCCGCGAGAAGCTCGCCGCCTGGACCACCGCCCACGAACGCCGCATCGACGCCGCCCTCGCCGCCCTCGACGACAGCGCCCGGGCGGCCATCAAGGACGCGCTGCCCGCCCTGTTCCAGCTGGCCGAGCACCTCGGCGAACCGGCCGACGGCGCGGCGGAGGACTGACGGAAGCCGGGAGACACGCGTCCGCCCCCTCGCCGCGTACGGGCGAGGGGGCGGACGGGCTCAGACCTGCACGTCGTCCGCGCGCGGACGCGGCAGGTGCGGGAGCCGCTTGTCGTAGAGCCAGGCGCGCAGCAGGGGCTCCAGCTCCGCGGGCCGGGACCGTCCGGCGTGGGCGATGAAGGCGGCGGTCCCGGCGCTCCTGCCGCGGTGCGTCTCGTGCCAGCCGCGCAGCATCGCGAAGAACCGCTCGTCACCCAGCGTCAGGCGCAGCGCGTGCAGTGCGCACGCGCCCCGGTTGTAGACGCGTTCGTCGAAGATGCGGTGCGGTCCCGGATCGGCCGTCCGCAGGTTCTGCACGCCCTTCGCCATCGTGTGCCAGGCCTGCCGGGCGATGTCGTCCGCGGAGTCCTCGCCGATGTGCTCCGACCACAGCCACTCGCCGTACGTGGCGAAGCCCTCGTTGAGCCAGATGTCGCGCCAGTCCCGCAGGCTCACGCTGTTGCCGTACCACTGGTGGACGAGTTCGTGGGCCACGAGGGTCTCCCAGGTCCGGTGGCCGTCGACGTGGTTGCGCCCGAAGACGGAGACCGTCTGGTTCTCCACGGGCTCGTCCAGCTCCGCGTCCACGACGACCGCGCCGTACGTCTCGAACGGATACGGCCCGAACCAGTCGGTGAACGCGCTGAGCATGGCGGGCTGGCGGCCCAGATCGTGCCGGGCAGCGGCTGCCAGCCGGGCGGGGAAGGCGTTGCGTCCGGCGATCCGGCGGCCGGTCGAGGAGTCGCGCGCCTCCCAGGTGTCGTAGGCGAAGCGGCCCGTGTACAGCGAGGCGAGATAGGGGGCCATCGGACCCGGGTGGTGGTAGGTCCAGCACGCGGTCGACTCCGACTCGCTCCGCTCCAGCAGCGTCCCGTTGGCGACCACCTGGTGACCGCGCGGCACGGTCACCCGGAAGGTGAACTCGGCCTTGTCGTCCGGGCGGTCGTTGCACGGGAACCACGACGGGGCGCCGAGCGGCTGCGAGGCGACCAGCGTCCCGTCGTGCGCGTCGCCGGTGCGGTCCCAGCCGATCTGCCCGAACGGCGTGCGCAGCGGACCCGGCCGGCCGCCGTAGCCGATCTCCACGCTGAAGGGGGTACCGGCGCGGAGCGTGCGCGGGGCCGGCAGGACCAGCTTGTCCCGCCGCCTGCCGGGGCGTACGGCGGTCCCGTCGATCCGCGCGTCGTACACGGCCAGCCGGGCGAGGTCGAGCTCGACCTGCGGCAGTGTACGGTCCGCCACCGCCCGGATGTGCGCCCGTCCGTCGAGCCTGCCGGCGGCCGGGTCGTACGCCAGGTGCAGGTCGTAGGAGAGGGTGCGGTGACCGTACGAGCCATGGCTCGCGAAGTAGCGTTCGGCCTGGCGCGGCAGCTGGTCCGCGGCCGTCGCCGCGAGCGGGGCGAGCGCCGCGCCGCGCAGCAGCGCCCGCCGGGTGCACCACCTCATGCCGCCTCCCCACCGGCGAGCGGGGCGGCGGGCGCGGTCGCGTCGGCGCCCGCGATGGGGTTGCCCGCCCAGCGGGTGCCCTCCGGCACGGTCTCGCCGCGCATCACGAGCGAGGCGGCGGCGATGGAGGCACCGGCGCCGATCGTGGTGCCGGGCAGGGCGATGCTGTGCGGGCCCAGGGAGGCGCCGGCCGCCAGCTCCACGGTGTCCATCCGCATGATGCGGTCGTGGAAGAGATGGGTCTGGAGCACACATCCGCGGTTGACGCTGGCGCCGTCGCCGAGGGTGACCAGATCGGTCTCCGGCAGCCAGTAGGTGTCGCACCACACACCGCGTCCGATGCGTGCGCCGAGGCTGCGCAGCCACCAGTTCAGCACCGGGGTGCCCACGTGTGCGCCCGCCGCCCATGGCACGGCCAGTACCTCGACGAACGTGTCGAACAGCTCGTTGCGCCACACGAACGGTGACCACAGCGGGCGCTCGCCGACCCGGAACCGGCCCACCAGCAGCCACTTGGCGCCGGTCGTGACGAGACAGGCCGCCAGGCCCGCGGCCATGAGCAGCGGGGCGGCGGTGAGCGCGGCCAGGGGCAGCCCGCCGAGGTCGAAGAACCGCTGCTCGCCGAGGAACAGGGTCTCCGCCAGCACCGTGCCGAGGACCATCGGCAGCAGGCGGCACAGCTCCACGGCCGCGCGGGCCGCCACCAGCCGCCGGGGCGGGGCGAACGTGCGCGCCGGGTCGCCGGTCTCCGGCAGCCGGGGCAGCGGCATCGCGGGCCGGCCGATCCAGGACATGCCGGGCTCGCCCTGCTGCGGCGCGTCGGACAGCACGCCGACCAGCGCGTGGTCGGCGACCTCGCGGCCCGGTCCGACGATGCCGGAGTTGCCGACGAACGCGCGCTCGCCGACCCGTACCTCCCCCAACTTCAGCCAGCCGCCGCGCAGTTCGTACGGCGCGACCAGCGTGTCGTCGGCGAGGAACGCCCCGTCCTCCACCGTGAGCAGCGACGGCAGCGGCAGCACCGTGGAGATCTCGGTGCCGCGGCCGACGCGGGCGCCGAGCAGCCGCAGCCAGGACGGCGTCGCCAGGCTCGCGTACAGCGGGAAGTAGCCGGCCCGGGCACCGTCGAGGATCCGTGTCACGAGCCAGGCGCGCCAGGCCACGCCGCCGTCCGCACGGTGCATGCCGGGCCTGATCGACCGGTTCAGCAGCCGCACGGTCGCCGCGGTGAGCAGCAGCCCGAACACCATCGTCATGACGGCGAACAGCGGGGCCGCGGCGAGCAGGTGCCCCGCCGCGCCGGACAGCGTCGGCGTGGAGCGGACCAGCAGCCAGGTGAGGAACAGGGCGGGGGCCGCCGCCAGCAGCGAGGTCAGGGGCAGTACGGTCAGGGAGAGCGCGTAGGCCACGTGCCAGCGGCGCCGACGGTCCGCCGGGGGTGCCGGCCACCCGACACCCGCGAGACGCTCGGCGGGCTCGGCCGGCCGGGCCGGCGAGCCGGTCCACACCATGCCGTCCGGGATCCGCTCGCTCAGACAGCTGCCGGCGGTCAGTTCCGCGCCACGGCCCACCACGGCACCAGGCAGCAGCGTGCTGCGGTGACCGACCCGCGCGCCCGCCCCGACCGAGATCCGGCCGACGTGCAGCGTGTCACCGTCCAGCCACCAGCCCGCGATGTCCGCCTCGGGTTCGATGCTGCACCCGTCGCCCAGCTCGGCGAGGCCCGTCACCGGGGGCATCGTGTGCAGCTGGACGTCGCGCCCGGTGCGGCAGCCCAGGATGCGGGCGTACAGGACCGCCCACGGGGTGCCGAGCAGGGACGGCACGCCGAACGTGGCGACCGCCCGTTCCGCGGTCCACAGCCGCAGATGCGTGCTGCCCCCGCGCGGGTGGGCGCCCGGAGTGATCGAGCCGGCCAGGGTGCGGGCGAGGACCGCGCCGGTCAGACAGCGCACCGGCGAGCTGAACAGCACCACCCAGCCGGCCAGGACCAGCCACCACGACGTGTGCGGCGCCCACTGGTGCGGCGCGACCCAGCCGAGCACGTTGTCGGCCGCCGCCAGCCCGACCAGTCCGCGCAGGCCCGTGACGGCGTAACCGGCCAGCTGCACGAAGAACTGCACGACGGCGGTCGTCCGGGGGATCGGCCGGACCTCGCGCACCTCCCGCGTGGTCCCGGCGAGGGAGTCGAGGTGGTCGGCCATGCGGTGCAGCACCGAGTGCCGGTAGAGGTCGGCGACGGACAGGCCCGGATACTCCTCGCGGAGCATCGAGGCCATCCGGGCGGCCGTCAGGCTGGTGCCGCCGAGCGCGACGAAGTCGCTGTCCGGGCCGGGCCGCAGCCCGAGCAACTGCTCCCAGACGTCCGCCAGCCGCACCGCCGTACCCTCCAGCGGCTGGTCCCCGCCACCGCCGTCGCTCTCGCCGCCCGCCAGGGGAACCGGCCAGGGCAGGGCCGTGCGGTCGACCTTCCCGGAGGCGCGCGTGGGCAGCGTCGGCACCTCGGCCAGCACCGGCACGAGCGCCGCGGGCAGTTGCTCGGCGAGCAGTGCTCTGGCCTTGCCCGCCTCGAACGCGGACCGCCCCTCCACGTCCTGTTCCGGTACGACGTACCCGACCAGGATCGAGGCACCGGCGGCCGTCGGCTGCACGGCAGCGGCCGCGCCGCGCACCCCCGGCAGGGCGAGCAGGGCCGCGTCGATCTCGCCCAGCTCCACGCGCCGTCCGCCGAGCTTGACCTGGTCGTCGACGCGGCCGAGGAACACCAGCCCCGCGGCGTCGGCGCGCACGAGGTCGCCCGAGCGGTAGGCGCGGAGAGAGTCCAGCGCGGGGCACGGCCGGAAGCGCTCCGCGTCCTTGACGGGGTCGAGGTAGCGCGCGGTACCGGCACCGGCGATGACCAGCTCGCCCTGCTCCCCGTACGCCACCGGTTCCCCGGCCTCGTCGACCACGGCAAGGTCCCAGCCCGCCAGCGGCAGGCCGATGCGCACGGTGCGGCCGCGCCGCAGCGGGGCGGCGCAGGCCACGACGGTGGTCTCCGTGGGGCCGTAGGTGTTCCACATCTCCCGCTCGGGACCGGCGAACCGCTCGACCAGGCCGGGCGGGCAGGCCTCGCCGCCCAGGATCAGCAACCGCACGCGGCGCAGGGCCTGTTCGGGCCACATGGCCAGCAGGGTCGGCACGGTGGAGACGACGGTGATGCCCCGTTCGTCGAGCCACGGCCCGAGTTCGTGGCCCGCCCGGACCAGGGCGCGTTCGGCCGGTACCAGGCAGGCACCGGAACCCCAGGCCAGCCACATCTCCTCGCAGGAGGCGTCGAAGGCGACGGACAGCCCCGCGAGGACCCGGTCACCGGGGCCGAGCGGCCGCTCGCGCAGGAACAGCCGCGCCTCGGCGTCCACGAACGCGGCCGCGGACCGGTGGGTGACGGCCACGCCCTTGGGGGCGCCGGTCGAGCCGGAGGTGAAGATGATCCACGCGTCGTCCACCGGAGCGGGCGCGCGGCGGCCGCGCACCGCCCCCGACGCGACGGCCGCCCCGGCGGGCTGCGGGTGGGGGCCGAGGACGAGGCACACCCCGGCCTCGCGGAAGACGGTGGCCGCCCGCTCCTCGGGGTCGTCCGCGTCGACCGGTACGTAGGCCGCTCCGCAGTGCAGTACGGCGAGGATCGACAGATACAGCTCGGCGGTGCCCGAGGGGATCCGGATCCCCACCCGGTCGCCGGGACCGACACCCTGGCCGGTGAGCCGCTGGGCACGACGCACGACCTCGGCCGACAGCTCGCGGTAGGTCAGTGTTTCCGTGCCGGTGTCCAGGGCCGGGGCGTCCGGATTCCGGGCGACGGTGGATTGCAGGACATCGACGAGGGTACGCGGCGACGAGGCGGCCGCGGAGCGGAAGAGAGCCTGATTCCCAGGCGAGCCGAGTGGGGGGTGTGACGCATCGAATGCGGGCGAAGACAAAGTGGTGCCTCTGGTGTGCGGTGCCAACGGATGCGAAATCCATTACGTCTAGTCAGACGTACTTGTACCGCGAGGCGTTCACCAACTCATTGCAATTAATACACGGTCGGCCCATGGGGGGAAATTGATGAAGTCCAAACCGTGATTCGGCCACTCGATTTGGCGTACGTACATTCTCTTCAATTACGGAAAGAATTCGGCGTGAGAACGGTTTGATTTCTGCGCCCTCATTGTATGATGATCGCATGGTCGGCGCGTCCATCGGGCGCCGGGCGCGAGCGTCAGGAGTGATCGATGACTGTGGGAACCGAGCGGGCCGTGCTGGCGGGCGGTTGTTTCTGGGGTATGCAGGATCTGGTCCGCAAGCAGCCGGGTGTGGTCGCCACGCGTGTCGGCTACAGCGGCGGGGACACGCCGAACGCCACGTACCGCGACCACGGCGACCACGCCGAGGCCATCGAGATCCTCTTCGACCCGGCGGTCACGAGCTACCGCGACCTGCTGGAGTTCTTCTTCCAGGTCCACGACCCGACCACGAAGGACCGCCAGGGCAACGACATCGGGCGCAGCTACCGGTCCGCCATCTTCTACGGCGACGAGGGGCAGCACCGCGTCGCCCTGGACACGATCGCCGACGTCGAGGCGAGCGGGCTCTGGCCGGGCAAGGTCGTCACGGAAGTGGAGCCCCTGGGCGACTTCTGGGAGGCCGAACCCGAGCACCAGGACTACCTGGAGCGCTACCCCGACGGCTACACCTGCCACTTCCCCCGCCCGAACTGGAAGCTGCCGCGCCGGGCGTGAACGCCCCCGACGGACCGGGCGCCAGGGTGACGTGTCCCCGCGGCGCCCGGTCCGTTGCGTAGAGCGGCTGCCGCGGCGGGCGGGGCGTTCGCCGCTGCTCGATCTCGCGCTGCCGCAGGTCCGTTCCTCGGGCGCCGAGCCCGCCGCCGCCCGCAACTCCGCGCCGTCGCCCCGTACTTGGGGCAGGTCCGCGACGGACGCCTCCGGCCGGTCGGCACGGACCGAAGCCCCGATTCTTGACCGCCGCCCCGGCCTCCGCGATGCTGTGTTGCGAAGCGCGAGATGCGTGCCGTAATGGGCAACATAGGCAACATCCCAACTGTCAGCCGAGGAGTGGCCATGTCTCAGCAGGTCCGTGCTGTCGTCGCGATGCGCAGGGGCGCCCCCGTCAGTCTGGAAACGATCGTCGTGCCCGATCCCGGACCGGGCGAGGCGCTGGTCAAGATCGAGGCCTGCGGTGTCTGCCACACCGATCTGCACTATCGCGAGGGCGGGATCAGTGACGACTTCCCGTTCCTGCTGGGGCATGAGGCGGCGGGAGTCGTGGAAGCGGTGGGGGAGGGTGTCACCGACGTCGCTCCCGGTGACTTCGTCATCCTCAACTGGCGTGCGGTGTGCGGTCAGTGCCGGGCCTGTCTGCGCGGGCGGCCGTGGTACTGCTTCGACACGCACAACGCGAAGCAGAAGATGACGCTGACCGACGGCACGGAGCTGTCGCCGGCGCTGGGGATCGGTGCGTTCGCGGAGAAGACGCTGGTGGCGGCGGGACAGTGCACGAAGGTGGACCCGGCCGCGTCCGCGGCTGCCGCCGGGCTGCTGGGATGCGGCGTGATGGCGGGTCTGGGTGCGGCGATCAACACCGGGAACGTCGGCCGCGGTGACAGCGTCGCCGTGATCGGCTGCGGTGGGGTCGGGGCCGCGGCCGTCGCCGGGTCGAAGCTGGCCGGCGCGGCGAGGATCATCGCCGTCGACATCGACGACCGCAAGCTCGCCACGGCGACGAAGCTGGGCGCGACCCACACCGTCAACTCCAGGCAGGCGGACGCGGTTGACGCCGTGCGCGAGCTGACCGGCGGCTTCGGCGCGGACGTGGTGATCGACGCGGTGGGGCGTCCGGAGACGTACCGGCAGGCCTTCTACGCCCGTGACCTCGCCGGCACCGTCGTCCTGGTCGGCGTGCCGACGCCGGAGATGAAGCTGGAGCTGCCCCTGCTCGATGTGTTCGGGCGGGGCGGGGCGTTGAAGTCGTCCTGGTACGGCGACTGCCTGCCCTCCCGGGACTTCCCGATGCTGATCGACCTGCATCTCCAGGGCCGGCTCGACCTGGACGCCTTCGTCACCGAGACCATCGCCCTCGACGACGTGGAGAAGGCGTTCGAGCGGATGCACCACGGCGACGTCCTGCGCTCGGTGGTCGTCCTCTGATGCCGGGCACCCGCATCGAACGCCTCGTCACCTCGGGGACGTTCTCGCTCGACGGCGGCACCTGGGACGTCGACAACAACGTGTGGATCGTGGGCGACGACACCGAGGTGATCGTCGTCGACGCCGCCCACGACGCCGAGGCCGTCGTCCGGGCCGTCGGCGGACGCGCCCTGCGGGCGATCGTGTGCACCCACGCGCACAACGACCACATCGACGCCGCGCCCGAACTCGCCGCCCGGACCGGGGCGCCCGTCCTGCTGCACTCCGGCGATCTGGAACTGTGGAAACAGACCCATCCCGACCGGGCGCCCGACGCCGAGCTGACCGACGGGCAGCCCCTCCTGGTCGCGGGGACGGAGCTGACCGTGCTGCACACCCCGGGCCACGCCCCCGGGGCCGTGTGCCTGTACGCCCCACGGCTCTCCGCGCTCTTCAGCGGCGACACGCTCTTCGCCGGCGGGCCGGGCGCGACCGGACGGTCGTACAGCGACTTCCCGACCCTCATCGGCTCGATCAGCGAGCGCCTCCTCACCCTGCCGGACGACACCGTCGTACACACCGGTCACGGTGACACCACCACCATCGGCGCCGAGGCGCCGCATCTCCAGGAGTGGATCGACCGCGGTTTCTGACCGCCCGGTCGGTGAGCGGCCCTGCCCCCGGTGCCTCCCCCGTGCGGACGGCATCGGCGGCAGGGCCGTCGGCGCGCCTCACGGACGCCCGTTTCCCCCCGTCTGACCTGCGCTTTCGAGGGCGCTTCGGCATGCCCGGAACGGCGTCGGCGCAGCCCGCGCAACCTGGCCTTCCGACGCCTTGACAAGCCTTCAGCGCCGCCAGCAGACTGACGTTGCGCTCATCGCAATCCGTTTCGCTATACGCACCGAGGTGTCATGATGATTCCCGCGTGCCGTCTCGCGGATCTGCCGCGAGGCGAGGCCCATCGGCTCGACGTCGACCCGCCCGTGGCGGTGTTCCACACCGACGACGGTGAACTCTTCGCCGTCGACGACACCTGCACCCACCAGGACGCGTCGCTCGCCGACGGCTGGCTGGAGGGCTGTGAGGTGGAATGTCCCCTGCACGCCTCGAAGTTCGACCTGCGGACGGGTGCCGTGGACGCACCCCCGGCCAAGCTGCCGGTCCGCACCCACGAGGTCGTCGTCGAGGACGGCATGATCCACGTCCGGCTCTCCACGGCGGCACCCAACCTGCCGCCGTGCGTCTCCGCCCGCCTGGCCGGAGGCGCCGCGTGAGGACCGTGGCCGTCGTAGGCGCCTCGCTGGCCGGTCTGTCGGCCGCGCGCTCGCTGCGCAAGCGGGGTTACGACGGCCGGCTGGTCCTCGTCGGCGAGGAACTGCACCGGCCGTACGACAGGCCGCCGCTGTCCAAGGAGTTCCTGGCCGGCGCCCTCGGCGAGGCCGAACTGGCGCTGGAGCGGGACGACGAGGACCTCCAGGCGGAGTGGGTGCTCGGCACTCGCGCCACCGGACTCGACCGCACCGAGCGGGCGATCCGGCTCGCCGACGGCCGGGAGATCCGCGCCGACGGCGTGGTCGTCGCCACCGGCGCGGCCGCCCGCACCCTGCCCGGCACCGAGGGCCTCGCCGGTGTCCACGTGCTGCGCACGCTGGACGACGCCCGCGCCCTGCGCGACGAACTGGCCCTGGGCGGACGGCTGGTGGTGATCGGCGGCGGGTTCGTCGGCGCCGAGGTCGCCTCCACCGCGTACGCACTCGGTCTCGACGTCACCGTGGTCGAGGCGGCCCCGACGCCGCTGGCCGGCCCGCTGGGCGCGGCCATGGGCGCCGTCGTCTCCGCCCTGCACGCCGATCACGGCGTCCGCCTGCTGTGCGGTGCGGGAGTCAAGGGGCTCGGCGGGGAGCGCCGGGTGGACGCCGTGCTCCTGGAGGACGGCCGCAGCGTTCCCGCCGACACCGTCGTCGTCGGCGTGGGGGCCCGCCCCTGTGTCGACTGGCTCGACGGATCCGGTGTCGCCCTCGACAACGGCGTGAAGTGCGGCGCCGACGGCCGCACGGCCCTGGCCGGGGTGGTCGCCGTGGGCGACTGCGCCAACTGGTACGACCCGCACACCGGCGCCCACCGCCGGGTCGAGCACTGGACCGGCGCACTGGAACGGCCGGACACCGCCGTCGCCACGCTCCTCGCGGGCGGCGCCAGGGAACCGGGCGTGCCCCGGCCCGCGTACTTCTGGTCGGACCAGTACGGCGTGAGGATCCAGTTCGTCGGCCACGCGGCCGGGGCCGACGAGGTGACGGTCGAGGAGGGCTCGACCGGCGACCGCAGCTTCCTCGCCGTGTACCGGCGGGCGGGCCGGCCGGTCGCCGTGCTCGGGATGAACCAGCCGCGGCTGTTCACCCGCTGGCGCAAACAGCTCACCTCCGCGGCGACCGGGTCCTGACGCCACCGCGGATCGACGTGCCGATGTGCCGACGTATCGATGTACCGACGTATTGACGACACCACGACGTTTCCCGAGGAGTGCACCGTGACCTCGACCAGCCTGCCGGACAGCCTGATCGCCACCCTCCCCGGCTCCGCCTACACGGACCCCGGTGTCTTCGCCCAGGAACAGGAGCACATCTTCGAGACGATGTGGTTCTGTGTCGCGCGCTCGTCCGAACTGGCGAAACCCGGCGCGTTCCGCACCGTCGACGTGGGCCGCGAGAGCATCCTCGTCACCCGCGCCCGGGACATGTCCGTCCGGGCCTACTTCAACGTCTGCCGGCACCGTGGGGCCAGGCTCCGCACCGAGGAGACGGGCGAGGTCAAGCGCGCCTTCCAGTGCCCGTACCACGCCTGGACGTACGACCTGGAGGGCAAGCTCGTCGCGGCGCCCAACCTCACCAGGATGCCCGACGTCGGCCGCACCGAGTACGGCCTGGTGAGCGTGGCCGTGCGGGAATGGCTCGGCTATGTCTGGGTGTGCCTCGCGGAGCACCCGCCCTCCTTCGAGGAGGACGTCATCGGCGAGGTGATCACCCGCCTCGGCGACGTCGAGTCGATCGACCGCTACGACATCGCGAACCTCTCGGTGGGCAGGCGGATCGTCTACGACGTGCGGGCGAACTGGAAGCTCATCATCGAGAACTTCATGGAGTGCTACCACTGCGCCACCATCCACCCCGAACTCACCGAAGTGCTGCCGGAGTTCGCCGACGGCTACGCCGCCCAGTACTACGTCGGCCACGGCGCCGAGTTCGGCACGGACGTCCGGGGCTTCACCGTGGACGGCTCCGAGGGCCTGGACCGCATTCCCGGGGTTTCCGAGGAACAGGACCGCCGGTACTACGCGATCACCGTCAAACCGCAGGTCTTCATCAACCTCGTGCCCGACCACGTGATCTTCCACCGGATGTACCCGGTGGCCGCCGACCGCACGATCGTCGAGTGCGACTGGCTCTACCTGCCGCACGTCGTGGAGAGCGGCAAGGACGTCAGCCGGTCCGTGGAGCTCTTCGACCGGGTCAACCGCCAGGACTTCGACGCCTGCGAGCGCACCCAGCTCGGCATGGGTTCACGGCTCTACGGCAAGGGCGGCGTGCTGGTCCCCAGCGAGCACCACATCGGCGCCTTCCACGACTGGGTGAGCGAGCGTCTCGGCGCACGCACGCCGCAGTAGCAGGGGTCGCCCGTGGCCCGCGCAGGGGGCGAACGCGGGCCGAACGGCGGTCGTACCGGGTGCGATCAGCCCAGGTATCCCATCCGGTGACTGATCTCCTCCGCGCCCTTGACGAGCAAGGGAGCCAGCTCGTGCATGCGCTCCTCGGTGAACCGGTACCCGGGCCCGGACGCGCTGACCGAGGCGATGACCCGGCCGTCCCGGTCCCGGATCGGGGCGGCCATGGCGTGCAGCCCGATCTCCAGCTCCTCCAGCGTCCAGGCGTAACCGCGCTCCCGGGCCTCGGTGAGGTTCTTCTCCAGCTTCGCCTTCGAGGAGATCGTGTGCGGGGTCAGCTTCTTCTGGCCCGTCTCCGTCAGCAGCGCGGCGCGCTCCTCGGCGGGCAGGTGGGCCAGCATGATCTTGCCGCTGGAGGTGGCGTGCAGCGGGGTCAGCTGGCCGACCCAGTTGTGCGCGGTGACGGCGGCCTGCCCGCGCACCTGGTAGAGGTTGATCGCGTAGTGCTCCTGCAGCACGGCGATGTTGACCGTCTCGCCGATCTCCTCGGCCAGCCGCTCGCACACCGGCCGGCTCTGCTGGGTGATGTCGATACGCGCCGTGACGGCGCCGGCCAGGCGTACGATGCCGAAGCCGAGGGAGTACTTGCCCCGCTCGCCCGACTGCTCCACCAGGCCGCGCGCCTCCAGGGCGCCGAGCAGACGGAACGCGGTCGACTTGTGCACGTCGATCTCGGCGGCCACCTCGCTCACTCCCGCCTCGCCACGCTGCGCGAGGATTTCGAGGACGCTGATGGCCCGGTCGACGGACTGCACCCCGCCGGACTGTGGTCCGCTTGTTCCGGTATCCGGACTGTAGTTGCTCATGACGGAACTATACGCGCAGTAAACAACACCTTTCACGTAACGCGGTGTGAACAAGGATCTTACAAGTTGCGTTGTTCGCAACCTGGTGCGCATTGCGACACCCGTACTAGCATGCCGCGCATCACGACGGCGCGAGCGAGACGAGGCGGACACATGGCTCCTCTGCACTACGACTTCGTCATCGTCGGCGGCGGATCGGCCGGCAGCGCACTGGCGAACCGGCTGTCGGCCGACCCCGGAAACCGTGTGCTCGTCCTGGAGGCGGGCCGCTCCGACTACCCCTGGGACGTCTTCATCCACATGCCCGCGGCCCTCACCTACCCCATAGGCAGCCGCTTCTACGACTGGAAGTACGAGTCCGAGCCCGAGCCGCACATGGGCGGCCGGCGCATCTACCACGCCCGCGGCAAGGTGCTCGGCGGCTCCAGCAGCATCAACGGCATGATCTTCCAGCGCGGCAACCCCATGGACTACGAGCGCTGGGCCGCCGACCCCGGCATGGAGACCTGGGACTACGCCCACTGCCTGCCGTACTTCCGGCGGATGGAGAACTGTCTGGCGGCCGACCCGGACGACGAGTTCCGCGGCCACGACGGACCCCTCGTCCTGGAGCGCGGCCCGGCGACGAACCCGCTCTTCGGTGCCTTCCTCCAGGCCACCCAGGAGGCGGGCTACGCCCCCACCGACGACGTCAACGGCTACCGGCAGGAGGGCTTCGCCAAGTTCGACCGCAACGTCCACCGCGGACGTCGGCTGTCGGCCGCGAAGGCCTACCTCAAGCCCGCGATGAAGCGGCCGAACCTCACCGTGCGCACCCGCACGCTCGTCACCCGGGTGCTCTTCGAGGGCGAACGGGCCGTCGGCGTCGAGTACCGGCGCGGCAAGGGCGCGCCCCAGCAGGTGCGGGCCGGCGAGGTCATCCTGTGCGGCGGCGCGATCAACTCGCCCCAGTTGCTCCAGCTTTCCGGCGTCGGCAACGCCGCCGAACTGTCCGCCCTCGGCATCGACGTCGTCCACGACCTGCCGGGCGTCGGCGAGAACATGCAGGACCACCTGGAGGTGTACGTCCAGTACGCCTGCAAGCGGCCCGTGTCCATGCAGCCGTACATGGCGAAGTGGCGTGCCCCCTTCATCGGGCTGCAATGGCTGTTCCGCAAGGGGCCCGCGGCCACCAACCACTTCGAGGCGGGCGGATTCGCCCGCAGCAACGAGGACGTGGAGTATCCCAACCTGATGTTCCACTTCCTGCCGGTCGCGGTCCGCTACGACGGCTCCTCGCCGGCCGGCGGCCACGGCTATCAGGTGCACGTCGGACCCATGTACTCCGACGCGCTCGGCTCGGTGAAGATCAGGAGCAGGGACCCGCGGGTCAAGCCCGCGCTGCGCTTCAACTACCTCTCCACCGAGCAGGACCGGCGCGAGTGGGTCGAGGCGATCCGCGTCGCCCGCAGGATCCTCAACCAGCCCGCGCTCGCCTCCTACAACGGCGGCGAGGTCTCGCCCGGACCCTCCGTCGACACCGACGAGGAGATCCTCGCCTGGGTCGCCAAGGAGGGCGAGACGGCCCTGCACCCCTCCTGCACCTGCAAGATGGGCACCGACGAGATGGCCGTCGTCGACCCGCTGACCCTGCGGGTGCACGGCGTGGACGGGCTGCGCGTGGTGGACGCCTCGGTGATGCCCTACGTCACCAACGGCAACATCTATGCGCCGGTGATGATGGTCGCCGAGAAGGCCGCCGACATCATTCTCGGCAGGCAGCCGCTGGAGCCCTCCAAGGCCGTGTACTACCGGCACGGCGACGCCCGGACACAGGCCGGGTAGCCGGTGGCACCCGAGGCCCTGCGGGCGCTGCTCGGCCGTGTCCGCTACGAGGTGCTCCCCGCGCGGGCGACGGAGGAGAAGGTGCTCGCCCATGTGCCCCGCGACGTCGTGGTCACGGTCACGGCGTCGCCGGTCAAGGGGCTGGAACCGACCCTCGCCCTCACCGAGCGGCTCGCGGCGCACGGTTACCGCGTCGTCCCGCACCTGCCCGCACGGCTGTTGCGGGACGACGCACACCTGAAGGACGTCGCCGAGCGGCTGCGTGCGACGGGGATCGAGGACCTCTTCGTGCCGGCGGGCGACGCCGACCCGCCGGCCGGGCCGTACGAGGGCGCGCTCCCGGTGCTCCGCAGGCTGACCGAACTGGGCAGTCCCTTCCGGGAGTTGGGCATCACCGGGTACCCGGAGAGCCATCCCCTCATCCACGACGACATCACCGTCCAGTCGATGTGGGACAAGCGCACGCACGCGACGTACATCGTCAGCAACCTGTGCTTCGACCCGCGGGTGCTCGGCGACTGGATCACCCGGATCCGGCGCCGTGACATCACCCTGCCCGTGTACGTCGGGGTCGCGGGGCCGGTGCAGCGGGCGAAGCTGCTGGCCATGGCGACGAAGATCGGGGTGGGGGAGTCGACGCGCTTCCTGGCCCGGCACCCCGCCTGGTTCCTGCGGTTCGCGGCACCCGGCGGCTACGCCCCCGAGCGGCTGCTGAGCCGGGGCGGGCAGGCGCTGACCGGGCCGTCTGCCGCAGTGGCGGGGCTGCATCTGTTCACCTTCAACCAGCTTGCCGAGACGGAGTCCTGGCGGCGTGCCCTGCTGGACCGGCTGGGCGGCTGAGAATCGTGGTCGACCGACCCCTTGACGGGTGCCGGGCATTCGGCCAGGGTGTTCCACCACAAGCAATGCAATGCACAATGCGCAACGGATTCGGTTCGAAGGGCGCGTCGCATGGCAGATCTGTATGTGGCCGGAGAATGGCGTGATCCGGTGGCCGGCGGTCACCGCGAGATCCGCTGTCCGGCGGACGGCACGCTCGTCGCGACGGTCTCGGAAGGCACCCGCCCCGACACCGGGGCGGCGATCGCCGCGGCCCGGCGGGCCTTCGACGACGGCACCTGGCCCGGCACCCCCGAGCGGGAGCGCGGCGCGCTGCTGCTGCGCACCGCGGACGTCATCGAGCGCGACGCCAAGGAGTTCGCCCGCGCCGAGTCCCTCGACACCGGCAAGCGCCTGGTCGAGAGCGAGTACGACATCGCCGACGTCGTCTCGTGCCTGCGCTACTACGGCGGCATCGCCGGCACCGGCGCCGGCCGGGTGGTCGACACCGGCCGCGACGACGCCCTCAGCCGGGTCGTGTACGAGCCCGTCGGCGTCTGCGGGCTGATCACTCCCTGGAACTACCCACTGCTGCAAGCCTCGTGGAAGGTCGCCCCGGCCCTGCTCGCGGGCAACACGATCGTCCTCAAACCGAGCGAGCTGACGCCGTCCACCTCGATCCTGCTGATGAAGGCGCTGGAGGAGGCCGGGCTGCCCGCGGGCGTGGCCAACCTCGTCCTGGGCGCCGGAGCCGAGGCGGGCGCACCGCTGGCCGAGGACCCGGCCGTCGACATGGTGTCGTTCACCGGAGGCCTGGACACCGGACGGCACATCATGGCGACCGCCGCCGCGACGGTGAAGAAGGTCGCGCTGGAACTCGGCGGCAAGAACCCCAACGTGGTCTTCGCCGACGCCGACGTCGAGACGGCCGTCGACTTCGCGCTCACCGCCGTCTTCCTGCACTCCGGGCAGGTCTGCTCGGCCGGTGCCCGGCTGATCGTCGAGGACTCGCTGCACGACGCCTTCGTGGACGAGGTCGTACGCCGCGCCCGGCTCATCCGGCTCGGCGGGCCCTTCGACCCCGAGGCGGAGACCGGGCCGCTGATCTCCGCGCGGCACCGGGAGAAGGTCGAGGCGTATGTCGCGGCGGGCCTCGCCGAGGGCGCCGTACTGCGCTGCGGCGGGGCACGCCCCGACGACCCGGCGCTGGCGGGCGGCTTCTACTACCCGCCGACGGTCCTCGACGCGTGCCGGCAGGACATGCGCGTGGTGCACGAGGAGTCCTTCGGACCCGTGCTCACCGTCGAGAGCTTCCATGACGAGGACGACGCCGTGCGCATCGCCAACGACACGGAGTACGGCCTCGCGGGAGCCGTGTGGACACAGGACGCGGGCAAGGCGCAGCGCGTCGCCCGCCGACTGCGCCACGGCACCGTGTGGATCAACGACTACCACCCCTATGTGCCGCAGGCCGAGTGGGGTGGGTTCGGGCACTCCGGCGTGGGCCGTGAGCTGGGGCCGACCGGCCTCGACGAATACCGGGAGCCCAAGCACGTCTGGCAGAACATCCAACCCCGGCCGCAGCACTGGTTCCGCGGCTGAACGCCGAAGAGAGGTCGACCATGGCCCCAGCACAGACCGAGGTGTCGCAGCGGCGCGACACGTCCGAGGATCCCCAGGACCGCACCCCCGTCATCTCCGTGCGCGGGCTGTGGAAGGTGTTCGGGCCGAAGGCCGACGAGGTGCCGGACTCCGCGGAGCTGTGCGGACTCACCCGCCGCGAGCTGATGGACCGCACCGGCTGCACCGCCGCCGTACGGGACGTGAGCTTCGAGGTGTCGCCCGGCGAGGTGTTCGTCGTCATGGGCCTGTCCGGTTCGGGCAAGTCCACCCTGGTGCGATGTCTCACCCGGCTGATCGAACCCACCGCGGGCGAGGTCGTCTTCGAGGGCGAGGACATCCGCGGCGCCGACCCACGGCGGCTGCGCGAGATGCGGCGCAGCAAGTTCTCCATGGTCTTCCAGCACTTCGGCCTGCTGCCGCACCGCAAGGTCGTGGACAACGTGGCCTTCGGGCTGGAGATCCGTGGCATGAGCAAGGCCGAGCGTGTCCGACGGGCCCTGGAGACGGTGGAGTTGGTGGGCCTCGCCGGGTACGAGAACTCCTACCCCGACCAGCTCTCCGGCGGTATGCAGCAGCGCGTCGGCCTCGCCCGCGCCCTCGCCGGCGATCCCGACGTCCTCTTCTTCGACGAGCCGTTCTCGGCGCTCGACCCGCTGATCCGCCGTGACATGCAGAGCGAGGTCATCCGGCTGCACCACGAGGTCGGCAAGACCATGGTGTTCATCACCCACGACCTCTCCGAGGCGCTCAAACTGGGCGACCGCATCCTGATCATGCGGGACGGCAAGACGGTCCAGTGCGGCACCGGGGACGAACTGGTCGGTGCCCCCGCCGACGACTACGTACGGGACTTCGTGCGGGACGTGCCGCGCGGCGATGTCCTCACGCTGCGCTGGATCATGCGCCCCGCCCAGCCCGAAGACGCCCTCGACGGGCCCGAGTTGGGGCCGGACGTCGTCGTGCGCGAGGCCACCCGGGCGGTGCTGGCCGCCGAGAAGCCGGTCAAGGTCGTCGAGGGCGGCAAGCTGCTGGGCATCGTCGGCGACGAGGAGATCCTCTCTGTCGTCGCCGGTGACGAAGGCGGTGTGTGATGGCCGTCGCCGCCGACGCGACCGCGTCGGTCACCCCCCTGCGCGAGAAGGCCAGCCGCCCGAGGGTGGTGGCCGCCGTCCTGGTCGGCTGGCTGGTGCTGTTCGCCGTGCTGCGCGGCCGGCAGACGCTCACTCTCGCTGCGGCCGACCTCACCGGACTGCACCGCTGGCTGAACGACGTCAACGACACCATCGGCGCCAACCGCAACTCCAACCCGCTCTTCCTGTACTTCTTCAACGAGATCCGGCTGGCCATCGACCAGCTGGTGACCTTCGTCCAGCAGCTGATCTCGCAGCCGGTCGGCGCCCGCCCGGTCCCGCAGATCGGCTGGCTCGGCGTCGTCGGCATCACCGGCTACGCCTCCTGGGCCGTGGGCAACTGGCGGGTCGCCCTGCTGGCTGTGGCCGGCTTCACCTTCTTCGGGCTGCAGGGGCTGTGGCAGGAGAGCATGGACACCCTGGCGCTGACCCTGTCGGCGGTCCTCGTGGCGCTGCTCATCGGCATCCCGCTCGGTGTGTGGGCAGGCCTGTCCGACCGGTTCAACCGGATCATGACGCCCTTCCTGGACTTCATGCAGACGATGCCGACCTTCGTCTATCTCGCCCCGCTGACCCTGATCTTCCTCATCGGCGGCGCCTCCGCCGTGATCACCACGGTGATCTACGCGGCACCGCCCGCCATCCGCATCACCGCGCACGCCATCCGCTCCGTGCCCGAGACCACCGTCGAGGCGGCGGACTCGCTCGGCACGACACGCGGGCAGCAACTGGTGAAGGTGCTGCTGCCGATGTCCCGGCGCACGGTCGTCATGGGCGTGAACCAGACCATCATGGCCGCCCTCGCCATGGTGACCATCGCCGCCCTGATCGACGCGCCCGGCCTCGGCAAGACCGTCGTCCAGGCCCTCCAGTCCCTCGACGTCGGCACCGCCTTCAACGCCGGGCTCGCCATCGTCGTCATGGCGATCGTGCTCGACCGGGTCACCACGGCCGCCGCCGCGCGCACCGAGACGGCCCGCCGCACCGACGCCCGGCTGCTCAGGTGGCGCCGTCCGCTGCTGGCGGCGGGCGCGATCGGACTCGGCTTCGTGATCTACGTGTCCCACACCTACCTGTGGGCGGCACAGTTCCCGGGCAGTGGTGCCGTCGGCAGCCACATCGCGAGCGCGGCCGACACCACGACCGGCTGGCTGCAGAACCATGTGTCGGGACTGACCAACGGCCTGCGCAACGTGCTCACCAACGGACTGCTCAACCCCTTCCAGACGCTGCTCACCGACTCCCCGTGGTGGCTCGTCGGCATCGTCCTGGTCGCGCTGGCCCTGGTGCTCGGCGGACGGTGGGCCGCGGTGACGGCCGCCGGCTGCGTCGGGCTGCTGGTCGGCACGGGCGTGTGGTCGGACAGCATGACCACCCTCGCCTCGACGGCCGTGGCCACGGTGCTGGTGATGCTGCTCGGTGTCGTCTTCGGCGTGTGGATGGGGCGCAGTGCGCTCGTGGACCGTGTGGTACGGCCCACCCTGGACGCGGCACAGGTCATGCCGCCCTTCGTCTACCTCGTGCCGTTCCTGGCCCTCTTCGGCGCCACCCGGTTCACCGCGATCGTCGCGGCCGTGGTCTACGCGGCACCCGTCGCCGTCAAGATCATCGCGGACGGGGTGCGGAACGTCCCCGCGACGACCGTGGAGGCGGCCACCTCGGCCGGGTGCAACACGTGGCAGATCATCACCAAGGTCCAGCTGCCGATGGCCCGCAGCGCCCTGACGCTCGCGACCAACCAGGGGCTGATCTATGTGCTGTCGATGGTTGTGGTGGGCGGCCTGGTGGGGGCCGGCGCCCTCGGCTACGACGTCGTGGCCGGATTCTCGCAGGGACAGCTGTACGGCAAGGGGCTCGCGGCGGGACTGGCCATCGTCCTGCTCGGAGTCATGTTCGACCGGATCACTCAGGCCGCGGCGCGCCGCACCCGGGCATAAGGAGCACGACACCATGGCAAGACACTGGCGAGCCGGCGCGGCCGGCCTGGCCGTCCTCGGCCTCACCCTCACGGCCTGCTCGGGGGCGAAGGTCGGCGACAGCACCTCCGCGGGCGCGAAGTCCTCGGGCGGCAAGTGCGGCACCTTCAACCTGGCCGTCAACCCGTGGATCGGCTACGAGGCGGACGCGGCGGTCGTGGCGTACGTCGCGCAGCACGACCTGGGCTGCACCGTCACCAAGAAGGACCTGAAGGAGGAGATCGCCTGGCAGGGCTTCGGGACCGGCGAGGTGGACGCGGTCCTGGAGAACTGGGGCCACGACGATCTGAAGAAGAAGTACATCACGAGCCAGAAGACCGCCGTCGAGGCCGGCTCGACCGGCAACAAAGGCGTCATCGGCTGGTTCGTGCCGCCGTGGCTGGCCAAGGCGCACCCGGACATCCTCGACTGGAAGAACCTCGACAAGTACGCCGACGAGTTCAAGACGTCCGAGTCCGGCGGCAAGGGCCAACTGCTGGACGGCGACCCGTCGTACGTCACCAACGACGCGGCCCTGGTCAAGAACCTGAAGCTGAACTTCAAGGTGGTGTACGCGGGCAGCGAGACCGCGCTCATCCAGGCGTTCCGGACGGCCGAGAAGAACAAGCAGTGGATGATCGGCTACTTCTACGAGCCGCAGTGGTTCATGTCCGAGGTGCCCCTGGTCAAGGTCAACCTCCCGAAGTACACGACGGGCTGCGACACCGACGCGGCGAAGGTGGCCTGCGACTATCCCCTCTACGACCTGGACAAGATCGTCAGTGCGCAGTTCGCCAAGTCGGGCAGCCCGGCGTACGGCCTGGTGAAGAACTTCCACTGGACCAACGACGACCAGAACACCGTCGCCCGGTACATCGCGCAGGACAAGATGTCGGACGACGCGGCGGCCAAGAAGTGGGTCGACGCGAACCGCGACAAGGTCGATGCCTGGCTCAAGTAGCACGGGCGGGGAAGGGCCGAACGGACCAGCCCGGCAGGCGGTGCGCAGCCATGCGCGCCGCCTGCCGGGCGCTGTCGTGTTCCCGCCCGTGATCAGGCCGTTTTCCGACGTCACCGGCCCCTTGACACCTCTCCTCGACGCCGGGCACATTGAGTTGCGCAGCCTGAATCGCGTTGCGCAGAAAGCAACTGAATCGGTCTCAAGTTCGGAGGTTGGGCGATGGCGGGACCCCGAGTGGTGATCATCGGAGCGGGCGTCGTGGGAGCGGCTCTGGCGGACGAGGTCTCCGCACGCGGCTGGACCGAAGTGACCGTGGTCGACCAGGGCCCCCTCCCGGCCACCGGGGGCTCCTCCTCGCACGCCCCCGGCCTGGTCTTCCAGACGAACCCCTCGAAGACGATGACGGAGCTGGCCCGCTACACCGTCGAGAAGTTCTGCTCCCTCGACGTCGACGGAAAGCCCTGCTTCCTCCAGGTCGGCGGCCTCGAAGTGGCGACCTGCCCCGAGCGCCTCGCCGAGCTGCACCGCCGGCACGGCTGGATCACCGCGTGGGGCATCGAGTCCCGCCTGCTGAGCCCGGACGAGTGCGTCGAGCAGCACCCGCTGGTCAACCGGGACCGGGTGCTCGGCGGCCTGCTCGTCCCCACCGACGGACTCGCCAAGGCCGTCCTCGCCGTCGAGGCGCAGATCCGCCGGGCCACCGAACGCGGCGTGCGCTTCCTCGCCCGCCACGAGGTCCTCGACATCCGGCAGGGCGCGGGCCGCGTCACCGGCGTCGTGACCGACCAGGGCGAGATCCCCGCCGACATCGTCGTGTGCTGCGCCGGCATCTGGGGCCCGAAGATCGCCCGCATGGCGGGGATGAACCTGCCGCTCACCCCGCTCGCCCACCAGCTCGCCTGGACCGGCCCGATACCGGCGCTGAAGGGCCAGACCGAGGAGGCGGTCCGCCCGATCCTGCGCCACCAGGACGCCGACCTCTACTACCGCGACCGCTTCGACGGCCTCGGCATCGGCTCCTATGGACACCGCCCCATGCCGGTCTGCGCCGACGACATCCTCTCCGTGGACGAGGCCGAACAGATGCCCTCGGTCCTGAAGTTCACCGAGGACGACTTCGCGGACGCCTGGACCGAGACGCAGTCCCTCCTCCCGGCGACCCGCGAGGCCAAGGTCGAGGAGGGCATCAACGGCCTGTTCTCCTTCACCACCGACGGCTACCCGCTGCTCGGCGAGTCCCCGGACGTCAAGGGCTTCTGGGTCGCCGAGGCGGTCTGGGTCACCCACTCCGCGGGCGTCGGCCGCGCCGTCGCCGAATGGCTGGTCGACGGCCACTGCTCCTCCTTCGACCTGCACGAGTGCGACGTCAACCGCTTCGAGCCGCACCAGCTCTCCCCGGAGTACGTCCTGGCCCGCGACTGCCAGAACTTCGTCGAGGTCTACGACATCCTCCACCCCCTCCAGCCGTCCGGGAAACCGCGCCCGATCCGCACCAGCCCCTTCCACGCCCGCCAGCAGGAGCACGGCGCCTTCTTCCTGGAGGCGAACGGCTGGGAGCGCCCGCAGTGGTACGAGGCCAACGCGGGCCTGGTGACGGGCCGTTCGATCCCCACCCCGGGCGACTGGGCCGCCCGCTACTGGTCGCCGATCGTCGGCGCCGAGGCCCAGGTCACCCGTGAGAGCGTCGCGATGTACGACATGACCGCCCTCAAGCGCCTGGAGGTCGGCGGCCCCGGCGCCGCCGACTTCCTGGAGGGCCTGGTCACCGGCAAGGTCGCCAAGTCCGTCGGCTCGGTGACGTACACGCTGCTGCTCGACCACGACGGCGGCATCCGCAGCGACATCACCGTCGCCCGCCTCGCCCCGGACCGTTTCCAGGTCGGCGCCAACGGCAACCTCGACCTCGACTGGTTCACCCGACACCTGCCCGCCGACGGCAGGGTCCAGGTCCGCGACATCACCGCCGGCACCTGCTGCATCGGCCTGTGGGGCCCGCTCGCCCGAGACGTCCTCCAGCCCCTCACCGACGCGGACTTCAGCAACGACGGCCTGAAGTACTTCCGCGCCAAGCACGCCTACATCGGCAGCGTCCCGGTGACCGCGATGCGCCTGTCGTACGTCGGCGAGCTGGGCTGGGAGCTGTACACCACCGCCGACCAGGGCCAGAAGCTGTGGGACACCCTGTGGGCGGCGGCCGAGCCGCTCGGCGGCGTCATCGCCGGCCGCGGCGCCTTCAACAGCCTCCGCCTGGAGAAGGGCTACCGCTCCTTCGGCACCGACATGACCTACGAGCACGACCCCTACGAGGCCGGCGTCGGCTTCGCCGTCAAGCTCGACAAGGGCGACTTCATCGGCAGGTCCGCGCTGCAACGCCGCAAGGCGGACGTACGACGCAGGCTGACCTGCCTCACCATCGACGACCCGCGCTCGGTCGTCATGGGCAAGGAACCGGTGTACGACGGCGAGCGCGCCGTCGGCTACGTCACCAGCGCCGCCTACGGCTACACCATCGGCAAGGGCATCGCCTACGCCTGGCTCCCGGCCGACCTCGCCGTCCCCGGCACCACGGTGCACATCGGCTACTTCGACCAGCGCGTCGAGGCGGTCGTGGCCGAGGAGCCGCTGTTCGATCCGACCATGTCCCGCCTTCGTGGCTGAGCGCTGGAAGGAGCACCGCGCGTGACCGCACAACTCCTCGACGGCAGGGCGACCGCCGCCGCCATACGTCACGAACTCACCGATCGCGTAGGCAAGTTGACTGCCCTCACGGGACGCGCCCCGGGCCTCGGCACCGTCCTCGTCGGCGACGACCCCGGCAGCCACGCCTACGTCGCAGGAAAGCACCGCGACTGCGCACAGGTGGGCATCGCCTCGCTGCGCCGCGACCTGCCCGCCGACGCCACCCAACGCCAGGTCGAGGACGTCGTCGACGAACTCAACGCCGATCCGGCCTGCACCGGCTACATCGTCCAGCTCCCGCTCCCGCGCCACCTGGACGCGAACGCCGTCCTCGCGCGCATGGACCCCGCCAAGGACGCCGACGGACTCCACCCGGTCAACCTCGGACGACTCGTCCTCGGCGTCGACGCCCCCCTGCCCTGCACCCCGCGCGGCATCGTGGAACTGCTGCGCCGCTACGAAGTCCCGCTGGCCGGAGCACGGGTCTGCGTGGTCGGACGCGGCATCACCGTCGGCCGGCCGATCGGGCTGCTGCTCACCCGCCGCTCCGAGAACGCCACCGTCACCCTCTGCCACACCGGAACCAAGGGCCTGGCCCGGCACGTACGCGAGGCGGACATCGTCGTCGCGGCGGCCGGCTCGCCGGGACTGATCACCAAGGACATGCTGCGCCCCGGCGCGGCCGTCCTGGACGTCGGCATCACCCGCACCGACCAGGGCCTGGTCGGTGACATCCACCCGGAGGCCGCCGAGGTCGCCGGACGGCTCGCGCCGATGCCCGGGGGAGTGGGACCCATGACCCGGGCGATGCTGCTCGCCAACGTCGTCGAGGCCGCCGAGAGGAACGCGAACCCCGCATGAACGCGCTGAACACCCCCCTGGCCGAGTTGGACCCCGAGGTCCACGACGCGCTCCGGGCCGAACTGCACCGCCAGCAGTCCACCCTGGAGATGATCGCCTCCGAGAACTTCGCGCCCACCGCCGTGATGGAGGCCCAGGGCTCCGTCGCGACCAACAAGTACGCCGAGGGCTACCCCGGCCGCCGCTACTACGGGGGCTGCGAACACGTCGACGTCACCGAGAAGTTGGCCATCGAACGCGTCAAGTCCCTCTTCGGCGCGGGCTTCGCCAACGTCCAGCCGCACTCCGGCGCCCAGGCCAACACCGCCGTGTTCTTCGCCCTGCTGAAGCCCGGCGACACGATCCTCGGCCTCGACCTCGCGCACGGCGGCCACCTCACCCACGGCATGCGCATCAACTACAGCGGCAAGATGCTCAACGTCGTGCCGTACCACGTCTCCGGGACGGACCACCTCGTGGACATGGACGAGGTGGAGCGGCTCGCCAAGGAACACCGGCCCAAGATGATCATCGCGGGCTGGTCGGCGTACCCGAGGCAGCTGGACTTCGCGGCGTTCCGCCGGATCGCCGACGAGGTCGGCGCCCTCCTCATGGTCGACATGGCGCACTTCGCCGGCCTGGTCGCCGCCGGACTGCACCCGAGCCCCGTCCCGCACGCCCACGTCGTCACCACCACCACGCACAAGACGCTCGGCGGACCCCGCGGCGGCGTCATCCTCACCAACGACGCCGACCTCGCCAAGAAGCTCAACTCGGCCGTGTTCCCCGGGATGCAGGGCGGCCCGCTGGAGCACGTCATCGCCGCGAAAGCGGTCTCGTTCAAGGTCGCCGCGTCGCCGGAGTTCGCCGAGCGCCAGGCCCGCACGCTCGCCGGCGCCCGCATCCTCGCCGAACGCCTGACCCGGTCCGACGCGGCGGCGGCCGGAGTGCGCGTGCTGACGGGCGGCACGGACGTCCACCTCGTCCTCGTGGACCTGCGCGACTCCGCACTCGACGGCAAGCGCGCCGAGGACCTCCTCCACGAGATCGGCATCACCGTCAACCGCAACGCCGTCCCCTTCGACCCGCGCCCGCCGATGGTCACCTCCGGGCTGCGCATCGGCACCCCGGCGCTCGCCACCCGGGGCTTCACCGAGGCGGACTTCACCGAGGTCGCCGACGTGATCGCCCTGGCCCTCCAGTCCGCGCCGGACGTGTCCGCACTGCGCGCCCGCACCGAGGCACTGGCCGCCAAGCACCCGCTCTACCCGCACCTCTCGCACGACGGAGACGCCCGATGAGCCCCCGCACCCCCGGCGCCGGCCTGCCCGACCACCCGGACTTCCTCTGGCGCACCCCCGAGCCCAAGCGGTCGTACGACGTGGTGATCGTGGGCGGCGGTGGACACGGCCTCGCCACCGCCCACTACCTGGCGAAGAACCACGGCATCACCGACGTCGCGGTCCTGGAGAAGGGCTGGCTCGCGGGCGGCAACATGGCCCGCAACACCACGATCATCCGCTCCAACTACCTGTGGGACGAGAGCGCGGGCATCTACGAACACGCGTTGAAGCTGTGGGAAGGGCTGGAGGAGGAGCTCGACTACCCGATCCTCTTCTCCCAGCGCGGTGTGCTGAACCTCGCCCACAGCCTCCAGGACGTCCGCGACAGCGTGCGCCGGGTCGAGGCCAACCGGCTGAACGGCGTCGACGCCGAATGGCTCGACGCCGAGCAGGTCAAAGAGGTCTGCCCGATCGTCAACACCTCGCCCGACGTGCGCTATCCGGTCCTCGGCGGCACGTACCAGCCCCGCGCCGGCATCGCCAAGCACGACTACGTGGCCTGGGGCTTCGCCCGCTCCGCAGACGCCGCCGGTATCGACATCATCCAGAACTGCGAGGTCACCGGCCTGGACGTGGTCGGCGGCCGGGTGGTCGGGGTGCGGACCACGCGGGGCCCGATCGCGGCGGGCAAGGTGGCCCTGTGCTCGGCCGGCCACACCTCGGTCCTCGCCGCCATGGCGGGCATCGAACTCCCCCTCCAGAGCCACCCGTTGCAGGCCCTCGTCTCCGAACTGCTGGAGCCCGTGCACCCGACCGTGGTGATGTCCAACGCGGTCCACGTGTACGTCAGCCAGGCGCACAAGGGCGAGCTGGTGATGGGCGCGGGCATCGACGCGTACAACTCCTACACCCAGCGCGGCGCGTTCCACGTCATCGAGGAGCAGATGTCCGCCGCCCTGGAGCTCTTCCCGGTGTTCGCCCGCGCCCATGTGCTGCGCACCTGGGGCGGCATCGTCGACGTCAGCCCCGACGCCTCGCCCGTCGTCGGCCTCAGCCCGGTCGGCAACCTCTACCTCAACTGCGGCTGGGGAACGGGCGGTTTCAAGGCCACCCCCGGCGTCGGCTGGGTGTACGCCCACACCATCGCCCACGACGCACCGCACACGCTGAACGCCCCGTTCTCGCTCGACCGATTCACCACCGGCGCGCTCGTCGACGAGCACGGCGCCGCCGCCGTGGCCCACTAGGGAGGCCGACCATGCTGCTGATCTCCTGCCCGTGGTGCGGGCCCCGCGACGAGGCCGAGTTCCACTACGGCGGCCAGGCCCACGTCCCCTACCCCGAGGACCCGGCCGCCCTCGGCGACGAGGAGTGGGCGCGCTACCTCTTCTTCCGCGACAACCCCAAGGGCCCCTTCGCCGAACGCTGGAACCACGCGGCGGGCTGCCGCAAGTGGTTCAACGCGGTGCGGGACACGTCGACCAACGAGATCCTGGCGGTGTACCGGCCGGGGGAGGAGCGCCCGGAGCGGCTGGAGCCGCGCCCGGTGACCTCTCAGCCGGCCCCGGCCGTGCCAGCCCGTCCGGTCACCGAGGCCGTGGCCCCTGCTGAGCCGAGCCGGGCTGTCGGGGCGGCGCCCCCGGCACGGCTCGCGGGTCAACCCCGCCGCCTCGCCACCGGCGGCCGCATCGACCGCGCCACCGCCCTCACCTTCACCTTCGACGGCACCGAGTACCAGGGCTACCGCGGCGACACCCTCGCCTCCGCCCTCCTCGCCAACGGCGTCATCACGGCGGCGACCAGCATCCGGCTCGGCCGCCCCCGCGGCATCTTCTCGGCCGGTGTCGAGGAACCCAACGCCGTCGTCCAGATCGAGGCCCCCTTCCCCGAGCCCATGCTCGCCGCCCCGGCCGTCGAGCTGTACGACGGCCTGGTCGCGAGCAGCCTGCCCGGCCAGGGACGCCTCGCCACCGAACCCGACCCCGCCCGCTACGACGCCGTGCACGCACACTGCGACCTGCTGGTCGTCGGCGCCGGCCCGGCCGGTCTCGCGGCGGCCGCCGCGGCAGCCGACAGTGGCGCCCGCGTCATCCTCGCCGACGACCAGCCGGAACCCGGCGGCAGTCTGCTCGGCACCGGGGAGCACCTCGACTGGGTCGAGGCCACGCGGGCGCGGCTCGACTCCGCCCCCGAGGTGCGCGTCCTCGCCCGCACCACCGTCTTCGGCCACTACGACGACAACCACGTCCTCGCGGTCGAGCGCCGCACCAACCACCTGGGCGCCGACGCCCCGGCGAACGTCTCCCGCGAACGCGTCTGGCGGATCCGCGCCCGGCGCGTCGTCCTCGCCACCGGCGCCCACGAACGCTCCCTGGCCTTCGGCGACAACGACCGGCCCGGCGTGATGCTGGCCGCCTCGGCCCGGACGTATCTGCACCGGTACGCCGTCGTGCCGGGCCGGCACGCCGTCGTGTTCACCACCAACGACAGCGCCTACGCCGCCGCGCTCGACCTGGCGGCGGCCGGAGTGGACATCGCGGCGATCGTCGACACCCGGCCCGAGCCGGGCCAGTGGGCCGAGCGCGCCCGGTCCGCCGGGATCGAGGTGCTCGCCGGACACGCGGTCACCGGTACCGAGGGCGCGGACCGCCTCACCGCCGTCACCGTCGCCCCGTACGCCCAGGAGACCACCGGCCAGCGGGAGTTCGCCGTCGACCTCCTCCTGGTCTCGGCCGGCTGGAACCCGGTCGCGCACCTGTACAGCCAGGCGGGCGGCAAGCTCCGGTACGACGACGTGCTCGGCGCGTTCGTCCCCGACCACTGCCGTCAGGCGGTCGAGGTCACGGGCAGCGCGAACGGGACCTTCGACCTCGCGGCGGTCCTCGCGCAGGGCGCGGCGGCCGGCGCCCGCGCGGTCGGGGCGGAGGGCCACCGCGCCGGGGCGCCCGCCCTCCCGGCCGTCGCCACCGCGCCGTACACCCCGCCCATGCAGGTCTTCACCGTCCCCACCGCCACCGGCGCCCCCCGCTTCGTCGACCTCCAACGTGACGTCACGGTGGACGACCTGGCGCGGGCCACCGGGGCGGGCCTGCACTCGGTCGAGCACACCAAGCGCTACACCACGGCGGGTACGGCAAGCGACCAGGGCAGGACGGGCGGCGTCCTGGCGAGCGGGGTCGTCGCCGAACTCCTCGGCGTCGACATCTCGGCGCTCGGCCTGCCGACCTTCCGGCCGCCGTACACCCCGGTCTCCTTCGCCGCCCTCGCCGGCCGCGACCGCGGCGCGCTGCACGACCCGATCCGTACGACCGCCCTGCACGCCTGGCACGTCGAGCACGGCGCGCTGTTCGAGAACGTCGGCCAGTGGAAGCGGCCCTGGTACTACCCGCGAGACGGCGAGGAAATGGAGAGCGCCGTGCTGCGCGAGTGCCGCGCCGCCCGCGAGGGCGTGGCCTTCATGGACGCCTCCACGCTCGGCAAGATCGACGTACAGGGCCCGGACGCCGCCCGCTTCCTCGACCTGCTCTACACCAACATGATGAGCACCCTGAAGACCGGCATGATCCGCTACGGCGTGATGTGCCGCCCGGACGGCATGGTCTTCGACGACGGCACCGTCATCCGGCTGGCCCAGGACCGCTTCCTCGTCACCACCACGACCGGCAACGCGGCGGCCGTCCTGGACTGGATGGAGGAGTGGCTCCAGACCGAGTGGCCCGACCTGAGGGTGCACTGCACGTCGGTGACCGAGCAGTGGGCCACCGTCGCCCTGGTCGGCCCCAGGTCCCGCGCGGTCCTCGGCTCACTCGCACCCCGACTGGCCGTATCCAACGACGACTTCCCCTTCATGGCCTGGCGCGACACGACCGTCGCCGGCATCGGGGCCCGGGTCTGCCGGATCAGCTTCTCCGGCGAACTCGCCTACGAGATCAACGTGTCGCCGTGGCACGCCCTCGCGCTGTGGGAGGCGCTGTACGAGGCGGGCGCCCCGTACGGGATCACCCCGTACGGCACCGAGACCATGCACGTCCTGCGCGCCGAGAAGGGCTACCCGATCGTCGGCCAGGACACGGACGGCACGGTCACCCCGCAGGACCTCGGCATGGGCTGGGCGGTGTCCAAGAAGAAGCGCGACTTCATCGGCAAGCGCTCCTACGCCCGCGCCGACACCGTCCGCCCCGACCGCAAACACCTGGTCGCCCTGCTCCCCGACGACGGCGGTGTCCTCCTCCCCGAAGGCACCCAACTGGTCGCCGAGAGCGAACTGCCCGCCCCGCCCGTGCCGATGCTCGGCCACGTCACCTCCAGCTACCGCAGCGCGGCGCTCGACCGGACCTTCGCGCTCGCCCTGCTCAAGGGCGGCCGGGACCGTATCGGCGAACGCCTCTACGCACCCGTCGGCGACCGGCTGTTCCCGGTGACCGTCGCCAGTCCCGTCCTCTACGACCCCGAGGGAGCCCGCCGCGATGGCTGACACCGCCCCGACCACCCGGCCGCGCAGCCCCCTTGCGCATGCCGCCGACCGCCTGGCGGACGTGACGCGCACGTCCGGAGGCGCGATCCGGCTGGCCGAACTGCCCTTCCTGGCCCAGGTGAACGTCCGTCTCGACGCCAAGGGCCCGGCGGCGGACGCCGTGGGGCTCGCGCTCGGGCTCCCACTGCCACTGGAACCCAACACGGCTGTCCGCGCAGGCGAGTTGACCGAGGTGTGGCTCGGCCCGGACGAATGGCTGGTCGTGGGACAGCCCGGGGCCCAGAAGGAGTTGGAGGGCAGGATCCGTGCGGCGGCCGGGGACGAACACGTGTCGGTGACCGACGTCTCCGCCCAGCGCACCACCCTCCTGGTCACCGGCCCCCGCGCCCGCGACCTGCTCTCCCACGGCTGTGCGCTCGACCTGCACCCGAGCGCCTTCGGCCCCGGCCGCTGCGCCCAGACCACCCTGGCCCGCGCCCAGGTCCTCCTCGTCGCCCGCGACGAGACCAGGGCGGGCTTCTGGGTCCTGGTGCGCTCCTCCTTCGCCGGCTATCTGACGGAGTGGCTGTTGGACGCGGCCGTCGAATACGGGTGAACGACTCCGCGCCGGCACCTCTGCGGGGCTCAGCCCAGGTACCCCATCCGGTGGCTGATCTCCTGCGCGCCCTTGAGCAGTGCCGGCGCGAGTTCGTGGAGTCGTTCCTCGGTGAAGCGGTACGCCGGCCCCGATGCGCTGAGGGCGGCGATGACCTCGCCGTCGCGGGAGCGGATCGGGGCCGCAATGGCGTGCAGGCCGATCTCCAGCTCCTCCAGCGTCACCGCGTAGCCGCGCTCGCGCGCCTCGGTGAGGTTCTTCTCCAGCGTCGTCCTCGCGGTCAGGGTGTGCGGCGTCAGCTTCCGCAGGCCGGCCGCCGCGAGCACCCGGGCGCGCGCCTCCGCCGGCAGATGGGCCAGCAGGATCTTGCCGCTCGACGTGGCGTGCACCGGGGTGAGCTGCCCGACCCAGTTGTGTGTGCCGACCGCGCCGGGGCCGCGCACCTGGTAGAGGTTGACCGCGTAGTGCTCCTGGAGGACGGCGATGTTGACGGTCTCGCCGATCTCCTCTATCAGCCGCTCGCACACGGCCCGGCCCTGCTGGGTGACGTCGAGACGGCCCGTGACCGCGCCCGCGAGGCGCACGATCCCGAAGCCCAGCCGGTACTTGCCCCGTTCGGCCGTCTGCTCGACCAGGCCGCGTGCCTCAAGTGCGCCGAGCAGGCGGAACGCGGTCGACTTGTGGACGTCGATCTCGGCGGCGACCTCGCTGACGCCCGCCTCGCCGCGCTGGGCGAGGATCTCCAGGACGCTCACGGCACGGTCGACGGACTGCACCCCGTTCACAGCGGGGCCTGTTGTTTCGCCATCTGCTGTGTAGTTGCTCATGACGCAACTATACGCATCGACGTCCCGGTGTCCCGCCCTTGAGACGAAGGCATACCACGGCACAGTGCTGTCCGCACTGCCCGCAGCGACCTCGGTCCGTGGTTGCGGTGTGCGCCGCCGCCCTTCCCGTCAGCGGAAGACGACCGTGCAGTGGCCGTTGACCAGTACGCGGCTCTCGCTGTGCCACTCGACGGCGCGGGCGAGCACCTGGGCCTCGACGTCACGGCCGAGGGCGACCAGTTCGTCCGGGGCGTGCCTGTGGTGCACACGGACGACGTCCTGCTCGATGATCGGGCCCTCGTCGAGGTCGGACGTGACGTAGTGCGCCGTGGCCCCGACGAGCTTGACGCCACGCTGGTGCGCCTGGACGTAGGGCTTGGCCCCCTTGAAGCTCGGCAGGAAGGAGTGGTGGATGTTGATGGCCCGGCCGTCGAGCTTCTTGCACAGGTCGTCGGAGAGGATCTGCATGTACCGGGCGAGGACCACGAGGTCGATGTCCAGTTCGTCGACGAGCCGGAGCAGCCGGGCCTCCGCCTCCGCCTTGGTCTGTGGCGTCACCGGGATGTGGTGGAAGGGGATGCCGTAGTTCCGGGCCAGCGGCTCGAAGTCGCGGTGGTTGGAGACGATCGCCGGGATCTCGATGTTGAGCGCGCCCGTGGAGGTGCGGAAGAGCAGGTCGTTCAGGCAGTGACCGAACTTCGAGACCATGACGAGCGTGCGGGTCGGGGTCGAGGCGTCGTGCAACTGCCATGTGATCCGGTACGCCTCGGCGACCGGCCCGAAACCGGTGCGCAGATCCTCCAGCGAGACGCCCGGATCCGAGACGTCGAAGTGCACCCGCATGTAGAAGCGGTCCTGGAGCCGGTCGTCGAACTGCTGGCTCTCCAGGATGTTGCCGGAGCGGGTGACGAGGAAGGAACTCACGGCGTGGACGAGACCGGCCCGGTCGGGGCACGAAAGAGTGAGGACGAACTCGCGGCCGGGCTGCGGTCGAGGGGACATGGCATCCTCCCTGGGTGCGCTATGCGCAACGAAGCGGGTGATACGCAACATGGTCCGGCGCGAGGGGTCGACTGGTCAAGAGTGCCGTTCTTATTGCGCATCAGGTTTCGTCATGTGCAACGGATGGATCTCGCGGTGTTCGACAGGGAGGTCCTCCTCCTGCGGTGCGGCCTCCTGCGCCGTACGCCCGCGCAGGGCCGCCACCACCAGTACGGCCGAGCACAGAGCCGCCGCACCGCACACCACGAACCCGATCGAGTAGCCGTGCCCCAGGGCGTCGAGGGCGTATGAACGGGCGGCACCCGGTGGGGTGTTGGCGGGGACGGAGTTCAGGGCGAGAGGGCCGCCCGCTGCGAGCACCTCGTGTGCCGCCGCCTTCGACTCCGGGTTCAGCGACGACGAGGCGCCCAGCGAGGACGTCACCCGGGACGCCGCCTGGCTCAGCGCGACCGCGCCGATGACCGCCGGGCCGAGGGTGAAGCCGAAGTCGCGCAGCAGGTTGGTCGCCGCGCTCGCCATGCCCGCGAGCGGGAGCGGCACCGTGTTGACGGCGGTCGCGGTGATCGACGACACCGTGAACGCGAAGCCGATGCCGACGAGCCCGAGCGGCAGGATCAGTGACGTCAGGGCCCGGTCGCCGACGTCGAGCCCCGCGGCCAGGAAGTCGCCCGCCGCGATCAGTGCCAGACCGGCGGTGAGCAGCGCCCGCGCGGGCAGCCGGTGCAGCAGTCGCGAGGTCAGCGGGGTGAGCAGCGGCGTGATGCCGTTGAGCAGCAGGAACGCGAAGGAGGCGCGCATCGGGCTCTGGTGCTGGACGGGGCCGAGCCGGATGCTGGTCGCGTACGCCGTGCCGAGGAAGCTGAACATGCCCACGACCGCGACCGCCGACGCGATGGCGAAGGAGCGGTTGCGGAACAGGTCCAGGCGCAGCAGCGGGGAGCGGGCCCGGCTCTCGGCGACCACGAACAGGCCCACGAACACCGCTGCGATCACGAACGCCACGACCACCGGAGCCGAGCCCCAGCCGTCGGCCGGCCCCTGGATGACGGCGTACAGCAGGGCGAACAGACCGACGCCGATGGCGATCTGGCCGCCGACGTCCAGCGAACGTCCCTCCGGCGAGCGGGAGTTGGCCGCGAGCCACAGGCTCACCAGCGCGCTGACCGCGGCCAGCACGGCGACCACCACGAACGCCGAGCGCCATGAGCCGTAGGTGCCGGTGATCCCGCCGAGCAGCGGGGCGAGGAAGCCGCCCGCGGACAGGCTGGAGGCCCAGAGTGCGATGGAGCGGGCGCGCTCGGCGCCGGTGTGCGTACCGGCCGCGATCATGGCGAGCGAGGTGGGGAAGAGCGCGGCCGCACCGAGACCGGCCAGTGCCTGGCCCACCCACAGCTGATGGACGCCGGCGGCGCTCGCGGCGACGACCTCACCCGCGCACACCAGCGCGGCGCCGCCGACGAGGAGGCGTTTACGGCCGAAGAGGTCGCCGAGTACACCGAAGGTGAGTTCCAGGACGGCGACGGGGAGCAGGAACGCATCGGATATCCAGGTCAGTTGGGAGCCGACCGGGTGGAGGTGCTCCTGGAAGAGCCCGTTGAGGGTGGCGGGTATCGCGAGGCCGATCTGGGCGAGGCAGACCGCGAGACAGCCGGCGACGAGCGTGCCGACGGGCAGGGGCGCACGGGGGAGGGACGTACGGGGGAGGGGCGTGTGCGGGGCGGCGGATGCGTCGGACATGAGCGGGGTCCCAACGTCAGTGGCGGGCGGGGTGCACGGGCCGGTCGCGGCCGACCGTGAGCGGTGCGGGGCGGAACGGGAGGTACGCCGCCCCGTCCAGACCGAGTGCGGTGGCGGACCGCTGGAGCGCGGCCGGGCTCGCGGCGTCGTCCCAACGGCCGGTGGTGACGCGGTGTTCGAGGGCGTGCAGGGCGGCCACGGTCTCGGCGGTCGTGAACGTGCAGTGGCCCTGGCGCTCGACGTACGCCTGCCGCAGCAGCGCGTCGTCCCCGGCCGCGCGCACCCGGTCACCGAACCGCCGCTCCTGCTCGACCGGGACCAGGTTGTCGGCGATCGTGTGCACGTCCAGCAGCGGCACGCCGAGCCCCTGCCCGGCGGAGGAGCTGCGCTGTGCGGCACGGACCGCGGCGGGGTCCGCGGTGACCGAGGCGTCCCGGGTCAGGGCGGCGAGGTCGGCGCGCAGGTCGAGCCCGGCCGCCCGGTACAGCGCGCGGACCTGCGGCGCGTGCACGGATCCGGCGAGCAGGTTCGCGTAACTGACGCCCTGGTTCCAGGAGTTGTCGCCGCCGACGGACCGCTCGACGGCATACCGGCCGCCCTCGACGAACGCCAGGATGCCCTGTGCGAACCACGCGTACTGCTGCCGCTCCTGGCCCGCCCAGTCGGTCGGCGCGGGCCGGTCCTGTCCGGGCGCCCAGGCGGGCAGGTTGAGGAAGGCCGCGGCCAGCGCGATCCGGGCCCGGCCCCGCGGGGTGGCCTGGGCGGCGGTAACGGCGTCGGTGAGCCTCTGGGCGGTGGCGGCCGCGGCGTCGGCGGACCCGAACCGGACGAGGCCGACGTCCTGCCCCGGCAGGAGCAGCCGGGCGATGGTGTACTCGGCGTCGAGCTGGTAGTTGTCGAGGTCCGTGCCGCCCGCGACCAGACCGCACAGCCCGAGCGCGCCGTCGACGCGGCCGGCGCCGTCGCGGGCGATCTGCGCGTTGACGAGCCCGCCCATGGACTGGCCGACGGCGAGGGTGCGGCGCGGGGTGCCGATCTTCGCGCTGACGGCGTCGAGCGTGCCGAACTGATCGCGTTCGGCGCTGTTCAGGGCCCACATCGAGCCGTGGGGGTCGTACGACGACCCGGCCAGCGCGTACCCCTCGGTGAGCAGTTCGGCGCGTACGGCGTCGGAGGGCGCGTCGTTGGCGACGACGGGGCCGAAGCCGTGGCTGAACAGCAGCAGCGTGCCGTTCCAGCGGGCGGGGACGTCCGCGACCCAGGCTGCGCCGTCGGAGAGCGTGCCGGTGAGGTGACCGGCGGTCCCCGTGTCCGCCCGGGCGGCGTGCGCGGGCGAGGTGGCGAGGGCCGCGGACGCGAGCGTGGCCAGCGCGGCGAGGGCCACCCGCAGGCGGGTCCGGGAGGCACGGGAACGGGGACGGGACGTGCGGGGAGGGGTGCTGGCGCGCATGGGTGGGCTCCTTCTGGGCGGCGGCGGAGCGGGTCCCGGACGGATGTCCAGATGCTCAGTGCACTGAACGAAGCGGGGTGTCAGGAATGTAGGGCGGATTTCTTGCGGCCGTCAATGCAATGCACAACATCACTTGAGGAAGGAGCGCACGACGGTGCGCGGCAAGTGCGCCCGACGGGAACGCCGCTACGCCACGGGAAGGGTCTCGATGAGCCGGCGCGCAGCGTCCCGGGCGGGCGCCTCCAGACGGGCGTGCACCGCACGGAACGTCTTCTCGGCCCGGGCCGCGGGCCAGTCGGCGGGCAGGTGCTGCACGGGCAGCCGGGGGTCGGCGCGGATGACCTGAAGCCATTCGGCGGTCAGCCGGAGGCGCAGCACGAGAGCCTCCTCGGCGGTCAGGTGCGCTCCGCCCGAGGCGTACCCTCGCCAGGCTTCGTCGAACTCCCGGTAGCAGGCGGCCAGTCGGGCCAGGTCCCAGGTCTCGTCGATCATCCCGGCGATGTCCGTGCCGGCGTCCGCGTTGGCACGGAAGACCTTGACGTGCGCGGCCAGGCCCAGCTCGCCGACGATCTCGGAGACGTCGACCTCGCCCGGCGCGATCCACAGCCCGCTGAACAGTGCGCCGAAGCCCGCCCAGGTCAACTGCGCGCGCAGATCGTGCCGTTGACGCTGCCACGACTCCGGCAGCGAGAACCCGAGCAGCGTCCAGGTCCCGTCCCAGTCCCGGTTCACCGCCCCCGTGTGCCAGATGCGCCGCTCCCCGTCACGCAGGACCGCCTCGGAACGGTCGGTGAGCCCGATGTACGTCCGCCGGCCCTGCCGCCGCCGGCTCAGCAGCCCGCGCCCGGCCATCCGGCTGAGCATGGACCGGGTGGCCTGCTCCCCGACACCGGCCCGGCGGAACACCTCGATGACACTCCCTGTGTACACGCACACCCCACGCCCCAGCACCTCGTCACCGAGGAAGCTGAGCAGCAGGGACTGGGGGCGGGGGACGGGACCGGTCACGTGGACACAGTACGAGACGGCCGCCGACCGGAGCAGCCGCTGGAGACTCCGGTACGTTCGGGCCATGACACACGAGACGGAAGTCCCGGTGGAACGGTGAGCGGATGGTGGACCTGTCCGGACGAGCGGACCCGCCGGGAGGTCGACGCGCGGGTGCCGGACGACCGCCGGTTCGCGGCGGTCACGGCCGTCTGGGCAGCGCTGCGTCCGCTCGGACCGGGCGTGCACGAGGCGGAACAGGTGGTCCACGCGCGCTACGCGGCGCTCGGCGACCGTGTGCGGTCCGCCCCGCCCGATCCGCTCGACGTACCCTCACTCGCCGCTCGCGCCGCCGCCCATCGGGGCCGGGCCGCCGCGATCGAGGCGATCTGGGACGGCGACACCGTCCACGACTGGTTCGGACGGTCGCCGCGGACGCGGGCCGGGCCCTGGCGGACCACCTCGGCGTTCCGTTCCACTTCGCCTCCCCGGACGTCCCTGACGACGAGGCCCCTCGCCGGCGCGCGACCCCTCGCCCGTCCGAAGAGCCGTGAGCGCGACGCCGGTCAGCCGATGAGTGAGCGGAACCGCTCGATCGTACGGCGCCGCATCGTGAGGAAGGCGAGCCACGAGCCGTCGGCGTAGTGCAGCCGGAAGCGGGCCATGAGCTGGGTCCGGGGGCGGCGTTCGACCCGGACCACCCAGGCGCGGGGCACCTCCCAGACCGGGGTGCCGTCCAGGGGCCTGACGAGTCCGACTCGCTGGTCCGTGACGCGCAGCAGCAGCGCGCCTGAGGTGTCGGGCATCCCCGTGGCGATGCTGCCGGCCGCGCCGGACTGCGCACCGACGCTGTTGACGAACTGGTTCGCGATGACCCCGCCGACGTTCAGGCCGATGCCCTTGGCGCTCTTGGCGGGTACGACGCTGCCGTACCCCAAGAGCCGCTCACCGGGAGCCAGTTGATGGAGGGCGGAACGCTCTTGGAGGGCAGACATGCCCATGATCATAGGTGATCGGCGTCGAGGCCGGCGGAGAGCGCGGAAGACCGCCGGTCGGAGGTGTCGGTAGCGCGCTCCCATGTCAGAGCGCTCTCCTCCTGGGCGCTGAGAGACAACGCCCAGGACGAGAGCGGCCACCCGGTCCGCGGCCTACGCGGCGATGACGGCGACTCCGGTCCTGCCCCCGTCGACGTCCACCACCGTTCCGTGCACGAACGCCGCCTCGTCGCTCGCCAGCCAGACCGCGGCGTGCGCGATGGCGTCCGGCGTGCCGACCCCGCCGGCCGGGGTGCCCTTCATCATGATCTCGCCCGGATGGGGCTCGCCGCCCTCCGGCGCCGGAGGCTGGATCACACCCGGCGAGATCGCGTTGACCCGCACGCCGAGCGGGCCGAACTCCGCGGCCCACGCGCGCGTGAGCGTCTCCATGGCCCCCTTGGTGGAGCTGTAGAGCGCGCCCAGGGGAACGCCCAGGCGCGCGATCCAGGAGCCGAGGTTGATGATCACCCCGCCTCCGGACTCCGTCATGGCCGGGACCACCGCCGCGGTGAGGAAGAACGGCGCCTTGACGTTGATCGCGTAGACCCTGTCGAACGTCTTCTCGTCGGTGGCGGTCGTGCCGGGGGCCGGATAGACGCCGGCGTTGTTCACCAGGATGCCGATCCGCCCGCCCAAGGCCGCGCGGGCCCGTCCGGCCAGGTCCTGGGAGGCCTCCGCGCTGCCGTCGAGGTCCGCCGCCACGAAGTCGGCCCGGCCACCGGATGCGCGGATCCCCTCGACGACCTGTGCCCCGCGCTCCCGATTCCGCCCGGACACGACGACGTGGGCCCCCTCGGCGGCGAGCGCTTCGGCGATCGCCTGCCCGATGTTGCTGGTCGACCCCGTCACCAGCGCCGTCCTGTTCCGCAGCCGTTCACCCATGACGCTCTCCCTTGTCTCGTACGGTCGTGTCCCGCACGGTCACCGGTCCTGTCCGGCGGGGCACTGCCCCGCGCTGTGCGGACCACTGTGCGTCGCGGAAAATGGACCGGCAAGTCCAGACTGGGCGGGTCCGGCGGCAGTAAAGTGGACCCGATGGTCCAGTGAGGCGGAGAGGGAGGCCGTATGCCGGACGCGCTGACCGCGAAGGGGCGTGCCACGCGGGCCCGCATCGTCGAAGGGGCCGCCGAGGTGCTGCGCGAGCAGGGGGTCGCCGACGCGACGCTCGACGACATCCGCGGCCGGACCGGTACGAGCAAGAGCCAGCTCTTCCACTACTTCCCCGAGGGCAAGGACCAACTGCTGCTGGCGGTGGCCCAGTTCGAGGCGGATCGCGTGCTGGCCGACCAGCAGCCGCACCTGGGGTGTCTGGACTCGTGGGAGTCCTGGCAGCAGTGGCGGGACGTGGTGGTGGAACGGTACGAGCTCCAGGGCGACCACTGCCCGTTGGGGTCGCTGTTCATGCAGGTCGGGCGGTCCCGCCCCGGTGCGCGGGCGATCGTGACGGAGCTGATGCGCCAGTGGCAGCAGCAACTCGCCGACGGCATGCGCGCCCTCCGGGCGAACGGCCTGGTGTCGTCCGACCTCGACGTCGACCGGACGGCGGCCGCGCTGCTGGCCGGCGTCCAGGGAGGCGTGGCCATCATGATGTCCACGGGCGACTCGACCCACCTCAAGGCGGCCCTCGACACAGGCATCGCCCACCTGCGCGCGACGGCGGGGGAGCCGGAACGGACCTGACGGCGGCCGGCCACCGACTGCGTACCGGCGCGACATGAACCCCCACGGGCGGTGATCGCATCGAGGCGGTCGGGACCGTCCCGCAGTCCGGACGCGCCCCGACCGTGCCAACGGGCAGCAGACCCTGATCCGGGTGAACAGGCCCGAGCGGTGAGCCCGTTGTCGGCGCCGTCGTCGTAGGTGACCTGGCGGTCCAGGCCGTTCGGGCACACGAACGCGGACATGCATACGCAGGACGGGGCCGACCTCGGCCCGGATGTGATCCTCCCCACCCGCGCCCCACTCTCGGACCTGGCCGCCAGGGTATCCGCCCCCGACTCATTCCTGACGGTATGTCAGATGTGACCTACCGAACCCCGCCGTGGATCTCTGTTCAGCGGTGTGCGCCGAGTCACGTATTTCGGGTACCACCTAAGTTGTCTGCATCACAGCGGAAATGTCCCTTTGGCGTCCATGCTCGATGCGGACATCGGCGCCCCAAGTGGAGCCCCTCGGCAACCTCTTGGGCGTGACGCCCAAAGTGACCCATGACACAGCACTCGTGACATTCCTCCTCCCCCGGGAAGGTGCCCCCTTATGGCCGCTTACCTCTGTCCTCCTGCCGTGATACACGGCGAACACCCCGTGGAGACCAGTCAGATCGTGGCGGAAGTGCGCGAGCGGCACCCGCACGCCGCGTGGGCGCCGCGGATCGACGGCATCGCGGCCGGCACGGGCATCGAAACCCGCGGGTGGATGCTGCCGCTGGAGGCCGCCGTCGCGCCCGGCGACGGCGGTGGCCTGCGGGCTGTCGGCACCGGGGCGGCCCAAGAGGCGCTGGCACGCGACGGGTTCACCCAGCAGGACGTGGACCGCGCGATCGCCGCACTGGAGGCGATACCCGCGCCGCAGACCGTCCAGGAACGCACCGCGCCGGCCTGGGAGGCCGTGCAGTCCTACGGGGAGCGTGCGGCGCGCGGGGCCCTGCAGAGCGCCGGGCTGGACGCCGCGGACATCGACTGCCTGATCACCAGTCACTCCACCACCCCGGCGCTGCCGGGCCTGGACGTCGCCCTGGCCAACAAGCTCCCCCTCCGCAACGACGTGATGCTGCTGCCGGCCACGCAGTGGGCCTGTGTCGCGGGGACCCGCTCCCTGGCGCTGGCGGCGGACCTCGTGGCCGCCGACCCCGACCGGGTGGTCCTGGTCGTGATCGCGGAGGCGCTGAGCACGACCTACCAGCCCGCGGACGACACGCTCGAATCCCTGATCGTCCGGTTGCTGTTCGCGGACACCGCGGTCGCCGCGGTGGTCACGGGCCGTGCGAGGCGCGAGTCGACGCTGCGGCTGGACGCCGCCTGGCACCACACCCTGCCCGGCACCCACGACCTGCACCGACTGGAGACGCGGGCGGACGGCACCCACTTCGTGATGGACCGGCGCGGGCCGCGCGCCGTCCAGGAGACAGTCACCGCGATGTGGGAGTGGCTGCGCCTGCGTTACCGCGACGACCCCGACTCATGGCACCCCGACGTGCTCCTGGCGCACCCCGGCGGGACCCGGGTGCTGGAGTACATGGAGCAGACGATGCCCGACGCGTGGCCGTCGGGGCTGCTGGACTACAGCCGGGACAGCTACACCAGCGGCAACCGCGGAGGCGCCGCCGTGTTCGACATCATGCGGCGGGCGTACGACGCCGGGCAGAAGCCGGGCAGTCGCGCCGTCCTGTACGCGGCGGCACCGGGCCTGACCGCCACCGCCCTGGAAGGCGAGTGGCTGTAGCGCGACCCCGCAGCACCCGCACCGGCAGACAAGTGGTGCGCATCACATGCCGTACGCCGGTCACGCCACCCCACTCCCCGCCCCGCAGCCGCGTCACCTCGCGACTTCCGCCCAGACCACCTTGCCGGTGTCCGTCCACCGCACTCCCCACCGGCTGGTCAGCCTGTGCACGGTCTGCAGGCCGCGACCGCCGTCGTCGAGGAGGCCGCCCCGGCCCAGACGCGGCCTGCCGTTCCCGGTGTCGCCCACCTCGCACAGCAGGCCGTGACCGGCCCTGATCAGCCGTACCGTGATGGGACCGGTGGCGAAGCGCACCGCGTTCGTGACCAGCTCGCTGACCAGCAGCAGCACGTCGTCCCGGGTGTCGGCCCTGGTGCCCCATCGCCGCAGCAGCGCGGAGACCTGCGCGCGGGCACGGGCGGGCGCGTCGTCGCGGGCGGGCAGCCGCCAGGTCGCGGTGTCCCCCTTGCGGTAGCCGATCATCCGCGCGAGCAGCAGGGTCACGTCGTCGCGCTGGTGCGCGGGTGCCAGCGCGGAGACGACGTGCCGTGCGGCCTGCTGCAGGGCGTCCCAGGGGTGCACCGCGGACACGGCGTCCGCCAGCCTGGCGATGCCCTCGTCGATCGACACCGCCGGATCCTCCACCAGGCCGTCGGTGTAGAGCGCGAGCAGCGAGCCCGGGGGTGCGTCGAAGGCGTGCACGTCGAACGGCTCCCGCAGCGCGAACTCGGCGCCCAGGCCGGGGTGCGGGCGGACCACCAGCGGGACCGCGTGCCCGTCGGGGGAGACCAGGACCGGGGGCAGGTGGCCGGCGCTGGACAGCGCCAGGTCGTAGCTGACCGGGTCGTAGAGGGCGATGCAGCAGGTCGACCCGAGGGCGCTGTAGCCGGCCGCCAGCCCGGACTCCGTGTCGTCCAGCAGCGTCACGGTCTCGTCCAGGTGCTCCAGCACCTCGTCGGGCGCCAGCCCCGCGGACAGCAGCGCGCGGGCCTCCATGCTCAGCTGGCCCATGGTGGCCGCGGCGCCCAGGCCGTGCCCGACGACGTCACCGACCACCAGCGCGGTACGGCCGTCCGGCAGCGGAAAGCTGTTCACCCAGTCGCCGCCGACGCCCGCGCTGTCGGGCGTGGCGGGCTGGTAGACGCTGGCGACCTCGATGGTGTCGCCACCGGTCCGCGGCAGCAGCCGGCGCTGCAACGCCAGCACCTGCGTATGCTCGCGCTGGTGCTGACGGGCCAGGTCGACGTGGTGGACGGTCCTGGCCACGAGTTCCTGCAGGTCGAACAGCTCGCTGTCGCGGAAGGGGCGGTCCGACCGCCGCCAGACCTCCGCCACGCCCAGCACGACGGGCGGCGCGCCGTCCAGGACCAGCGGTATGCACGCCACACCGGCCGACCGGTCACCGGGCACCAGGGCACGCATCACGCGCGAACTGCCGAGCACCCGCTCGACCGCCGCCCCGTCGGGGATGACGATGGCCTGCGGGGCGTCGGCCCGCCGTATGGCCTGCGCCAGCAGGCGACTCGCGTCGCCGGGAAGATCGTCGCCCGGAGTCACGTAGCCCTCGGGCCACGCCCGGTCCGGCACCAGGGCCGCCCGCCGTAGCCGGATGCGACCCTGCGCCCGCTCGGTGACGCCCTCGCCCGTCCACACGGCGAAGTCGAGGTCGACGGCGGCGACGTCTCCCCAGGCCAGCAGGGACTCCGCCAGCGACTGCGCGGTCTCGCCGATGTCCAGCGAGGTGCCGATCGCGGTCTCGGCGGCGTACAGGTGCAGCCTCCTGGCCATGGCGATCACGGAGACGGTCAGGCCTTCCTGGGGCGCCGCTGCGGGCAGGATGCTCAGCGAGACCACCAGCTCCGACCCGTCGCCGCGCCGCAGGCGCTGGATCCGGGCGACGTGCGCCTCTCCGGTCTCCAGGACCTGCCGCAACCGCCGTGTGACCGTCGGTACGTCCCCGGGAGGCAGGAGACCGACGAAAGGGCTCCCGGGCACGGCGTCCAGACCCGCGAACACGGGGGCGTCCAGATTGCAGCGGGTGATCCTCAGATCCTGGTCCAGGTTGACCGCGCCGAGAATCCGCTCCTGACCGCCGTCTGCCGTGTCGTCGGGTACGCGCCGCCTTGCGGTGCCGTCGCCCTGCGCGTCGGCAGGCCCTGCGGCCGCTGCCGCTCCGCCGCTCGGGATGTAGCGCCCCAGAGCGCTGCTGACCAGGTCGAACGGCGAAGAGGACGAGGCGGAGGGTGTGGAGTCCATGCGGCTCTCTCGGCAATCCCCGGCGCGGCGCCGGGGCCGTACTCGGACCCGTCCGACGGGGCCCGAGATCCCTGACGGCACACCTCATTGAATAACACCGGGGGTCTCTTCGCCCACATCAGCGGATCACGCCGTGACGGCGGACGGCGCGGAATGCCGCGGCCGGTGGGGCGTCAGCCGGTCGCGCTGCCCGCGACCCACTTGCTCCAGGGCATGTTCCAGTCGCTGAGCCCGTTGTCCGGGGCCAACGTGGTCTTGTCCGCGGAGTTCTTGACGATCACGACGTCACCGATCATCGAGTTGTCGAAGAACCACGCGGCCGGCTGCCTGCCGTCGCCGCCGCCCTTGACGTCCTTCAGGCCGACACAGCCGTGGCTGGTGTTGACCTTGCCGAAGATCGAGTCGGCACCCCAGTAGTTGCCGTGGATGAACGTGCCCGAGTCGGTCAGGCGCATGGCGTGCGGTACGTCCTTGATGTCGTACGCGGCCGTGCCGTCCTTCTTCGTGAGGCCGACGCTCGCACCGTTCATGTGGATCTGCCGGAACTTCTCGGAGATGACCATCTGACCGTTGTACGTCGGGTGCTCGGGGCTGCCGGACGAGATCGGGATGGTCTTGATCGTCTTGCCGTCCCGTACGACGGTCAGCTGCTTCGTCCTGGCGTCGACGGTGCTGATCTGGCTCCGGCCGATCGTGAACGTGACCGTCTTCCGGATGCCGTGGCTGGTGAGCTTGACGGTGACGGTGGAGCCGGGCTTCCAGTAGCTCTCGGGGCGGAAGTCCAGGCGGTTGTCGTTGAACCAGTGACCGACGACCCGCTGGCCGCTGCTGGAGCTGACCTGGATCTTCGACTCCACGGCGGCCTTGTCGCCGACGGCCTTGTCGAAGTCGACCGTCACCGGCATGCCCACGCCGACGGTCGAGCCGTTCTCGGGGGAGAGGTGCCCGATGAAGTCGTTGGCCGGGGAGACCGTGGTGATCGTGGCGTTCCCGGTGACGGGGCGGCCCTTGGCGTCCGCAGCCTCCGCCTCGACCTGATAGGTGGTGGCTCGCGCCAGCCGCCCGTTCGGCTTCCAGGACGTGCCGTCCGCGGACAGCGTGCCCGGGATCTCGGTGCCGGTCGCGACGGCGGTCATGGTCACCTTGGTGAGCTTGCCGTTGCTGACGGTGACGTTGACGGGACTGTCGATCCCGACGTTGTGGGCACCTTGACCGGGCGTGATCCTTATTCGGGCGGCGGAAACGTCCTGGGCGCCCGTCCGGTCTCCCTGGGCCTGCGTTTTCGGGGGCTGCCCGGTGCCGTTGCCGCTGGTGGCAGCGTTGCTGGTGCCGCCGAGAGCCGTGAGCGCGAGTACGCCGCCGAGCACGCCGGCCGTTCCTATCAGTCCGGTGCGTCGCTTACGTGCCGTGATCAAACGCTTCTCCCATGTCGCTGGTCGGTGCATCCCTGGAGCCGGTTGACCGGAGGGGTGCAACCGGCATTAAGGATCCACTCTTACGCGGTTATCCGCCCCAAAGGGAGTGAATTGTGGCGAATTCCACGTACGCGTGGGCGCCGTCGAGGGCGGCGGCCACGCCGGCGGCATGCGGCCTGCGGGCGTCTTCCGGGAGCGGAGCTCCGGACGGTTCGTCCGTCCTGCGGCGCAGAACCAGGCCTGTTCGGGAGGGAGTTGACGGGGTGGTCGACCGAACGAGGGGCCGGCGTCCCCGGGCGGGGGAGCCGGCCCCCGTGGCGTAGACCGGGGCTCAGCCGAGGCCGAGCTTCGCCAGTGCCGTCGTCCAGTCGGTCATGATGGCGTCCTGCGCGTCGTTGAGGCTGACGGTGCCCGCGCAGACGGCCTTCTTGAGCTTGTTCTCGACCACGTCCTTGTCGGCCGAGGTCTTGTTGCCGTAGTGCGGCTCGGGCCACAGGTTCTGCTCGCTCTTCGGCGCGCCGCCGAGTTCGAGCGGGACGAAGTGGTCCTCTTCGTAGTCCGAGGTGCTGGTGTCCGCGTAGCCGTACTCCACGATTTGCTTCTTCTTCAGCGCGGTGGTGTACGAACTCGGGGGACGCACCGTCGAGGTCCAGCCCGAGACGCAGATCGTGGAGTTGATGGTGCTCTGGGTGACGTCGGGGTTGAGGGCGCCGGGCTGGCACGTGGGGTCGGGGAGGGGGAGGTAGGCCTGGCTGCACGACTGCGCGTGCGCGCTTCCGGTGGTGACGATGAGCCCCGCCGCCGCGAGGGCGAGGGCTGACAGGGCGGTCACGAGGGGGCGTGCTGTTCGGGACATGTGGGGGGATCTCCCGGTGTGGTGCCCGGCATTTGTCCGGGCGGTCATGATCATGACAACACGGGGATCATCTATGCGGGTAGATGCTTTGCCGTCCGGGGAAATCCTTTGGTTGAAGATTTGTCTACGGCAGGGGGTGTCAAGGCCAAGTCCTGGCCGGAACTTGGTTGTTGACAAGGATGCCGCGCGTCACTCCGGGCCGTAGTAGAGCCGGAGGAACTCCTCCATCGCCGCGTCGACCCCCGCCCGGTCACCGGTGGCGAGCAGGTCGAGCAGCAGGCCGCGGACGGTGGCGAGGCCGAGCCGGGCGCGGTTGCGGGCCGAGGCGGGGTCGGCCCCGGCCGCCGTCTCGGCGGCCACCAGTGGCTCCAGCCAGTCGGACACGAGCCCGTCGAGGACCGGGACGGCCTCGGGGCGGCCGCGCAGCGCCTGCCCGCAGAGCTCGAAGAACAGCCGCTCCTGGCCGGCCAGCCCGGGGTCCGTCAACCGGTGCCACAGCCGGCGGGCGGCGTCGGCGGGCGACAGGCCCGGCTCCAGGCGGAGTTGGGACAGCAGTTCGCGCTGGCGCCGCTCCGACGTCCGGACGATCTCGACGAGGAGCTGTTCCTTGGAGCCGAAGTAGTGGATCAGCATACGGTGGCTGACGCCGATCGCGGCGCCCAGGCGGCGCAGGCTCAGGTCCGCGATGCCGTGGGCCGCGACGTGGTCGACGGCCGCGTCCACCAGCCGGGCGCGCCGGTCCCCGTCCGTGCCGTGCGCTGCCCCGCCGTCCGGGACGGGGTCATCGGTCTTCGCCACGTCGCGAGTGTACCGAGTGGTACATGCCGGATGTACCGTGTGGTACATGAAGTCTGTCACCGTGTCGACCGACGTACCGCAGACGCCCGAGCAGGTCTACGACTTCCTCGATGTCATTGCTCACCACGAGCGCTTCACCGACCACTACCTGAGCGACTGGCGCTACAGCGGCCCGGCCCGCGGCATCGGATCGTGCGCCACGGTCACCGCCGCGCTGGGCGGCGCCAGGACCGACGTCACCATCGAGGTCGTCGAGGCCGACGCGCCCCGCCGCATCGTCGAACACAACGTCAGCGCGGGCGGGCGGCGCCTGGCCCACGGCACCTACACCCTCGCACCGCTGCGCACCGGCGGGAGCCGTGTCGCGTTCACGTACGCCTGGGTCCGCGCCCCGCTCGCCGACCGCATGCTCGCACCCGTCGTCCGGGCCGTGATGCGGCGCGCCAACCGCACGGTCATGCGACGCCTCGCCGCCGAGCTGGCCCACCACACCTCCGCGTCCGGCTCCTGACACCGGGCCGTACGCGCCCGCCCGGCACCGTGCGCGGCCGAGCCCTCGCGGACGCGGGCATCGATCCGCGGACGACGCCGCACGGGCACCCGGAGCGGTGCCGTCCGCCCCTCACTCGCTCTGGGTGCGCCGTACGCACTCCGTGACCACGCCCCGCAGGCTGCCCGTGCGTTCCAGGAGCAGCCGCTGTTCGCAGGCGCCGTTGCCCCGGCCGAGCAGCCGGGCCACCGTGTGCTCGACGCGGGCCGCATCGCCGTTCTCGGTGAGGACGTCGCCGATGTGGTCCAGCAGCGAGCGCACCACCTCCGCGGCGGGCCGGGGCCGCATGGTCGCCGGGTCGAGCAGGTCCTCGTCCAGGCCGGCGTGGGCGGCCTGCCAGGCGGCCAGCCGCAGCACGCTGACACTGTGGTCGAGCGGCGGTTCGCCCGCCCGCCAGTCGCGAGCCGCCGTCTCCACCAGGGCACGGCCCAGCGCGGCGACGAGCACGGCGGTCTCCGCGTGCAGACACACGTCCGGCACCCGGATCTCCACGGTGGGGTAGCGCGCGGACGGGCGCGCGTCGAAGTAGGCCATCGCCTCGTCGAGGATCACCCCGGTGGCCAGCATGTCCGACACCCGCCGGTGATAGCCCTCGGCGGACCCGAACAGCTCGGTCGGTCCCGCCGACGGCCAGCGGTTCCACAGACGGCTGCGGTAGGCCGCGTAGCCGGTGTCCCGGCCCTGGCAGTACGGCGAGTTGGCGCTGAGCGCGCACAGCACGGCGAGCCAGGGGCGCAGCCGGTCGACCACGGCCACGGCTTCCTCGTCGGACTGCACCGACACATGCACATGGCAGCCGCACACCAGCTGTTCCCGGGCGGTGACCCCGTACCGCTCGGCCATCCATCGGTAGCGCTCGTTCACACTGATCGTCGGGCTCACGGGCAACGGGGAGGTGGCCAGCGCGGCCACCGCGCAGCCGATCTCGCCCGCGTGCCGCGCCGCCTCCCGGCGGCAGTGCGTGATCTCGGCGCCGAGGGGCTCCATCTCCGCGTGCGGGTGCGTGGCGAACTCCAGCATCTGCCCGAACAGCTCTTTCTCGAACACCTCCTGTCCGGGGTCGTCCTCGGCCGCGTGGGCGAGGACGGCGGCCGACATGGCCTGCGGCTCCCCGCTGCGGGGGTCGACCAGAAGGAGCTCCTCCTCCACGCCTACCGTGCGCACCAGCATGCCGCCTTCCTGCTCGGTACGGCCCGGGGGTATCCGGCGCCCGGGGGCGACCGGCGCCCAGGGGCCGTCGCCACGCCGAAACCCGGATCTGCCCTCCGCATCCCGCCGCGGTCGTGCTGCGCCGCGAGAGCGGACGGCGACCGGGCCGACGGCCGGCGGGGCATGGCCGCCCCGGAGGTCGTCGGGCCCTTTGTACGCGAAATCCATCGTAATCACGTCCGGGAGCCGCTTCCTGGGCTACCGCGGGGGCGGCCTTCAGACGTGCGGTCCCGTCGTGTGCTCCAGAGCCTTGCGGGCGGCCAGACAGCCCGCGATCTTGAAGGCGAGTTCATGGGAGCCGAGCGTGTGGGTGCGGACCTGCCGCAGCACCACCCTGGCCGCGGTCAGGACCCCGTGCTCGGGCAGGCTCAACTGCTCTCGAATCCCCGCGGCGATCGCGGCGAAGAAGCGCGGCAGATCCTCGGCGGTCGCGTGGTCCACCGTCAGCCCCTTGGCCACCTGGAAGGCCAAGCCCTCCGCCGCGGGCTCGAAGTCCACCGTGATGTCCGCGAACTGCGGCGCACAGTTCTGCCGTTGGTGCAACACCCGCACGCCGCGGATCGGATACGGCGGGAACCGGAACGGCGCTGACGTCATGCGACGACGCTACCCCCGCACGCCCCGATCGACGCGGTCCCGGAGGAGGCGGCGGTGGCCGTGGCGATGGCGGTGGCGTCCCGCCAGTCGGTCCTGGTGGCGATCGCCGTTCGCCACTGGCGCGGTTCGCGTGGGGCATGTCCACAACTCCCGTGACCCGCCCGGACGTTGACTCGACCGAGGCGACCTGTGCCCCCGTCCGCACGTCGACGCCGTTGGCGCGGTGTACGCCTGCCAGATACGCGCGCACCACGACCGGCCGGGTGCCGGTGTCCGGCCTCTCCCGCAGGGCCAGGGCGTCCGGGATCTGTGTGGACAGCGGCGGCCGGTCGCAGGGCAGGTGCCGCTCCTGTCCGACGAGGGCGGGGAGCCGTCGAGCCCCCCCGTCCCGATGCGCCGCGTCCGGGTGCGGGCTCAGTACTTCATCGACACCGTCGGCGTTCCCTTCCGTACTCCGGCTCGGCTGGGCAGGTCGGCCGGGGCCTGTCGGTTCAGGCGTGCCGGCCCCAGTCCAGCCGGTCGGCGAGGCCTGCGGCGGCGAAGGCGGCCGCCAACTCCTCGCGGCCCTCGGTGAAGTGGGCCCAGCTGTCGTAGTGCGCGGGAACGACCCGGCGGGCGCCGAGGATCTGCGCGGCCTCGGCGGCCTGGGCGCTGTCGAGGACGATCAGCGCGCCGTCGAAGAGGACGGGGAAGCGCGGGGCTCCGGCGAAGAGGACGGCGGTGTCCACCGGGGCGAAGCGCCCGGCGATCTCCTTGACCGCGTCGAGGGAGGCGTTGTCGCCGCTGACGTAGACGGTGGGCAGGCCGGCTCCGGTGAGGACGAAGCCGACGACCTGGCCGGTGATCGGCTCGATCTCCTCGTGCGTCCCCGGTCCGTGGATCGCGGGTACGCCGGTCACGGTGATCGTGCCGCCGTCCGGGCGGTCCAACTCCACGGACTCCCAGTCGGCCAGGCCCTTGGCCGTGCCGCCGAGGCGCCGGCCGCCGTCCGGTGTCGTGAGGGTGAGCGGGATGTCGGCGAGCAGGGCGCGGCCGGAGTTGTCGAGGTTGTCGGCGTGCTCGTCGTGCGAGAGCAGGACCACGTCGATGGGGCCGAGGTCGGCGGGGGCGGCGGTGGAGGGGGTGGTCTTGGTCAGGACCGGGCGGCCGGGCCGGCCGTAGTCGCCGGGGCCGTCGAAGGTCGGGTCGGTCAGGAAGCGCAGGCCGCCGTACTCGAAGAGGACGGTCGGGCCGCCGAGGACGTGGACCGGGAAGGGGTGGGGGGCCGCGGGGAGCGTGGACGAGGACATGATGGAGTCACCTCACGGATGGATTCCTGTGAACCGTGAGGTGACCGTAGCTGCTTCTCACGGTTGGATGCAAGCCGTACCATGAGGACCGTGAAGGAGTGCGTCATGGAAGAACCGTCCCTGCCACCCGCACAAGGCGAGGAGGAGCACATCTCCCTGGCCCTCGCCAACAGCTCGATCACCCTGCCCGGCGGGCACACGGTCGATCTCCTGGCGACTCCGGCACAGGCGAATCACTGGCTGACGGCACGTGGTCTCGCACCGGTCGACGCCGGCATGCTGGAGATGTGTACGACCCAACTGCGGTCGCTGCGCGAACAGATCAGGTCGCTGCTCGCCTCCCGCACCGCGGGGCTGCCCGCCCTCCCCGCCGCCGTCACGGCCGTCAACGACGCGATGACCCGCGTCCCCACCGCCCCGCTGCTGCGCTGGGACGACCAGAGGGGCCCCTACCGCGCCACACCGCATCCCACGACCGCGATCGTCGAGCACGCGCTGGCCGCCCTCGCCGCCGACGCCGCTGAACTGCTCACCGGCCCCGACGCCGATCGCCTCACCGCCTGCGGCTCGACCCCCTGCAATCGCTACCTGCTCCGCCACGGCCGACGCCACTGGTGCTCCACCCGCTGCGGCGACCGCGCCCGCGCCGCCCGCGCCTACGCCCGCCGCGCCCGGCCCGGGGTGGAATGAGGAGCCTGCGGGGCCGATGACGTCGGCTCTCCGTGTCGGTGTGGACGGCCGTCCCGGCCGCCGCGGGGATCGGCGCCGGCGGAGTGGCGGTCCGGAAGGCAGGCGGTCCCATGCGTGCCGTCGCGCCGCCGCACGGCAGGACGGCTTCGCCTGTGGTGGCGGCCTGGGGGAGGGCCTGGCCGAGGCCGGCGACGTTGCCGTGTCCGAAGATGCCCCGCACGACGGGGATCAGGCGCTGTTCCTGGCCGTCACGCTCGCTGTACTGGTTGGCCAGGAAACGGACCAGGGCCTGGGCGGTGGTGAGCCTGATGGCTTCCATTACGCGTTCTCCTCGGCGCCGAAAGGGAGCCGGTCGTCGCAGTTGCCGCCCGGGGTGAGGACCTCGCACACCGGGAGCTGCGCGGCGTCGAAGGTGCCGGGCAGCCGAAGTGCTCGGCGGCCGGGGCGGGGTGGGGCGGGGCGGCCCGTGACCGTCGTGACGGCCGACACCAGGTTGTCCGTCAACGTCCACGGCGAACGCGGACTCGTGCGTGCCGAGTGCCCCTGGCTGGAGCTGGTTCTCTACGGCTTGCTGCCCACCGATCCCGAGGTGGGCCGCGACGAGTTCGCTCGCCGCGGCACCGGAGGTTTGCCACTGGTGCGTGGCTAGCGGGGCGCGATCTCCGTTCCGTTCGCGTCCCGGATGGTGATGGCCAGCATCGGGCAGATGTCGGCGGCTTCCAGAGCGCGCTCGTCGTGCTCGGTGAGGTGCTCGTGCACGGGATGTGCGTGGTCGTCGTCGAGGACGAACAGGTCCGGTGCGGTTCCGGCGCACATACCGGAGCCGATACAGCGGTCGGCGTCGATGCGCAACTCCCAGCTCATGGGCCGTCTCACCATCCCACCGGCATCACGCGGGGGCCGCGCACCAGCATCTCGGTCTTCCAGGTGATGTCGCCGGCGATGTGCAGCCGGGGGAAGCGGGCCACCAACGCGCCGATGGCTTCCTGGAGTTCGAGGCGGGCCAGGGGAGCCCCGAGGCAGTGGTGGACGCCGTGGCCGAAGCCCAGGTGGGCGTTGCCGCTCCGGGTGATGTCGAGCGTGCCCGCCGAGGTGAAGCGCAGCGCGTCGCGGTTGGCCGCGCCGACGGCGACCAGCACCGGCTCCCCGGCCCGCACCAGGGTGCCCCCCACCTCGACGTCCTCTTTGGCGTACCGAGGCTGACCGGCCCCGCTGCCCAGGGGCACGAAACGCAGCAGTTCCTCGACCGCGCCGGTGATCAGCTCCGGCTCGGCGCGGAGGAGGGACAGCGCCTCCGGATGGTCGAGCAACGTGACCACGAAGTTGGGGATCTGGGTGGCGGTGGTCTCATGGCCGGCGACGAGGATTCCGACGCACAGGTCGACGAGCTCCAGCTCGGACAGCCGGTCGTCGTGGTCGCGCGCCTCGATCAGCGCCGTCATCAGGTCGTCCCGGGGCTCCTTCCGGTGCGCGCCGATCAGCTGGGACATGTACGCGCGCAGCTCTTCGCGGTTGCGGTCGAATTCCTCGGCGGTCAGTGAACTGGTGGACAGCGCCGCGTCGCTCCACGCACGAAAGCGCGGCCGGTCCTCCTCCGGCACCCCGAGAAGCCGGCAGATCACCGCGACCGGAATGGGCAGGGCGTAGCGGTCGACCAGGTCGGCCGGCGGGCCCGCCGACTCCATCTCGTCCAGCAGAGTGGACGTCAACTCCTTGATCTGCGGCCGGAGTTTCTCCACCTGGCGGACGGTGAAGGCCTTGGCGACCAGCGACCGCAACCGGGTGTGGTCGGGCGGATCCATGCTGAGGATCCCGCTGTCCCGCTTGCCCTCGGAGGCGCGTGGCTCGTCGTGAACGAGTGCCAGAGCACGGCTGAAGCGCTGGTCGCCGAGGACGAGCCGGGCGTCCGCGTAGCGGGTGGCGAGCCAGGCCGGCTCGCCGTAGGGCAGCTGGACGCGTAACAGTCCCGGGGTGTCACGGGCCCGCTCGTACGCCTCCGACAGGGCCAGATCCTCGCTGGAGTTGAAGGGATAGGCGAGGGGTGCGTGGTCCGTTGCCGTCACTGCTGCCTCCCTGGTGTAATCACGTGCTTACAAAGCTAGGAGGTGCGCACCGGACGGTCAACGACGCTAATCGGCCGTTACCCTGACGGCTCTTCGGCAGGCGCGAGCGGGCCCACGGCGGCAGAAGGAGCAGAGGGTGGACACCAGCGAGCAGACCCTTCACCAGGACCGGACCGGCGGTGGCCCGCCGCAACAGGTCTCCCCGCGACAGGACTCTCCGCAACAGGACTCTCTGCGAGAGGACAACCCGCACCGTCCGCGTGACGCCCGAGGGACCCGCACGCGCATCCTGCACGCGGCGGGCGCGGTCTTCGCGGAGCGTGGATACGAGGCGGCCACCGTCCGTGACATCGCCGGCCGCGCCGGCGTGAACCAGGCGCTCATATTCCGCTACTTCGGATCCAAGAAGGCGCTGCTCACCGAGGTGATGGCCCAGGGAGGCAAGGAGCAGGTGAGCGGCACGCCCCCGGACCGGCTGTTCGAGACCGCGCTGCGCGGTGTCCTCGCGGACGGCGGCAAACCCGGGTCGGACCGCCTGCTCGCCGTCTACCTTCGCTCCATCGGCAGCGCGGACGCCGCTCCTGACACCGTCCGCGCGCTGGGCGAGGAGTACGCCGCCGCGCTCGCCGCCCTCTCCACGGCCGACGACAGCAAGCTGCGCGCCCAGCTCGCCATGGCGTGGCTGCTCGGTATCGGTCTGATGCGGGTCGTGGTCGGCCAGGAACCGCTGGCCAGCGCCGAACCGGACAAGATCTGCGGGCATGTCCTCACGGCGCTCGACGGGCTCCTGCGCGACGGGACGGCGCCCGGGGGAGCGGGAGCGGAGCAACGATCCGACGAGCGGCCGTAGCGGGTGGCGGCCGTAGCCCGGTGGCCGATGCGCCGGTGTCGCGCCGCCGTCCGTCGTCCCGTTGCCGGCGCCGGTCCCCCGTCGCTGTTGCTGTCGTCGTCGCCGTCGGTGAGGGGCGAGGCGTGGTAGACCGTGAGGTGTCCGGGCCCCGCCGCGGCATCCGGCGGTGGCCCGTGACCGGCGGGACCGGTGGTGCGCGTCCCGGCGTCCGCCCGGGTGAAGTGAGGTGAGGCGCGCGTGCGCTGTGCGACTCTGAACGTCCTGCACGGCCGGCGGCTCCGGAGCGACGGCCGCCCGGCACCGGCAGCGGACGACGTCCCCTGGTGGCCGCTCGCTGACGCCGTCGCCGCCCTCGACGCCGATGTGCTGGCCCTTCAGGAGGTCGACCGCTTTCAGGACAGGTCGGGCCGTGTCGACCAGGCCGCCGTTGCCGCCGATGCCATGGGCGCGCCCGACTGGCGCTACGCCTCCGCCCTCCACGGACGGCAAGTGCCCGGCCGGGGATGGGTGTTGGACCCCTCCCGGCCCGGGCCGAACCTGTACGGACCGCGCGACACGGACCAGGCGGACGCGGTTCCCTCGCACGGGGTCGCGCTGCTGTCCCGGCTCCCGGTACGGGAGTGGCGGGTCCTGAGACTGTCCCCGGCGCCGTTGCGACTGCCGCTACGGGTCGCCGGGAACCCAGGATTCGCCCTGAGCCGGGATCAGCCGCGCGCCGCGGTGGCGGCCGTGCTCGACGGAGGGCAGGGCCCCTTCACGGCCGTGGCCCTGCACCTCTCCTTCGTCCCCGGCTGGAACATCGGCCAGTTGCTCCGCGTGCGCCGCTGGATCGCCGCACTGCCCCGGCCGCAGCTGCTGCTCGGCGACTTCAACCTGACGGGCGCGCTGCCCAGGGCCGTGCTCAACGGGGCGACGCCGGGCCCGCGCCCGGGTCGTGAGCCGGCCGACCGCTGGCGGGATCTGGCCCGGGCCCCGACCTATCCCGCGCACCGTCCGATCGTGCAGCTCGACCATGTCCTCGCGAGGGGCGTCGTGGCGGACGCGGTGCGCTCGGAGAGTGCGCCGGTGCTCGGCATCTCGGACCACCGACCCCTCGTGGTCGAGCTGTCGCCGTGAGGCCTCCGTCCGGCGGCGGCCCCGACCGGGGCGGCTAGCGCGGCAGTGACGGCCGTACCTCAGGTCGTCGTGGCGGACTGCGTGCCGGGCCCGGTGAGCGCGCTTCCCACTCTGCGTCGGCAGGCCCGGTCCGTGGCGAAGCCGCTCGGATCCCCGACGCCCACGACGAGACCGTGGGCGCGGTGAACCGGAGGGCGCGGCAGAGTACGGCCGGGGCTGCCGGGGACCCGCGTCGCGCGGCCGAGATCACCGTGTGAACCGTACGGCGGGACCGGGGTCCAGGGCCACCTCCTGCTGGGCGTGGAGCCCTACCCCACAGAACTCCGCCGGAAGAACGTCCGTGACCGCGGCCCCGCCCGTGTGTCCCCGGCGGCCCCTGGTCGTGCGCGCAGTGGCTGACCGGACAGAGTGGTGGGGCACTCGGTGAAGATGATCCGGCACCCCGCCGGGCCCGGAGACCGGTGACGGCGCCGACGCGGCGCCCGGTGCCGGGATCGTTCATGCGGAAGTTGCTCACCCACACGCCCGTACGCCCGTCCGGCGTCGGTGGACCGGAGCGGTTCCGTGTCGCTCCGTGTGCGTGGTCCGGCCTGGGGGAGGTGGTCACCTCGGCGCGGGGGCGGCCCGCGACCTCGTGTTCCGGGACGTCGACTGCGGGTGCATGATCCCGACCGAGCCCATACCGTCGGAGGCACGGACCCGCAGGCCCCCCGAGGCCGCAGGGCGGTCGACGCAGGCCCGTTCGAGGCGGGAGGGCACTGCGAGGCTGCCGCGCCAGTCAGGGAGACAGGCATGAGTCGAGCCGAGCGCAGGCCTCGCGGCATCGCCCGCGGGCAGGCGGGTCCGGAGCAGGACGGCGGAGCCCGGGGCGTGCGGATCAACGGGTCCGTCGGCGAACTGCCGTGCACCGTGCACCCCGATGGCGCCGAAAAGGGGCCGGCTCGCGGGGCCCGCCCCGACGAGCGGCCGGCGCCGACGGGCCGGCCCGCAGCCCCCGACCACACCGGATCCACGCCGCCGCCCTCAACACCCCCTGCCCCGTACGGACCGGCAACAGCGCCACCAGCACCCCCTCTCCCGGCCGAATCCGCCCGGCTGCCCTCGGCACCGTCTCTCCCGGACGGACCCGCACCGGTGCCCCCAGCACCACCTCCCTCGGTCGGAGCCGCCACACGACCCGCGCACCGGTCCCGGCCCAACGCGTTCGGCCGGCCCGATCCGGCACCCGGTGCCGCCTGTCACCCGGCACCGCCCGACGGGGTCCCCGGACCCGGAGCGTGGACCCTACGGATGCGCATATCGGAGGGGGACCCGTGTTCGGTGATGGTGACGAGCTTCCTGCTCCTGGCCGGCCTCGGTGTGGTCGCGGTCGTCACCGCGGTCATCGTGTGGTTCCTGGTGGAAGCGATGGCCCCGGACGTCCTGCCGGAGCTCGGCACCGTCTTCGCCGTCTCGATCGGCGTCGTCGGCCTGGAAGTCGTCATGGGGACGTTCCTGGCGACCCTGGGCACCTTCATCTACAACCTGTCGGCGCAGTACAACGGCGGTGTCGAGGTGGCCGTGACCAACGACCTGGGGCCGACCCCGGCCGCCGCCCGGGCCCTGCTGGTGGTGGCCAGGGCCCGGGTCCACGCTCGCCGTTGTCTGCTCGATCACGCCCCGGCCTGGGCCTCTCACGTCGTACGACGCCTGCCGGTCAAGGAAGACTGAGCGGAGGACAACGGCTACTCGGGCAGGCCCTCGGCGAAGAGGAGCCGTCGTTCGAGCGCGACCTGACGCAGCTTCAGCGCCTGCGCGTACTCGGGCGAGGCGTACCACTCCCTGGCCCGGTCCATATCGGGGAACTCGATGATCACGAGCCGCTGTTCGGAAGGCCAGGCCCCTTCGACGGCGTCCGGCAGCGCGCCGCGGACGACGTAGCGGCCCCCGTGACGAAGGATCGACGCCTCGGCCAACCGCCTGTACTCGTCCGCGAGTGCGGGGTTCAGGAACTTCACCTCGGAGATCACATAGGCAGCCATGCCGGTCATGCTGCCACGCGTGTCCTGTCCAGGAGGCGTGGCGGAGCGCCAGGACGCGTGGCGGAGCGTGGGTGCCGGAGTGCCGTCGACATCCGGTGGCCGACTCCTGGGGTGGTCACAGCAGGCCAGACCGGCCCAGTGGGCGCGATCGGCCGCCCGGACGCGTCAGCCCCCGCTCGCCGTCCGCCTGACTCGTGGGCGTGGAAACTCCTTTGGCGGGATGCGCCGAGTGGCCGACACTGAAGTCATGCTCGGATTCGTCAGGACCGACAATGCATCACTCGTCTCGTGCCTGGGCGATCCTCAGCGCACCGTCGCCGCGTATCACGCGTTGCTCCGACGTGGGGAGAGCGTACTGGGCGCCGTCCGTGCCGGCCTGCGGGACCGCAACCCGGCCGTGCGTGAGGGCTGCTGCCGCCTGCTCGACCACCTGGTGGACACCGAATCGATGGGCGAACTCGTCGCCATGGCGGACGACCCCGACGCCCGTGTCAGGATCGCCGCGCTCCACGCTCTGGCCTGTGACCGGTGCAAGGGCGACACCTGCGCACCGGGTGCGGACCGAGTCCTCGAACCCGCACTGCACCACCTGGCCTCGGACCCCGACCCGCACGTCCGGGCGATGGCCGCCGAACTCGTCGGAAAGTTCGCCCACTTCGACGCGCGCGCCCTCGCCGCCCTGCGTGCGTCCCAGGCCGGTGACCCGAGCCCCGCGGTGCGTAAGAAGGCGGGTTGGTTCACACCCGGCGGGACCATCTACGAACGGACCCTGCCGTCCGCCGCCGGATGACGGGGACGGGGTCTTCTCGGCACATGACGGCCCCTGTCAGATGCCCGGCGAAAGGCGATGGAGCCCGTGTTCGCCGGTGAGGCGGTCGCGCGCACCTCCGCGCGGTCGGCCAGGTTCCCGGGTTTTCCGAGCCTGCGACATACGATGTCCGAATGACCAAAGTATTGCTGAACACCTCGGCCGGAGACATCACGCTGGAACTCGACGAAGCGAAGGCACCGAAGACGGTGGCCAACTTCGTCGAGTACGTCCGGTCCGGCCATTACGACGGAACGATTTTCCACCGGGTGATCCCCGGATTCATGATCCAGGGTGGCGGCTTCACCCCGGAGATGGAGCAGCGGCCGGCGCCGCAGCGCGTGGAGAACGAGGCCAAGAACGGCCTGCGCAACGACAAGTACACGGTGGCGATGGCCCGGACCTCGGATCCGCACTCGGCGAGCGCCCAGTTCTTCATCAACACCAACGGCAACGACTTCCTGAACTACCCGGGCCAGGACGGCTGGGGTTACGCGGTCTTCGGGAAGGTCGTGGCCGGCAACGAGGCCGTGGACGCGATCGAGGGAGTGTCCACCACGACCCGGGCCGGGCACCGCGATGTGCCGGCGGAGCCGGTCACCATCGTGTCCGCGCGGCTGGCCTGAACCCTGTGACGTGTGTCTGTGCGGCCCCGCACCGGGGCCGCACAGACACGGTCCGGCGGGGTGCCCACCGCTGCGACGGCTGAACGCGGCGCACGCTCCGGGCGACAGCGGGCCTCGCCGGCTCCCGCTTCGCGCCGAATTTCGCGCGACAGGGCGCGAAAGCTCTGCAACGCTACGGGCCTGGGGCTGCGGATGCGGCTGTGGCCCGGACACCGACCATCCGTACGGGCACGTGATTGGTGAGCGATGGGTTTCACGCTTGAGGGACCGGCTCTGGACGGCACGCTCGTGCGTCTGGAGCCGCTGGAGCACCGCCACGCGGCGGACCTGGCCGTGGCGGTGGAGGACGACCGCAGCTCCTACCGGTTCACGTGGGTGCCCACGGCCGACGAGGTCGAGGGGTACATCGACGCCCAACTCGCCCGCGCCGCCGCCGGAAAGCTGGCCCCGTACGCACAGGTGGACCGGGCGTCGGGGCGGGCGATCGGGACCACGGCCTACTGGGACCCGCGGTTGTGGCCGACGAGCGGTGAACTGTACGCGATCGAGGTCGGGTTCACCTGGCTCGCGGGGTCGGCCCAGGGGACGGGCGTGAACACCGAGGCGAAGTACCTGTTGTTCCGGCACGCGTTCGAGAACTGGGGAGTGGCGCGGGTCGACCTGAAGACGGACGCGCGCAACGCGCGGTCGAGGGCCGCGATCGAGAGGGTGGGTGCCCAGTTCGAGGGTGTGCTGCGCAACTGGTCCCCGTCCTGGGTGGCGGGTGAGCAGGGTCGGCTCCGTGACTCCGCGATCTTCTCGATCACCGCGGAGGAGTGGCCGGACTGCCGCGCGCGGCTCGAACAGCGCGTGACGCGCGGCTCCCGGCGCGGGCGACCGGGGGTCGATCTGCCTTCCCCCGCCTGACCCGGCAGACGACCTCGGCGGCCGCGCCCAGAAGTATCAGAAGCAGGCGGGCACGCGGGGCACGTACGGAGCCCACGACCGGGGCGTCGACGACCGGGCTCCTCAGCCTCCGGGTTGCCCCCCGAGCGGCGTGTCGAGCACTCGCCCCCCGGGGTTCGGCGAGGCGTCCGGCGGCGAGCGGGCTCCACGGGACGCCGTCCACCCCCTGGTCGGCGAGCAGTCCGAACTTCGGCGAACTGCCAGGCTCACATGGACGAGGCGCCCAGGTGCGGGCCTTGCTGGTCAGCCGACCTGCGCATGGGCCATGCTGGCCCCTGCCAGCCCCCCGCTCATGCGCAGGAGTCGCCCCCATGCCCAAGCCCCGCTTCGCCGTCCTCGGTGCCGGCAGCATCGGCTGTCACCTCGGCGGTCACCTCGTCGCCGCCGGGCACGACGTGGCACTCGTCGGCCGGCCCGGCGCCATGGATGTGCTGCGCGAGCGGGGCCTCACCCTGAGCACCTCCGTACGGCCGCCCGTCCACCTCCCGCCGGACCGGCTGGTGTTGGCCACCGGCCCCGAGGCCGCAGCCGACGCCGACTACGTGCTGGTCACGGTGAAGACCGCCGGTACCGAGGCCGCCGCCGAGGACCTCGCCCCCCATCTCGCCCCGGGCGCCGTCGTGGTCAGCTTCCAGAACGGGCTGCACAACCCCGCCACCCTGCGCGCCGCGCTCCCCGGCCACACCGTGCTGGCCGGGATGGTGCCGTACAACGTGGTGCAGTCCGAGCCGGGCACCGTGCACCAGGGCATGCCGGGCCGCCTCATGACCGAGCCCGACGACACGCTCTTCGGCGCCTTCCGCGAGGCCGGCCTCGCGATCGAGGCCCGCACCGACATGTCCGAAGTGCAGCACGCCAAGCTGCTGTTGAACCTCAACAACGCGATCAACGCCCTGTCCGGGCTGCCGCTGCGCGACCAGCTCGGCCAACGCGCGTACCGCCGCTGCCTCGCCCTGTGCCAGCGCGAGGCCCTTGCCGCGTACCGCGCCGCCGAGGTCGCTCCGGCCCGCCTCGGCCCCACCGCGCCCGCCGTCACCCCGTACGTGCTGGGACTGCCCGACGCCCTCTTCCGCAGGGTCGCGGCGGCGTCCCTCCGGATCGACGCCCATGCCCGTTCCTCGATGTGGGAGGACCTCCAGCGCGGCCGGCGCACGGAGATCGACTCCTTGCAGGGCGAGATCGTCGCCCTCGCCGCCGCCCACGGACTGAGCGCCCCCGCGAACGCGCGGCTGAGGGCCCTGGTGCACGAGGCGGAGTCCGCACCGCGCACCTGGACGGGGCCGCAGCTGTACGCCGAGCTGCGTGCGGCGCGCTGATCCGCGCGGATACCGGCGAGCGGCGTCGGAGGCCAGGAACGCGACCGCGTCGGCGATGTCCGGGATCCGGCCGGTCCGGCCCGGGGCGGTCAGGCCGATGGTGCGCTCCAGGTTCGCCGGGTCGGTCGACGTCACGACGGCCTGCAACCGGGCGTTTCGTACCACGGTGGCCACGCACCAGGGGCCCCTCGCCGTGTACGTGGCCCACCTGGGGTCCGTGCGTGTGTTTCCCAGGAACGGCTTCTGGACGGCCGGCCGGGGTGGCAGCACGGACCAGCGGGTGAACACCGCGGGGGCCGGCCACGCGCAACGGGCCTGACCGGTACGGCTGCTGAAGGCCGCGGACGCCTCGCCGGTACGGCGTCCGCCGGGCACGGTCCGCGGGGTCACACGCCGAGGGTGTCCAGGATCGACTCCATGGCCAGGACCCCGCCGAGGCCGAGCACCGAGAGCACGGTCGTGTAGGTGGTGCGGGCCTTGATCGCGTCGATGACGGACAGATTGAAGTACTCCTTGAACATCCAGAAGCCGGGGTCGTTGACGTGCGAGAAGGCGATCGAGCCGCAGGAGATGGCGAGCACCATGATCTCGGGGCGGACTCCGCTGCCGGCGAGCAGCGGCAGCGCCACGCCCGAGGCGGTGACGACGGCGACAGTGGCCGAGCCGAGGGCCACGCGGAGGATGGCCGCGATGAGCCAGGCGAGGATGATCGGCGACAGGGACCAGCTGCCGGTGGCGTCCTTGATGTAGTCCGAGGTCCCGCCTTCCACGAGAACCTGCTTGAACGCGCCGCCCGCGCCGATCACGAGCAGGATCATCGCCATCGCCTGGGCGGCCGACCGGCACGACGCGCTGACCTCGTCCAGGCTGCGGCCGATCCGCGGGCCGAACGCCCACATCGCGACCGCCAGGGTGAGCAGCAGGGCGATGGGCGCCGATCCGATGAACGCGACGAAGTGCAGCACCGGCCCCGAACCGGAGCCGGCCAGTCCGGTCACGGCGGCTCCGGCGATGAGGACCACGGGCAGCAGGGCCACCGACAGCGACCAGCCCATGCCCGGCATCTCCTCCTCGGTGAAGACGCGGTCACTGACCAGGCCGGTGGGTATGGAGGGGTTCATCCTCCGGACGAACGGCAGGCGCGGCCACACCAGGGCGACCAGCGCACCGGCCGGCACGGCGATGAACAGGCCGTAGAACAGCGTCAGTCCGACCGAGGCGTGGAACGTCGCGGCCACCGAGGTCGGGCCGGGGTGCGGCGGCAGGAAGCTGTGCATGGTGGACAGGGCGATCGACATCGGCAGCCCGACCCACAGCAGGTTCGCCCGCGTGACCCGTACGAGAGTGAAGGCGACCGGCACGATGATGACGAAGGCGACCTCGTAGAACATGGTGATGCCGATCAGCATGGCCGACAGGATCATGGCGACCTGGACCCAGCGCGGTCCGCACAGGTCGAGCAGTCTGCCGGCGATCCGCTGGGCGGCGCCGGAGTCGCCCAGCACCCGCCCGACCATGGCGCCGAGCCCGATGGTGAGCATGGTGTCGCCGATCTGCCCGCCGATGCCCTCGGAGAGCACATCGGGGATCTTCTCCAGCGGGATGCCCCGGACCATACCCACGCCCACCGCCACGAGCAGCAGGGCGGCGAAGCCGTTGAGTCTGAGCTTCGTCATCAGGAAGAGCAGGATCAGGACGCCGACGGCAACGACAACAAGTGGCATGGGCCAGTTCCCCTTTGAACCGCGGTCGCCTGCATGAACCATGTCCTCGTACCGCCGAGGAAGCCGTCCATGTATGAGGATGGAGGCTATGGATGTGGACGACCAGGGTCAATGGGCTTGCAGAAACGGGATCTGACGCACTGTCCGTGCGCCCGATGTGTGCCCACCGGTAGGTTGGGGAGCGGTCGGGCCACGGCCAGTGGATCACCGAGGGCGGAACTCCAAGAGAAGGAGCGGGTGTTGAGCGTCGTACTGCTGGCACTCGGGGGCACGATCTCGGTGCCGGGCCAGGCTCGGGGGACACGGCTGAGCGGCGCCGAGATCACCGCCGCCGTACCGGGCCTGGCGGAGCTGGGAGTCCCGCTGGAGGTTCGGGACGTACACGCCGTACCCAGCGGAAACCTCACCTTCGCGCAGGTCCTCGACGTCGTCGCCGTCGCCTCACGGGCCGTGGCCGAGGGCGCGGACGGCGTGGTCGTCACCCAGGGCACGGACACCCTGGAGGAGACGGCCTTCCTGGCCGACCTGGTGTGGCCGCACGACGCGCCGTTCGTACTGACCGGCGCGATGCGGCAGCCGGTCATGGCCGGAGCGGACGGCCCCGCCAACGTACTTGCCGCCGTACGCGTCGCCGCGGCCCGCGAGGCGCGCGGCGCGGGTGCGCTGGTCGTCCTCAACGACGAGGTGCACGCGGCGCGTTGGGTGCGCAAGACACACAGTACGAACCCCGCGAGCTTCGCCTCACCGAGCGCCGGCCCGCTCGGCCATGTCGTCGAGGGCCGGGTGCGGATGCTCCTCGCCCAGCCCCGGCACCCGCCGCTTCCGGTCGACGTCGACCGGAAGCGGCTGGAGACCGCCCGCGTCGCCCTGCACGTGGTCACCCTGGACGACGACGGCGCGTGGCTCGACGGGCTCCAAGCGACACATCGGGGCCTGGTGGTCGCCGGTTTCGGCGTCGGTCACGTGCCGGACGTGCTGGCACCACGGCTCGGCGCGCTCGCCGCACACCTGCCGGTCGTTCTGACCTCGCGCACCGGGAGCGGTTCAGTGCTGCGGCACACCTACGAGGCTCCCGGCTCGGAGACCGACCTGCGCCGGCGCGGGCTGATCGACGGCGGCTTCCTCGACCCGTACAAGGCCCGGGTGCTGCTCCGGCTGCTGCTGGCGGCCGGGGCCGGGCGCGACGAGATCGCCGAGGCCTTCGACCTGCGGGGCTGAGTCACCGTCCCGTTTCCGGCACACCCGGGCCGCGCAGGCTCTCGGCCGTCTGCACGACGGTGGTCTCGACGGGGCGGGGGCGCCAGCCGAGCTCCTCGCGGGCGCGGTCGTTGTGGATGACCGGCCGTGGCGGCTCGTCGCCCGGTGCCTCCTGCGTGGGTACGCGCGCGGCGAGCGGACCGAGCCGTCGGCGCAGGATCTCGGCGATCTCCAGGAAGCTCAGCGCCGGGCCGTCCGCGACGGCCAGGAACCGCTTGCCCGCGGCCTCGGGAGCGGCCATCGCGCGGATGTGCAGGTCGGCCAGGTCGCGGACGTCCACGATGCCGAACCGCTGGCGGGGTGCGATGCTCATCGTGCCGTCGAGCATCGCCTTGACCAACTGCGTCGACGAGCGCGGCTCCGTGGTGAGGGCGGGACCGAGGATGAACGTCGGGTTGACGACGACGAGTTCGGTGTCGCCGCCCTCCCGTTCCATCAGGTCCCACGCGGCCCGCTCGGCGATCGCCTTGGACCGGGGGTACGGCGCGAGCCCGGGGGTGTCGGGATCGGTCCAGTCCGCCTCGGTGAACTCGGCGCCGGCCTTCGGCGTGTAGCCCACCGCGGCGAACGACGAGGTCAGCACGGTGCGCCGGGCGCCCGCGTCGCGTGCGGCCCGCAACACCCGCAGCGTGCCGTCGCGGGCGGGGACGATCAGCTCGTCCGGATCCTCCGGCTGGACGGCCGGGATGGGGGAAGCGACGTGATGGACCTCCTCGCAGCCGGACACCGCGGCGTGCCAGCCGTCGTCGGACATCAGGTCCGCGGCGACGACCTCCAGACCGCCGTCGTCGGCGCCACCGCGACGCACCGCCGCGCGCAGCTCGGACTCCCGGGCCGTCGAACGCACCGTGGCCCGCACCGGGCGCCCGGCCCGCAGCAGCGCGGTGATCAGCTGCGTCCCCACGTAGCCGGCTCCGCCGGTGACCAGGACCCGGCTCATCGCAGCACCCCCAGGCTCTCGACCGCGGCCACGACACGGCGTGTCGACTCGGCCTCCGCGGCGGCGTCGCCGCGGTCGCGGGCGTCCCACATCGCCGCCTTCTCCCGCAGGTACCGCAGCCGCGCCCGCTGGGCCGCGATCTCCGCCTCGATCCGTTCGGCGTGCCGCAGCAGCAGGTCACGCTGCTCGGCCGCCGCCTCCCGGCCACGCGCCCGGTTGCCCAGGTAGGTGCGCATGTCCTCGATGCTCACGCCGACCGCGCGCAGGCAGGACAGTGCCTCCAGCGTGTCGAGGTCCCGGCTGCTGTACCGGCGGTGCCCACTGCTCTCGTCGCGGTCGATCGGTCCGATGAGCCCGACATCTTCGTAATAGCGCAGTGTGGGCTCACTGAGCCCGCTATGGGTTGATACCTCATGAATCGTGAAGGTCGTCATGGCGTCAGCAGACCACACCTCAAGCGCTTGAGGTCAAGCGCCCGCGGACGGCGATCACCGGCGGACGTGCTCGGCGGTCAGCTCCCGCTGCATGAGGAAGGTGTCGATCCAGCGGCCGTGCTTGTGGCCGACCCGCACCAGGCGACCGGCGTCGGTGAAGCCGAAGCGGCGGTGCAGGGCGCGCGAGGCGTCGTTGCCGGTGTCGGCGATGACGGCGATCATCTGCCGCATCCCCGCCCGGGCGGACTCGGTGACGACCGCGTCGAGCAGGGCCGTGCCCAACCCTCGGCCGATGGCGTGGGGTGCGAGGTAGACGGTGTCCTCGACCGTGCTCCGGTACGCCGGTTTCGGGCGCCACGGAGCGGCGAGGGCGAAGCCCGCGACGGTGTCGTCCGACGCGGCGACGAGGAAGGGCAGCTTCCGGCCGGTCAGGTCGTCGAGCCGTTCCTCCCAGTGGGCGACGGTCGGCGGGGTCTCCTCGAAGGTGGCCACGGTGTGGCGGACGTAGTGCGTGTAGATGTCGGCAACGGCCTGGAGGTCGGCGGAGGTCGCCGGACGGACGACCACCTGGGGCGCTGTCATCTCGGGTACTCATCTCTCCATGGAGGAACGGCGGCGGACGCGGGCCGAGATTAGCGTGAGCATGCTGGCGTCGGTCGAGCGCGGGCAGAGGGCGGCCGCTCTCCATCCTGGGGTGGAGGTCGGCGGATCGTCTCCATCGACCCGTGGGTGGTGGTGATCGACAGCCCGTGCGGAGCACCCTTGAGCCATGGGATCGCTTCACTCGGCGCTCGCGCTGGTCATCGTCATCTGCTTCCTGATCTTCTACGCGGCCTGGATCGTGGGCGCCGTCTACTTCGGCGTGAAGAGCCACTCCGGTGTACGCGGCTGGTGGCGGGGACAGCGGCGCACGCTGCCCCGCCGGCTCCTCCTCATAGCAGGTGTCTACGTGTTCTCGGTCCTGGTCGGCCGCACCGGCGGCCTCTGGAGACAACTGCGGTACTGGCAGCCCGGGCTGGCCCTGCTGGGTGCCGCGCTCGCCGTCGCGTCCACAGCCCTGTTGCTGTGGGCACGCTGGGTGCTGGGCACGATGTGGGCCAGCGTCCCGACGGTGCGGGAGCATCACGAGCTCCGTACGGACGGCCCCTACGGGCTGGTCCGCCACCCCATCTACACCGGCCTGCTCGGCCTCGTCTTCGGCGGGATGCTGGCCCGTGGCTTCGGCGTCTGGGTCGCCTTCCTCATCGTCGCGGTGCCCTGGATGCTGCTGCGGGTCCGGGCCGAGGACCGGCTGATGGCCGGCCGGTTCGGTCCGGCCTACGAGGCCTACCGCGCCCGCGTCCCGGCGCTGATCCCCTGGACACGTCGTGCGCGGACGGATGTCGAGCACCGGGACGGCGTGAAGCCGTAGGCATGCGACGGCCGTGGGGATGCGGACAGGCGAGGGTGTGGTCGCGTCAGGTCATCAGTGGGCCAAGAGTGGTCTAAATAAAGGACGACTGGTTCGAATTCCGAACGGGATCATGGCGTACCGGCCAGCCGTTGATGAACCGAGCGTGGACGGCGGGGGCGGTGGCGGCGACCGTGCGTGACTTCGGACGCCCGCGCCGGGGCTTGGAGTGCGGGGATGGTGACGGCGCCTGCGTGTCCGTGGTGCCGGAGGTCAGGCCGGAATCCCTCCTTGTTGTGACGGGAGAGCCTCGCCATACTCGTCGGCGTTTGGCATGGGCACGACCGACGCTTGGGTTCGGGGCGTGCCCGTGGCTGTCGTTCCTCCGGCCCCGGCTCGTCGATCGGGCGGGGCAACCCCCACTGGAGGCCTCACATGGCGCAACGCCGAAACACCCGCACCGCCCGCGCGTTCACCGCAGCCGGCGTCCTCGTCCTCACGGCCGGCGCGGCCCTGCTCCCCGGCGCCGGCTCGGCCACGGCCGCTCCCGCCGCCGCGGCCACCCCGGCCGCGGCCCGCGCCGCGTCCGCCGCATCACTCGTCGCACGACTGGGCGACCGTGCGGCGGGTTCCTACTACGACGCCGCGGCCCACCAGTTCGTCGTCGGCATCACCGACCCGTCCGCGGCCGCCCAGGTCCGCGCGACCGGCGCCGTCCCCAGAACCGTCCGCTACTCCACCACCCAACTCCGTGGAGCACAGCGCACGCTGGCCCAGCGCGCCCGGATCGCGGGCACCGCCTGGGCGATCGACCCCCGCAAGGACAAGGTGGTCGTGACCGTCGACCCGACCGTCACCGGTGCCCAGCGTGCCCGGCTGAACTCCGTGGTGGACTCGCTCGGCGAGAAGGTCGTCGTACGCCGGACCGCCTCCGCCTTCAAGCCGTTCATCGCGGGCGGCGACGCCATCTGGGGCAGCGGTGTCCGCTGCTCCCTCGGATTCAACGTGACCGTGAACGGCGCGCCCTACTTCCTCACCGCCGGGCACTGCGGCAACGCATCCCAGACGTGGTCCGACTCCCAGGGCGGCGGGGAGGTCGGCCAGACCGTCGACTCGCAGTTCCCCGGTACCGACTACGCCCTGGTGCAGTACGACGACGCGAGCAGCGACCACGCGAGCGCCGTCGACCTCTACGACGGCAGCAGCCAGCAGATCACCTACGCCGCCGATGCGTACGTGGGTGAATCGGTCACGCGCAGCGGCAGCACCTCGGGGGTCCACAGCGGGTCCGTCACCGGGCTCGACGCGACCGTGAACTACCAGGAGGGCTCGGTCTCCGGGCTCATCGACACCAGCGTGTGCGCCGAGCCCGGCGACAGCGGCGGCGCGCTCTTCGACTCCGACGCGGCCGTCGGGCTGACCTCGGGCGGCAGCGGTGACTGCACGTCCGGCGGTGAGACCTTCTTCCAGCCGGTGCCGGCGGCGCTGAACGCGGAGGGAGCCACTCTTCCGTAACCGTCAACGGTCCGCGACGCCATGAGCGTCGCGCGAACGGAACGCCTCAACCGGCCCTCGTGCGGGGCCGGTTGAGGCATTTTCCCGATCAGGGCGCCGTCGCCGGCGTGGCTCCTCAGCGTTCGCGCCTCCCCCGGAAGACCCGGCGGACGAGGTGGACCAGCAGCCAGATGACCAGGACGACGAAGAGGATCACGAGGATCACGACGACCAGGAGGAAGATGCCGAGCTTCTTGAGGAAGCTCTTCTTCTTGGTCTTCGTCCTGCGGAGGGTCGCCGCCGCGTGATGTGTGGAAGTGGTGTGCCTTAGGCGGATGGTGGAGACGGTGCCCGCAAGCGCGGTTCCGGTGCGTACAGTGCCCGTGGCCGCCGCAGCTGTCGTAGCCGTTGCGGCCGTCGCGGCCTGCCGAGCGGTGGCCGGAGCGGCGGCGGCCGGTGTCGCCGCCAGGCCGAGGCCGAGCAGCAGCGTCAGAAGTACGGTTGCGACGGGGCCCTTTCGGCCCGGTCGGTGCGTGATGGTCATTCATGCCCTCCCCGTGAGCGGTGCGGATGGAGTTGCTGTCTTGCGCAACGCCGCAACTATTATCGCGGCGGACAGTGATTCTTCCTCTCTCGGGATCTGGACGGGGTACTCATGCGCTACCTGGTACGCGACCGCATGCTGGCTTTCCACGAGGAGGCCTGGGTCGAGACGGAACACCGGGAGAAGCTCTTCAAGGTCAACCGCAAACTGCTGCGGTTGCGCACCACGTTCGACTTCGTCGACACCGAGGGCGAGCAGGTGGCCCGCATCGTCAAGAAGGCACTCACCTTCCACCACACGATCCTCATCAAGCAGAACGGCGAGACCGTGGGCCGCATCAGCAAGCGGACCCTGCGGATCTTCAGGGACCGCTACAAGGTGACCCTGCGCGGCGGGCGCCGGCTGCGGATCGCGGGCAACCTCTGGGACCGCGAGTTCGACATCGCGGACGACAGCGGGACCCTGGCACACATCTCGCGCCGCTGGTTCACCGTCCGCGACGCCTACGCGGTCGACGTGATGAGCGAACCGGACTGGCTGCTGCTGATCATCCTCGCGGTGTGCGTGGACCACATCATCGAGGACCGCGAGGGGGAGCAGCTCACCAACCTCTGAGCCACACACATCACCGATCGCACACACATCACCGATCGCACACACATCGCTGACCGCGCGCACCTCTTTGACGCTCGGACATCGACGCGCCGTTGTCACGGCGCCCGACCGGGGGAGAACAACCTCACCATGATGGGCCATTCGCACGCCGTGAGCGGCGCCCTGCTGTTCGCCGGCACTGCTCCCTACCTGCCGCCCGTGCTGCTGCACACGCATCTGTCGCCCCAGGAGATCCTCATGGGCACGGTGCTGTGCGCGGGCGCCGCGCTGCTGCCGGACCTGGACCACCACGACGGCACGATCGCGAACTTCCTCGGCCCGGTTTCCAAGATGCTGTGCCGGTTCGTCGCCTTCGTCTCCGGCGGCCATCGGCATGCCACCCACTCCCTGTTCTTCATCGCCTTCATGACCGCGGGCACCTGGGCCGGAATCGCCTTTCTGGGACGGCCGTTCACGCTCGTCATGTGCTTCTTCCTGTTGGCGCTGGCGGTGCGTGCACTCAATCTCTGCCCGCCCGGACACGGCTTCCATGCCTGGGGCACCAACGTGGCCCTGGCCGCGCTGGGCACCGCCGCCATCGACAAGTTCATCCCCTCCGCGCCGCTCTGGCTGCCCTACGCCATCGGCCTCGGCTGCCTGGCCCATCTCCTCGGCGACTCCATCACCAAGCAGGGCGCGCCATGGCTGTGGCCGCTCAGGACGCGCTACGAGATCGTGCTGATCAAGAGCAGCGGCAACAAGCTGGAGACCGAGATACTGACACCGCTGATGGGCGCCGGGACCATCGCCCTCCTCTGGTTCACCGTGCTGTCCCCGCACCCCCTGCACTGAGCCCGGCCGCCGGTGCCGACCGCCGGTGTCACGGCACTCACCGGCCGGTCGCCGAGCAGACCTGCCTTCGTTCGGTTCCCCGTCTGAAAGGCACACGATGTCCGATCGGAGTTTCGACACGGTGGTGATCGGCGCCGGCGTCATGGGCTGCTCGATCGCCCATGCCCTGGCCGCGGGTGGACGGCGTGTCCGTGTCGTGGAGCGGGGGCCGGCGGCCGGGAGCGGTTCCACCAGCGTCCTCGGCTGTCATCCGCTTCAACTACCCCACCTGGACGGGCGTCGCCGGCGCCTGGGAGTCCCGGCATGCCTGGGCGGACTGGAGCGGACACCTCGGCGGCCACGACGAGGCGGGCCAGGCCCGGTTCAGCAGGACCGGCGGTCCGCTCCTGGACTCGCCCGGCCAGGACCGCGCCACGGTGCAGGAACTGTGCGACCGGGCCGGGGTGCCGTACGAGGACTGGGACGCCGCGACCATCCGCGAGCGTCTGCCCGTGCTGGACACCGGCCGCCACTGCCCGCCCAAGGCGATCACCGACGAGGCCTTCTTCGACGAGCCGACCGGTGACCTGAGCGGCTGCTGGACCCCCGACTGCGGCTTCGTGGACGACCCGCAACTCGCCGCCCACAACCTGATGGCCGCCGCCGTACGCCACGGAGCCGCCTTCCGGTTCCGTACGACGGTCACCGGCATCACGGCGCACGACCGGGTCACCGGCGTCGGCCTGGCCGACGGCACCCGGCTGTCGGCCCCCGTCGTGGTCAACGCGGCCGGACCGCACTCCGGCGCCGTCAACCAACTCGCCGGAGTCGGCGACGACTTCGCCGTCACCACCCGGCCGCTGCGCCAGGAGGTCCACGAGGTACGGGCCCCCGACGGCTACGGCCGCGGCGGCAGACGGCTCCTCGTCGCCGATCCGGACCTCGGCACCTACGTCCGGACCACCCCGAGCGGCGGCCTCGTCGTCGGCGGGACCGAACCGCGGTGCGACCGCCGCACTGGCTCGACGATCCCGACGACTGTCCCCCGCAGCCGACCAGAGCGGTCTACGACGCCCAGTTCCACCGCGCCGCCCGCCGTATCCCCACCCTCACGGTGCCCCACACCCCACGGGGAGTCGCCGGTGTGTACGACGTCTCCGACGACTGGATCCCGATCTACGACAAGACCGCCCTGCCGGGCTACTACGTCGCGATCGGCACCAGCGGGAACCAGTTCAAGAACGCCCCCGTGGTCGGACTGTTCCTGACGGCGATCATCGACGCCTGCGAGAGCGGCCGGGACCACGACACCGAGCCCGTCCAGCTCACCCTGCCGCGCACCGGCCTCGCGGTGGACCTCGCGCACTACAGCCGCAGGCGCCGGATCAACCGGGACAGCAGCTTCAGCGTCATGGGGTGATGACTCCGCCCGCCTCCACGTGCAGGGCGTGGTGGGACGCATGGTGCTCAGACGAGGTCCACCCACGCTCGCCGCTGGGCCGAGCGCCCGATCGCGTCCAGCGTCACCGCGCTGGCCACGGCGTCGTTCAGGGTGGCGCCCACGGGGGTGCCCCCGGCGATGGAGCGCAGGAAGCGGTGGGCCTCGATCACCTTCAGATCGTCGTAGCCCATGCTGGTGGCCGCCCCCGGCTGGAACGCGCCGTACTCACCGTGGCCGGGGCCGACGTACACGGTGCTCACCGGCTGGTCCTGGTAGCTCGTGCCGCGGCTGACGCCGAGCTCGCCCATGCGGCGGAAGTCCCAGAAGATGGCGCCCTTGCTGCCGTGCACCTCGAAGCCGTAGTTGTTCTGCTCGCCGACGGAGACCCGGCAGGCTTCGAGGACGCCCCGGGCGCCGGAGGCGAAGCGGAGCAGGCAGTTGACGTAGTCCTCGTTCTCGACCGGGCCGAGTTCGCCGCCGGTGGCGAGGCTGTGCCCGGCCGTGGCGCCGGTCGGGCGGGCCCGCTCCGGGACGAAGACCGCGGTGTCGGCGGTGAGCGAGGTGATCTCGCCCAGCAGATGGCGGGCCAGGTCGACGCCGTGCGAGGCGAGGTCGCCGAGCACCCCGCTGCCGCCACGCGCGCGCTCGTAGCGCCAGGTCAGAGCGCCCTGAGGGTGGGCGGCGTAGTCACTGAAGAGACGGATGCGGATGTGGGTGACCGTGCCGATCTCTCCGGCGGCGATCAGCTCGCGGGCGGCCTCGACGGCAGGCGCGTTGCGGTAGTTGAAGCCGACCGTGCCCTGCACCCCGGCCTTGGCCGCCGCGTCGGCCACGGCCCGGGCGTCCTCGGCGGTCAGTCCGACCGGCTTCTCGATCCAGATGTGCTTGCCGGCCTCGGCCATCGCGACACCGATCTCGCGGTGCAGGAAGTTGGGGGCGGTGATGCTGACCGCCCGGACCCGGGGGTCGGCGGCCACCGTGCGCCAGTCCCGGGTGGCGGAGGCGAAGCCGTAGAGCCCGGCCGCCTCCTGCGCCCGGCCCGGTACCTCGTCGGCGACGGCGACCAGTTCCGGCCGTAGGGACAGCTGGGGGAAGTGGTGGTGCACACGGGCGTACGCCTGTGTGTGCACCCGTCCCATCCAGCCGAATCCGACGACCGCGACGCCGAGCGTGTTCACCATGAGCGCCCTTCTTTGGACCGTTCCAGAACCTGCGCCACACCCTGAGTCCTGGGTCTCTCCCGTGTCAAGGGGTCTTTACAGGGCCTGCCGGGATATGGAACGGTCCAGACATGAGCACTCCGACCATCCGTGACGTCGCCGAGCGGGCCGGCGTGTCGAAGTCCCTGGTCTCGCTGGTGCTGCGCGGCTCGGCGGGGGTACGGCCGGAGAAGCGCGAGGCCGTCCTGGCCGCCGTCGAAGCGCTCGGGTACCGGCCCAACGCGGCCGCGCGCAGCCTGAGCGAGCGGCGCACCCGCACGGTGGGAGTGCTGCTCAACGACCTGCGCAACCCCTGGTTCGTGGAACTGCTCGACGGCCTGAACGGGCGGTTGTACGACAGCGGGATGCACGTCCTGCTGGCCGACGGCCACCTCAACCGGCGGCTCGGCGAGGACCTCACCCGGACCTTCACCGAACTGCGCGTCGACGGCCTGATCGCCGTCGGCACGCTCCAGGACCCCGAGGCCCTGCGCACCGCCGCCGGCCGGATCCCCACGGTCGTCGCCGGCGCCCGGGAACCGGTGCTCCCCGGCGTGGACATCGTCGCCAACGACGACGAACAGGGCGCCCGGCTGGCCACCGAGCACCTCATAGGCCTCGGGCACCGGCACATCGCCCACATCGCCGGGCAGGGCGCGGTCGGCGAACTGCGCCGGCGCAGCTTCGAGGCGACCATGCGCGAGCACGGACTCGCCGGCACGGCGGTCGTGGAACAGGGCGACCTCACCGAGGAGGGCGGCTACCGGGCCGCCGTCCGGCTCCTGAGCCGCCCGCAGCGCCCGACCGCCGTCTTCGCGGTCAACGACATGACCTGTGTCGGCGCGCTCTCGGCCGCCGAGGAGAGCGGCCTGCGGGTCCCGCGGGACCTCTCCCTCGTCGGCTACGACAACACCTACCTGTCGCGCCTGCGCCATCTGTGGCTGACCACCGTGGACAACGCCAGCCACGACGTGGGCCGCCGCGCCGCGCAGCGGCTGCTCGACCGGATCGACGAGCCGGACCGCCCGGCCGAGGTCGACCTCGCGCCCCCGTCCCTCGAAGCGAGGGGCACGACCGCCCCACTACGCACCGCCACGTGACAGCCATCGCTGGTGTGGGTGGCCCGCAGATCCCGCGGGCACCGGCGCCGTCACGTCATGCGGCGGGCCTGGGGCAGGTGACGTCGTCGGCCGGTGGGCGGCCGGTCCCCAGATAGGCGTTCACCGTGGCATCCACGCACGGGCTGCCGAAGACGCCGTACACCGCGTGCTGGTCCGCCCCGCGCAGGGTGACCAGGCGGGAGCTGGGCCAGCCGCGGCGGACCGCTTCGGCACCCTGGTAGACGGTGCGCGGGTCACCGGTGGCGTTCACGAGCAGGGCCCGCAGGTCGCCGCGGATCGTCGTGGGGCGCTCGCGGGGAGGCGCCCAGAACGCGCACGGGTTGATGTCGTTCGCGACGGGAGCGAAGATCCGGTCGCGCGACCCGGCACGCGTCAGATCGCGCCAGTACGTCTCCGGGTCGTGCGGAGCGGCCACGTCGCCGCAGAGGATCGACGTCTGGGCGCTGCCGTACGTGGAGTCGTGCCCGGTCAGCAGGAAGTCCAGCGAATCCGCCAGCCAGGGGGACGGGGTGACGGTCCGGCCGTCGGCGGCCCGCCGCAGGTCCCGCACGGCCCGGGCGAGATCCCCGTAGGCCGTGGGGTTGTCCTGGGAGAGGCCGTTGAAGACGAGGACGGGGAGGACGTGTTCGTCCACCCGGTGGGCGCCGAGCCGCAGGGGCGTGCGGGCGGCGGCCGACCGGACCGCGTTCACGGTCGCCAGCACCGCCCTGCGGGTACGTCCCAGGCCGTAGGCCGCGTCGTGCGCGGCGGCCCAGGCGGCCCAGTCACCCAGGGCGTCGCGGTTGGCCTGCTCCGCGCTCAGCAACAGCCGCGGACCGTAGCGGGCGGGATCTATCACACCGTCCAGGACCACCCGGTCGGTCCGGTCCGGGAACATCGTCGCGTACACCTGGCCGAGGTAACTGCCGTACGAGTAGCCGAGATAGGAGATCCGCCGCTCGCCCAGGGCGGCACGGATCACGTCCATGTCCCGGGCGGTGTTCCGGGTGGTGGCATACGGGATCAGGCCGCCCGCGTGGGTACGGCAACGGCGGGCGAGGCCGGCCGAGAAGGCGACCATCCGGTCGAAGCCGGCGCGGCCGGTGCCCGCCCCGCGGAACATGCTGCCGGTGGGCCAGCGGCAGTCCAGCGGGGTGCTCCGGCCGACGAAGCGCGGGTCCACCCCCACCACGTCGTAGCGCTTGCCGACGTCCTTCATCGCCGCGCGCACCCACGGCGGATCACCGATGGTCTGTCCCCCCGGGCCGCCGCTGTTGAGCAGCAGCGCGCCGATGCGGTGGGCGGTGTCGGTGGCCCGGATCCGGGAGATCGCGACGGTGAGCGTACGGCCGTCGGGGCGGGTGTGGTCCAACGGCACGGTGACGTCGGCGCATTGGGCGCCGGCCTGCTCCAGTTCCTCGCCGGTGGTGTCGCCGGGGCCGAGCCGGCAGCTCTTCCAGTCGAGGCGCTGGTGGTCGTAGCGGGCGAGGGGATCGCCGGCGGACGCGGCGGTGGCGGACGGGGCGCTGCCCAGGGTGAGCGCGCCCGCGAGGCACAGGGCGGCGGCCGCGGCGCACCGCGCGGTGCGGCGGCGTGAGCGGCGGCCGGCGCCGCGCGCGGTGGGGGCGGTCATGCGGGTGTCCTTTCGGAGGGGTCCGGCTCGCAGAAGGCCTTGTCGACGACGTCGTGGAAGTCCTGTTCGGCCTGGAGCGTCGCCGGGATCCCGTTCAGGGCCACGGCGACGCTCCGGCCGCCGGGGCCGGCGGCGACCAGGGCACGGTGGCCGCCGGGCACGGTTCCCGCGTGACCCCACCAGGTACCGCCGCAGGACAGGGGCGAGGTGATCAGCCCGAGCCCGTAACGGGCGCCGGGCCAGAGCCGGTCGGGATCGGCGGCCACCGTCCGCCGCATGTCGGCGAGTTGGGCCGCCGGCAGCAGGCGCCCGCCGAGCAGGGCGGTGAGGAACCGGATCATGTCGGCGGGTGTGGACACCAGGGCCCCGCCGACCCCGCCGAAGGTCATGTTCCAGCTCGTGCCGTCGGTGCGGCGGCCGTCGTCCGCGGTGAAGTAGCTGTGGGAGTGCGGCCCGTGGAGGCGGGGGTCGTCGCCGGGCCAGTACGTGTCGTGCAGCCCGAGCGGCGCGATGACGCGGCGGGTGATCTCCGACTCGGGGGAGTGGCCGGTGACCGCGCGCACGATCAGCCCGGCGACGAGGTAGTTGGTGGTCGCGTAGTGCCAGCTCTGCCGTGGCCGGGGCAACCGCAGCGCGTCGGCGACGAGTTCGCGCGGGGCGAAATGGCGGTGTCGCAGCCGCTCGGGGTGGTCCCAGACGGGCGCGTCGAGGTAGTCGGGCAGCCCGCTGGTGTGCTGGAGGAGTTGGCGGACGGTGATCCGGCGGCCGTCGTACCCGTGTCCCCGGATCAGTCCGGGCAGGTACCGCTCGACAGGCGCCTCCAGGGACAGGCGCCGTTCGGCGGCGAGTCGGAGGACGACCGTCGCGGTGAAGGTCTTGGTGACGCTGCCGATGCGCAGTCGGTCGGTGGTGTTCATCGGTCGGCCGGAGCGCAGATCGGCCACTCCGTCCGTCACGGTCCAGCGGGCGCAGGGTGCGTCCGGGCCCGTGCTCTCGGCGAGGACCGCGGCACCGGCGATCCGGTCGTGCACGACCAGGCGGTGCAGGGACCGGCGCAGGGCGTCGTGCGTGCCGCACGGGCGGGACGCGCGGGCCGGCGGTGGCGCTTGGGCGGCTGCCGCGGGGGTGGCGACCAGCACGACGGCCGTCGCCGCGGCGGTGGCCGCGAGGCCGGTACGCCTGCGGAGTAATCGGCTCAGGAAGGGGATGGTCATGGGACAGCACGCTAGGCACCGGCCGGGACCCGATCACTCCGGCAGGCAGGAGGCTTCGGGGTGGGGACAGCACCAGAGCGTGCCGGGCATCACCCCCCACCCCGTCAGGAAGGGCTGGATCCGGTCACGTGCACCGGATCACCGCAACCCGGGGCCGCGGGTCGTCGTCGTAGGAGGAGAAGGTGCGGGAGAGGCTGGAGCCGGAATGAGGCGGTGCCCGAGCGATCGGGCCGGGCTGGGGGACACACGTGAAAAGAGCGTTCGTGGACGGGCGGGGAGCGGGACCGGTGGTGCGGAGCCGGCGCCGGGGGCGGGCCGCCGCTGCCGTGGCAGGCTGTACGGCCGTGCTGGCCGCCGGAGCGCTGCTGGGGGTGCCCTGCACCGCACAGGCGGCGGCCACCACGACGGTGCCGGGGACGGCGTCCCCCGCCGTGCACACCATGGCCCTCGCCGGTGCCGTGCCGTCCGCCCAGGACATGACCGTCCAGGTGTGGCTGAAGCCGGATCTGGCCGGTGCCGCCGCGTTCGCCGACGCGGTCGCCACACCGGGCAGCGCCGCGTTCCACCACTATCTCGGCCCTGACGCCTACACCGCCCGCTTCGGGCCGTCCGCCGCGCACGCCCGGGCGGTCGCGGCATGGCTGAGCACCAAGGGTCTGACGCGGGTGCACATCAGCGACGGCCGCGACTACGTCTCGGCGACCGGGACGGCGTCGGCGGTGCAGTCGGCGTTCCAGGTGCGGATCAACCGGTACCGGGCCGAGGACGCGCTCGGCGGGACCACGGTGATCCAGTCCAACGACCGCGACGTGTCGATACCGGCCCCGCTCGCGCCCGACGTCCTCGGGGTGACCGGGATGAGCGGAGCCCGGCCGAACACCACCCGGACCGCTGCCGCGAGACATACGCAGACGCAGACGGGGGCGCAGACGGGGGCGCCCGAGGCACCGACGTGCTCCCGGTACTGGGCGCAGCACACGCACCTCGTCCACCCGGCCTACCAGGGACTGAGCACGGCATCGCTGCCCGTGTGCGGGTACTCCGCCCGTCAGATCCGCGCCGCCTACGGCGCGACCTGGACGGACACCGGCAAGGGCCAGACCGTGGCCCTGACCGAGGACGAGGCGCCGACCGCGATGTTCCGGACGCTGACGGAGTACGCGCGCACCAATCACCTGCCCGCGCCGAAACCCTCCCAGTTCCGGGAAGTCCGGTCCGGAAAGTCCTGCGGCACCTCCGCGCGGGGCGCGGCGCAGGCGACCGCGGTGAACGACGAGGCGGAGATGGACTCCGAGGCCGTGTACGCCATGGCGCCCGGAGCCGCCCAGCTGATGGTGGTCGGCGGCGGCTGCGACGAGGACCAGGCACTGCTCGACGCGGCCCTCTCCGTGCTGACCGGCGACGGCAAGCACCCCAGCGCCTCCATCGTGTCCAACTCGTGGCAGATCCCCCTGGGCATGGTGCCGGAGAAGACCGTGCACGCGATCGACGTGCGGGCCGCGGCCGAGGGGGTCGGCATGTACTTCTCGTCCGGTGACACACCCGGGCTGACGGTGACCGACTCCGACCCGTACGCGGTGGCGGTCGGCGGCACCAGCCTCGGCATCGGGGCGGCGGACAACCGGGTCTTCGAGACCGGGTGGTCCAGCGACTACGGCTCCCTGGAGCACGGCAGGTGGAGCGACCTGGGCATCAGCGGGGGCGGCGGAGGCACCAGCCTCGTCTACGGCCTGCCCGCCTACCAGAAGGGTGTCGTTCCCGCGTCGATGTCGCGTGTCCGCGTCGGCAATCGGGTCGCCACCGACCGGGCCGTCCCCGACATCGCGGCCGACGCCGATCTCGACACCGGGCTCCTGACCGGGTACACGGAGTCGGGGAGCGACGCGAAGCCGGGGCCGTACCGGACCATGGTGAACGCCGGCACCAGCCTGGCCTGTCCGCTGATCGCCGGCCTGATCGCCGACGCCCAGCAGGGCCGGAAGACGGCGTTCGGCTTCAGCAACCCGCTGATCTACCGGCTCGCCGGCACCCGCGCCTACCACGACGTCCTGCCGGTCGACTCCCGGACGCCGCAGCAGAACAGGGCTGCCTACCTCGCGGCGGACGGGTCCGGCGGCGCCCCGGGCGTCGACGTCTTCGGCTCCCAGGAACGCGCCTACACCCAGCAGGTCACCGCCAAGGGGTACGACACGATGACGGGCGTCGGCACACCGAACGGCGCCGCCTTCATCGCCGGGCTGCGCCGCGCCGCCCCCTGACCGGCCCGGACGACCGGTGACCTCGCCGACGTCCCAACTCCCGCGCCACGGCGCCGACATCGGGCAGTGGCCGGCCGGTTCCCCCGGCCGACCGCGCCGTATCCGCCATCGCGTCGCCTTCCGTGATCGCGCGATCACGGATGTGTGACAGTGGTGCTCCACGGCCCGGCAGTGGCGGGCGGCGAGGAGACGAGGAGTCGGAGTGGACACACGGCACCGTGGCCGGCCGGAGCATCCCGTACCGGCCGATGTGTGGATGCTGGTGCGGGAGCGGCCCATCGCGCTGCGGCGGTCCACGGCCGAACTGGCAGGGGCGTTCACCGCCGCCTTCGGACCCCGCTTCGTCCTCTGGCACACCGACGAACTGCTCTTCGGCGTCCGGGACGGCAGGCTCGTCCTGCACACCCTGGGCGGCGTGGACCTGCCGGCTCCGGACGTGGTGTGCGTACGCCAGATGCCCGGCTCCATGCGGAGCGACCGGGAGACCACCCTGCTGCGCCATCTGGAGCGCATGGGCAGCACCCTCGTGAATCCGGCCGACGCCCAGCTGACGGCCCGTAACAAGGTGTGGCAGGTGCAGGAACTCGCCCTGGCCGGGGTGCCGGTGCCCGACACGCTCTCGTACGCCACCGCCCCCCTGGACGGCGTCGTACACAGCCGGAACCTGCGCACGCCGTGCGTGGTGAAGGCCGTCAGCGGTACCAAGGGCCGGCAGGTCTTCCTCGCCCGCGAGCAGGGCCTGCTGCGTGAGCTGTCCGGCAGCCTGGCGGACGGGACGCCGTTTCTGTTCCAGGAGTACGTGGCCGGCTCGCACGGCCGCGCCCTGCGTGTCGTCGTGGTCGACGGCGAGCCGGTGAGCGCCGTCCTGCACACCTCCCGGCACGGCGCCCTCGCCGCGAACATCGCCAAGGGCGGCTCCGCCACGCTGTGCGCCGGCCGCCACCCGCAGGCGGAGGAGCTGGCGGTGCGCGCGGTCGGCGCCCTGGGCCTGGACATCGCCGGGGTGGACCTGCTGTTCGCGGCCGACGGCACCTTCACGGTCTGCGAGGTGAACGCCGTCCCGGGCTGGCGCCCGGAGATGACCACGGTCACCCCGGCGATCGTGGCCTGCATCGCCCGCCGCCTGGCCATCCGCGGCTACGAGGCATCGCCCGCACCTCGTCCGGGCGAGCCCGGCCCGCCCACGAGGCCGGCCGAGCCGCGGGAGAAGCCTGCCGCGGCTCGGCCGAGCACCGGGGACTGACGCGGCAGCGCGGTGCCGGCCGGCCACCGGGAGCGAGACCTGGTTCGCCGCGGATGACTTCCCGCGGCGCGGCCGGGCCTCAGTCGGTCGGCACCAGCGCCTGAGCGACGGCCGTGATCGCCGGCGTGGGCGGGCCCGGCAGCCGCGCCAGGAGGATCCGGCGCACTTCGCGGGGCGCGCCCTCGACGCGCAGCAGGGTCACCCCGGGCGGCAGCACCTCCGACATCCGGGACGGCACCGTCGTCACCCCGAAGCCGCCGGCGACCAGGTGAAGCTTGGCCAGCCAGTCACGCACGGCATGGCTGACACGCGGGCGGCCCGGCAGGCCCGGCCAGACGCCCAGCAGCGGTTCGGAGTTCGACGACGGGGTGGCGATCCAAGCGACGTCGACGAGTTCGTCGACGTGCACCGAGGTGCGGCCCGCGAACATCCCCGTCGTCCGGGCGGCCACGAGGAGTTCGGTGTCCTCCACCGTCTCGACGTGCAGGCGCGGCGACTCGCCGTCCGGGGGCCGGTGGGGCGGCCGGGACGTCAGCAGGGCGAGGTCGATCGAGCCGGCGCGCAGCGCGCGGACCAGGCGGGGTGTCGTGCCCTCGCGCGTCGTGACCGTGACCTGCGGATGGCCGGCCGCGAGCCGTGCGAGTGCGGCGGGCAGGAGCGCCGCGCCCGCGCTCAGGAACACGCCGAGCCGTACCCGTTCCCGCTGCGGTGCGGTCCCGGTCAGGTCGCGCTCGGCCGCGTCGAGGGAGTCCAGGATGGTGCGGGCGTGCCGCAGCAGGGTCAGCCCCGCGGAGGTGAGCCGTACCCCGTCGGTGCGGCGCTCGAACAGGACGGCACCCGCGCCGCGTTCGAGGGACGCGGCCTGACGGGAGACCGCCGACTGGGTGTAGCCGAGGCGCGCGGCCGCCGCCGTGAAGCTGCCGGACTCCGCGATCTGCCGCAGAACGCGCAGGCCCGAACTGGAGAGGTCCATGCGTCCTACGCATACCACGGATGCCGGATCCTCGCTTCCCGAATGCCCCCCTGCCTTCCTAGCCTCGATGACGTCGCCCGAGGAACGACCGGACAGGCGACGAGACAGACGACGAAGAGAAACACGGAGGTCCACCCGTGCGCGCAGCAGTTCTGACGCAGTTCGGCGCCCCGCTCACGGTGCGGGAGCTGCCCGACCCCGAGGTGAGGGGCGGCGAGGTGGTGGTCGAGGTGGTCGCCGCCTGCGTGCTGCCGTACGCCGCCGAGGTGTTCAGCGGCGCCCGGAACTACCCCCTCGTCCCGCCGGTCGTACCCGGTACGGGCGGCGTGGGACGCATCGTCCACGTCGGCCCGGACGCCACCCGGCTCCGCGTCGGCGACCTGGTGTGGTGCGACCCGACGGTGCGCTCCCGGGACGACGCGCTGACGCCCGACATCACGCTCCAGGGCTGGAGCTCCCGGGGCGACGGCGGCGCACGCCTGGCGCGCCATCTGCACCACGGGTCGTTCGCCGAGCGCATGCGGGTACCGACGGAGAACGTCTTCCCCCTGCCGGAGCCGGCGCGCGACGACCCCGCACGCTGGGCCTCGCTCGGCGTGTACGTCATTCCGTACGGCGGGCTGCTGGCGGGCGGGCTCGAAGCCGGCGAGACGCTGCTCGTCAGCGGCGCGACCGGGAACCTCGGCAGCAGCGCGGTGGCGGTCGCGCTCGCGATGGGCGCGGGCCGCGTGATCGCCGCGGGCCGCAACCGGGCCGCCCTCGCCCTCCTCGCCGAGCGGTTCGGCACGCGCGTACGCCCGGTGGAGCTGACCGGACAGGAGGACCCGGACCGGGCGGCGATGGCGGCGGCGGCCGGCGGCCCGATCGACATGGTGCTCGATCTGCTGCCCCCGAGCGCGCCCGGCACGGCGGTGCGCACGGCGGCCATGAGCGTGCGCGAGTACGGCCGCGTCGTCCTGATGGGCGGCGTCGGCATGCTCGGCGGTGCCGACCTCGCGCTCCCGTACCCGTGGCTCATGCGCAACTCGGTGACCGTGCGCGGCCAGTGGCTGGGCCCGCGTACGGCGAACGCCGGCATCATCCGGCTCCTCGCCTGCGGCACCCTGGACCTCGCCGGTGAACAGGTCCGGGCCTTCCCGCTCGATGCCGTCAACGACGCCATCGCCCACGCCGCCGCGCACGCGGGCCCGTTCGACCGCACCGTCCTCACTCCGTCCGCCGAGGGTGACGGCCGACCACTCGCGCGCTCGTGACCTGGTCACGGGTATGGTCAACTCGCTGCGGAATTAGCCGAGTTGTCGCCGCTTCACCGGGCGCCCGCAAGGGAGCGGCAGGCGTGGGCCGGCCGCAGACGACGTTCCGCGCCATCGAGGTCGGAGGGATGAACGACGCCGGGCTCGCGGTGTGGTTCACCTGCTGGAGACGTGTGGCACCGTCGGAGAGGTGATCGGCAGCCTGCGGTCCGTCCCGATCTCCATCCCGCAGACCGTCACCGTCGTCGCCCCCTAACGTGCGGCGACGGTGTTCGTCGGGCCGGACATCCCACTGACCGAGGCGCCGGACGCCTGCGCCGCCCACCACCAGCCCTCCGAGGGCCGGGTGACCGACTACCGGCCCGGCGAGTCCCGGGCACACTCCCGCGCCGACTTCGCTCCCGGCTCGCGGACCGTGACGATCGGCCGGGCGGGCTGAGTACCGGGCGCAACCGCGCTCCGTGACACGGGGAGGAGCCGGGCGGCCGGACCGGGGGAGGGAGCGGAGCCTTCAGTAACCGCCCAGCAGGCCCCGTACCTTGCGCAGCGCCTCCGGACCGGCGGAGCTGTGCCAGCGTGCCGGGTCGGCGGGGCGGCGGCCCCACAGCAGCAGTACCCGGGCGGCCGCGTCGCTCTCGATCGTGGCGGGGCCCTCGGGGGCGGCGAGCCGGATGCTGCAGGAGCCCGCGTCGGCGCTCACCACGACGTCGTCCATGCCCGGCGTGCGAAGGCGTCCCTCGACCCGCCCCTCGGGCCCCGGTGCCAGCCCGGCCCGGCCACGCTCCAGCAGGGGACGGCCGACCGAGGTCACGCTGTGCTCCGTCATCCACGGCTCGTCGAGCGCCCGCACCGCCGCAGGGTCGTCACCGGTCAGGTCCCAGCGGTGCAGGATCAGTTCCTCACGCATGTGCTCGGCGAAGGAGGGGGCCTTCACGGTCCGCCCGGTCCACCGCACCTCGGTGTCCGGGGACAGCTCCTGCGCGGCGGCCGCCGTGACCTCGGTGAGTCGCTCGCAGCGGTTCAGGAACGTCGCCCAGAGGTCGGCGTCGGACAGCCGTCGATGGGGATCCTCGCGATCAAAACCCCGGGTCTCCACCGGGGTGCCGTCGAGGAAGGCCTGGAGGACCCGGGCCAGTTCCTCGGCATTCCCCGTCTGGTGGACCAGGACGTCCCGTACGGTCCACGCCTCGCACCACGTGCCGTCGTCGGGCCGCCTGGCCTGGACGGCCCGCACGAAGGGGACCAGCTCCGGCAGGGTCTCCTCGACCCGGGAGGGAATCACGCGCCATGGGTAGCCCGGCCGGGCGCCGCTCAAACCAACGCGTCCGCCCGCCCCGTCCGCGAGGTCGGTGTCGCGCGCCCGGGCCCGTCGCAGTCTCCAGCACCAGGGTGGCTTTCCGCCCCGTCGCGGTCTCTCGTGCCACGGCGGTTCTCCGCTCCCGTCGCGGGCTCCCGCGCCACGGCAGCTTTCCGTTCCCCTCCCGGCCTCCCACGGCACGGCGGTTCTCCGCTCCTGTGCGGCCCTCCTCCGCCCGGCCCATCCGACCCCGCACCAGCGAATTTCCCCGCACTAGGGGTTGTCCTGACAATCCCGTCGCCCTAGGGTCGCCTCGTACGGGGCAAGCGCTTTCTCCCTGGCGCTCGATGCGGCGCTCGAAGTGGTGCTCGACTCCGTCTGCCGAGCCCTCAGGAGCATTGCATGTCCCTCGCCGCACCCCGCCGCCGCGCCGCCGTCATCGGCACCGGCGCCATCGTCGCCGGCAGCCACCTTCCCGCACTCAGAGCCCATGCCGAGCGCGTCGAACTCGTCGCCGCCGTCGATGTGGACGAGGGCAGACTGAACGCCTTCCGGAAGGAGGCGGGGGCGCGGGTCGCCGGGTTCACCTCGACGCAGGCCATGCTCGACGCCGTACGCCCGGATCTGGTCCTCATCGGCACGCCGCCCGCGCTGCACCGCGAGCAGACCGTGGCCGCGCTCAAGTCGGGCGCCTGGGTGCTGTGCGAGAAGCCGCTGTGCCTGTCGCTCGCCGAGTACGACGACATCGCCGCCGCCGAGGAGGCCTCCGGCGCGTACGCCTCGGTGGTCTTCCAGCACCGCTACGGCTCCGGCGCCGTGCACGCCAGGGACCTGATCGCGCGGGGCGAGCTGGGCACCCCGCTGGTGGCGCACTGCCAGACCACCTGGCACCGGGACGCCGACTACTACGCCGTTCCGTGGCGCGGCCGGTGGGCGACCGAGGGCGGTGGGCCGACCATGGGGCACGGCATCCACCAGTACGACCTGCTGCTGCACCTGCTGGGGGAGTGGGAGGAGGTGCGGGCCATGGCGGGCCGGCTGGTCCACGACGTCGAGAGCGAGGACGTCTCCACCGCCCTCGTCCGGTTCCGCGGCGGCGCGCTCGCCACCGTCGTCAACAGCGTCCTGTCCCCGCACGAGGTCAGCCGCATCCGTATCGACTGCTCCGACGCCACCCTGCAACTGACCCACCTCTACGGGCACGGCAACACCGACTGGGTCTACACGCCCGCGCCGCACGTCGACCCCGGGCGCGTCGCGACCTGGCGGACCCCCGCGCAGGACGTGCCCAGCTCGCACCTCGCCCAACTCGGCGTGGTCCTCGACGCGTTCGACCGGGGCGAGCGGCCTCCGGGCAGCGGCCCCGACGCCCGCGCCACCCTGGAGTTCGCCGCTGCCCTGTACAAGGCGGCGTTCACCGGGCAGCCGGTACGGGCGGGCGAGATCGGTCCCGGTGACCCCTACTACGCGGCCATGCACGGCGACCACCCCGACTGGGCCCCCAAGGAGCGCGCATGACCATCCGAGTCAGCCACGTCCACGGCGAACACCTGGCGGTCCAAGCGGCGAACGGCACCGAGATCCTCCGCTACGTCTACCGCCCCGATCCGGACGCCTTCGAGGCCCGCAAGCCCTACGCCCACCCCGTGCGCACCCTCGCCGGGCACACCGTGACCGGCTACCGGCCGAACGACCACCGCTGGCACAAGGGCCTCCAGATGACGGCCAGTCATCTGTCCGGGCAGAATTTCTGGGGCGGCAACTGCTATGTCCACGGCGAGGGTTATCTGCGCCTGCCCGACCGGGTCGGGTCGATGCGCCACGACGGCTTCACCGGCCTCGGCGTCACCGACGAACGCCTTGACGTCACCGAGGAGTTGACCTGGATCGAGAACGGCGGCCGGGAGTGGGCGCGTGAGGTGCGCGGCCTCTCCGTGCACACGGTGGACGTGGAGGCCGGCGCCTGGACCCTGGACTGGTCCATCCGCCTCACCAACACCCGTGACGAACCCCTGCTGTTCGGCTCGCCCACCACCGCCGGCCGTGAGATGGCCGGCTACACCGGCCTCCAGTGGCGCGGTCCGCGCGACTTCACCGGCGGCGGCGTGTTCACGCCCGATTCCGAACCGGGCGTCGGCGCCGAGAAGGTGATGGGCAGTCAGGGACCGTGGCTGGCCTTCAGTGCCGCGCATGACGGGTCCGCCGCGCACTCCACGCTCGTCTTCGCCCACGCCCCCGAGAACCTGGACGAGTCGTCCGCGATCCATGCCTCGCACTGGTTCGTACGCTCCGAACCGATCCCGACCGTCGCGTTCTCCTGGGCGTTCTTCGAGGAGTTCGCACTCCCGCCGGGGGAGAGCTTCGGCTACCGCTACCGGGTCGTCGTCGCCGACGGCGCCTGGGACCGCGACCGGGTGAGCCGCCACCTGGAAGGCCTGCCATGGTGAACGAGGCCGAGCCGGGGCCGTCCCGTCCGCTGCCCGGCGCCGTGGGCCTGTCCCACCTGAGCGCCTACGCGTGGCAGGCCGCCGACGGTGTCTGTGGCGGCAGCCCGCATCTGCACCTGGTGTGCACCGAGGCGTACGTCGTCACCGGGGGCCGGGGCGCGGTGCAGACCCTGAGCCCCGACGGCTACCGGGACATCCCGTTGGCGCCCGCCTCTCTCGCCTGGTTCACCCCCGGCACCGTGCACCGGATGGTGCAGGGCGGCGACCTGCGGATCACCGTGCTCATGCAGAACAGCGGCCTGCCCGAGGCCGGGGACGCCGTGTTCACCTTCCCGCCCGAGGTGCTCGCCGACCCCGAGCGGTACGCGGCCGCCGCCACCCTGCCGCCGGGCACCGGCCCGGAGACCGAGGCGGCCGCCCGGCGCCGCCGGGACCTCGCGGTCGAGGGCTACCTCGGTCTGCGTGAGGCACTGCTCGCCGGGGACAGCGGCCCGTACCGTGCCTTCCAGCAGGCCGCCGCCCGCCTGGTCCGGGCCCGGGTGCCCGCCTGGCGCGAGCTGTGGCGGGCCGGCGCCCTCGCCGCCGCCGAACGCACCGGCGCCCAGCTCGACGCCCTGGAGTCCGGCGAGCCGGCCTACCTCGCCGACGCGACCGCGTACCGGAGCGAGCCGAGCAGGCTGGGCGGCTTCGGGATGTGCGGGCGCCGCGACGAGTACGCGCTGCCGGGCACGACGCTGCCGTACGACGGCACGCCGACGGCCTAGAGGCCGAGCGGAACATCGGAGGGAGAGGCGACCTCGGCATGTCCGGACGCAGGGCACCGGCGCCGCCTGGGCGCCGCCACCGCTCGCGTTCCTCGCCCCGGGGCCGCCGGCCCTGGCGCTCACCGCCGTGGACGTACGGCTCGCGGGGCGCCGGGCATGAGCTGACGGGGGCGTCGCCATGTGCCGGTCGCACGCGTGCAGGGTACAGAGATGGATTTGGCCCCCGCTGGTCCGCCTGCCCGGGATCGGCGGACCAGCGCCTTTGCGGGCGCCGTCGCGGGGTAACCGGAACCTACGCTTCCAGCGGGCGTGACGGAAGACCTGTCCGTGTGTGGTCCAGGTCACATCGTCCGGTCGGCATGTCACACACGGGTCGGCCGGCCGGTCTGCCCTGGTGACGACGGAATTCCCGACACCGGAGGCGATCCCCATGGCCCGCATCTCGCTCGACCCGCCGCGCACCCTGCTGTACCGGATCAGCGAGTGGTACTCCAGGCGCACCTACGGCGCGGTCCTCGACCCCGTCCGCGCGATGGCCCACAACCGCAAGGTCATGCTGACCGACGCGCGGATGGAGATGTCGCTCGCCAAGTGGAACACGCTGGACCCCCGGCTGAAGCTGCTCGCCGTGATGGCCAGTTCGCACCTGATCGGCTGCTCCTGGTGCACCGACTTCGGCTACTGGGAGGCCCACAACGAGGGCATGCCGAGCGCGAAGCTGCACGCGGTACCCGTCTGGCGCGAACACCGTACGGCGTTCACCGAACTGGAGCTGGACGTCCTGGAGTACGCCGAGGCGATGACCGAGACGCAGCCGACCGTCACCGACGAACTGACGGCCCGACTGATCGAGCGGCTCGGCGAGCCCGCGTTCGTCGAGCTCACCGCGATCGTCGCCGTGGAGAACCTGCGCTCCCGGATGAACAGCGCCTTCGGCCTGACCGGCCAGGGCTTCTCGGATCGCTGCGCGGTACCGTCGCGTGGGTGAGCGCACTTGAACTCTTCGAGGAGCACCGGCCGGAGCTGTTCGGCATCGCCTACCGCATGCTGGGCAGCGCCGCCGACGCCGAGGACATCGTCCAGGACGCCTGGCTCAGATGGAGCACCGTCGATGCCGACACGATCGACCGTCCTCGTGCGTACCTGTGCCGGATCGTCACCAACCTCGCGATCAACCGGGCCCAGTCGGCCGCCGTCCGGCGCGAGTCGTACGTGGGCCCGTGGCTGCCGGAGCCGCTGGTGACCGCGCCGGACGCCAGCGGCGGCATCGAGCAGGCGGAGGCGATCTCGCTGGCGATGCTGGTGGTCCTGGAGACACTGTCGCCGCTGGAGCGCGCGGTGTTCGTCCTCAAGGAGGTCTTCGGCTTCGGCTATCCCGAGATCGCCGGGATGCTGGAGCGCACCGAGGCGTCCGTACGCCAGGTCGGCAGCCGGGCCCGCAGCCATGTGCAGGCCCGCCGGCCCCGCTACGACGCGCCCGCCGAGGTACGGCGCAAGGCCACCGACGAGTTCCTGGCCGCCTGCCTCGGCGGGGACCTCAACCGGATGATGACGATGCTCGCCCCCGACGTGACCGCCTGGACCGACGGCGGCGGAAAGATCCGCGCCGCGCTGCGCCCGATCTACGGCGCCGACAAGGTCGCCCGCTGGATCCTCGGCGTCCTCGCGAACCACATCCCGGACGTCGCCGTGCACGACGTGCTGGTCAACGGCCGTCCGGGCCGCCTCGTCACCTCCGGCGACCGTCCGGACTCGGTGGCCTGCCTCGACCTCGCCGAGGACGGCACCATCAGCGCCATCCGGCTGATCCGCAACCCCGACAAGCTCACCCGCGTCCGTCCGGCCGACTGACGCACCGGTACCGACGGCACCGCCCACCGGCGGTTCCGCCGTACTACAACAGGCCGATGTTGGTGAGCGGCACGTTCCAGTCTTCGCTCTCGGCCTGGCCATGACCGTCCCGCGCCGCGGCCGGACCCGCGCACAGCATCAGTCCGGCGGCGACAACGGCCAGGACGGCGACGACACGACGCTTCACGGTTCCTCCTCGACGACGACTCCGTCCACCCTGCTCCGAGCCGGCCGCCCCACCCGCCCAGCCACGCCGCCGGGCCGGTGGATTCAGCCGCTCGGATTTATCATTCGTCCTCATGGCAAGCGTGTTGGACCTGAGCATCCTGGGCTTCCTCTACGAAGAGCCCCTGCACGGCTACGAGTTGCGGACCCGGATCGCGCGGCTCACCGGGCACGTGCGGGCGGTCAGCCACGGCACGCTGTACCCGGCGATCAAACGCATGGAGAAGGCGGGCCTGCTGCGGCGCGAGGCACAGCCGGGCGCGGCCGCCGCCCCGCGCCACGTACTGAGCCTGACCGACGACGGCAGGCAGGAACTGTTCCGCTGCCTGAGCAGCCCCGAGCAGCCCTTCATCACCGACGAGAACCGCTGGTTCGCCCTGCTCGGGTTCCTCAGGCACCTGCCCGACCGTCGGCAGCAGGCCGAGATCCTGCGCCGGCGGCAGGCGTTCCTCGGCGAACCCAGCAGCTTCTTCTACCGGGGCGACAAACCCCTCTCGGCGGCCGAGGTCGACGACCCCTTCCGCCGGGGCGTCCTGCTCATCGCGCGCGCCACGTCCGAGGCCGAGACGGAGTGGCTGGAGCGGACGATCGCGGAACTGGAGCGCGCCGCCTGACCGGGAGTTCCCGCGCGTCGCACCGGCCGGGCCACTTCGGTGTCGCCCGCTCGGCGGTCGTGGTTCAGGAGTGGGCCTTGAGGAATTCGAGGAGGGCGGTGTTGACCTCGTTCGGGCGTTCCTGCTGTGTCCAGTGCCCGCAGCCGGGGAGCTTGATCGGGTCACGCCAGAGGTTGGGCATGAGGTGGGGGAGCTTCGCGATGAGTTCGGGCGTGCCGGGGAAGGCCGGGACGAGGTCGCGGTCGCCGTACATGTACAGCGCCGGCGGGGTGACCACGGCGTTCTGCCAGGCGGCGGTGAGCTCCCAGTTGCGGTCCAGGTTGCGGTACCAGTTGAGGGCTCCGGTGAAGCCTCCGGAGAAGCTCTCCGTGAGCGCGTCGAGGTCCTCCTCGGTGAACCACTCCGGCAGTACCTCCGGGTCGGGCAGCTTTTCGAGCCAGCCCTGGCCGTGCTCGATCAGCGGCTGCATGACCCTGCCGTCGGAGCGGGCGGAGCCGGAGGCGGAGTAGAAGAACTTGCGCAGCGTGGTGCGCACGTCCCGGGCGAACTCGGCGTCGGCGACCCCGGGCCGGTTGAAGTAGTTCCAGTAGAAGCGGCCGTCGAACCGCTTCTCCATGGCGGCCAGCGGCGGCTGCGCGCCCCGGAAGGGCGGCGGCACGCTGAGTCCGGCCACGCCCCGGACCATGTCGGGGCGCAGCAGCGCGGTGTGCCAGGCGACGGGGGCGCCCCAGTCGTGCCCGACGACGAACGCCTTGTCCTCGCCCAGGGCCTGGATCAGCGCGACGACGTCGCCGACCAGGTGGAGGATGGTGTAGGCGTCGACCTCGTCGGGGTGGTCGCTGCGTCCGTAACCACGCTGGTCGGGGGCGACCACGTGGTAGCCGGCGTCGGCCAGGGGGCCGAACTGGTGGTGCCAGGAGTGCCATGACTCCGGGAAGCCGTGCAGCAGGACGACCAGGGGGCCGCTGCCCTGCTCGGCGATGTGGAGGCGGATGCCGTTCACGTCGATCATGCGGTGCTCAACCATGGCACGAGCCTACGCTCGTCGTGATCTTCGGTCACCGCCGCCGGGCACGGAGGTCATCCGAGTTCTCAGCAGATACGGGGCAGCTGTTCCCCCAGGGGCATGTCCACCACGCGGGTGCCGCCCAGGCCCGTGGCCGAGACGACCATGCCCGGATGGTCGGGCACGCAGCGGCCGATGGCCACCGCCTCCCTGCCCAGCGGATGGGCCCTGAGCGCGGCCAGGCAGGAGTCCGCCCGGTCCGGGGGCACGAAGGCGACCAACTTGCCCTCGTTGGCGACGTACAGGGGGTCGAGGCCGAGCAGGGCGCAGGCGTTGGCGACCGTGTCCGGCACGGGGAGGGCGTCCTCCTCCAGGGCCACTCCGACGCCCGACGCGGCGGCGATCTCGTTGAGCGTCGTGGCGACGCCGCCGCGGGTGGGGTCGCGCAGCACATGGATGTCCGGACAGGCGGCGAGCAGGTTCGCGACCAGGTCGCCCAGCGCAGCGGTGTCGCTCTCGATCTCCACGCCGAACTCCAGGCCCTCACGGACGCTCATGACGGCCACCCCGTGCACCCCGATGGCGCCGCTGACCAGGACCACATCGCCCGGCCGGGCCCGGCGCGGGTGGATGTCGACGCCGTCGGGGATACGGCCGATGCCGGCGGTGTTGATGAACACGCCGTCCCCGTGACCGGCTTCGACCACCTTGGTGTCACCGGTGGCCACGGTCACCCCGGCCGCGCGCGCCGCCGCGCCGAACGCCTCGGCCACCCGTGCCACCACGGCCAGTTCGACGCCCTCCTCCAGGATGAACCCGCAGGACAGGAAGAGCGGCCGGGCCCCGGCCATGGCGAGGTCGTTGACCGTGCCGTTGACCGCCAGATCGCCGATGCTCCCGCCGGGGAAGAACAACGGCCGCACCACGAAGGAGTCGGTGGAGAAGGCGAGCCGTTCGCCGCAGGCGGGCAGCCGCGCGGAGTCGCCCAGTTCGGACAGCACGTCGTTGCCGAAGGCGGGCACGAAGAGGTGCTCGACCAACTCGGCCGACAGGGCGCCGCCGCCACCGTGGCCCATGACGATGCGGTCGTGGTCGCGCAGCGGAGCGGGGCAGGTCCAGCCGGAGAAGTCGGCCGGCGCGTACGTCGGACCGGTCGCGTCGAGTGCGTCAGCCAACGGAACTCGCCTCCTCCGTGGTCGGCACCTGGAGCCTGCGGTAGAGGTAGTAGGCCGCGCACGCGCCCTCGCTGGAGACCATGGTGGCGCCGAGCGGGTTGCGCGGGGTGCACTGCTTGCCGAAGGCGGCGCACTCGTGCGGCTTGATCAGCCCCTGGAGGACCTCGCCGCTGCGGCAGACCGTGGACTCCCGGGTGTCGATGTCGGCCACCGAGAAGCGGTGTTCGGCGTCGTAGTCCCGGTACCGGGAGGACAGCCGCCAGCCGCTCTGCGGGATCACACCGATGCCGCGCCAGGGCCGGTCGGTCACCTCGAAGACATCGGCGAGCATGGCCCTCGCGGCCGGGCTGCCCTCGGGCTGTACGGCGCGCGGGTAGGCGTTCTCGACGACGTGCCGGCCCGTCTCCAGCTGCCGTACCGCACGGCGGATCCCCTCCAGGATGTCGAGCGGTTCGAAGCCGGTCACCACGATGGGGACCTTGTGGCGTTCGGCGAGCTCGGGGTACTCGCCGGTGCCCATCACCGTGCAGACGTGACCGGCCGCGAGGAACGCCTGCACCCGGCAGTCGGGGGAGTTCATGATGGCGTCGATCGCGGGCGGCACCCGCACGTGCGAGACGAGCAGGCTGAAGTTGGTGATGCCGAGCTTCTTCGCCTGGTACACGGTCATGGCGTTGGGCGGTGCGGTGGTCTCGAACCCGATCCCGAAGAACACCACTTGGCGGTCCGGGTTGTCCTGGGCGAGGCGCAGCGCGTCCAGCGGGGAGTAGACGACCCGGACGTCGCCGCCCTCGCTCCGCACCTTGAAGAGGTCCCGTCCGCTGCCCGGCACGCGCAGCATGTCACCGAAGGAGCAGAAGATCACTTCGGGGCGGGAGGCGATCTCCAGCGCCTTGTCGATGATCTCCAGCGGGGTGACGCAGACGGGGCAGCCGGGGCCGTGGATGAGCTGGATCTCGTCCGGCAGCAACTGGTCGATGCCGTGCCGGATGATCGAGTGCGTCTGTCCGCCGCACACCTCCATCATCGACCAGGGCCGCGTGGTGAGCGCCCTGATGTCGTCGAAGAGGTGCCGGGCGAGCACCGGGTCGTTGAATTCGTCGAGGTACTTCATGGCCGGCCCTCCTCGTCGGCATCCTGTGCGGGTCCCGGTGGGGGCGTGGTGCCCGCGGGGCGCTCCGCACCGGCGTCGCGGGCAGCCTTCGCCCAGGCGTCGCCGAACTCCTCCTCCAGGACCCCGAGGTTCTCGAAGAGTTCCAGGGTCTGTTTCGCGGACTCCTCGTCCAGTCGTTGCAGCGCGAACCCCACGTGCACGATCGCGTAGTCGCCGACCTGCATCTCGGGCACGTACTCCAGGCACACGTCCTTGATCACGCCGCCGAAGTCGACCTTCGCCATGCGCGTCGCGTCCCGTTCCTCGATCTCCAGCACACGGCCGGGAACGGCCAGGCACATGATGAGCTCCTCACGTTCCGGTCCGGGCGGCGACGATCAACTGCCCCAGGGCAAGGCCGCCGTCGTTGGGGGGCACCTTGTGGTGTGCGAGGACGGCGAACCCGTCCCGTTCCAGTGCGCCGCGGCAGCCCGAGGCGAGCAGGGTGTTGCAGAACACCCCGCCGGACAGGGCCACCGTGCCGACTCCCGTACGCTGCCGGACCGCGCGGCACATGTCGAGGACGAGTGCGACGACGGCCTCGTGGAACCGGCGGGCTATCCGCCCCGCCGGGATCCCGGCGAGCACCTCCGCGGCCACGGCGGCCAGCACCGGTCCGGCATCGGCCACCAACGGGGCGCCGGGGGCGTCGGATTCGGGCCGCAGCGCGAACCGGTACGCCGGGCCGTCGCCCGCCGCGTCGCCGGGTTCTGCCAGCGCCGCGCACTCCAGCTCCATCGCGGCCTGCGCCTCGTAGGCGACCCGGTGGCAGACACCCGTCAGCGAGGACACCGCGTCGAACAGGCGGCCCATGCTGGACGTGGGAACGCAGTTGAAGCCGCGCGCCAACTGCCGCTCCAGCAGCGCTCGTTCACCGGGCGTGGTGACGCGGACGCTCGGCAGCTCCGGGCTCCACGGCAGCCCCGCGGCCCACAGGTGGGACAGGGCCATCCGGTAGGGGTTGCGTACGGCCGCGTCGCCGCCGGGCAGTGGCACACGGCGCAGGTGGGCGAGGCGCCGGTACCCGTCGTAGTCGGCGAGCAGCACCTCGCCGCCCCAGACGGTGCCGTCGTCGCCGTAGCCGGTTCCGTCGAAGGCCACCCCGATCACCGGCGCGGAGCCGTCGAGGCCGTGCTCGGCCATGGCCGAGGCGATGTGCGCGTGGTGGTGCTGCACGCGGGCGACCGGCAGCCCGCGCTCGTGTCCCGCGCGCACGGCCCACTGGGCGGACCGGTAGCCGGGGTGCAGGTCGGCCACCAGCAGCCGGGGCGCGACGGAGGTCAGGTCCGCCAGGTGGGCCGTGGCGCGCTCGAACGCGGTCAGGGTGGCCAGGTCGTCCATGTCGCCGACGTGCGCGGACAGCCAGGCGTACCGGTCGTCGCCCACGCAGAAGGTGTTCTTCAGGTCGCCGCCGACGGCGAGCGCCGGCACGACCGGCGCGGGCAGGGCGACGGGGAAGGGGGCGTAGCCGCGGGAGCGGCGCACGGGGAGTTCCGCGCCGTCGCAGATACGGACCACGGAGTCGTCGCACGGCACGTGGATGGGCCGGTCGTGCAACAGCCAGGCGTCCGCCAGCCCCTCCAGCCGGCGCAGTGCGTCCGCGTCGTCGGTGACGATCGGCTCACCGGCCCGGTTGCCGCTGGTCAGCACGAGCACGCGGGGTCCGGGCGGGTCGCCGGGCAGGCCCAGCAGCAGCCGGTGCAGCGGCGAGTACGGCAGCATCACCCCGAGGTCGGGGCTGCCGGGGGCGACGTCCGCGGTCACGTCGCCCGGTGCCGGTGCGCGGCGGCGCAGCAGGACGATCGGTTTGCGCGGGCCGAGCAGCAGGGCGCGTTCGGCGTTGCCGACGTGGGCGACGCGCTCGACCGTCGCCATGCCGTCGGCCAGGACGGCGAACGGCTTCGAGCCGCGGTTCTTGCGCTTGCGCAGGGTGCGTACGGCCAGCCGGTCCGACGCGTCGCAGGCCAGGTGGTAGCCGCCGATTCCCTTCACGGCGACGACGGCCCCGGCCGCCAGCATCCGGCGGGCCTCAGCGAGCGCCTCGCCGTCCCGGGCGACCCCGGGTGCGTCCGGCGCGCCGGGCAGGGTGTGGGCGGTGCCCGGCGCGTGCAGCAGGGCGAGCCGGGGACCGCAGCGCGGGCAGGCGATCGGCTGGGCGTGGAAGCGCCGGTCGGCGGGGTCGCCGTACTCGCGGGCGCAGTCCGGGCAGAGCGGGAAGCCGGCCATGGTCGTGGTGACCCGGTCGTACGGCAGCCCGGTGATGATCGTGAAGCGGGGACCGCAGTGGGTGCACGTGATGAACGGGTGCCGGTGCCGGCGGTCGCCGGGATCGGCGAGTTCGGACAGGCAGGCGTCGCAGGTCGAGGTGTCCGGCGAGACGAGGGTGCGCCCGGGGCCGCCGCCGGAGGGGCGGATGGTGAAGCCGGTGTCGTGGTCGAGGGGGACGGCGTGGTGCTCGACGGACTCGACCACGGCGAGTGGCGGTGCCCGGGTGCCGATCTCCTCGCAGAACGCCTCGACGGCGGCCACCGGCCCTTCGACCTCGGTGTCCACGCCGCCGGCGTCGTTGGCGACCCAGCCGGTGAGCCCGTGCTCGGCCGCGAGCGCGTGGACGAACGGACGGAAGCCGACGCCCTGGACGACACCGCGCACGGTGACGTGCCGACGCGCGCGTGCCGTGGTCATGGCGCCGTTCCCGGTACGGGCGCCGTGCTCGGCGCGTGTCGGTGCGGCAGGCCCTCGTGCTGCTGCGCGAGCACCGGCGTGTGCGGCGCCCGGCCGTCGGCGCAGGCCATGACATGGGCGAGCAGGTCGTCGACGCCGGCCCCGGTGCGGGCCGAGGTCTCGAAGACGGGGACGTGCGGGTTGACCTGCCGGAGCCCGGCGAGGAAACCGGCCCGGTCGAAGCCGACGGCGTCCGAGAGGTCGCCCTTGGTGACGACGACGACCTGCGCCAGCCCGAACGCGGCCGGATACTTCAGCGGCTTGTCCTCGCCCTCGGTGACCGACACCAGCACGATCCGCAGGCTCTCCCCGAGGTCGTAGCAGGCGGGGCAGACGAGGTTGCCGACGTTCTCCACGAACAGCAGCCGGGTGCCCTCGGGCAGCCAGGGCTCCAGCCGGGCCTGGAGCATCCCGGCCTCCAGATGGCACAGGCCGTCGGTGAGGATCTGCCGGACGGGGGCACGGGAGCGGGCCAGCCGCCGGGCGTCGTTCTCGGTGGCGAGGTCGGCGGTGACGGCCGCGACCCGTGTGCCCCGCGCGAGGGCACGGGTGAGCAGGAGCTCCAGCAGCTCGGTCTTGCCGCTGCCGGGACTGGACATCAGGTTGACGGCGATCGTGCCGTGCCGGTCGAGATAGCGGCGGAGCGCGGCGGCGTTCTCGTCGTTCCTCGCGAGCACGGCCCGGTGCAGCTCGACCGAGCGGCACATGGGCTACCTCCGGGTGGGGGAGCGCTCCTTGTCCGGGGCGGCAGGGGCGGCGGGGGCCGGTTCGGGACCGGGGTCCGTGACCAGCCGGACGATCTCCAGCTCACGGCCGGAGAGCAGGACGAGCGGTCGGGCGCACGCCTCGCACCAGAGCACCGGGGGCATCCCGGTGGGCCCCTCACGGCCACAGCCGTCACAGCGGGCTCGTCCTTCAACAGTGTCGATCAGCAGCTCGGCGCCCGCCAGCGCGGTGCCCTCGGCGGCCACCGCGAAGGAGAACTCCAGCGCCTCGGGGACGACCGCGGCCAGCTCACCGATCCGCAGCGTCACCGACCGCACGACGTCCCCGCCCGCCAGCGGACGCACCTCGTCGACGACGGCCGTGGCGATCGACAGCTCGTGCATGTCCGTTCCCTCCTGACCTCCTGTTTCTCCCGCGCCCTGGCTCTCGGATGGGGCGCGTGAGGCGGATTGGCTAGGCTGAGAGAGCGATGAACCCGTACGAGGCCGAACGCCGCACGCTGCTCACGCCCGTTCTGCTGCTGTTGCTGGCCGAGCGCCGGGGACACGGCTACGAACTGGTGCGCAGACTGGTCGACATGGGCTGGCCGGACGCGGAGTCGGCACATGTCTACCGCGTGCTGCGGGGGCTGGAGACCGGCGGCGCGGTGACCTCGCACTGGGACGCCTCGGACCACGGACCGGCCCGGCGCGTGTACGCGCTGACCCATCAGGGCGCGATGGAACTGGCCCTGTGGTTCGTGCGACTGGGCGAGCTGCACGGCATCCTCCATGTCTTCCTGGAGCGCTACGTCCAGCTGGCGGATGCCACCGCCACCGCCTCCGGTGACGACCGGCCGTCGGCACCCCTGCCCACCGCTCACATGCGTCGCATACGCAAATAGCGGGTGATGTCCGCCAGGTTCCGCACCATCTCGTAGGCGAGCACCAGACCGACCGCGAGGCCCGTCCAGGCCAGACCCGGGTGTTCGTTCATGGGTCAACTCCTCGTCGCTGTGTGTGCCGCCCGTCGCGCCAGATCCGCGACAAGATCGGCGGCGCGGTCCACCGCTGCCGCCACCGGCGGGGTGAGCCCGATGCCGTCGCCCGCGTCGCCGGGCTCGCAGCCGACGACGTAGAGGTGGTCCGGCAGGGTGCCGCCCATGGCGGCGTGCAGGTTCCGTGTCAGCCGCAGTACGGCGGCCGGATCCATCGCGTGGCCGTCCAGCGGGCCGGGACCGCCGCCGGTCTCCGTGCCGTCGTCGTACTCCGCCGGCCGGCCCGCGTCGATCGTGTAGAGCGTGCCGGGAGGGCCGTCCCGGTGCACGGCGTCCACCAGGACGAGCGTGCCCCAGCCGTCCAGCAGCCGGTAGGCCAGGTGCAGCCCGCGGATGCCCACGTCCATCAGCTCCGTTCCCGGCGGCAGCGCCCCCGGGCCGCGGCGGGCCAGGTGCTGGACGGTCTCCACCCCGAACCCGTCGTCCCGCCGGAAGACATTGCCGATGCCGGCCACGAGCACGGCCGGGCGGCCCGGCGCGGGTGCCCCGGTCATGGCTCCTCCCCGGTGGCGGTGAGCGGCCTGACCTCGTCGGGCCGGAAGTACAGGAACCGGCCCTGGGCGCGGCGCAGATCGGTTCCGGGGTCGTCGGCCAGGACCACCGCGAGGTGCGTCTCGCCGTCCAGATCGGTCACCACGGCCTCGACGGTGGCGTGCCGCCCGCGCAGGAAGGCGTCCTGTGCGTCCGTCCGGCGGGCGCCCGGGGCGAGCACGACGAGGCTGCCGGCGCCGACGAGGACGCCGTCGACGACCACCGACGCGACCGCCTCCGCGGCCTCCGGGTCCGCCTGCGGGTCCCACCAGGGGTGCCCGGTCCCGCCGGGCAGCTCCGGCCCGGGCCCGGGGGCGGGTTGCGCCGTGCCGTCGCGCAGCTCACGGATCGTGCCGTGCAGCCGGTCGCGTACGGCCGGGGGCATGCTGTCGACGAGGTCGATGACCTCGGCGGCGCGCGGATCGGTCCCCCGCGCCTCGCGTTTCTCCCGGTCGGTGAGGGCCGCCGTGCGCAGGGAGAGGATCTCGTCGATCTCCGTGCCGTCGTAGAGCGGCCCCGCGCTCTCCTCGGCGAGCGAGGGATGGTCCTCCAGGATGATCGGCGCCGACAGGACGACGTCGTCCGTGTCGTCGGCGCCCGCCAGGACGGGCCAGGTGTGGTCGTTGTGGCACGCGGCGACGTCGGCGCGGGCCCACTCCGGCGGGTCGGTCATCGACAGGAAGTGACCGCCCGGCGCGGAGAGCAGCAGATGGGTGCCGATCATGGCGTGCGCGAGGGCGGCGGAGCGTCCGGTCTCGGCCGGGGGAACGGCCGTGGTGTTGCGCACCGCGAGGGTGAGCCGCAGGACCCGGTAGGGGCCGGGCAGTTCCTCCAGGACCGGGGCCAGGGTGCCGGTGACGCGCGCGGTCCGGCGCACGAGCCGGCCCACGGTCCGTCCGGCGGCGTCCGTCACCGGTTCCCGGCTCGTGGCGGCGGGCAGGTCGAACTCCACGTCCAGGTCCTCGCCCTCCGGGGGCGGCACGCGGACGGGCAGATGGATACGGATGCGTTCCTCCTCGCCCTCGTCCCACGGCACGACGATGCGGTCCGGCAGCTCCAGTTCGGACACCTCGACGGCGCTGCCGTCGGCGGCGAGGCGCTGGACGGTGCGCCGCCGGACCCGCAGGAAGCGCAGCTCGACATCCACCTTCGGCGCGCCGCGCGGCTCCAGCAGGCACTCGGTCCGCAGCGCGCAGGTCTCGCCCGGCGCGGTCAGGGCGGGCGGGTACAGGACCCCGAACTGCCAGCGCAGCCGGTTCTTCGCCGCCGACGCGCGGTACGGGTAGAGCACATAGCCCTCGTAGAGCACCGCGTCGGCCACCGCGCGCGCGTGGGCGAGCGTGTCCTCGGTGTGCCGGGCACCGGTCATGGCGCTCGCCCCCCGTGCGCCTCGGCGGCCGTGAGAAGCTCGGTGAAGACCTGCTCCCAGGACGGCAGGGCATGCCGGGACCGGTAGCGGCGCAGCTCCTCCAGACAGTCGTTGCGTACGCGAATCCAGCCGGTGCCGGGAAAATACGCTTCGATCATGTCCCGCCAGACCTGCACCGGCATCCGGAACGTGGACTCCTTGTGCCAGGGGATGGGCTCGGCGCGGAATCCCTGGCGCCCGGTGAACACGGTGCCGGAATACAGCAGCAGGAGCGGTATCTCGCCCTTGGTGAGCGCCCGGAAGTACGACGCGGAGGCCACCTCCGTGTCGTAGGTGCAGGGCACGGGCATGTCGACCTCGGTCACCCCGGTGAAGGCCGGCACGGTGAGGGACACGTGCGCGAACTGGAGGGGTTTGAGTGTGGTGCTCCAGCGTCCCGGTTCGCCGAACAGGTCGGCGAGCATGTCGACCTCCTCCGGTTCGTAGGTGCGGTGGCCGGGCTCGATACGGATCTGGCAGCGCAGGGCGACGGCGTGCACCGGCTGATGGTCGCTCTCCTCGATCCGCAGTCCGAACAGCAGCGTGGGACCCGTGCCGTACGCCTCCGGCCGTACGCCCGTGCAGCTGAACTCAAGGTCGGTCATGGCGTGTCCCCGGGGCCGAGGGGGCGGGCGGCGGCCCGGACGCGCTCGAAGAACGCCGCGAGGTCGGCGCGTGCCTCGGAGCCGCCGTCGAACCCCTTCCAGTGCAGGCGCATCCGGCCGACCAGTTCGTAGCAGACGTCCACCGGGACCAGCGCGCACAGGCCGGGCCCGGGGCCGTCCGCCCGCTGGACGAGGAGGGCCTCGACGTCGGGTTCGAGCAGTGCGGTCAGCCGGGTGCGGCCGAGGACCTCGTCCCAGGTCCGCGGGTCGAGCTCGCTCTCGGTGGCACCCGCCGGGCTGGGGTAGAAGGCGCACAGCCGGTCCAGCGCGGAGTTGCGGAAGAAGAAGGCGAGCCCGACGGGGATCTGGAGCCGGGCGCGGTCCTGTTCGTCCAACTGGAAGGCGGGGTCGACCAGATAGCGGGCCGGTACGGCCCGGAACCGGCCGCCGCCCGCCCCGGGCCGGTCCAGCAGCAGATGGCAGGAGGGGCAGACGCACTTGAGGGAGCGCAGCCGGGTGTCGACCAGGTGCCGGTGCTCGGCGGGCAGCGGCTCGCCGCACAGCTCGCACCGTTCGCCCGGCGGCGGGGGCCGGCGGGCGAACTGCCGCAGGACGTCGGTGGTCATGGCACCGTCTCCGGACGCTCGGGCAGCGCGACGCGCACCGCGCCGTCCTCCTGCAACAGGGGGAGCGGGTCGAGGTGCCCGTCGGCTCCGACGCCCGCGTGCCGTACGTCGTAGTCGGTGCCGCAGCCGGCGCAGCGCAGCAGGTCTCCGGCGAGCACGGCATCACCGAGCCGGGCACCGCACACCGGACAGCGGTCGCGGTAGGCGTACAGCCCGCCCGGCAGCCGCACGAGCAGCAGGCGGGCGTCGTCCACCTGCGCCGTGACCAGGGTCTCCTCCCTGCGCGGGAGCCGGTCGGCGACGACGGTGTGCCAGTGCGCGGGGCCGGGCGCCGCACCGTCGGCGGCGCGTGGGCCGGGCGCGTCGTCGGGCGGACGGGGCAGGATCTGCAGCAGCGGCGGTCCGGAGTCGGCGGTGGCGCCGGCGCTCTCGACGTCGATGCGGACGATCTCGGGGGCGAGCCGGGCGACGGCCTCCTCGATCGTCCAGCGCACGGTCTGGGCCGACGACGGACAGCCGTCGCAGCTGCCGCGCAGCCGCAGCCGGAGGACCGGCCCGTCGTCGGCCGCGACGTCGAGCCCGGTGACCTCGACGTCGCCCGCGTGCGAGCCGAGGTAGGGGCGGACCCGGTTCAGGGCCCGCTCGACCCGGGTCAGGGTGTCGTCCGGATGCAGGTCGTGGAGGATCAGCAGATCGGCGACGAGTTCGTCGGCGACGAGGACGGCGACCGGGTCCGCGCCGGGCGGGGCGTTGCGCAGCAGCCGCACCGCGCGGGTGAGCCCTTCTCCGTAGAACTCGACCAGTGTGCGCACCAGTTCATCGGCCCTGGCGCGGACCTCGGGGTCGGCCGTGCGTCCGAGTTCGTCGAGGAGGGCGGCGATCCTCCCGCCCACGTCCGGTCCGGCCATCGACGGGCCCTCCTCTCACGCGGGGTCAGGCCGGATCAGGCGGACAGCCCGCTCAGGCCGGTGGGCAGGTGCGTGTGCTCGACGGTCCGCCCGCCGCCGACGTACATGTGCACACCGCACGGCAGACAGGGGTCGAAGCTGCGCACGGCGCGCATGATGTCGATGCCCTTGAAGGTCTCCGGCGGGTTCTCCTCGAAGATCGGCGTGTTCTGCACCGCGTCCTCGTACGGACCCGGGGTGCCGTAGGTGTCGCGGACACTGGCGTTCCACGGGGTGGGCGGGTACGGGTGGTAGTTGGCGATCTTGCCGTCGCGGATGACCATGTGGTGGCTCAGCACTCCGCGGACGGCCTCGGTGAAGCCGCAGCCGATCGACTCGTCCGGCACGTCGAACTTCTCCCAGGTCTGGGTGTGCCCGGCCCGGACCTCGGCCATCGCCTGCTCGGCGAAGTGCAGTGCCGCGGCGGCCGCGTACGCCTGGAAGTAGGTGCGTGCGCGGTTGCGTTCGATGGCGTTGCTCCACTTCGGGATGTGCCACTCCAGGGTGGTCTCCGGCTTGGTCATGGTGCGCGGCAGACGGATCTGGACGCTGTCTCCGGTGGCCTTCACATATCCGATGTCGACCAGCCCGGACAGGGCCGTGGACCACAGCCGGGCGATGGGACCGCCACCGGTGTCCAGGGCGAGGTGGTGCGTGCCGTCGAACCAGCGCGGGGACATCACCCAGCTGTACTTGTCCTCGAAGTCGCGTTTCTGCGGGGCGGGGATGGTGTGCTGGTTCCAGGGGTGGCGTTCGTCGACCTCGTTGCCGAGCGGGTCGTACTCGACGAACTTCTCCATCCCGGCCCAGTCCTCGTAGTACGAGGAGCCCAGCAGGATGCGGATGCCGAGGTTGATGTCGACGAGGTCGTTGGTGATCAGCTTGCCGTCGACGATGACGCCCGGGGTGACGAACATGTGCCGGCCCCAGTCGGACATCCGGGCGTAGCTGAAGTCGCAGTGCTCCGGATCGTTCAGCGCGCCCCAGCAGCCCAGCAGCACCCGTCGCCGGCCGACGTCCTCGTACCCGGGCAGCGCCTCGTAGAAGAAGTCGAAGAGGTCGTCGTGCAGCGGGACGACGCGCTTCATGAACTCCACGTAGCGGGTGAGCCGGGTGAGGTAGTCCGTGAAGAGCTGCACCGTGGCGACGGTGCCGACGCCGCCCGGGTAGAGCGTGGAGGGATGCACATGGCGGCCCTCCATCAGACAGAACATCTCCCGTGTGTAGCGGCTGACTTGGAGCGCCTCGCGGTAGAACTCGCCCTCCAGCGGGTTCAGCGAGCGCATGATGTCGGCGATGGTGCGGTAGCCGTGCTCGGCGGCGTGCGGGGCCTCGGTGCGCTCGGCCAGTTCCAGCACGCCCGGGTTGGTCTCCCGGACCATCTTCTCGCAGTAGTCGACCCCGACCAGGTTCTCCTGGAAGATGTTGTGGTCGAACATGTACTCCGCGGCCTCGCCGAGGTTGATGATCCACTCGCCCAGGTGCGGGGGTACGACGCCGTACGCCATGTTCTGCGTGTACACCGAGCACGTGGCGTGGTTGTCGCCGCAGATGCCGCAGATGCGGCTGGTGATGAAGTGTGCGTCCCGCGGGTCCTTGCCGCGCATGAAGACGCTGTAGCCGCGGAAGACCGAGGAGGTGCTGTAGCACTCGGCGACCCGCTTGGCCTTGAAGTCGATCTTCGTGTGGATGCCCAGGCTGCCCACGATGCGGGTGATGGGGTCCCAGGACATCTCCACCAGGCTGCCACCGGCCGACTTGTCCTTCACCGTCGCCATGATGCCGCTCCGATTCCCGTCACCACGGCGCTCGGTAGCCCGTGGTGAGCTTCTCGCCCTTGGTCCGCCACTTCGGTTCCCGGTCCACGGTGTGCTCCGTGAAGTGCCGCAGCCGCCGTACGACCGAGCCGTAGACCGTGCTGGCCGTCGACGAGATGTGCGCCCCGGGCGGCTCGTCCATGAACGGCATGAACTTGTCCGGGAAGCCGGGCATCGTGCAGGCGATGCAGATGCCGCCGACGTTCGGGCAGCCGCCCACGCCGTTGATCCAGCCGCGCTTGGGCACGTTGCACTTCACCACCGGGCCCCAGCACCCCAGCTTCACGAGGCACTGCGGCGAGCCGTACTCCTCGGCGAACTGCCCCTGCTCGTAGTAGCCGGCCCGGTCGCAGCCCTCGTGCACGGTGGCGCTGAACAGCCAGGTCGGCCGCAGCTCCGCGTCCAGCGGGATCATGGGCGCGGCCCCGGCGGCCTGGTACAGCAGGTAGAGCAGTGTCTCGGAGGCGTTGTCCGGATGCACCGGGCAGCCCGGGACGCACACGATCGGGATGCCCGCCTGGGACTTCCAGTCCCAGCCGAGATAGTCGGGCACCCCCATGGCGCCGGTGGGGTTGCCCGCCATCGCGTGGATGCCGCCGTACGTCGCGCAGGTGCCCATGGCCACCACGGCGAGTGCCCTCGGGGTGAGCCGGTCGAGCCACTCGCTGGTGGTGATCGGCTGGCCGGTCTCCGGATCGTCGCCGAAGCCGCACCAGTAACCCTCGGGTTTGACCCGCTCGTTCGGGATGGACCCCTCCACGACCAGCACGAACGGGTCGATCTCGCCCCGCTCGCCCTTGAAGAACCAGTCGACGAAATTGTCCGCCCCCTGTGCCGGACCGCACTCGAAGTCGATCAACGGCCAGTGCACCGCCACCTTCGGCAGGCCGGGCAGTGCTCCGAGCGCGAGTTCCTCGATGCTCGGCTGGCTCGCGGCGGTCAGGGAGACCGAGTCCCCGTCGCAGCTCAGACCGGCGTTGATCCAGAGTATGTGTACGGTCGGTTCGTCCCGCTGATCAACAGAGGCGGCCGGATCGGCCACGGTGTCGGTCGAGGCATTCATGAACCCTCCTCGAATCCGCGCAGGGCAACGGGGTGGTCCGAAACAACCCCTTTTCGGTGTAGCACCGTCGGCAGCCCGCGGGTAAGTGCGATCCGGCCCTACCGGTACGGCCGCCCGATCCGGAGGGTCAGGGGACGAGGACGCGTGCGAGGAAGTCGCGGATGTGTCCGGTGATGGAGTCCAGGTGGCTCTCCAGGGCGAAGTGCCCGGAGTCGGGCAGATGGATCTCGGCATCGGGCAGGTCCTGGCGGAACGCCTCCGCGCCCGCGGGGCCGACGATCTCGTCGCCTGCTCCCCAGACCGCCGGCAGTGGCACTCCGGAGTCGCGGAAGTACTGGTGGACCTGCGGGTAGAGGTCCAGGTTGGTGGGATAGTCGCGGAACAGCCCGAGCTGGATCTCGTCGTTGCCGGGGCGGTCCAGCAGTGCCTGGTCGTGGACCCGGTTGTCGGGGCTGACGAGGCTGGGGTCGGGGACGCCGTTGACGTACTGCCAGCGGTCGGCGAGCGCCGGGATCGGCCCGTGGAACATGTGCGAGCTGGTCGGGAAGCCGTGGAGGAGCACGACCACGGCGCAATGTAACCTGTCAAGGCTTCTTTTAGGGGTTAGGGTGGCCGGTGGGTGCGGCAGGTCTCAGGGTCGGCCGGGTGTCCGGTCGCGTCGCCAGTCGTACGCGGCGAGGGCCAGGGAGGCCGCCATGCCGACGAGAGCGGCGCCGATCGCGGTGAAGAGGGCGGTGGGGTAGTGGCCGCTCCTGCCGAGCGTGACGTAGAAGAGACCGGGCAGGGCGGCGGTGCCGACCGCGGCGCCGAGTCGCTGTCCGGTCTGCAGGGCGCCGCCGGCGGCACCGGCCATGTGCACGGGGACGTCCCGCAGGGTCATGGTGATGTTGGGGGAGACCACGAAACCGCTGCCGACGCCGCCGAGGAACAGCAGGGGAGCGGCGGCCCAGGGCGCGGTGCCGAGGGGCGCGTAGCGCAGCAGGAGCGCGGTGCCGCCCAGGCCGACGAGCACGCCCGTGAGGCCGCAGACGGTGAGCGTGCGGCCGAACCGCTCCACGAGCCGGCCGGCGATCACGGCGGCGCTCGCCGACCCGACGGCGAAGGGGGTGACGGCAAGGCCGGAGCGGAGCGGGGAGTAGCCCAGGCCGTGCTGGTAGAAGAGCGCGAAGACCAGCCAGACACCGCTGAATCCGATGAAGTACAGCGTGCCGACGCAGGCACCGATGGCGTAGCCGCGCACGGTGCTGAACAGGCGCGGGTCGAGCAGCGGCTGCGCGCCCCGGGCGACGAGCCGGCGCTGCCACTGCGTGAAGACCGCGAGGAGGACGACGCCGACGGGGAAGAGCCACCACAGCCGGCTGAGACCGCCCGAGTCGGCCTGGACCAGGGGATACATGAGCGCCAGGACACCGAGGCCGAGGAGCACGACCCCGGGCAGGTCCACACGGCCCCGCCGCCGGCCGCCCCCTCGGCCCGAGCGGAGGGCGCGGGGCAGCAGACGGCGGCCCAGGAGGACGGCGACGACGCCGATGGGGACATTGACGTAGAAGATCCAGCGCCAGCCCTGCCCACCGGAGGCCAGGGCGAGGATGGCGCCGCCGGTCAGCGGGCCGACGGCGGAGGAGATGCCGACGGTCGCGCCGAAGAAGCCGAAGGCGCGGCCGCGTTCGGCGCCGCGGAACAGCTGCTGGATCAGCGCCGAGTTCTGCGGCGCCATGAACCCGGCCGCCAGCCCCTGCGCGAGCCGGGCCACGACCAGCAGCGTGATGTCGGGGGCCGCTCCACAGGCCGCGCTGAAGACCACGAAGCCGCTGAGGGCCAGCAGGAAGATACGACGGCGGTCCAGCGCGTCGCCGAGCCGCCCGGCGGTGACGAGGGCGAGGGCGAAGCTGAGGGCGTAGCCGGAGACGACCCACTGCACCTGGGCGGCGGAGGCGTGCAGGTCACGCTGGATGGTGGGCAGCGCGACCGCCACGATGGTCACGTCCAGCAGGCTCATGAAGCCGGCGACCAGGGTGACCCACAGGGCCCGCCACCGCTGCGGGTCCGGCTGGTATCCGGGCTCCTGAGGTCCCGCCCGGCGGCCGCCCGCCGCCGGCATCGACGCCGTCACAAGGGCTCCTCTCCCCGGGTGCGCACCCGGACGGAGCACGTTCCCCACCAGCGCACAGGCACACACCACAGCCTGCAACCGGAACCCTCCCCGGAGCAGGTCCGGAGGCCATGGAGGGGCCCTGCCGGGTGCCCCGCCGGAGAGCCGTCACACCAGGGTCACGCCGGGTCGCCGGCCGGGCGCGGTGCGAAGAGGAACGTTTGAGTACGCCCGTGGCGGCCATCACCTCCCACGCGACACCACATCTCTGGTCCGCCCGGCCGACGTTCTGCTGAGATGTGGGGCATGAGCTTCTCCGCTGACGGCGGTACGCCGGTCACGCCCGGCCCTGCGGGCCCGGTCCGGCAGAACCCGCACCAACTGCCGCACCGCCCCGGTCACTGGTACGAGCTGCATGAGGTGGACCAGGGCGTCGTACGGATCACCGAACCGCATGCCGACAAGCTGCTGAGGGCCAACCTGTGGTGGCTGCGCGGAACCGACCGTGACATCGTCGTGGACGCCGGTCTCGGCGTTGCGGCCCTGCGCCGGGAGATTCCGGGGCTGTTCGAGCGGGACCCGCTGGTGATCCTCACCCACGCCCACCTGGACCACGTCGGCGGAGCCCACGAGTTCCGGGAGCGGGCCGCGCACGTCGCCGCCGCCGAGGTGCTGGCGAAAGGGGTCCCGGCGAGCCTGTACGGGGCCGAACTCTACGAGAAACTCGGCCTCGACACGGACGGCCAAGCCGTACCGGACCTCCTGATCGACGCGCTGCCGTACGCCGCGTACGACCCGAGGAGCTACGACCCCGGTCCGACGACGGTCACCCACCTGCTCCGGGGCGGAGACACCGTCGACGTGGGCGGCCGGACGCTGACCGTCCTCCACCTGCCCGGTCACACGCCCGGATGCATCGCGCTTCTCGAAGAACGCACCGGCGCGCTGTACTCCGGCGACGTGATCTACAACGGCGACCTCATCGACGACCTCCCCGAGTCGGACCGCTCGTGCTACCGGCGCAGCCTGCAACACCTCACCGACCTCGACGTCTCCGTCGTCCACCCGGGCCACGGCCGCAGCTTCGGGCCCGACCGGCTGCGCGAGCTGACGAAGGGATACCTGCGCGGAACGGAGGCGATCGGATGACCGACCGCTGTACGCCGCCCCGCGCGATGACGACGGTGCGGCCGTCCTGGCGCGCGCCCTGACCTCCGCCGACGTGGGGAATACGGCCGCAGGCCGGCTGGTTGCACCCCGGCATGCGACGCGATCACGAACCGCCCGCCGGCATCCATCCTCTGCTGGCCGGACGGTTCAGCCCCTACCGGTTCGATCCGTCGGCCGCCGTGGACGACGACTGTCTGGGTCTGCTGCTGGAAGCCGCGCGGTGGGCGCCGTCCGCCGGCAACTCCCAGCCCTGGGGCTTCTTCACGAGCCGGCCCGGTGAGCCGGAGCACGAGCGGGTGGTGCGTCACCTCGCGCCCAGCTCGGCCCGGTGGGCGACGGACGCGGGCCTGCTCGTCGTCACCCTGACGCACCGCCACGTCGACGAGACACAGCTGCTCTACTCCGAGTTCGCGGACTACGACCTCGGCCAGGCCATCGCCCACATGACCGTCCAGGCCCAGGCGATGGGGCTGGCGGCCCATCAGTTCCGCGCGTTCGACCTGGAAGGCCTCACCAAGGAACTGAGCCCGAACCCGGGATGGGCGATCGTCTCCATGATCGCGCTGGGGAAGGCGGCCGAAGCGCCGCCGGAGCTCCGCGTCCGGCGCAGCGTCGCAGATCTGCTGTCCGCTCCCTGGACTCCGTCGGAGTAAGCCCTGCCTGAGCAGCCCTGCTTGAGCAGCCGTGCCGGAGCAGTGCGGAGGAGCGCCGTCTCGCGCCACACCCGTAACGGTTCCGGGATGTTGGGAAAGCGGTTACCGAGGCGTAGCGAATGGACGTCCGGCACCCCTAGGCTCTGCGCGACCACCACCGAGCACTGCAGAGGGGATTGGCATGCACATGATTGGCCGAAGAGTGCGGGCCCTGTTGTTGGCCGTCTCGGCTCTGCTGCTCGCCGCGACGACGATGCCGGCCGCGCACGCCGCCGACCTTGGCGGGGCGACGCTGGCCGAGGTGTCCGGCACCGGCATCCACAACACGTACAACGACAAGTCGGCGTACACCTACCTCGCCGACGCCCTGGACACCGGCACCTCCCTGGTGGAACTGGACACCTGGGCCAACGTGTTCACCGGCAAGTGGAACGTGAGCCACAGCAACCCGCTGGGCAGCGACAACAACTGTGTCAAGGCGAATACGGCGGCCGACCTCCACACGGGGGACCGCAACCAGAACCTGGACAGCTGCCTCGACGACATCCGGATCTGGCTGCAGGCCCACCCCGCAGGCCACCCGCTCATGGTCAAGATCGAGATGAAGAACGGGTTCGACAACACCCTCGGAATGAACCCGACCTCGTTCGACGCCTACGTCAAGGCACACCTCGGCAGTACCCTCTACACCCCCGCCGACCTGCTGACCAAGAGCGACGGCAGCCGCTACCCCGACCTCGACACGGCCGCCCGCGCGAACAACTGGGCCGCGAACGCCGCCCTGAGCGGCAAGGCGGTCGTCGAGATCATCCCGGGCACCTTCGAGCAGGCCGTCGACCCCGCCTCCACCTGGGTGGACGTCGTCTACGCCCAGCACCTCAAGGACCTGGCCGCCGCCGGGACCATCGACCGGGCCGCCGTCTTCCCCAGCGTGCTCGGCGCACAGGCGGTGGACCCGCGCACCCGCTACAGCGACAGCACCCTGCACCCCTGGTTCGTGGTCTTCGACGCGGACGCGGCCGCCTGGGTCGGCGACGGCGACACCCAGTGGTACGACGCCAACCACTATCTGACGGTCGTCACCGACGCCTACGACGTGTCGCCCGCTCTCAGCTCGTCCGACCCCTCCCTGACCGACGCCCAGGCCCGGGTGGCCGAACTCGCCGCCGACGGTGCCTCGTACATCTCCACCGACTGGATCACCGCCCCGGCGAACGGCGTGCTCGGCGAGGTGCTCACCCGTGGCTGACGCCCCGAACTCCCGCACGCTGCTGCGGGTCCTGGCGGCCGGTGCGACGGCACTCGCCTTCGCCCTGCCCGGCCAGCTCGCCCCGTCGGCAGGGGCCGCGACGGCCGTCTCCGACCCCGTGCCGCTGGTCAATCCCTACATCGGCACCGGCTCCAACAGCGACTTCAGCGCCGGGAACACCTTTCCCGGCGCCGACGTCCCGCACGGCATGATCCAGTGGTCCCCGGACACCACCTCGCGGCCCAAGGGCGGCGGTTACAACTACGCCGACTCCGCCGTCTCCGGCTTCAGCCTCACCCATGTCTCCGGCGTCGGCTGCGACGCGGCCGGGGATCTGCCCATCCTCCCCGTGGCCGGCTCGATCGGCTCCGACCCCGGCTCCACGACGGAGTCGTTCTCCCACGCGAACGAGACGGCGTCACCCGGCTCCTACTCCGTCTCCCTCGGCAACGGCACCGGCGTGGCCCTCACCACGACCACGCACGCGGGGATCGGCCGGTTCACCTTCCCCGCCTCCGCCCAGGCCGGCCTGCTCCTCAAACTGAACGGCACGCAGACCCCGTACGCCTCCTCGACGCTGAACGTGACCGGCGACGACACGGTGACCGGCTCGGTGACCAGCACCGGCTTCTGCGAGGCCGCCAATCCCTTCACGGTCTACTTCGCCCTCACCTTCGACCACCCCTTCACCGCCGGCGGCTACAGCGGCGGCGAGTACCTCACCTTCGACACCACGAGCAGCCGGACGGTCGAGGCCCGGGTCGGCGTCTCCTACACGTCGACGGCCGAGGCGGCCGCCAACCGGGACGCGGAGGTCACCGGCAAGAGCTTCGCCGACGTGAAGTCCGCCGCGACGACGGCGTGGCGCGACGAACTGTCGAAGATCACGGTGAGCGGCGGCACCGGCGACCAGCAGCACGTCTTCTACACCGCCCTCTACCACGCCTCCCTCTTCCCCAGCGTGGTCAGCGACGCCGACGGCTCCTACCGTGGCTACGACGGCGCCGTGCACACCGTGACCAGCGGCCACGGCGCCCAGTACACCGACTTCTCCAACTGGGACACCTACCGCTCGGGTGCCCAACTCACCGCGCTGCTCGACCCCAAGGCCGCCTCCGACATGGCGCAGTCGATCGTCAACGACTACCAGCAGGGCGGCACGCTCACCAAGTGGGGCATGAACACCGGTGAGACCCACATCATGGTCGGCGATCCGGCCGTGCCCGTGCTGGCCGACTACTACGCCTTCGGCGCACGCGACTTCGACACCGCCACGGCCCTGTCCGCCATGATCAAGGAACAGACCGCCGACACCGACGTCACCCCCGGTGTGACCTACCTGGACTCGTTCGGCTATCTGCCCACCAACTCGCTGTACGGCTGCTGCCACGAGTACGCCACCACCTCCACCCAACTGGAGTACGACACGGACGACTTCGCCCTGTCGGCGTTCGCGGGCGCACTCGGCGACAGCGCGAACCGGAAGAAGTTCCAGGACCGGGCACAGGACTGGCAGAACATCTTCAACACGTCGTCCGGCTACATCCAGCCACGGCACTCCAACGGCCGCTGGATGGACGGGTTCAACGCCAAGCTGATCACCGGTACGTCGAGCAACGACTTCGCCGAGGGCGACGCCTTCACCTACACCCCGATGATCCCCTTCAACATCGCCAAGCTGGCGTCCCTGGAGGGCGGCACCTCGTCCCTGGTGTCGTACCTGGACAGCGTGCTCAGCGGCTACCAGGGCCTGGGCAGTGTGATCGGCATCCAGTCCAACATGGGCAACGAGCCCAGCATCGGGCTGCCGTGGGAGTACGACTGGGTCGGCGAGCCGTACAAGACGCAGTCCACCGTGCGCGCCGTCCAGGACCAGCTGTGGACCGACGCCGCCGGCGGTGAGCCCGGCAACGACGACCTCGGCGAGATGAGCGCCTGGTACGTCTGGTCAGCGCTCGGTCTCTACCCGGAGACTCCGGGCACCGCCGACCTGGCCCTCGGCAGCCCTCTGTTCACCTCGGCCGTGGTCACGGCGGGCGGGCACACGCTGACCGTCAACGCCCCGGCGGCGTCGGACAGTTCGCCGTACGTCCAGGCCCTGACGCTCAACGGCAGTGCGTGGAAAAAGGCCTACGTGCCGGCCTCCTCGCTCGGCTCGTCCGCCGAGCTGGACTTCACCCTCTCCTCGACCGCCGACACCGGGTGGGCGTCGGACCCCTCGGCCGCACCGCCCTCCTACGACGGCACCCCGGGCACCGGCGTGGCCCAGCCCGCCGGCCCGCTCACCGAGACGGCCACCGGCAAGTGCGTCGACGACGCCGGGGCCGGGACGTCGAACGGCACGGCCGTCCAGATCTACACCTGCAACGGCAGCGACGCCCAGACCTGGAAGGTCGTCCCCGACGGCACCCTCCAGGTGCTGAACGACTGCATGGACGTCACCGACGGCGCGACGACCTCCGGCGCGATGATCCAACTCCACACCTGCAACGGCACCGAGGCCCAGCGATGGCAGTCCGACAGCACGGGCGAACTCGTCAACCCGGTCTCGGGGCTCTGTCTCACCGATGCGAGCAACGGAGCCACGAACAAGACCCGGTTGACCCTCGCCGCATGCACGGGGAGTACCGGCCAGCGCTGGACCCTGCCGTCCTCGTGAGGCGGGTTCTTCAGCGGTGTGCGGCGGACGTGGTGGTGTACGGCGACGCGGCGTGCTGGGCGGCGTACAGGAGCGCCGGTTCCATCTTCGGCCAGAAGTAGCTGTCCTGGCAGGAGAAGGGCGGTGTGAAGCCGTCGCAGCCGACACCGTCGCTGTCGCCGATCTCGATGGTGAAGCTGGCGAGGCCGAGCTTGTCGTACGTCCAGTCGTCGGTCCCGCCCGAGGCGTTGTAGAGGATCTCGCCCGCCTGTCCGTACTGGTAGCCGGTCAGCGAGGCCATGTGCGCGGCCAGCGCGCGCAGGGCGGTGTCGTTGCCGGTGTGCACGGTGGAGTCGTACTCCCAGGGGAACAGCACCATGCTCGCGTCGCTGTGCAGGGTGATCATCATGCCCTTGGCGTCCGACGGCGCCGGGGCGGTGTCGCCCGTGCCGGTGCGGACGGCGGGGAACAGTTCGCGGAAGAGGTTCTCCAGAGCGCCGTTCTCCACCTCGGAGTCGGCCGAGGGGCCGTCGTAGGTCTGGTCGCAGGGGGCGCTGGAGGTGCCGGAGGTGTTCCAGTGAGTGTCGGCGTTGCGGTTGAGGTCGACGCCGATCTGGCTGTAGGCGCTCACTCCGCACCGGGAGCCGTGCGCGTCGTCGGCGTTCTTGCGCTGGAGGACGGGGTTGTCGCCGCCCGCCGCGACCATGTCGACGCCGTCGGGGTTGGCGTCGGGCACCACCCACATCTCGGTGGTGTCCATCAACTTGGTGATCGCCGAGTCCTTGCCGTAGCCGCTGGTCAGTGCGTCGATCCAGCGCCACGACATCTCACCGGTCGTCAGTTCGCGGGCGTGGATCTGGCTCATCAGGAAGAAGCGCGGCTTGGCCGAGTTCGGGCTGAGCGCGCAGTCGCCCGCCTGGAGTTTGGTGATGCATATCGCCTTGAGATCGCGGCCGCCGCGTCCGTGCTGTTTGAGCCATGACTGACCGTACGTCACCACCTTGGCGAGATCGGGGTGTTGGGACGCGGTGCTGTCCAGGTGGGAGTACTGCGCGGTGACCGTGTGGTAGCCGCCGTCGAAGGTGTCGCCCGCGGCGGCACGCGTCATCGCGGTGCGGGAGGGGATCGCCTCGGTCAGCGTCGTGGCGATCGCGGGGGTGAAGCCGAGCCGCCGCAGTCCGGCCGCGGTGGAGGCGTCGCCGGAGACGAACAGGGTGCTGGCCTGCCGCTTCTCCAGAAGGTCGTATCCGGAGTCGACGAGCCGCTCGGCGTCGGCGAGCGGATGGCGCGTGGGCACACGGTAGATGACGACCGTACGGTGCCCGCCGTGGGCACGGCCGGTGCTGGTGGCGCGGCCCGCTGTGGCGTGCGCGCCGGTGCCGGCCTGCGCCACCTGCGGCAGCAGGGCCGCGGCGACGACGACGGCACCGGCGGTCAGGCCCGCCAGGCGTTTGTATGCCATGGAGGTGACCTTTCGTGGGGGATGGTCATCCTCAATATGGCATGTCCATGGTGAGAGTGGTACGGGGTGCGCGGCACTGCCCCGGGTTGGCCTGATCGACCCCCCCGAACCGAGCGGCGGCGCCGACAGCCTCCCGGCAGGCTTCGGCTGGAGCGGCGCTGCTGCCGGAGACCGAGCCGACCAGCCTGCGGCAGAACACCCCGGCCGCACCAAACCGCTTCGCCCGCCAGCCCGTCGACCACCAGCTGATCGCCGCGCTCATCGAGGACGGGCGGGCCCGGCAGCTCGGCCGCCATCCGCACGTCCCGGAGGTCACCCCCCTCCTGACGGGGGAGTCGGCGGCAACCAATCCGCCGCGGCCGGCGACTTCACGGCATCAACGAGTCGGAGGCGGACGTGACTTCACGCAGACGCCGCACCGCACGCCGTACCGTCGTCGCCGCGGGCGCCGCCCCGGTCGCGGCGGCCGTCACCGTGCTCGCTCCCGGATCCTGCGCCGGTCGGACTCCGGCCGCCCGCGCGGCGGTGGCGTTCGACGGCGCGGTGGGCCACGGCGCGTCCGCCACCGGGGGAACGGGCGGGACCAACCTGCCACGTGACCAACCTGAACGACTCCGACAGCGGTTCGTTCCGGGACGCGGTGAGCGCACCGCACCGCATCGTCGTCTTCGACGCGGGCGGACACATCACCCCGAACTCCGCGGTCTCCGTGGCCGACGACATCACCGTCGAGGGCGACACCGCGCCCGGCCAGGGCATAGGCCCGCGCGGCAGGGAGGTGTCCTTCTCCAACTCCTCGAACGACATCGTGCGTTACGTCCGCTTCAGGGAGGGCACACTCGACCCGGCGAACGGCAAGGCGAGCGACATCATCTTCGACCATGTGTCGGTCGAGTTCGCCAAGTGGGACGCCGTCGGCGCCAAGAACATCACCGTGCAGAACCCGATCATCGCCGACCCGATCGGACAGCGGTTCGCCGCGCACACCGAGGGCGGACCGTTCACCTGGTACCACGACGTCTTCGCCGACGCGCACAACCGCAACCCGCTGGCCGAGGCCGACACACAGTTCGTGGGCAACGTCGTCTACGACTACCAGGGCGGGTGCACGGCCTGGAACTCCGGCGGCACCTTCCAGCACGACGTGGCCGACAACGCCTTCATCGCGGGACCGGTCACCGGGACGCCTTGGAACGCCTACTACCAGATGGCCCACCCGCAGGTCTGGAACAGCGGCAACGTCCTGGACGGCGACGCCGACGGCAGGCTCGGCGGCACGGCGCTCGGCGTCGGCGGGGGCGCCACCGCCCGCTCGGCCCCCTGGTGATCGGCGACGTGACCTCGCACGGCACCCCCGGACGGCTGTGGTCGTCCCAGACCCGGACCGGCCTGGACAACGACGGGTACGGAACCATCACGGGGTAGGCCGCCTCCCTGTCACCGCGTACCGCTCCAGATGGCGGACCGCCTACCACCCTCCCGACGAGGTCGGTTAATGTGCACGATCAGTGACATAAGGGGGGACGGACCAGGCGGAGGACAGGGCTGTGTCGGACGAAGGGAGACTCGTCGCCGGACGTTACCGGCTGGTCGAGCGCATCGGCCGCGGTGGCATGGGCACGGTCTGGCGGGCCGAGGACGAGGTGCTCGCCCGGCAGGTCGCACTCAAGCAGCTCCACACACAGCCCCACCTCTCCGACGCCGAGGTCGCCACGCTGTACGAGCGGACCCGCCGGGAGGCGCGCAGCGCCGCCCGGATCGTGCATCCCAACGTGATCGTCGTCCATGACGTCGCCGAGGACGACGGGCGGCCCTGCATCGTCATGGAGTACGTCCCCGCGCCCACGCTCGGCGACGCCCTCAAGGACGGCCGGACCCTGCCCCCCGACGAGGCCGCCCGGATCGGCCTCGGCATGATCGCCGCCGTACGGGCCGCGCACACCGCGGGTGTCCTGCACCGCGACATCAAACCCGCGAACGTCCTGCTGGGCGCCGGGGGCCGCGTCGTCCTGACCGACTTCGGCATCGCCCGGACCGACGGGGCCTCGACGCTCACGCAGACCGGGGAGATGATCGGCTCCATCGACTTCATGGCCCCGGAGCGGATCCGCGGCCAGGATCCCGGCCCCGCCTCCGATCTGTGGTCGTTGGGCGCCACGCTGTACCAGGCGGTCGAGGGGCGCCCGCCGTACCGCCGCGACACCGCCATGGAGACCGCGTACGCCATCGCCACCGACCCGCTGGAGCCGATGCGGCAGGCCGGGCCGCTGACGACGCTCGTCGAGACCCTGCTGGCCAAGGACCCCGCGGACCGCCCCACCGCGGAGCAGACGGAACAGGCCCTGCGAGCCGTCGGGTCCGGCGCCCCGCCCACCGGCACCGCGCCGTCGGCCGGCCCGGCGGGCCTCCGGCCCGACGACACCCGGTCCGCGGTACGGACCTCCCCGGCGCGCCATGCGCCGCCCGAGCCGTCGGACGGGGACCGGCAGGACGCGGGGGACCCGCACGAACGCCGCCGGGGCCGCAGGCGCCCGCGGCGGCCACTGGTGCCGGCGGTCACCGCCCTGGTGGTCGCGTCCGCCGCCGCGGCGGCCTTCTACGTCCTCTCGCACGAGGGCGCGGACCAGGCGCACGCCCACCGCACCGGCGGCACCGCGGCCGGCACCCCGTCGGCCACGCCCCCGCCCGTCCCCGCCGGCTACCACCTGGTCCGCGACCAGCGGCTCGGCGTCTCCTTCCCCGTGCCGGACGGCTGGAAGCCGAAGAAGGGGCCGAGCGACGAGGTCACCTACGCCGACCCGAGCGGCCTGGCCGGCATCACGATCGGCATGGTGGACCCGGCCGGCTCGCACCCCGTCGAGCACTTCGCGGACATCGAGGCGAACACCAAGGTCAACTACGACACGTACCGCAGGCTGCGCATGCAGAAGACCACCTTCAAGGGCAAGCCGGCCGCGGTGTGGGAGTTCACCTTCCGCGGCCGTGCCCGCGTCTTCCGCGCCATCGACCTGGGATACGGCACGGTCGGCGGCCGGGAGTACGACATCTACGTGTCGGCCCCGGACGCCCGGTGGGACACGTACCGTCCCGTCTTCGACCACCTGCGGGACGGGTTCACCGACTGACCGGCGGCCCGGCGCGGACGGCTGCCGCGCCGCAGGAGTCGAAGGACGTCAGCCCAGTTGGCGGGCGACCGCGTCGCGTGCGGCGGGCGGCAGCAGGGGACCCACCCGGGTGAGCAGGCCGTACAGTCCGGAGCCGTGCTGCCTGGCCAGGTCCGCGTTGTGCGCCAGTACGTCGAGTTCGTTGGCGGCCGTGATGGTGAGAAACGCCCGGAGGGTTTCGGCCGGAGGCTGGTGCTCACGGCCTGTGAAGCGGTCCCGGAAGACGACCGCGTCGGTGCCGTCGAGGCGGGGGTACGTGGCGGCGCGGTCGCAGCTCGCGTAGAAGTAGACCAGCTCTTCGGCCTGTTGACCGATCAGCCCGAGAAGTGTGGCCCGGTCCGTGACGGGCAGCAGCTTCGGGCCGAAACCGTCCGTTCCGTACGTCGCATGGCACAGCCCCGCGGTCTGGACGACGCCGTCCGCTCCCCAGTCGGCCAGCATCCGGCGCACACGCGACAGGTGCTCCAGCAGCGTTCCTCCGGGATGCGGGACCAGCGCGGCTCCCCGGTCGCGCAGGAAGGCCTCGACCGCTTGCTGCTCACGTTCCGTCAGGTGGTGCCGCCGGGCTGATGCCATGGGGCCGAGCGTAACGCCGACGCACAGCGCCGAGCCCCGGCCGCGGGAAAGTTGCGGCCGGGGCACGCGTCGACCGTCGGAGGACGGTGCCGGCGTCAGACGACGGTGTCGAGCAGCAGGATGACGCCCAGTGAGGTCAGCGACAGCAGCGTGTGAGAGACGGTCCAGGTGCGGAGCGTGCCGCCCACGGACAGGCCGAAGTACTCCTTGAACATCCAGAACGAGGCGTCGTTGACGTGCCCGAGGAACGCGGCTCCGGAGCCGAGAGCCAGGGCGACCAGGGCCGCGTGCGGGGAGTCGAGGCCCTGCGCCAGCGGGCCGACGATGCCGGCCGCCGCCACGGTGGCCACCGTGCCGGAACCGGTCGCCGTGCGCATGAGGGCGGCCACCAGCCAGGCCAGCAGGAGCAGGGGGAGGTGCAGATGCTGGGCGGCCTGGCCGATCGCGGCGTTGATGCCGGAGTCCTGGAGCGCCGCGGAGTAGCCGCCGCCCGCCCCGACGATCACCAGGACACCGGCGACGGGCGGGAAGGAACGGGACAGCGTCTCCTGGACCTCGCGGCGCGAGGAGCCGACGGCCCAGCCGAAGGTGAACAGCGCCACCAGGATCGCCGCGAGCAGGGAGATCATCGGCGTGCCGAGGAACTCGACGGCGGTCAGGACAGCGCCGTGCGCCCAGTGGAAGGTGTCGCAACTCGCCTTGAGCATCATCAGCGCGATCGGCAGCAGGATGGTGCCGACCGTCACGGAGAACCGCGGCATGTGCCGCCGGCTCCGCGGCTCGCCCTCCTCGCGGGCGGCGTCCGTCGGTGCCTCGGGGCGGTCCGTCACGGCGACGCCCGTCGAGGCCGCCGATGCCGATGCCGACGCGGAGCCGCGGGCACCGGCCCGCACGTGCGAGCGGGCGTGATCGAGCGCGGCGGTGACGGCGGCGCTCGGCGGCGCGGCGGTGGTGAACGCCGCCAGCGCGGAGTCGGGGACACGGGCACTGACCCGCGGCCAGACGTACGCGGTGAACAGCGGCCCGACCACGATCGCGCAGGGGATCGCGACGATCAGGCCGTAGACGAGGGTGAGGCCGATGTCGGCGTGCACCGCGTTGACCGCCACGAGCACCCCGGGATGCGGAGGCACCAGCGCGTGCACGGTGGCCAGACCGGCCATGGCGGGGATGCCGACCCGCAGCACCGGATAGTCCGCGCGCCGGGCGATCTGGAGGACCAGCGGCACCAGCATGACGAAGCCGACCTCGAAGAACATCGGCAGGCCGACGATGCAGGCGATCGCCGTGACGGCCCAGGGCAGTCGTTTCGGCCCGGCGACCCGGGTGAGCGTCGCCACGATCTGGTCGATGCCGCCGGAATCGGCCATCAGCCGGCCGAGCACGGCTCCCAGGACGATGAGGATGCCGACCTTGCCCATGATGTTGCCGAGGCCGGTGGTGAAGGAATCCGCCGCCCTTTCGACGCCTGCCCCGGACAGTACCGAGACGGTGAGCGCACCCACCATCAGAGCCAGAAAGGCGTGCAGCTTCGCCCAGCTGATGAGGAGGACGACCACCGCGATGGAGATGCCGACCAGTGCGAGCAGCCAGGTGTCGTGGCCGGTCCAGGCCACGGCCGCCGGGGCCGTTTTCGCGGATTGTGATGCCAACGCTGCCATCATGCGCATTCAGCTTTCCCTAATTCCCGGGAACTCCCGTAATCGAATTTCCGGGCACCGTATGCGCAGGCGGCGCTGCGTCACCAGAGGCGTAACCGTTGCGTTAATTGAGGGCGACGTAAATCTTTCCGTGCTTTCTGCTCGTATTGTGCACGCGGGTCCGCGGGGTGTTCTCCCGGATAACCTGGCGTCATGTTCCGCGGTCCCCGTATTGCCACGCAGGCGCTGCTCGCCCAGGTCCTGGCGCTCGTCGTCGTCCTCGGTGCCGGCTTCGCCCTGACGGTGGCCCTCCTGCGGGACTCCGCCGAGCAGCAGTACGAGCAGCGCGCCCTCGCGGTCGCCCGCAGCGTCGCCGAGAACCCGGTCGTGGCCCAGCGGATCGGCGCCCGCTCGGATCCCGGCGGCGAGGTGGAACACCTCGCGGAGGCGGTACGACGACGCACCGGCATGCTGTTCGTCGTCGTGACCGACCGGCGCGGCATCCGCTGGTCGCACCCGGACCCGTCCGAGGTCGGCAAGGTGGTCAGCACGCCGCCCACCGCGTTGAACGGCCGCGAGGCGGTGTCCGTCCAGCGCGGCACCCTCGGCACCTCCGCCCGCGCCAAGGTCCCGCTGCGCTCCGCCGACGGAGCCGTGGTCGGTGAGGTCAGCACCGGCGTCCGGGTCACGACGGCACTGGAGGCCGCCGTACCGCTGATCCGTGAGCAGGCCGCGTTCTCGGCCGGAGCCCTGCTCGTCGGCATCGGCGCGGCGGCCCTGCTGACCCGCCGCCTCAAGCGGCAGACCCTCGGCCTGGAACCGGCCGAACTCGCCGAGCTGCTGCGCGAACAGCAGGCCGTGCTGCACGGTGTGGGCGACGGCGTCCTCGCCGTGGACCCCGCGAACCGGATCACGGTGTGCAACGAGGAGGCGGCCCGGCTGCTCGACGGCCCGGTACGGCCGGGCACCCCGCTCGGCGACGCCGTCCTTCCCGTGCCGGTGCACCGGGCGCTGGCGGAGCGGCAGGAGCTGCGGCAGAGCGTGGCCGTGGTGGGCCGACGGCTGCTCGTGCTGAGCGCGCAGGCGGTCCGGCGCGGCGAGCAGGACCTCGGCCATGTGGTCACGCTGCGGGACCGGACCGAGGTGGACGAGCTGGAGCGTGAGCGGTCCGCGCTGCGCGCGCTCTCCGACGCCCTGCGCGCCCAGGCCCACGAGTACGCGAACCGGCTGCACACCCTCTCCGGCATGCTCGCCACCGGCGGCGTCGAGGAGGCACAGGACTACCTGCGCGAACTGGCCGCCGCGCCGCTCGCCACCGAGGGCCGCGACGGCGCCCGGCTGGCCGACCCCTACCTGCGCGGACTGCTGGCGGCCAAGACGGCGACCGCCTCCGAACACGGTGTGGAACTGCGCCTGGACGCGGACTCCTATCTGCCCGGACGGCTCACCGAGCCGCTCGACGTGGTCAGTGTGGTCGGCAATCTGCTGGACAACGCCGTACGTGCGGCCGAGAGCGGACAGCGGCGTCCGGCCTGGGCGGAGCTGAGCGTGCTGGCCGAGGGCGATACCCTGCACGTGGCCGTGGCCGACAGCGGCGACGGGATCCGGCCCGAGGACGTCGACCGGCTGTTCAGCCGGGGGTTCACGACCCGGGACCCGCAGGAGCGGGCGGGGCACGGCATCGGGCTCACCCTGGCCCGCCAGCTCGCGACCAAGCACGGCGGCGAACTGCGCCTGGGACAGCCCGGCGGGGACGCACACGGCGCGGTCTTCCTGGCCCGCTTCCCCGCCGTGCTGGAGCGGCGGGCCGCGGCGGGCACGGAGGCCGAACACGCGCGAACACAAGGAGGCGAGCAGTGATCCGGGTCCTGGTCGTGGACGACGACTATCGCGTCGCCGAACTGCACGCCCGCTACGTGAACGCGGTCGACGGCTTCACGGTCGCCGGTACGGCCCATTCCGCGGCGAAGGCGGTGGAGTTGAGCCGCGCACTGCGGCCCGACCTCATTCTGCTCGACCTGTATCTGCCCGACCGGCTGGGCACCGAGGTGCTGCCCGCGCTGTCGGGCGACGTGATGATGGTGACGGCGGCCGCCGACGCCGCGCAGGTACGGGCGGCGCTGGGGCGCGGGGCCATGGGCTACCTGATCAAACCCTTCGACGAGCGCGAGCTGAGGAACCGTCTGGCCGCGTACGCCCGCTTCCACGCCCAACTCGCCACCGACCGCTCCCTCGCCCAGGACCAGGTGGACCGCGCGCTGCGCGCCCTGCACGGCACGGACCGCACCGTCCGTGCCCGGCCGCCGCGGGCCACCCCCACCGGAAAGCTCGTCGCGGACACCGTGGCCTCTCTCGACGGCCCGATCACCGCCAGCGCGCTCGCCGAACGCCTGGGCATCTCCCGCCCGACCGCCCAGCGCTACCTGGCCGATCTCGCCGCGGCCGGCACGATCCGCATCGAACTGCGGTACGGCGCCGCCGGCCGACCGGAGCACCTCTACTCGTGGAACGGCGACGGCTCGGAACCGGACCAGGACTGATCCCTGCGCAGCGCGGGGCTGTTCCGCCTGCGGGTTACTCGGGAGGGGTGGGTGTGTCGTGCGTCCGGTACATCGCCTGTACGTCCAGTTCCAGCTGGACCGTCGGGCCCACCACCGCGATCCCGCGGGCCAGCATGGTGCGCCAGTTCAGGGTGTAGTCCTCGCGGTGCAGCTCCGCCTTGGCCAGCGCGGCGCAGCGCAGTTCCTCGCCGTAACCGCCGTTCACCGTGCCGAGGTAGGTCGAGTCCAGCGACACCGAGCGGCTCACGCCGTGCATGGTCAGGGAGCCGTGCAGGGTCCACCTGCTGCCGCCCCGGTAGGCGAAGCGCGTGCTGGCGAAGTCGATGTGCGGGAAACGCGCGACGTCGAGGAAGTCGGCCGAGCGCAGGTGGTTGTCGCGGGTGTTGTTGCCCGTGGTGATGCTGGACGCGTCGATGCGGACGTGCACTCGGGAGCGGGTCATGTCCTGATCGATCTGGATGCCGCCGTCGAAGCGCTCGAAGCGGCCGTGGACGTGTGCCATGCCGACGTGCTTGGCGATGAAGCGGATGGCCGTGTGCGGTGGGTCGAAGAGCCAGGTGCCGGGCGACGGCAGCTCCAGGGCCTGTGCGGGCTGGAGCCACACGCGCTCGGTGGGCGCGGCCGCACCCGCCGCGATCGCCACCGTCTCGCGGTGCGGCCGCAGCCCTTCCGCGGCGATCAGCAGGCTGTACTGGCCCGGCGGCAGCGCCGCGAGGAAGAAGCCGTACGGGTCGGTGGTGCCGCGGGCCACGACGCGGTGTGTGTCCAGCGCGGTGACCGTGACGTCCGCGGCCGCCATGGGCGAACCCATGGGGTCGACGACCTCGCGGCCCACACCGCCCGCGCCGCTGGGGAGGGAGAGCGAAAGGCCCGCCGCCTCGGCCGGGGCGCCCTTGGGTCGCCGACGCCGGAGCAGTGCGAAGGCCATGATGTTCACCTTTCTCGACGCATGGCGCAGCCGCGCCCGCATACGGTCACACCCCCCGTTCGATCGTGAGACACACTGCGTCGGCACGGGTGTCTCAATACGAGACAGTCACGTCCCGTCCCTCGAACGCCGCGCGCAGCACCCCGAGGACGCCTTCCGCCGTGACCGTGCGTGGATTGGCGTACGGCAGGCCCGCCACCTGCTCGGCCGCCACCGCCAAGTCGCCTTCCTTCAAGCCGAGTTCGGCGAGGGAACGCGGCGCCCCCAGTCCCACCGACAGGTCGCGCAGGGCACGCGGCGAGTCATGTGTGTCCAGCGCCCGGTCGAGGGCGGCCATCGCCTGCGGCACCGCGGGCGCGTTGTGGGCGAGGGCGTACGGGAGCACCACCGTGTGCGTCTGTGCGTGCGGGAGTCCGAACGTGCCGCCCAGCACATGGCACAGCTTGTGGTGCAGGCCCATGGTGGTGGCGCCGAGGCACGCTCCGCAGAGCCACGCCGCGTACAGGGCCCGGCCGCGCGCGTCGAGCCCGGTGGGTTCGGCGGCCAGCTGCGGCAGCGCCTCGGCCATCGCGCGGACACCCTCCTGCGCCATGAGCGAGACCAGTGGCGAGGTGTCCGGGGCGTACAGCGCCTCGACGGCGTGGGCCAGGGCGTTGACACCGCTGGTCACGCTGAGCGGCACCGGCAGTGAGAGGGTGAGCTCGGGGTCGTAGACGACGCTGCGGGGCTGGACCACTGGGTCGCGGCCGGTGCGCTTGACGCCGTGTTCCGTCAGGCCCCAGACCGGGGTCATCTCCGAGCCCGCGTACGTGGACGGCACGGCGATCAGCGGCAGGCCCGTGCGCAGCGCGATCGCCTTGCCGAGGCCGATGGCCGAACCGCCGCCGACCGCGACGCACCCGTCGGCCCCGGCCGCCCGCGCCACCGCGACGGCCCGGTCGGCGACGTCGACGGGAACATGCATCCGCGCCTCGGCGTGCAGCCCCGCGCAGGTGTCGCCGAGCGCGTCCGCCACCGCCCTGGCGACGGTCTCGCCCCGGCTTCCGCAGACCACCAACAGCCGCCGCAGACCGAGGCGCTGGGCCTCGTCCGGGACCGCGGTCACGGATGCGCCGGGCCGGAAGACGACCCGCACGGGCCGGGTCTCGTACACGAAGTCGGCGGAGAACGTCATGACGCCCGCTCCAGGACGAGGTCGAAGCGCGCCTGCCGGAAGGGGTTCGGGACACCGAACTCCCGGGCCAGAGCCGGGTCGTCGATCCGCGCGAACTCCTGCACCAGGCTCTTCTTCACCGCGAACACGGCGTCGGAGTCCAGGTAGTCGCTGCCGGCCACGAAGATGTGCGTGGTGACGGGGGAGTGGCCGTCGGCCGTGGCGATGAAGTGGATGTGCGCGGGGCGGTAGGGGTGCCGGCCGGTGGCGTGCAACAGGGTGCCGACCGGGCCGTCCGTGGGGATCGGGTAGGGGGCCGGGACACAGGTGCGGAACCAGAACCGGCCCTCGGCGTCGGCCGTGAACAGTCCGCGGCCGTTGCCCGCGGGCTGGACGTCCGGCTGCTGCACGTCGTAGTAGCCCTCGGCGTCGGCCTGCCAGACGTCCAGGACGGCGCCGGGCAGCGGGGAGCCGTCCTGCGAGCGCACCCGGCCGCTGACGACGCACGGCTCGCCGCCGCCCACCAGGTCGATGTCGTCGCCGAGCCGACGGGCGGGCGACTCGGTCAGGTGGAAGGGGCCGAGCACGGTCGACTCGGTGGCGCCGGGGCCACGGCCGTCGTTGACGGTCTCGACGAGCATGGACAGGCCGAGCACGTCCGACAGCAGGATGAACTCCTGCCGTGTGTCCGTGCAGGTCTGCCCGGTTGCCGTCAGGAATCCGACGGCCTTCTCCCACTCCTCCTGCGTGAGCCGGGTCTCGCGCACGAAGTCGTGCAGATGGCGGATGAGCCCGCCGAGCAACTCCCGCAGCCGGGGATCGGCAGTCGCGCGCAGACTGGCGAGGGCCTCCTCGGTGACGGCCTCCTCGGTGACGGTCTCTTCGATGACGGTCTTTTCCGCGCCGCTGGTCATCCGAGCTCCTTGTCGTCTGCGGCATTGCGCGTTCCGCTGCCCACGGTGACCTGCCTTCCCGCCGTCGCGTGTGTTCAGCCGTGCCCAAGGATGCGCCGCAGCGCGTTCGTCAGCAGCGGCTCGGCGTCGGGTGCCGCCGACGGGTGCCGGAAGGCCACGAAACCGTCGGGACGTACCAGCAGGGCACCCGCGTCGGACACCTCGCTCAGCCGCGCCCAGTCGCCGTACGGGTCCTCGTACTCCTGGCCGGGGCCGATGACCACGGTGGCGATGTCGATCTCCTGCGCCTGCGCGGCCCGCACCCAGCCGTCGCCGCCGATGCCGGTCAGCAGGGTGAAACGGCCCCGGCCGACGGCGTCGAGCGTGGAGAGCCTGCGGGTGCCGGAGGTGATCCAGGCGTGCGGCAGCTTCGCGCCGGGGCGGGAGGAGGGCTGGTGGTGGAGCTCCGGGTCGCGGGCGAAGCCGGGGTCGGGGGTGCCGTCGGGCACGATGGCGTCGGAGTCGTACCGCTGGTTGAGGTCGACGCCGTGCGCGTTGAACTCGTAGACCTTGAGGGCGATCGCCTCGCGCAGCCGGGCGCGCTGCTTCTCGGCGGCCTCGGTGGCGTCCTTGCGGGCGGCGATGTTGGCCCGCAGTTGTTCGGGGGTCTGCGGGGAGAGTCCGTCGAGCGCCTCGAAGATGGGGGCGGTCTCGCCGATGGACTTGTTGGCGCGGGTGACGATCTGCCGGCCGATCGGGGCGCGTTCGGCGGTGTACGTGTCGAGGAGCCGGGCGTCGGCGGTCCCGTCGAGGACCATCTTCAGCTTCCAGGCCAGGTTGTACGAGTCCTGGATGGAGGTGTTGGAGCCGAGGCCGTTGGACGGCGGATGGCGGTGCGTGGCGTCACCGGCGCAGAAGACGCGGCCGCTCGCGTACGTCTGCGCGTACATCTCGTTGACCGTCCACGCGGAGGACGACCTGATCGTCACGGGGATGTCGTCGTCGCCGATCAGCCTGCGGACGACGGACTCGGCGTACTCGGTGGTCAGATCGGGGGCGCCCGCGGTGACGTCGTACCCCCACACGATCAGCCACTCGTTCCACGGCCGGACGCAGCGCACCAGCCCGGCGCCGATGCCGCCGACCGTCGCGCCCGGAGCGAGCACCCAGTAGAGGGTGGACGGACGGTGTGCGGTGTACCGGGCCAGGTCCGCGTCGAAGACGATGTTGATGCTGCCCGCGACGCCCATCCGGCCGCCCATCGGCAGGCCGGCGTCCGCGGCGACCTTCGAGCGGCCACCGTCCGCGCCGATCAGGTATTTCGCGCGGATCTCGTACGTGTCCCCGCGCAGCCGGTCGTGGACGGTGGCGGTGACGCCGCCCGTGTCCTGGGTGTGGGAGAGGTACTCGGTCTGGAAGCGCAGCCGGGTGCCGCGGGCGACGGCGGCGTCGACGAGCACCGGCTCCATGAGGTGCTGGGGCATGTCGCACATGCGGGTCGGGCTCGCGAGGTCGTGCGCGGCCTGGACGAGCGGGTCGTTGCCCCAGGAGCGCACCCGGCCGAGTTCCTCGCCGGCCAGGCTGGTGCAGAAGGTCGTGTCGCCCATCAGGTGCTGCGGGGTGGCCCGTGCGATGACGTCCTGTTCGACTCCGAGGTCGCGCAGCACCTCCATCGTGCGCTGGTTGGTGATGTGGGCGCGGGGCGTGTCGGCGAGGCTCGCGCAGCGGGTCACGACGAGGTTGGGCACGCCGTAGGTGCTCAGCGCGAGCGCGGCCGACGCGCCGGCGGGGCCACTGCCTACGATCAGGACGTCGGTCTCGACGACGGTGGGCACGGGTGCTCCTGAGGGGGAGAGCGGACTTCAGGCAGTCATGATCATGGTGCGGTGCGCCGGGGCACGGCTGTCTCATTTCGAGACAGCCCGGTCAACTCGCCTTCCCTGTACGGGTGGGGCCGACGGGGCGGACCGTAGTTGTTGTCGATTCAACTGACTCCGGTAGGGTGGAAGGCGTCGTGACCAGCACCCAACACACCCCTGCCGACCTCACGCTCACCCCGCTGCGCCAGGCCCGCGAGCGGTTCCTGACCGGGCGTCCCCTGCCGGACGGCGTGCCGGACGAGGTCGTCGCCGCTTGGCGGCGCGCCCGGTTCTTCGGGGTGCCGCACGACCTCCGGCAGCCGGCCGCCGGCCCCGTCCCGCCGCTGGAGTCGGCCCTGCTCGGCGTCGCCCGCCCCGTGCTGGAGCGGCTCGCACCCGCCCTGGGGACCGGCCGGGCGGTCCTGCTCCTCACCGACCACCGGTTGCGTGTGCTGTGGACGGGAGGCAGCGTCCCTGGGCTCGAACCCTGCTCCGACCTCTCGGAACAGGAGGTCGGCCACAACAGCGCGGCCCTCGCGGCGCGCACCCGGCGCCGGGCCGAGGTGCACGGTCCCGAGCACTTCCTGGACCGCTGGCAGGACCTGTCGGCGGTGAGCGTGCCGGTGCTCGCGCCGGACGGCGGGCATCTGGTCGGCACGGTGAGCGTCGTGACAGGGCTGTGCGGCGGGTGCCCGCCGCATCCGGGCGCCGCGCTCGCCGAGGCCGCCGCGAACGCCGTGGAAGCCGTGCTGCTCACCCGGTCGCGGACGGCCGAACGGGCCCTGCTCGACGCCTACCGCCGGGCGGCTCAGGGCCCGGACCTCGCGGTGGCGGTCCTCGACGGCCGCAACCGGCTGCTCAGTCCGGCCGCGGAGCGGTTGCTCTCGCCGCAGGCACTGGCCGCGCTGGAGCGCCGGGCCGTGTCCGTACGCGGGCACGACACGCCGGTCGACGTCGTCCGGCTGCCCGAGGGCGCGGGCTGTACCGCGCGGGTGACCCCCGTACGTCATGAGGGTGCCGTGATCGGGCTCGTGGCTCTGCTGCACCCGCTCGCCGACCCCGGCCGCCCCGCGCCACGCCGGTCCACGGCCCTGGCCGGTTCGTCGGTCGCCTGGCGGCACGCGGTGGCGCGTGCGCTCACCCTGGCGGGTTCCGCGGGGCCGTTGCTGTTGACGGGCGAGCGGGGCACGGGCAAGACGGTGCTGGCCCGTCAGCTGCCGGGAGGAAGCGCCGCGCGGGTCGTCGACGCAGCCGAGGACGAAGAACTCGGTTGCATACAGGTCGAGTTGGAGCGGGATCGGCCGGTATTGCTGCGGCACGCGGAGCGGCTCACACAGCCCGGTGTGGCCGCGCTCAACTCCCTGCTCGGCACACACCCGCACGCCCCGCTGCTGGTGACCTACACGCCTGGCGCGCCGCCCGGCCCCTGTCTCCAGCGGCTCCTGGACACGCTGGCCGCCCGCTCCGTGTCCCTGCCCGCGCTGCGTGAACGCCCCGAGGACATAGGGGAGTTGCTGTCGGCGCTGGCGCCGCGGCCGCTGCCGGGACGGGCACCGCTGGCCTGGACGCTCGACGCGCTGCGCGCCCTGGAGCAGCACCCGTGGCCGGGGAACATCACCGAACTCGCCCATGTCGTACGGACGCTGGCGGAGCACCGACGCGTGTCCGGGCCGGTCCGGCGGGCCGAACTGCCGGACCCGGTGCGGGAAGGCCCCGCGGAGCGGCACCTCAGCGCGATCGAGCACGCCGAACGCACCGCGATCCTGGACGCGTTGCGCCGGCACGGCGGCAACAAGGCGCGCACGGCGGCCGCTCTGGGCATCGGCCGGGCGACGCTGTACCGCAAGCTGCGGGGCTATCAGGGCTGAACGGCCGGCGGCGATAAAGGAGATGCGGGTGTTCCAGCCTGCGGGGTACGTTCCTGCCTGTTCGAAGGGGGACCCGAAGTGGCGAAACTGAACCAGATCATCGCCGTCGAGAAGGGTGTCAAGAGCAAGTCGCTCCAGGACATCACCGCGGCACACCACAAGGTGCAGAAGCCGGCCCTGCTGGCCGGTATCTCGCGCACGTACCAGCCGAAGGACGAGGAAGGCGAGCAACTGCCGCCCGAGTCCACGCGCGTACAGGTGCAGGCCGAGGACGTGCTGCGGGAGATGTCCGCGTCGCTCACCCGGCTCTTCGACGTGACCGCCACCAAGGACTGGGCGAACTGCGCGGCCCGCGCGGACGTCGCGGTCGACGGCCGGACCATTCTCAGCGACGTCCCCGTCAGCTACCTCCTCTTCCTGGAGAAGCAGCTCACCGACCTGCACACGTTCGTCAGGAAGCTCCCCACCCTCGACGCCGCCGAGTCCTGGTCGCACGACCCCTCCACGGACTGGTGGAAGACGGACCCGGTGCGCACGATCCGCACCAAGAAGGTCCCGCGCAACCACGTCAAGGCAGAGGCCACCGAGAAGCACCCGGCGCAGGTCGAGGTGTACCACGAGGACGTGCCCATCGGGTACTGGACGACCGTGAAGTTCTCCGGAGCGCTCCCGGCTCGGCGGGTCAACGAACTGGTGGAGCGCGTGGAGAAGCTTCAGCAGGCGGTGAAGTTCGCCCGCGAGGAGGCCAACGGCGCCGAGGTCACCGACCAGCGGATCGGCGACGCGGTGTTCGGCTACCTGCTCGGCTGACGCCGGCCGACCACGGTGGCAATCCATGATCGCCCCCGCGTGCGAGCGCAGGGGTGCGCGACAGGCGCGGGCCGGATTGAGGACCGGTCCGCGCGATGAGCGCAAGCTGACACTGAAGTTCAGCCTGAAGAAGCGGTGCCGCAAAGGTCCCGCGGTCAATCTCAGACTCTCGCTCCAGTCTCAGCATCGCCGCCGATCGCCGGATCGACCGAGGCCGGACGAACGCCGTCGGATGCGAGTTCGACTCTCGCCTGCACCTCTCACGCGGTGCGGTAGTTCAAAGGAAGAACACGACGGCATGATGACTGATCCGTCCTCTTAAACGCCGCCGGCGTGCGCAATTGGGTGGCATCCCCAGGGGCCCGGGAGCTGGATACGACTCCCGGGCTCCGCCACGTTCATCGCCGCTGGAGGCGGGCCCGTCACGAGGCGCGGTGGCCGCGCACGTACACCCCGGCGCGCGCGGCGGCCTCGACCGCCGCGGCGGCCCGGTCGGCGGCGGCTTCGTCGAGCGGGCGGTCGGTGGTCAGCAGGCGGTAGTAGAGGGGCGCGGAGACGGCGCGGACCACCTCGTGGGGGTCGGTGCCCTCGGGTGCCTCACCCCGGTCGACGGCCTGCTGGACACAGGGAGCCCACTCGGCGACGCGGACGTCGTAGAAGCGGTGCAGGGCCTCGGCCGTTCTGGCCTCGCAGGTGGCGGCCGCGATGACGGCTTTGAACAGGGCTCCTTGGCGCGGGTCGGCCAAAGTGCGCTGCACGAGGCGGGCGTTGGCCGTGAGGTCGCCCAGCAGCGAGCCGGTCTCGGCGCGCGGCGACGACTGCTCGGCCATGTCGGTCAGCAGGTCGGCCACCAGGCCGGTGACGGTTCCCCAGCGGCGGTAGACGGTGGTCTTGCCCACGTCGGCACGCCGGGCGATCTCCGCGAGGTCCAGGTGGGCGAAGCCCTGCTCGGCCAGGGTGTCCCCGGCCGCCCGGAGCACCGCCGCCCGCACCCGCGCCGTACGTCCGCCGGGCCGGACCGTACCCGGCTCGGAGGACGTCGGATCGCCATCCATCGAATCCATAACGGGACTCCGGTTTCGTTAGTCGTCTTCGCGTGCTACGTTGGGGGCACATCCTAATGGAACTCGTGACCCATTAGTTGGACGGGCCGAGGAGAGTGGGGGAGCAGCCATGGAATACAGGCGATTGGGCGCGTCCGGGCTGAAGGTCCCCGCGCTGAGCTTCGGCGCCGGCACCTTCGGCGGCAAGGGACCGGTGTTCGGCGCCTGGGGCACCACCGATGCCCGCGAGGCACGCCGGCTCGTGGACATCTGCCTGGATGCCGGGATCACGATGTTCGACACCGCCGACGTCTACTCCGGCGGCGCGTCCGAGGAAGTCCTGGGCGAGGCGATCAAGGGCCGCCGGGACCAGGTGCTCGTGTCCACCAAGACCAGCCTCCCGATGGGCGACGGGCCGGGCGACGCGGGCTCGTCCCGGTCGCGGCTGATCACCGCGTGCGAGGACGCGCTGCGCAGGCTCGGTACCGACCACATCGACCTGTTCCAGCTGCACGCCTTCGACGCCGGCACCCCGATCGAGGAGGTCCTGTCCACGCTCGACGACCTCGTCCGCGCGGGGAAGGTCCGCTACCTGGGAGTCTCCAACTTCTCCGGCTGGCAGACGATGAAGTCCCTCGCGGTCGCGGAGCGGTACGGCCGACCGCGCTACGTCGCGCAGCAGGTCTACTACTCCCTCGTCGGCCGCGACTACGAGTGGGAACTGATGCCCCTCGGACTCGACCAGGGCCTCGGAGCACTCGTGTGGAGCCCGCTCGGCTGGGGACGGCTGACCGGCAGGATCCGCCGCGGCCGACCGCTGCCCGCCGACAGCCGCCTGCACGACACCGCCGCCTACGGTCCGCCGGTCGACGACGAGCATCTCTACCGCGTGATCGACGCGCTCGACGAGATCGCGCAGGAGACCGGCAGGGCCGTCCCGCAGATCGCCATCAACTGGCTGCTGCGACGGCCGACCGTGTCCTCCGTCATCATCGGCGCCCGCAACGAGGAACAGCTCCGCCAGAACCTCGGCGCCGTCGGCTGGTCCCTGACGGCCGACCAGGTGGCACGACTCGACGCGGCGAGCGGCAAGCCGGCGCCGTATCCGTACTTCCCCTACGAACGCCAGGAGGGCTTCGCCAGGCTGAACCCGCCGCTGGACTTCACGCCTCCGGCCGACGCCTGACGCTCGGTGCTGCTGCCTGCGCGTTCAGATGTCTGCTGAGCGTGACACCAGCCAGCGCCCGTCGCGCATCAGCTCGCGTTCGCGGAGTTCGTTCGCCTCGCGCCATGCCTGGCCGGAGACCCCTTCGGCGCCGCAGCTGCCGCCCGGCGTCGCATCGACATCCTGGCTCCGGTACCGCGCACCCCGGCCCGTACGCACGAGTTGGCGGACGCCCTCGCGATGGCCGCCGGGAACGTCCTCGGCGTGGGGGAGCTCCGCCAGGCCCGCGGGTGGAGCAGGCAGCTCGCCGAGCATCCGCTGCTGGCCGAGGCCGGTCACCACGCCACGTCCTGGCTCCTGGTCACGGAGGCGCTCGCAGGCCAGGGCGACCAGGTGCTCACGGACAGCGCGACGTTCCTCGACGCGTGGGAACACAGCGGTCGGCAGCGGTCGTTCGTGCTCGGCCCCGCCGCCGCGTCGGTCGCCATGATCCACGGCCTGCGCGGCGACCACGACGCACGGGCGACCTGGCTCGCGATCGCGGACCGGGCGGGCCCCGTGCTGCACCACCGTCATGGCCACGGCGCGGTCTTCGACGCCCTGGTCCTGCTCCACCACGAGGACGCCGACGCGGCCCTGGGGAGGCTGGCACCGGAGCCGGAACAGGTGTGGAAGTGGGCCTGCTGGGTCTGGCTGCACTGGTACGTCGCGCTCCGGGCGGAGGCGTCGGTACTCGCCGGGCACCCCGACGCCCGGGCCCGGGTCGACGCCGCCCGGAGCGTGGTCGCCGGCAACCCCGTCGCCACCGCCCCACTGGACCGGGCGCAGGCACTGCTGGACGACGACCTGACACGACAGCTCGCCGCCGCAAGGGCGTTCGACGCGGCGGGCTGCCGCTACCAATCGGCCCGCACCCTGCTGCTCGCCGGGAGCGGCCATGCCGCCGCCGGTACGGCGGCACTCGCCGACCTCGGCCTCGCACCCGTGGCCGTCGGATGACGCAGCTGCAGACACCCGGCACGTCGAGCGGCTCGGGCCGGGGCGCAGGCGGAGCCGACCCGGGCGATCTTGATGGCATAGTCCTCGTTGAGGACCGGGTAGAAGATCGGCTGCTCCGGCAGCCGGGGAGGCCAGGCACGCCAGCCCAGTTCGCACACCAGCGCCAGTTCCTTCGGGCCGGTGGGACGCCACAGGGTCGTCGTAGCTCGCTGGAAGGTCGCGGGTATCGCTCTTTGGATGTGACCGGCACCGGTGCGGCCGGCCGGGAAGCCGACGGTACCGGCAGACTCACCGCACCAGCCACACGGTTTCGGTGGCGTCGGTGGTGCGACAGGCTGCGGTGGGGGTGGCGGCACAATGACGCCGTGGATGCGACCCGCCAGATCATCGTCGCCTTGGATTGCGACAATCGCGCAACCGCCGACGCCGTCGTTGAGCGGCTGGGCGACGAATGCCGTTTCTACAAAGTCGGCCTGGAACTGCTCACCGCTGCCGGGCCGGACGTCATCAAGAGCCTTGTCGACCAGGGCAAGGAGGTCTTCCTGGACCTCAAGCTCTTCGAGATCCCGAACTCGGTTGCCGGCGCGGTTCGCGCCGCGGGGGCACTGGGCGTGTCCATGGTCACCGTGCACGGCATGGGCGGCAGAGGCATCGTGTCAGCCGCGGTCGAGGCCGCCCGAGACTTCCCTCAACTGCGCGTCCTCGCCCTGACCGTGGTCACGAGTATGACTGACACGGATCTTGTCGACATCGGCGTCAGAGACGGGGTGGACCAGCAGGTGCTCCGGCTGGCCCGTCTGGCGCAGAAGGCCGGCTGCCATGGCGTGATTGCCTCGCCGAGGGACGTCGCGGCCTTGCGCAGCACCCTGGGTCCCGATGCCCTGATCGTCACTCCGGGAGTCGCGCTGCCCGGCGAATCCCCGGCCGAGCACGCCCGCCCCGGGACACCGCATGCGGCGATTACCGCTGGGGCCTCGCATGTCGTCGTTGGCAGGACGGTCACCCGCGCTGCGGAACCGGCGGTCGCCTTCCGTCTCGTCCGGGCCAGTCTCACTCCGTGACGGCTGCGAGCGCACCGATCCGTCCTACCCGCAGGTCGTCGAACGCGACCTCGGCTCGCTCTTCGACCTCGCCGACGTCAGCTGCGGCAACGCCACCATCGAGAACTACGCCTTCGCCAGGAGCGCTCGTACCTCGGCTGCCGAAGCCGGGCCTGCTTTGAGCGAGAGGAACCCGGCTGGGGCGGCGCCGGCCGCCAGGGAGCCGAACGACTCGCTGGGCAGCTCCGTGTACGGGGCGCCGTATGCGGGCGTGCCCGGCGCGAACAGCCTGCCCTGCGGGAGTGATCCCGCATCGACGGCGTCGTATCCGAGGGTGTCGAGCAGTGCGGTCGCGTGTCGTTTCGCCTCGGTGTTGTCTCCGGCGATGGGGAGCGCGGTGCGGTCCTCGGCCCCTGCCGGCCTGTTCAGGACGGCGAGGTGTGTGTGGTGGATGTTGTTGAACGCCTTGACGACATACGCCGATTCACCGAGGTACTGCTGGAGCAGCTCGCTGCTCGTGGTCGAGCCGTTGTCCAGGGCCTCGACCCTGCCGTCGCGCTGCGGAGAGTAGTTGCTGGTGTCGATGACCGTCTTGCTCGCCAGAGGCCGGCGCGGCAAGGAGCCGTACGCTGTGAACGGCACGCTCACGACCACCCAGTCGCCCGCCGCCGCGGCCTCCGCCGCGGTCGCCGCCCGAGCCCGGGGACCAAGTTCCGCGACCAGACCGGCCAGCGTCTCGGGGCCGCGCGAGTTGCTGAGCACGATGTCGAGTCCGCTGTGCACGGCCAGTCGCGCGAGCGTGGTGCCGACCCGTCCGCTGCCGATGAGTCCTAAAGTAGCCACGCCGAGCCAACCAGCAGGGATCCGCACGTATTCCGTCCGAGCCCTGCCGCCGGCGAACGCTCGAAGCGCATCCTTCGAGAGCCGAAGGGCAGCGGCTTCCAAGGTCATCGTGTGGCACGCCGACACGGAGTCTTCGGCTGGGGCCGGATGTCCGGCGACCAGCGGGCCGCGCTGTCGGCGGACCCGGACGAGGGGGCCGGAGGCGGCGCGGTCGTGTGCGCGCTACGACGATCCGGCCTGGGCGGAGGATCGCGGGCCGCGCCGACCTCCGCCCCGCCGGGCGCCAGGCCCTGGTCGTCGACCCTCATCGGCGGGTGCACCCCGCTTCACCGAGCCGGATCGGGCTCGTCCGGACTGTGCGGTATCGACCGGGGCCGGTGCAGGCAGCGGTGTTCGAGATGGCGAAGAGGCGCCGGGTCAGTCCGAGTCGCGTCCGGCGACAGTGACCAGTGCGAGAACCCCGTCGACGTCGATGGCGTCGGCGTCCCCCGGGGCGAACAGTGCGGCATCCAGGCGGTCGAGGCGTACGGGCTTGCGTCCGAGGGTGGCCGCACCTTGGAGGACCACTGCGAGCACGCACGTTCCGGCTGCCGGGCGCACCGCGACGCGGTCGCGCACGATCCGGACCCGCGCCGACGCATCGGCGCGCCGCACCATGACGTTGAAGTCGACGATCGGGCCGCCGAGCAGCTCGCAGCGCGTGTCGGAGTCACCGGCGAAGGCGAACGGCTCGTACGGGACGGCCACTACATGCCGGGCGCCGTCGACCGTCAGGGCCATACCGGGTCCGTCGACGACGGTGATGATCCTGTCCACGCCGTCGAAGACCGAGAACGGTCCGCTCTGCGCGACATCGGCAATGCTGACCCGCCAGACGAAATCGTCGGTCCGCGCTCCCTCCGGGCGGGCGGCGACCTCGGAGGTGACACCTCCGCCGTTCTTCCACGGCGCGGGAGTTCTGTCCTGCGCCCGCAGAACCTGCAGTGCCATGCGCTTTCCTTCCGGAGGGACGGCCGCGGAGCCCGTTCCTTCCGGCCCGGCGGCGGGCAAGACGAGAGGACCGCGCGGGTCGGGCTGCGAACCCGGACCGTCAGGCCCTCGACACCGCACTGTACGCGACTCCCCCCGACGCCTCACAGGAGCTGGGACACAGGGGGGCGACCGGCGCGATCAGGTCGTCCGCCTCGCGGTGAAAGTCCTCCCTCCGCTCGTGCCGGAGCAGTGGCCCTTCCGGATCATCCCAGGTCGAAGGTGTTGGGCAGACCCAGCCTGTAGCGCACCTCGTCGATCCGCTTGAGGGGCTCCATCTCCGGCGGTCGGTACAGCTCCCACACACGGCACCGCTCGGCGTCCGAACGGTCCGCGTCGAGCAGGGCGTTGACGGCTCGCCGTGCGGACTCGTTGGCCCCTTCCATGGTCGCGAGGTCGACATCGGTGCGGACGTAGTCGCCCGCGAGGAAGAAGTTCGGGATCGCCGTTCGCGCCGAGGGACGATGGTAGAGCGTGCCCGTCGGGTGGATGAGGAGCTGTTCGCGGTTGTGCGGGTCGGGGCCGCCCAGGCCCGTCACCGCCGGGTCCATGAACCAGCCGAGGCGGTCCTCGTCCCTGAGCGTGGTCTTGCCCGTGTCGTTCAGCCCGTCCTTCAGCTGCGCCCACAGTTCGGCCACGATCTCGTCCCGGGTGCACTCCTTGGCCGTCTTGCCGTACAGGATGCCGGGCTTGTCCCACTCCGAGATGATCGCGGAGAGGCAGTCGTGGGCCCGCCCGTCGCCGTAGTCGCGGGAGAAGTCCCGCACGTCCCAGAACTGCGCCTGGCCGACGGCTGTCACCGACCAGGGTGAGTCGAGGCAGTTGATGTGGCCGTGCACGACGGGAGTGGGCGTGCGCAGGTAGAACATCACGCCGGTCATCCAGTCCGTCTTCAGCGCGTCGCACCGACCGAGCTGCGGGTCGGCGGCGCGCAGAGGCCCGCCCCAGGTGGCGCGGGCGTGTTCGACGGGCATGGCGGAGACGTAGTGGTCGGCGGTGACCGTGCGCTCGTGGCCGCCGGCACGGGCCGCGACGCGGACGCCGGTCACCCGCCCGCCCTGGTACCCGACCTCCAGCACTTGCGTTCCGGTCACGAAGTCGACGCCGAGCGACCGCAGATGCGCCTCCCAGGGGTCGATCCAGGCCTCGCTGGTGGGAGCGTTCAGGACGCGGTCGATGTCGGCGTCACCGTCCATCCCGCGACCGAGCAGGCCCCACAGGATCAGGGCCTCGATGATGACGCGGCCGACGGTCCTGGTCGACGCCACCTCGGCGCGGGTGGCGACGAGGTTGCGGGTCTGCCCGATGCCGAGGAGAGTCTGGTACTCCCTGCTCATCTCTCCCGCGCGGATGAAGTCCCACCAGGCGACCTTCTCCCACTGGTCCTCGCGGCGCGCGTCGCAACTGGTGAGGTGGACGAGGAGACGGTCGGCGAAGTAGGCGACCTCGTGGGCGGGCAGGCGGGTGCCCACGTCCAGGACGGACAGGATCTGGTCGCGGATCCAGGACGGGGTGATGTCGCCGGGCGCCGGCGGGGTCGTGATCCGGCGCAGCGGGAAGTGCAGGTCGGGGCGGCCCGATCCGCGGGCGAACAACTCCTCGGTGGCGTTGCGGAGGTTGCCGTGGACTCCGGCGGCGTTGCCGGGGAAGGGGATGCGGCGCATCGTGTCCGGCAGGTTCCGGTAGAAGCCGGGGAAGAAGCGGAAGCCGTGTTCGCCGGGCAGCGGCTTGCGGCCGCCGGCGGCCGTGCCGGGGACGTCCATCGAGCGGGCCTTGCCGCCGAGGATGTCGTGGTACTCGTAGACGGTGACGGCGTATCCGCGTTCGGCGAGTTCGTGGGCGGCGCTGAGCCCGGAGACGCCGCCGCCGAGGACGGCGACGCTTCGGCGGGAGGGCGTGGCCGCGGCTGCTCGCGCTGCGGGTCGTAACGCGGTCGCACCGACAGCGCCCACCGCGCCGCCGGCGACCGTGAGGAAGCGTCTGCGGGAATGTCCGGCGGTCGGCTGGGGCTGCTGCGCGTGGTCGGTTGCCATGATTCCGGGAGGGTAGAGAGGCTTCCGGGAGCCCGGAAGCCCGTTTCCCGTCCTCCACAGCATCCTCACCATCACGGGGCAGCAGAAATGCCGGGTGTGTTCGTGGCCGTCGAGTGGACAACTCCTCTTCCTCGACCGAGGATTCAGCCGTCGGCGGCTTCGTCCTCGGGGCCGGCCGCGTCCCCGATGGCGACGCGCAGGTCGTGCATGCCTTGCAGGATGTCGATGAGGGCTTCTTCCGCCCCGCTCAGAGCGCGCCGGGTTCCCTCTGTGTCGCCGCGTTCCGCGTGCAGCTGGGCGCCGAGCGTGTACACCGCTGTCATTACGGCGGCGAAGGCGGCTTCCCGGCCGGGAGGCAGCTCCTCCGCCTCGGGCTGGGAGATCTGCACCGCGGTGCGCTGCAGCCGGTTCGTCACGACGTTGACCTCCAGACCGGGATCCGCTCCCACTTGGTCTCCCCAGCCGAGCAACGTCTCAAGGACGTCCTCGATCTCCTCTTCCTCGGTCAGCCGGGTCGCGGCGGTGATCTCAAGCTCCGTCTTCGCCAGAAGACTGCCAAGCAGCCGCAGGCGGTCATCTTCCTGTGGCCCCTCGGGCCGCTTCTCGGTATCTGCCGGCGGCTCAGCCCCCAGCGCAGCCAGCGCTGCATGGATCTGTTCGGTACTTGCCGGGCGCCCGTTCCTGATGCTCACGCATTCAGCTTCACCCAGCGAAGACGCTTCCGCCCGCCCAGACACCGTCGAGCACAGAAGACTTCCACCACCCAGACCAGTGCCTGACCGACGTTCGCGGGCGTTGACGGACAGCAGTGCGGCGCGGAGAAGGAGCGTCGGGGGCGACGTTGCGGGTGACGCGGGTGACGCGCGTGAGCAGGGACGCGGTATGCACTCCGTGTCGACCTCGGCCTTCACCCCGGGGCGCCGGTGGAACTGCTCGGCGATGCCCTCGGCGCGTACGGCGGTCCGGTCGTCCATCCGACCTGGGTGCTGGGTCCCGGACAGCGATGCCCCTCCACCGGCAGTGGGCGGATGCGGATCTCCCAGATCGCCCGGCCGATCGTGGAGGGGCCCCACCTTGTGGAGCGCGCCCGACGCTCACGGGAGAGCCCAGTCCGCAGATGGACCTGTGTCACCAGGAGCCGGTCGGTGAAGACCAGTTCGTACAGAGGCCCGGCTCGCCCCAGCCCGGCCCCGCCTCCCGCCGGCGGTCGCCTTCGCGTCGCTCATGGCGCCCGGACGCACAGGCTGCCCGCCGACGCGGGGCGACGTCTGCGACCAACTCGCCCGGCCCATTAGGGTCGGGGGCATGACGACACACCTTGCCAGCAGTGCCTTCGACTCGCTCCGTCCCGACGCCGTGTCCGACCAGTCGGCGCTGCGCCAGGTCTACGAACTCCCCAGCGACGCGGCCGTGCGCAAGCAGATGACGGAACTCACCGACGAGACCCGGCGGTTGATCGGATGCTCATCGCTGGTCCTGGTCGCCAGCGCGGACGCCGAGGGCAACTGTGACGTCTCCCCGCGCGGCGGCCCCGCCGGGTTCGTCGCCGTCCTGGACGCACGGACGCTGGCGATACCGGACGCGACCGGCAACAAGCGTCTGGACACCCTGCAGAACGTCGTCGCCACCGGCCGGGCCGGGTTGTTGTTCGTCATCCCGGGGCGCACCACGACGCTCAGGGTGAACGGCCGGGCCTGCGTGTCCACGCGCCCGGATCTGCTGTCGCAGCTGACTGCCGTGGGCAAGCCGCCGGCCAGTGCGCTGGTGCTGGGGATCGAGGAGGTCTACCCGCACTGTCCCAAGTCGCTCCTGCGCAGCGGGGCCTGGAAGCCGGAGCAGTGGTTGCCGGCGGACGCCCAGCCGACCTCGGCCGAGGTGACGCTGGCCCAGCTGCGGATGCCGGAGCTGACGATCGCTGACATCGAGCAGGCGGAGGCGGACTCGCTGAAGTACCGGTACGAGTAACGGCGGACCAGCGAGTGCCGAGCCACCATCCCGCCGAACCCTCAGACCAGCCCGCCCCAAGACCAATCGTGATGCATCCCCTCAGGGCATGAGTGGCGAACTGCCGGCTTCGAACGCCCTCTCAGTAGCTGACTGGTCCGACGCAGATGTCAGGCTCGCAGAGGTCGTAACGTGTGTCGGGCAGACGAAGGCCGTTGATGTCCAGGACGCAGTCCTGGTCGAGGTCCACCTCGACGCCCGCGGGTGCGAGCGCTTGGCGTATGCGCTGTTGGAGGGGCTCGCTGAGGAAGTGATGGTGCAGGTCCAGCTTCCTGAGGTGGGTCAGCGGCCGGCCGTCGAGGAGTGCGGCCGCGCCGTCGTCGCTCAGGACGCCCATGGACAGGTCGAGCACCTCAAGCTGTCCGACCACCGGGGCGGATGCCACGGCGGCGGCGACCTCGTCCTGGATCTCGCTGTTGCGCAGGGCCAGGTGCCGTAGCCGGGGCAACCGGGCGCCGGACAGAATCGGCTCCAGGTCGGCCGCCGTACAGTCCGCGCCGTCGTCCGAGCTGCCCAGCCACAGTTCGAGGTGCTCCAGCGTGGGCAGTTCGCTCGCCCCGACACCGCGCACGACGTCGGCCGGCAGGCCGCTGCTCTCCACGACCAGCCTGCGCAGCGACTCGTGGCGCAGGGCGGGGAACTTCAGCCTCAAGGTTTCGCCCATGCCGGTGCCCTCTCCCGCGCGCACGCCGAACTCCTCCAGCGCGGGGAAGGCTGCCAGCAGCGGTGTGACGTCGGTCTGGCTGATCCGGGAGAGCTTGCACTCCTTGTCGGTGATGTCCCCGAGGAACAACGACCGCAGCGCGGGCAGCCGGTCGCGCACGGCCAGCAGCGCTTCGATGACCTCGGAGGGATCGGTGTCCTCCACGTCGTCCCAGATGCCGATGATCAGAGCACGGACCCGTACGAGGTCGACTTCGGCGCAGAAGCGGGCGAATTCGTCCCCCCACGGCTCGCTGGTTGTCCACCGCTCGTGGCCGATCCGCCAGGCCACGGTGCCGGGCTCAGGCAGCCTTGTCGTCTCGCCGGGCAGGGGAAAGGTGAAAGCGGGGAGCCCATAGAGCTCCTCAAGGTGGTCGTCCTGGGTCTTCATGCGGGCTGCTCCTCGCGTGCGATGTGTCAATGTGGCGATGTGTCAAGGGGCGTAATCCGAGGCCGGGCGCGCGATCCGGTCCACGTCCGCGTTCATGTCTGTGTCGGCGAAGAACTCCGGCCGGCTCAAGCCTCGTCGGCTTGGTTCAGTCCATGATCCCGTGCTCCAGCAGCCGGACGGTGACCGACGGGGAGATGAGGGAGCCAGTTCCCAACAACCAGCCGCGCTGCTTGCGGACATTGGTGAGGCCCTCCTGGACGACCCGCTCCACGGACCTGGCCAACCGCGGGGGCCAGGCGGCGCTGTCCATGCCGTGCTCGGTGTTCGGCCGGGCGCGTTGCCCCGGGTGGAGAAGCGGTGGACGAGGTTCTCGATCGCTGCCCGGCCCGGGCCTGGACGGCGACGGCGGTGACGTGGTGGGCCACGTGGTCGTGCGGGTCCCGGGCGAGGTCGAGCCGTTCGGACTGGCGCACCCACTCCGCGGCCGCCCTGCGTCTGCCGTCCTCGACGCGCGGACAGTCGCCCAACAGCGCGCAGGCCACAGGCCGCAGGCAGCAGAGGGAGCAGCCCGTCGAGCACGGGCAGATGCGACAGGGAAGGCGCCAGGCCCCGTCGGCGACGGCAAGGGCCAAGCACCCCGATAAGACTGTCGGTGTCCGCCGACCTCCTCGCCGGTCAGGGCTGGGCGGGCAGGGTCGAGCAGGTGGAGGGGGCCGGCTTGCCGGAGAGTCGGTCGGTCAGCCAGCCGATGGCGTCGCCCTGGTCGGTGAGAAGCGGGGCGAAGTGGTTGAGCAGGGCGCTGCCGACGTCGGGGAGTACGACGGGCTTGTACGTGATGTCGGCGCCCTTGCGGCACCAGTCGACGGCGAGTTGACGTGCCTGGGCGTGCGGGACGAGGTTGTCGCTGACGCCTGTCGCGACGCGGACGGGCCCGGACGGCTTCAGTGTGCCGATGCGCTGGTGGTCCAGGAACCGCTGAAGCGCGGGAGTGGCGGCGATGATGTCGCTGATGGACCGTCCGTCGGTCGTCCACGCGGTGCTCTTCGCGTACCCGTAGCCGAAGACGGCGTCCCCGACGCACATGGTCGACAGATCGGCGAGGGCGGCCTTGCCAGCGGTGTTGAGGTGTGCTTCGGCGATGGGCCTGAGCTGGGGATCGGACTGGAGGAAGCCGTTCAGGGACCAGCCCAGCGCACCGGCCAGCTCGCTGCCGTCGATGGCTTTGGTGACCGCGGTCAGATCCGCGGGCGGCGCGCCCGCGTAGGTGCCGGAGAGTGTGACGTCGGGGGCGTAGGAGGCCTGGAGTTCGGCGGCGGAGGCGGTGGCGCCGCCGCCCTGGCTGTAGCCGAACAGCCCCACCCGGGAGTCATGGGTGACGGTGGCCCCGGGCACCGAGCGGGCCGCGCGGACGGCGTCGAGTACCGCGTGCCCTTCGTCGACGCGGTTGACGTAGGTGTGCAGCCGGTCGGTCGCACCGAGACCGACGTAGTCCGTGACGACCACGGCGACGCCCTTCGCGAGGAGGCGGTAGATCGCCAGATCCTCGTAACCGACCGATGTCGTACGGCCGTTGAACGTCAGCGGGTGCTCCAGCCCCAGGGAGGCGGCGCACTGGTCGCCCTGGCCCATGGTGCCGGGTGCCAGCGCGACCAGGGGCCGTGGTCCGCCGCCCTTCCAGGCGGCGGACGGTTCGATGTAGGCGCCGGTGACCGCCACCGGTTGCCCGCCCGAGTCGGTCGACCTGTACATCAGGCGGGTCGCGCGTCCGGGGAGCGGTCCGTCGAGGCCCGGCAGGCCGAGGGCGAGCGGGAGAGGCGCGGAGCGGACGAGGCTACCGTTGGCCGCGGGCAATGCGGCGGGCGGGTTGTAGAAGGCAGGGATGGTGACGCCTCGGGAGACGACATCGTCCGCCGCCGAGGCAGTGGTGTGCGAGAGGGCCTGGGCGCCGAGGCAGGCGGCAGCGGTGACCGCTGCCGCCAGGAGCCGTTTGCGTGGGGGCATGGCGAACCTCCTGTGATGCGGCCGGTAGAGAGGTGCACAGGTGAGCACGGCAGGTGAGCAGGGCCGTCCCACGGGCCGGCTCACGCCACTGGGGAGTGGTTCGCCAGAACCTTACGCACGAGTAAGTTACTCGTGGTAGCACTGCGTGGATTACGGTTCGGCAATGTGACTCGTCGTCTCATCGCGGGCGGTGGCGTCGCGAAGAGGCGTCCGCTGTCCGTGGAGGTGGCGGCGCAGGTAGTCGTGCCAGGTCTGTTCGAAGGTCCTGGTGAGGGCCGACTGCGGCGCGAACACGTCCCACGCGTGGCAGGCGTGGGCGTAGACATGCAGGTCGACCGGGACACCGGCGGCGATCAACCGTTGCGCGAAGTCGATGTTCTCGTCGCGGAAGACGTCGAACTGGGCGACGGCGATGAAGGTGTCCGGCAGGCCGGCCACGTCGGTGGCGCGGCCGGGCGCGGAGTACGGGTGCACGTCCGGGGCTCCCATCCGGTCACCCAGCACGGCGGCCCAGGCGTACAGGCTCTCCCTGCGATCACAGATGCCGAGGTCGACGATCTCGTGGCTGGACCGGGTCTCGTGGCGGTCGTCGAGCATCGGGTAGTTCAGCGACAGCAGCCGCGGACGGCGGTCACCGCGGTCGCGGACCATGAGCGCGGTGGCCGTGGCGGGCGCCCCGCCGCCGCTCGCGCCGGCGAGTCCGATCCGGGCCGGGTCGATCCCGTTCTCGGCGGCGTGCTCGGTGAGGTACGTGTACGCCAGGTAGCCGTCCTCGGCGGCGCCCGGCGCCGGGGTCTCCGGCGCCAGCCGGTAGTCGACCACGGCCAGCACGACATCGAGCCGCAGGGCCATGGTCGCGCCGTACGCCCAGGCCGCGCGGTCGTGGGCGCTGCCGAGCACCTGCCCGCCGGCGTGGAAGTAGACCAGGGCCGGCCGGGGCTGGTCGGCGCCGCCGGGGTGGAACATCACCACGTCGAGCAGGCTCCCGTCCTCGCGCCGGATGCCGAGCGTCTCGATCTTGACGCGCGGATCCGGAGCGGGCGCGGGGAACTGTGCGCCGGCCGCCCGCATCCGTTCACGGAAAGCGGGGATGTCGGAAAAGTCGATCAGCGAGCCGTTCGGGCCCTTGGGCAGGGCGGCCAGTGCGGCTGCGAGCCCGGGGTCGATGTCGTAGTCCATCGTCTCTTTCCCTTCCCGAATCAGAACAAGGGGGGCTGGCCGCTGCCGGCGGTGATGCCGCCGTCGACGGGCAGGATGGTTCCGGTGATGAAGCGGGCGTCGTCGGAGGCGAGGAACGTGACCGCGCCGGCGATGTCGGCCGGGGTGCTGCAACCGGTCAGCGCCCGGCGCTGGTTGAACCGTTCGATCAGTCCTGCCGCCATGGGGTGATCGGCGTGTTCCGCACCGACCGTCAAGGCCGGGGCGACCGTGTTGACGCGGACGCCGAACTGACCGAGGTCGAAGGCGAGCCCGCGGGTCAAGTTCACGACCGCGCCCTTGGCGGCGTTGTAGGCGGTGAGCATCCGGTCGCCGCCCAGCCCGGACGCCGAGGCGATCTGCACGATGCTGCCACGGCTCCGCTTCAGGTACGGCAACGCCGCCTGCGCCCCGAAGAAGCAGCTGTCCACATCGGTACTCATGACCAGCCGCCAGTCGGCGAGCGTGGTCTCCTCGAACTCCTTGCCGAGCCCTACCCCGGCGTTGGACACCAGCACGTCGACGCCGCCGAACCGGGCCACGCCGGCGTCGACCATCGCCCGTACCTCCTGCTGCCTGGTGACGTCGGTGGCCACCGCCAGCGTCCGGTCCGACCCGAGTTCGGTCGCGAGCGCCTCCAACCGGTCCTTCCGGCGCGCCGCGAGCACGACGTTCGCACCCTCCGCGGCGAATCGCCGGGCAATGCCCACCCCGATCCCGGAACTCGCACCGGTGACGATCACCGTCTTGCCGTCGAAGCGTCGTTCCATGTGAGCGACCTCCAAACATGCGTCAGTGACTGACTCAAAAACTGTCAGTAGCTGACGCTACGCCGAGTCAGTCACTGACGCAACGTGCTACGGTTGGCGCATGCCGAGAAGTGGGGAAGCGGTGCGTCAGCGGCTCCTGACGGCTGCTCTTGAGCTGTTCACCGAGCGCGGCTTCGACCAGACGCCGGTCGAGGCCATCGCCGCACGCGCCGGTGTCACCGAACGCACCTTCTTCCGCCACTTCGCCGACAAGCGCGAGATGTTCTTCGACCGCGAGGGCGAGTTCCGCGACCTGCTCGTCCAGGCTGTCGCCGACGTCCCGCCCGGCACGAAACCGCTGCCGACCCTGCGCGCCGCCTTCCACGAGTCGGTGCCCCTCCTCGAACGCAACCGCCCGGTCACCGAGCCCGGTGCCCGCCTCGTAGCCCAAACCCCGGCCCTCCAGGAACGCGCCCTGGCCAAGCGGGCCCTGTTGATCACCGCGCTGACCGACGCCCTGCGGGCCCGCGGCGTCGACGCCCGGATCGCGCCGCTGTGCGCCCAGGTCGGCATGGACACCTTCGCCATCGCCACCCACCGCTGGATGCAGGACCCCTCGGTCCCCCTCCACGACCAAATCGACCAGGCCTTCCGCGAATTGCGCCTCGCCGCCGCTGCCCTCAAGTAGCCACGACCCGCCTGTGCGTGGTGCATGGTCTCCCTCCCTCGGCTGAAACCGCGCTGAAGCCGCGCTGAAACCGCGCTGAACCGCCTCGGCCGCACGCTCTGCGGCATGACGAAGGACCACGAACTCGCGATCGCGGCGCACGGGCTGCGCAAGTCCTACGGGGACAAGACCGTCCTCGACGGCATCGACCTCCGGGTGCCCGCCGGCACGATCTTCTCTCTCCT